>NZ_JACJST010000029.1 GCF_014698305.1 Anabaena lutea FACHB-196 | reverse complement strand
ATTTATTTAACATTAATTTCAGAAAAATATTTTAGCGATGCCTGTTTTTAACTTGGCGATCGCACTTTTTTTGCCCCACCTCACAAAATCGCGTTGCTCCCTGGTCGTACCCTGGTAAAAATTGACCGATGGTTCCCCAGTTCTAAACGCTGTGGGCATTGTGGGCATATCGTTGATAAACTGCCGTTGAATGTACGTGAGTGGGATTGCCCTAACTGCGGGACGCACCACGACCGGGATATCAACGCAGCTAAGAATATTTTGAGCCAGTGCCGTGGGCGGGTTTCCCGACTTGAGGCAACTGGCGTGGCGGTGGGACACACCGTTACAGTCTGTGGAGCGAACGTAAGACCTGATAGGCATAAGTCTAAAGGGCAGTTGCAAAAAACCCGTAAGGGACAGAAACAGAAACCTAAGTCGTGAGTCTTAGGAATCACCGTGGCTTTAGCCCGGTGAGAATGTCAACTTTCTTCACCTGTGAACATAATATTTGTTAACCAGTTCTGTGAGCATCAAGAACTAGACTTGTTAAAGTATGCTATTGATTCGCTACTTTCTTCTACAGGGAGCTTTATTCTAAAAGCTGTCCTCTGCGCTGATTATTGGCGGTTAGTACAACTGACTACTGACAAATGACCATGAATGGTGATAAAGAACCTCTAGGTTGATTATTTCCCCATTAACTGGATGATGTTAAAAGTTTCAAAAGTTAAAAAGGGAAACTGTCAGAAGTTCGGTATTGTATTGCTGGAAGCCGGTTATGTAATGATGAAGCCATGAACAAAACGGTTGAAGTTCTACCGGATCAACCAGCGCTGGTTGCACGGGCGCTAGATTTGATCTTATCCAAATTGGAAACTGCCATTCAGCAACGAGGACAATTTACTATTGCCTTATCTGGTGGTAGCACACCTAAGCCGTTGTATGAAGCCATCGGTAATCAAAAGCTGCCTTGGGATAAAATTCATGTGTTCTGGGGAGATGAGCGTTATGTCGCACCAGATCATCCTGATAGCAATGAACTGATGGCACGTCGCGCTTGGCTAGATCGTGTTCCTATGCCAGCAGCAAACATTCATGCTGTACCAACTTTATCAGCCAATCCAGCGGTAGATGCTGCTAAGTATGAACAGCATCTGCAAGAATTTTTCCATTCTGCACCAGGAAAGTTTCCCGCATTGGATGTAGTTTTATTGGGAATGGGTGATGATGCCCATACTGCATCATTGTTTCCCCATACAGAAGCGCTTAAAGTATGCGATCGCTTGATTACTGTGGGTAATAAAGACACTAGTCAGCGCATTACCTTCACTTACCCATTCATCAACGCTGCTCGCAGTGTGATTTTTTTAGCTGCCGGCGCTAATAAAAGACCTGCTTTAGCCCAAGTCTTCGCACCCGAAGCTGATGATTTCACTTATCCATCTCGCTTAATTAAACCCCAAGGAGAACTTGTGTGGCTGCTGGATGCAGCAGCTGGTTTGGAACTGAAACCTTAAAACCTTAAATCAGTCAACAGTGAATAAACTGATAACTGACAGAAGAGGACGCTCCAGATGCGGAGAGTCGCCTGTGTCCGACGTTCGACGCAAATGGTTTCAAGCCCCCGACTACAGTCGTGGAGAAGAAAAAAGACATTCCTTGCTGGAATCCCCTGGCTTTAGAGATGGGGTGTAAGAGCGTCTCCGTGTCCCCGCGTCCCCGTGTCTTCTTCAATTCTGCTTGCTAGTACTATATTTTACGATGACCTTGACAAAGGCTTAAATCCATGATCGTCTGCCCGAATTGCAATCATCCCAACCCAGACGGCGCTGTTCAGTGTGAAGCTTGCTATACACCCTTGCCAGCGACTACTAATTGCCCTAGCTGTGGGGCAACAGTGCAGGCAGATGCTGCTTTCTGTGGTCAGTGTGGCTATAACCTACACTCAAACGCTGCAATGGTTGCCACAGCAGTAGCACCAACCGTTGCTCCTGACATCCCAGTGGAAGTACCACCATTGGTTACACCTGACCCCATGTTAGAACTTTTACAACCTGATGCTCTGGGACTCAACACTCCTGCTAATTCTACCCTTCCACCTACAGTAGTTTCAGTAGCGCCCGAACCAATACCAACACCTCCACTGCCGCCTGTCACACCACCAGTTGTGGCGGAAGTTACCCCACCACTACCGCCTGTAGCACCTCCAGTTGTGGCAGAAATTACCCCCCCACTGCCACCTGTAGCACCTCCAGTTGTGGCGGAAAGCACCCCACCCTTGCCACCTGTAGCACCTCCAGTTGTGGCAGAAATTACCCCCCCACTGCCACCTGTAGCACCACCTCCACCTATAGCTGTAGTTCCTGAGCCGGTTGTTTTTACACCACCAGCACCTGAGCCAGAACCAGTTTTTGTGCCTCAAGCCGCACCGGAACCGGAACCAGTACTACAAACAGTCACTGCATCGAGAACTCAATTACAGCAAGTTGTGGCGCGGCTATTTCATGTCCAAAGTAATCAGGAAATTGAATTGCCGCAAAATCTCTCTGTGGTGCATATTGGTAAGCCTAATGACCGAATTCCTCCCGATATCGATGTAGCTGGATTTCCAAGTTCCGAAATTGTCTCGCGGATTCATGCAGATATTCGCGTTGAGGGAGATGCTCATTATATTGAAGATGTCGGTAGTTCCAACGGCACTTACATTAATAATTTGCCGCTATTACCAGGGAACAGACACCGCTTACGTCCAGGCGATCGCATCAGTCTGGGTAAAGGAGATTTGGTAACGTTCTTATTTCAACTTTCTTAGACAAATAATTCGTAATCCTTAGTTTGTAATTGGTAATTAATAATGAATAATTACCAATTACGAATTCATAATTAGGAACCTAACCAATGAGGGAACCAAAAGATTTTCCACCCTTCCTGACTCAAGAAGCCCCCACCGAAGTTGAACGCATGGGGTTAAATTGGCTAATAGGAGCAGCGATCGCTACTGTATTTTTGTGGCAATTACCAAACGGTGATTATATTTTATACCCCTTCACCATTTTAGCCACTTGGTTTCACGAAATGGGTCACGGCTTGATGGCGCTGATGTTAGGGGGAAATTTTCAGAAGTTGGAAATTTTTAGTAATGGTTCTGGTGTAGCTACTTATACTATGCGCTCAACCTTGGGTCCGATTGGGCCAGCAATGGTAGCTGCCGCAGGGCCAATGGGTCCACCTATCACCGGTGCAGCTTTGATTCTCGCTTCTCGTAGTTTTAAAGCAGCTTCTTTGAGTTTGAAGATTTTAGGCGGTTTGTTGCTGCTGTCCACATTAGTTTGGGTGCGTTCTTGGTTTGGGTTGATTGCAATTCCGGTGTTGGGTATTATTATTCTGGGAATTGCTTTGAAGGCTCCTCGTTGGGTACAAGGGTTTGCAATTCAATTTTTAGGTGTGCAAGCTTGCGTGAGTACCTATCATCAATTAAATTATCTATTTAGCTATAGTGCTGGTTCTTTGGGACTTTCTGATACGGCTCAAATGCAGCGGTATTTGCTTTTACCTTATTGGTTTTGGGGTGGTTTGATGGCTGTGGCTTCTTTGGTGATTTTAGTTCAAAGTCTGCGGGTTGCCTATGGTTCTGATACCGCTTCACTTTAAGATGGACAGACGCGGGGAAATAGGGACGCGGAGAAGCAAAGAAGGAAGAAAGAAGGAAGAAAATAGCTAATCTTACACTGTTGTTAGTGATAGGACTAGTACAGTCCGGCGGAAATAAACAGACCATTTTAAATGTGTAAAACCCTTACGGAACGGTAATTACGAATTACAAATTACGCGAAGCGGTACTAAGTTTGGATTTCTTCTATCAGTTTAATAATTTGTCGGTAGTTTTTTATTTTTCCTTCTTGATAATAAAGGTTCGCTGATTTGCGGAAGTCGTCAATAGCATTTTGCTTATCTCCCAAATGTCGGCGAATATTTGCCCGCATTAGATAAGCGGAAGCTGAAGACGGTTGCAGTTTTAAGGCTTGATTTAAGTCTCTTAGCGCTGCTTTTGAGTTTCCTAACCAAAAATGGCTGCGACCCCTGTTAAACCAGTCCTCAGCTACCTGAGAATTGATGATTATTGCCTGGTTGTAATCGGCTATTGCTTTTTGATAGTCTTGTAGGGCATAGTAGGCATTAGCGCGATCGCTATAAAATGTAGATGATTGGGGATTTAACCGTAATGCTTGAGTATAATCTTGGATTGCGCCTACGAAGTCTTTTAAGGCATAGCGGCTCAAACCCCGGTTGTAATAAGCTGTGACTAAATCGGGATTTTGTGCTATTGCTTGGTTATAGTCTGCAATTGCTCCCTGTTCATTTCCTTGCAACCACCGAGCGTTACCCCGATTACAGTAAGCTTGGGGAAAATGCGGTTCAATTTTGATTGCTTGAGTATGATCTGCAATTGCTGCGGAAAAATCTTCTAAAGCTTGATAAGCAATAGCTCTTCCATAATAAGCATTTGCTAAATTTGAATTTATCTGCAATGCTTGATTATAATCTTCAATTGCGCCTTGATAATTTTCTAGAGAATATCGAGCCGTAGCGCGATCGCAATATCCTGTAGCTAAAGTAGGATTAAGTTGTATTTGTCGATTGCTATCTTCTATTGCACCTTGATAGTCTCCCAATCGCTGACGCGCATTAGCCCGAAAGCCGTAAACTATATCTAGGGTAGGATTTTCTTGCAATGCTTGGTTAAAGTCTTGAATTGCTGCTTGATCATCTCCCAAAGTACTACGCAGCAAACCCCGCTGGTAGTATGCTTGAACATCATCAGGATTGAGTTTGATAGCTTGGTTAAAGTCTTGCATGGCTTTGTCATATCTGGCAAGATGACAAAATAACAAAGCTCGGTTGTAGTAAGCTTCCGCAAAGTTGGGTTTTAGATCTATTGCTTGATTATAATCTGCGGTCGCACCCTGATATTCTTGAAGAGCGTAACGGGTATTACCACGATTATGATAAGCTTCGGCAAAGTTGGGATTTAGGGCTATTGCTTGATTATAATCTGCGATCGCTTCTGCATACTGGCCAATACTATGGTAAATATTACCCCGATTACTATAAGCTACGGCAAAATTAGGATAATACTCCAAAGCTTTGTTGATATCTGCAATAGCTTCCTGATAATTCCCGCGATTAAAATTAGCTAACCCCCGGCCATGGAAAGCCTTAGCAATATCGACATTGAGATTCTGCTCTGACTGAGTACTATTATCTATTGCTTGCTGATAATCTGCGATCGCTTTTTCATATTCTTCTAAAACCAAGTAAACATTTCCCCGTCCTTGGTAAGCTTGAGCTAGAATAGGTTCTAACTCTATTGCTTGGTTAAATAGCGCAATAGCTTCTTCAAAATCACCCCCTAACTTTTTCTTTAATCCCTGATTTATCAACTCTTCAGCATTCATGTAATTTTTTTGTGATTAAGCAGTCGCACCTGCAAATAGCATTATTATCATTGTAGGCAAAATCTACAAATCCTCTCCTTTGATACCATTTCTTTGTGAGCCTGCGCTAAACTCTCTTCATTCCTCTTTGCGCCTCTGCGCCTCTGCGTGAGACAAAAAAAATGTAATTCATTTACCAGACAATTAATCTAAGTAGTAGCAACTTCTAATCGCCCACCCTTCAATTCTAAAACACAATCAACACCTTGCAAATGATTTAACATCAACTCATCTCTTTGCTGCCAAACTGCAAATATTTTTTCTCTACCATCTGTTAATGATTCTAAATCAATTTGATAGACATCATTTACCTGTTTCAACCGCAAACCCAACAAATTTAATATGCGGCTAATTATCTTAATTCCAGAAACAACTTCGTTTCCTCTCACCAAATCAATACCCAGCGCTCTTTTAATATGTTTACTATTCTGAACAGCAACATTTTTTAGCCAAATTAAATCAGCATCACTTTCACTAAACACTCTTTCTGGTTCCAAAAACTGGAGCATTCCTAATGCTATCATAGCTTCAACCTTCAGAGTATAAGTCCTTAAATCGGGCAGAAAAACCTTACCCTCACCCCAAGATAACTGCTGATACCATTCTTGCTCATCTCTGACATGAAAATATTCACTTTCATGAGTTAGATAATAGTGAATTAGCAATTGTCCATAATATCCTTTATCATCTTGTAACTTCAACAGCGGAGTAACTTCAACTCCATACCTTTGTCTGAGGATATATTTATTAATTTCTTGACGTTCGGCTTCACTCAAAGAATGCTTACTCAACAGTTGTTCATACTCTACATAATCAATATCTTTAGCATTAGCGACAGCAGTTGCAGCCAATAATTGATTGTGGATTTTAATATCTTGAATTTTGCGTTTGATGTCTTTAGCCTTTTGGCGACTTTGCGACCAATCTTTCTGCACTTTCACAATTTCTAATATTAACCGTTTTCGGGTTTCTATATCACTAGCATCAGTTGCAAAAAATGCCAAACGTAAATCCCGAAGAATATTATTTTGAACGGCATTACTTCGCATTTGAATGTGATGCCCATCTGTAATTAAACCATCTTGCATCGACTGACGATAGAGACGAATAGAAGCATTTACTCTAGCAGATAATTTAGCCCAAGTTCTTAAATGAATAGGGTCATAAACCAAAGGTAAATCAACATCTATTTTATGTAAATGACTCAGCAAAGCTAAATTTTCTTTTTGATTTTCCTGATACCAATAAGATAACAATCGATAATTTGTACTCCCGCTACCAATTAAGCCAATACCGCGTTTAGCACACCAAACAACTCGCGGTACATCATCCCGGACTCTAGCTAAAGCTTGTCGTGCTTCTGAGTCAGGAATTACTCCTTGAAAAATGCCATAAACCCGGTCAAAATGTTGAACATCAATACTAATTCCTGTTCCCAAACTAGGAGTAACAAAAACGGTTTCATAATCAGTTATTTTTTGATTAATAGCGCCTATAAAATCAACCGCTGCATGACCAGGTGTATTAGTCGTATGGCTACTAACTACCAATGTATTAGGAAATTCTTTTCTTAATTTCTGTAATCTTTGCCTTAAGTAACCTTCAATAGTTTCACAACTGTAACGTCCCGTCCGACTATCTGTAGTCACATAACATTTACGTCCAGCAATTAAATCCAATTCTAGTTGATGAATTAAAGGAGTTGGGTTAGGAGAATCATAAAAAGTCACATCCCAACCTTGCTGAGGTTTCCATTCATTGACAACCACCCAAGGAGTTAATTTTATTCCTGATAATCCTTGTAAATATTCCAGAGATACATCTGATAAATCTGCATCTTGAGCAATTACTAAACCCCCAGTTGTTAAAACTGTAGAAATCAGTTCTTGGAATAATTTAAGAATTCTTACCCGCTTTTGTTTACAAGTATTACTATTGAGTAAATGCCATAAAGATTGTTCAACTTCATCTAAAATAATTATTGCACCTCGCCAATCTTCTGGCTTCAATTTCCAAATAGAATCAACACATAAACCGAAAGATTGAGTAATTGGTAGTTCAGGCTCATTTTCCGCAAACCATTCTGTTTTATTTATTCCCCAATTAATCCCAATCTTTTCACACAAAAACCGCCCTAACAGGATTCTGTGAGTAATTAATAAAACTGGTTGATTGCGATTTTTAGCTTTAGTAACAACAGCTTGCAATCCTGTGGTTTTACCTGTGCCTTTAGCTGATTTAACTCCCACTAAACCAGAGGTAGGGAAAGGTAGTTCACCTAAATAGGGAACTTTCACTGTTAGTGCAGCCGGAATTGTTAAATCTGTGTGAGGTTTAGTTTGGGCAAGATAAATTTCTAAATCAACACTTTGGTGATAAACTTTATCGAAACTGATTGCACCTTTAGCGACGATAAAGTCATCAACGCCTTTTTCTTTTCCTGGTAGTTCAACAACTTTTACAGGACAGTTTTCTTGTTGAAATAAACAACCAAGTTGGGAAATAGCATTATTAACAGCAGCAATTTTTTTAGCTTGAGTTTCAAAATCAAAACAAATATAAAAATTACGTTTATTTTTAGCGAATATAGCTAAATCAGGTATTAATTGACGACGAGTAACTTTGCCAAATTCATCTTTAATAACTCGATAACCGCTGGTAATTCCCGGAATAGCAATAGCAGCATATCCTTGTGTTAATAATGCGGCTGCTTTTTTCACACCTTCGCAAATAATTATCGCAATATTAGATGCCATTACCCATTGCCAAAAACCGACTGCTTCACCATCTTCAGTAATGCTAATATTGTCAGGCATGGCAATTTGATAACGTTGGGAAACTTGTTGCCAAATTTGCAATGTCACCCGCAAACAAAACACCCGTGTTGGTGTGCTGGGAGGATGTTCATATTTAATAGATTTGCCATTTTGATTTTGTCGGGGTTGACTGGGTTTAAAGCATCCCCATTCCATCATTTGCCAATTATTAAGAGGGTCGCGTCCAGAACACCACCAACCACCTTCTGTAATGTGGCTGTAACGCTGTAACCAGCCGTTTTTGATCATGCCAGTATTGGTGCGGGGGAGTTGGTCAGAAATCAGCAGATATTCATAAGCATTCACGCCTTGAAGCGATTTAAAATTTAGTTGAGCTATGTGTAAAGAAATACCATTAACCTTGACTAATTCTTCAAGGTGTTGGGGGTGTAAATAATGCAGATGCATGGGCAGAAGCGCTAGGGGAAGACAACGAAATTAAAACCTTAACACGCATCTGCTAATTTTCTCTAGAAGAATTTGCGATATTTTTAGGATACTTTTATTACATTGTTTTGAGAGATACTTCGGTGAATACACAAATTGGTGATTTGGGCGGTTGAATGGTGGAAATAATAAGTTTGTATTGTGATATTTATCTGCAATAAATTTTTATTTATCAGTAAATCTTCTATTTGGGAAATAGTAGAAGTGTACTCATAACTTGTGATAAGGGAATTTGTCAAGGTGTAATAGCTGTCAAGTTTATTGTAATAATTTTTACTAAAAGTTTATTAAAAGGAATATAAAAATATATTATTAGGATGATTTATAACTTTACGTAATATTTCACTGAAATAAACAACTTCATAATTAGGTGCAAGTTCTTTTTGCAGTTGCTTCCACAAACTAATACCTTCTTTCTCAAAAGCGGTTTGTTCTTCTGTACTAAAACCAGGAGAGTCACCAGCATCTTCCCAATTCAAACTTGCATTATAACTTTCTTCCCATTTTTCTAAACGGGTAATAGTTTCTTGACTCAGTGGTAATGTTTCTGGATCAATATTGCCAATTTTATCAGGACTCACCCACCATAAAGGGTAACATCCATAATCAGCCATGAGTTTGATTTTTTCTACTTTAAACAGCATCTATCAATTCAAAATGAATTTTCTTACCAAGAACTCTAGCAGCCTTCAATAATAACTCAAGATGCTAGTTATCTAGTTGAGGCTGGTAATAGGTAATTGGTGATAAAATCTCAGTCTTAATCCTGTTCATCCTTAAATCCTGGACATCCTGATTCAGACAATTTCTCTAACTAGCAACTTACGTTATTACGAGCATCAGTTAAGTTTGTTTGATTGGACATGGTGGGATTTTTCCTCATGCTGTAGCTGATATTTTTCAATATTATCAGTTTGCTTTCTCACCCGTCTGGGAATTAATTCCCAGTCTAATAGCCGAAGTCCGTTTTAACGGACTCAAAGATTATTCTAGTCGTCTTTAGACGACTTTTGCTATTAGACTCAGAATTCATTCTGAGGCGGTTATTGGACTTGAGTAGACTTTAAGCTTAAAATAACGTTATTCCTGCTGCAATCAGACTCATAAGTGCTGTAACAAACTCCATAGCACCAGCACTTTTACTTAATAAATTTTTAGCTTTTTCTATCGGTCTTACAACTGCATTTTTATCAGGTGTAGGTTTTTTAGCCTCTTGGATAGCAGTAGCTATTTCGTAATCTACATCAGTAACTATTTCAGCATCAATAATTTGAGCATCACCAGCTTTTGATAGTTCACTTTTTACTTTTTGTAGTTCACGAATAAAATCATTGGTATTCTGAATATCACCAATATTTATATCACCTTTGATGTTAATATCACGCGCTGCATTATTTTGATTTTGTACTTTCTGGTTACGTTGATCAAAAGTTGCCACATTGCCTCCTTGTGCGTTGTTATAAATTGTTAATGATACAAGCCTTTCAATTTGATCGCTTAATGCTAAGTCCTTGGGCATCTTCCAAGGAATATCACTCAGTTCGAGGATAAAATCTTGCAAGCGACTACGAACTGTTAGTAATATTTGAGCAAAGATACTAGGAGAGACGGGTTTTTTTACCTGATAGCATTGATGTCCACCAATTCCAAGTGGATTACATTCGTTCCAAACGGCAATTTGGTTCGCAGTCCAACTAAAGGTGATACTATCTTGGCTTGCTGCGTATTCTTCAACTGTTTTAATACCAGGAGAAAACCTAATTTTGTCAGCATTTTTTTGAAACCAATCAGGTGTATTAATTAGAGAGATTGGCAGATTTTCATAACCATTCCATCCATTAGATATGTGAGCCAGCAATGGTGTGTAAAAAATACGATAGTCAGGTACTTTATCAATATCTGGATAGCCGTCTAACTCATACTTAACCAACTGCTTTAAACGATCATTTTTCAGATCATGAGCCAATAGCTTGGCTTTGAGCAAAATCGTGTGGAGTGCTACTTCTGGATTAAGAATTTCTTCTTGGATACGTTCTACAATATCATCCATATATTCATTAGTAATTGTACAGGGTCTTTGACAACTAATAAACACTGCATGGTTATTTTGAACTATTTAACTATGCTGTTAAAAGCATAGCTTACACAGAAGTATTTGTGTACTATTAAAATATAATTACAGGTAGTAATAGCCGTACTTTTACTGTTCTAATTTATAGATTATGTATTATTCCTTCAGCGCTACAACATTACTTGGTATTCTTCCTTCGTGTACTATCCCTAACGGGACGCTACGCGAACGTGTCTTCGTGGTTATTTCAAAAGTAAGGGTACAGCATTGCTGTACCCCTACAAAGTGTTAAATAAGAATAACCAAACTCAAACCTACGCCCCTACAGACTCCTTAGCTGCATACAAAACTTCAGCCGAGATATCTTTAAACCCACGTTCACGAGCAAACTTTTCAGTATTTCGCTTCACTTTCCCGCGCACAAACCCAGGAATTTTATTCAATTCTGCTTGTCCATCTTTTGTCCAATTCAAACCAGATTCCGCAGAAATTCCTTTGGTAATTACTTCTTTTGTATCGTGTCCACCAAAGATTTCTAATAAGTGATCTTCCATTCCTAAAGTAAAGGAATTGTAGATTAAATCTGTGATTTGATTTGTGCCTTCATAACCCATAAAAGGTTTGTAACCAATGGGGAAATTCTGCACGTGAATAGGTGCTGCAATCACACCGCAAGGAATATCCAAACGTTTACCAACGTGACGTTCCATCTGTGTACCAAATATAGCAGAAGGTTCAACGCGAGCGATCGCATCCCCAATTTCTCCATGATCGTCTGTAATCAATACCTCATCGCAATATTCGCTCACCTGTTCTCTAAACCAGTCAGCATCATACTTGCAATAAGTACCAGCCCAAACCACATGAATCCCCATTTCTCGTGCCAAAATCTTAGTTAAAGCCGCAGCATGGGTATTATCACCAAATACCACCGCTTTCTTCCCAGTCAAGTTCTGACAGTCAATAGAACGGGAGAACCAAGCAGCTTGGGATACATGGAGAGTTTGCTCATTAATGAAGTCTTCGTAATCAACCTCAGCACCTTGGGCGTTAATTACCTGCTGAATTTTGCGGATACATCTTGCAGTTTCCACAACACCCATCGGTGTAATATCTACGTAAGGAGTGCCAAATTCTTCTTCTAAATATTTAGCTGTAGTTAACCCCAATTCTCGGTAAGGAGTGAGGTTAAACCAAGCTTGAGGCATACTTTTTAACTCGTGTACCGAAGCACCTTCAGGAATAACAGTATTTACCTCAATTCCCAAATCAGCCATTAATCGTTTCAATTCAGTGACATCGTGGTTATTGTGGAAACCAAGAGTAGAAACCCCGATAATGTTAACTGAGGGTTTCGCCGTTTTCCCTGCTGGTAATTCACCTTTTTTGCGGGCTTTCTCGATGTAATATTGAACGATTTGTTGTAGAGTCCGGTCTGCTGCTTGTAGTTCGTTATAGCGGTAATGGTTCACGTCCGCCAGCATTACGTCCCCTTTCGCTTCCAACTGCGCCCTTTCCACAAAGTTGTGTAAGTCTTCTTGCAAAATGCTGGAGGTGCAGGTGGGGGTTAAAACAATTAAATCCGGGTGTTCTTCAGCATCTTTACGGGTGATGTTATCTACCACCTTTTCTTGAGAACCACGGGCTAAAACGTTTCTGTCCACCACGCTGGTTGTGACTGGGGTGAAGTTCCTTTCCCGCGATAGCATGGAACGCATGACGTTAAAGTAGTCATCACCTAGTGGGGCGTGCATGATTGCATGAACATTTTTAAAAGAACTAGCAATCCGCAAAGTACCAATGTGAGCGGGACCAGAATACATCCAGTAAGCCAATTTCATCCTGTGTTCTCCCTTGACAAGTTCAATAACTATAAGTGCTTGATTATTAAATCGTTTCTGATTTTCTCAAACCTAACCGCTATGAACAAATAAGGTTTGTTGCGAGGTTATTTGATGAAGGAGGCGATAAGACCTAGTTACTGACTGGGTTATGGCTGTTGATTTAAACAATATTCATGTTGTTTAAGTAAATAAATCTTAATGATTTGACCAATACTTTTATCAATCAATTTTTAGCGCTCACCTAAATAGCGCTTTACATGACTTCCTTGATCAGTTATTCGCTAAAATATACACCATAGGGTTAATTATCGGCTTCATTACCCATTACAAAAATCATGGTAAAAATACCCTTTCTGGCTTCGACAATTCCTCCTTTGACAAACGGCGACAAACTCACTCGTTATGAATTTGAGCGTCGATATAATGCCATCCCTAAACCTAAAAAAGCTGAATTAATCGAAGGAATTGTTTATATTATGCCTGCTGCTCTGCGTTTTAGAAGTCATGGACAACCTCACGCTCGAATCTTAACATGGCTTGGTAATTATGAAGTTTTAACTCCCGGTGTGGCATTAGGAGTTGAACCCACAGTGCGTTTAGACTTAGATAACGAACCTCAACCTGATGCAATTCTGATTATTATACCAGAAGCAGGAGGCCAAACTAGACTTAGTGAGGACGATTATATTGAAGGTGCGCCAGAGTTAGTTGTGGAAATTGCTGCTAGTAGTGCAGCTATAGACCTACATGGCAAAAAACAAGCTTATCGCCGTAATGGTGTCAAAGAATATATTGTTTGGCAAGTTTTAGACCAAAAATTGACTTGGTTTTCTCTAGAACAAGGTGAATATTTAGAACTAGCACCTGATCAAGATGGAATTTTAAAAAGTCGGGTATTTCCAGGTTTATGGTTAGCAGTAAATGAATTATTAACAGGTAATATGCAAGGCGTGTTGAATGTTTTACAAGCTGGTTTACAGTCTGTTGAACACAGGGATTTTATACATAAATTAGGTAGTGATTAACTCTATTATGCAGTGATTTACAATTTAATTTATTAGTCCTAATGCCGTAAATGTCAGTTTTTTTATAGATAATCAAAATAGTGTTTAATAAGGCTCTGCTTGATCAGCGTAGCACAGGAGGCGGAGCCTCGTATATTTCATTACCTGCCAGAGACAGGTAACGAGAAAAAGTCTCTAAAAAACTAATTTACTCACCCAAATTAATCGCCGGATTCCTACTAAAAAACCCCCTGGGCATCAACTTAAACCCAACTTGGTGTCGTGGCATTACAGGCCAATCTTCTGGACGGGGAACATGAGTCATTCCCATTGTGTACCACACAACAATATCTTCATTTTGCAAAGATTCATTATCAGCAATATATTTTGGTAAACCTTCTCCCATTTTTGTTTGATTCGGATAATCTCCACCTGCATACATTTCACCGGGTTTATATTTTGTCACCCAAAGATGATGAGTTGCAAAAGCAGCTTTTTCTCGGATCTTCGCACCTTCTCCAGCATACATAATTGTATTTCCTCCCGCCATCAACATATATGCAGGAGCAACACCTAAACTATTATGTTTATCTGCACTAGTAATCATCCATTCTCGACTGTGTTTGATATCTAAATCACGGACAGCATCTTTTTCTGTCTTTAAGGATGTATCTTCTACGGTAATAGCATTTCCTAAAGGATTTTTATCACCCATTGGCAAAGATTGAACATTCATTTCCATTACGGAATTAGACTGTCCGTCAACATCTAAATCTAGACGATAATTAAAGAAATGCTGATGATTGACTCCAAATATATTCTTAGAAATCAATCGTCCAAAGTGATTATTTTCCTGTTTTGTTGCTGCTGTTCCCTGTGCCAATACAATCCCAGTTAACTCATTTTGTACTTCTAAAGTACCGTCTTGGTGAAATATCCAATTGATGCTGTAGTCATAATTATCAACTGCCGTCGTCATCTTCATTACTAATTCACGACTGCGACGCAGATAATTTTTCTGGGTACTGTAATCAAAATGTTTCCACAATACTCCGTTATCTTGTTCGTAAATACCAATTACTCCTGGCATGGTGTAAGCCTCTCCTTCACCATTAGCAAACACCGCATCAAGTAAAATCCCATTTTCAGGAATTTCTTGACCTAATTCCATTTGGTTCGCTAATAAACCAATGTTGTATTCACCAACATCAAAGGCATTACGAAATGACCAATTAGGATTTGTATCACCATAAGGTACTGCCATTTCTGATAAACTGGCACGATACAATACAGGACGATTTTTTTCACCATCGTTATAACTGGCCTGGTACAAAACCAAGCCTTCACGGGGATGCATTAAATAACGAAATTTCCAACCTTGCCAAGTAATTTCGTTGCCTTGAATTTGGAAAGTATGACCATCAGACTGGATAATTTTTAATGGTTTAGGTGGTGGACTTACTTTGCTAAATGACTTAATGTCATAATCCCAGTTCTCTTGGGAAATAGGAACTATACCGTTATCCACAAAACTAGCAATTTCTGCTTTATTTAAATTGACGGTAACTAAAAGCCCTTCAATGGGACGGGCGTAATAATTCCATGATTTACCTCGATAATAAGATAATACTCGACAAATACGATTACCTGCGGTTGTTTCTTCTTTGGTTAGTATTCCTGATGACCAACAACTGATTTGCACTTGGTCAAAATCTTTAATTCCTCTTTTCTTTATGGCTTTTTGCCAGCGAATATCAGAGGTAACTATTTCTCTAACTAGTTCATAATCTGGAGGGAGAATTGCAGGCTGAACACCCGTTTTTTCTTGCCAGGATGTTACGCTGTTTGTAGCGAGGTTAATTATGCCTTCAAAGGTTTTATTGAGTTCGCGCTCATAAACTACCAAAAAAACCTGGCGCTGAAACGGTTTACCAGGTGTAAAATTCAAGACTTCTTTTTTATCAGGTTCTTGCAAAGCTATTATTGGGAAAAATGCTGTTTCACTCAATTGTTTTTTATGTTTGAGTATATCTACAGCTGCGTTGATTTCTACTTCAGTTAATGGATTTAGAGGATGAGAAATTACTGATTCCTGAGCAGATAATATTTCTGGAAATCCCAGGGAGATTGTAAAAAAAAGAAAAATGGTAATAACTACCTTAAAAAAATGATTCAGCCTCTTAATCATTATGGTTGATTTTCTTTGATAAAAACATAGTTATTAATTCCTACGTTCTGAGCAAAAAACCGCCAAATTAAGAGGCATATATCAATTTGAGATTGAGCAATTTTAAGCTGAAACTAAGCGACGCAAAGATTCTGCACGGCGTTTTGCAGTAGCATTGTTGGGTGAAACTTTTAGTGTGGTTTCATACATTTCTAATGCCTGGGCGGGTAATTTTTTCTTCTCGTAGGCGTGTCCAAGATTATTTAGGGCTGATACATAATCTGGTTTCAATTTAATGGCTTCTTTATATTGACGAATTGCTAAGTCATATTGCTCTTGGGCAAAGTAAACATAACCCAAGCCATTATAAACTGGGGCAATACTCTCTTCCCCCTCTTCCTCAGCAGCTTTTAAAGCTTTTTGAAAAAGCGGTATTGCTTGGGTAAAAACTTTTTTTTCAGAATAAATACTGGCTAATTCGTAATATTCTTGTGCTGTTCCCTTTTCTTTACTTAACTTGGTTTTCAACTTAGAAAGAGAACTTTCTAGTTTGCGAGTTTTGAAAAGCTGGCGAAAAACACTCACACCGGCAAATGCCAGCAACGTGACGAAAATTGAGAGATAAACAAGGACTAGATTGTTATCCATTACCTACAATTACAAATATTAAAAGTGCTTTCTCTATCTATTATTCAGCTTTCTGGGACAATGGAGAAATAAAAAAATAATTCGTAATTCGTAATTGTTAATAATGCCTACGGCAGGCTACCGCCAACGTAATTATGCCTTCTGCCTACTGTTAAATATTCATGTCTACCTATGATAATCCCCAAAATTGTGCGCGTTCTTTGAGCCAACCTGTTACTGTATAACGAGCGATCGCTTCATTCACCTTTCTTCTTAACTCATCGTACTGCAATCCCTTGGGTGTAACCACCGACAAAGGCTCGGCTGATAGCTTGGTTGGTAGTAGCCGATATTGGGAATCTTCTTGTACCCAACCACTCAGAACGCTGGTATCAGCAGCAAAAGCATCAGCAGTGTTGCTTTCTATTTGCTCTCGTCCTTGAATATAGGAGTTCACGCCTATTAATTCGGCACTTGGTATAAAATATTTTACATAACTAATCGTGCTGGAGTTGTTGAGTACAGCTATTTTGCGTTTTTCCAAATCTTTTAGCTGATTAATTGCCGTATCTTTTGTGACTATTGCTGCACCATCAAAATAGTAAGGAACACTGAAGCTGACTATGCGGGAGCGCGATTCAGTTGCTGTGACTCTGGCAATGGTGAGGTCAACTTTATTTTCTAAGACCACGGACAAGCGATCGCTATTAGCCACTGGTTGCAACTTCACAGCATCGATTTTACCTAACAAATCACCTGCCAAACGCTTGGCTAAATCAATTTCTAAACCTTGTAAATCGCCTTTACTATCCCTAAATCCCAACGGACGCAAGTTATCTTTAACAGCAATATTTACATAGCCTCTTTGCTGAATTTCCGGCAACGTAGCGGCTGATGCAGTTCCTCCAAAGGAGAGACAAAAAATCAGAAACAAGGTAGCGGATAATACCAGATGTAACTGATTAATTTTTGACCATTTGTTACATCCGTTATTCATCCGTTGCCACCTTTATCCTTTAACTGAGCTTGCCAATTCAGCAACTTTGGCGAAACTTGTAGGGTCAAGAACTGCCAATTGTGCCAACATTTTGCGATTTAGTTCCACGTTGGCTTTTTTCAGATTACCGATTAACTGGCTGTAGCTTAAGCCATGTTGTCTGGAAGCCGCGTTAATACGAGTGATCCACAGACGACGAAAATCGCGCTTTTTATTTTTGCGATCGCGGTAAGCACTGCGAAGTGCCTTCATTACCTGTTGGTTAGCGGTTCTAAACAGAGTTGAGTGAGAACCACGAAAACCTTTAGCTAGTTTGAGAATTTTATTGCGGCGTTTACGAGCTACATTACCGCGTTTTACCCGGGTCATATCTTAACTACCTGTGATGTTTTACAAATAAGGAAGCATCAAGCGCACATTGTCTTCGTCGCGCTCATGTACAAGTGCAGACTGGCGCAAACCGCGCTTTTTGTTAGAAGACTTGTGTTCAAGAAGGTGGCTTTTGAAAGCTTTGCGACGGACGATTTTACCGGTGCCAGTAGCACGAAATCGCTTGGCGGCTGCTTTACGAGTCTTGAGTTTAGGCATGGGATGGCTTTGATTCGACACAATCTAATAGTATACACTAAAAAAATTGAAATGAACTAACCGCAGCAGCCTAGAGACCGCAGAGGAAAGAAATTTAAATTTTCAAAGTGGCGTTGATATTTAGACATCTCCAACAAAGTAGAGACATTCCATGGAACGTCTCTACAAGGGTTCCAGATAACGCATCTTTAATTTTTGGGTCTATTGGGATCTAAGACAACGCTTGAGCCAGATTTGTCAACATGGTAAGTCCAAGATTGGTTTTTCACTTTCACGCTGACTGCCCAGCCTTCTACAGGATCATACTGTTGAGTACAGATTTCCCCAAAGTTGAACACACAGGCATTACTAAAGGTTTTCTGGGTGCTTTGAGTGATTTTTATCGCATTAATCGGTAAGCCAGAACGTTGAGCAGCATCTCTCAAAACTTTATCAGCAATACTTTTCGGTAGTTGATTAGTGCTGACTTTGGGATCTAAGATAATTTGTGAGCCAGATTTATTGACATGATAAGTCCATGATTGATTTTTTACCTTAACAACCACTTCCCAACCTTGAATAGGTCTATATTCCCTAGTGCAAATTTCTCCAAATTGAAAAGCGCAAGGATTACTAAAGGTTTTGGTTGTAACTTGAGTAATTTTCAAATCACGTGTTTTTACTCCAGAACGTTTGGATGCATCCAGTAGTAATTTTCTAGAAATACTTTTAGGTAAATTGTTTTGAGACGTTTGTCTCTGTTCTGTATTAGGAACAGCTAACGATGGATTATTGTTAGTAATTCCCATCCCACAAGCTAGTAAACTTGTTAAGACCAGGGTGAGAATAATCCCTTGAGGTAATTTGCGGGTGCTGTTGATTTGAGTTAACAGTTTGATGATAGATTTCATGGCGATGTCAATAGACAATTAAATTAAACTTTAGGCTGTATGAACTAAGACGTTAGTTCACAATAAAGGTTTCTTCCTATGAAATAAATCTAATACCTATCAGAAGATGAAGTTGCATAGAATTCAAAAATAACAATAATTAATCCTATGTAAACACATATAAGCAAAGATAACCAATGGATTTCATTATTCTGTGACACCTCACATAAAATTGGTATAAAAAGATGTTTGTATGGTATTGTTATTAACATTAAAAGCCCTCCAACCTAAACCCTCTTGCCCCTTCTCAGATAATGTTTATAACCTTTCTCTATAAATTGAAAAACATTCACTAACCGACAACTATTGAATTAACTCTTATTGATTGGAATCTTAATCACAAATTTAGTTTCTTTCATAGGTATGGAATCATAGCTAAGATATCCCCCATGTTCTTCAACTATAATTTGATAACTAATCGATAAACCCAGACCTGCACCTTTGCCTACAGGTTTTGTTGTAAAAAAGGGATTAAATATCTTGCTGTGTAATGCGGCTTCGATTCCCGAACCGTTATCTGCAACAGTTATTGTTATCCATTTAGCATCTAGTATTTCGGTAGTGATACAAATTGTGGGTTTCTTTATTTTTCCTATTTCTTCTTCAGCTATTTTTGAGTTTAACATTGAGCAATTATCACTAAAAAAAGAATCTTCTATGGCATCGATGGCATTAGTTAGAAGATTCAGAAACACTTGATTAAGTTTACAAGGATAGCAAGTGATATTTGGCAATTTACCGTATTGTTTGATAACTTTAATTTCTGGATATCTATAGTCTTTTCCTTCCAATCTGTGCGCCAAAACCATTAAAGTGCTGTCAATTCCCTCGTGTATATCGACTGCCTTGAGTTCAGCTTCGTCCAGCCTAGAAAAGTTACGTAACGATTTAACAATTGCCTCAATCCGTTTTGTTCCCAATCTCATAGAATTGATAACTTGAATTATATCTTCTACTATAAAATCCACATCTATGGCTGCTCTAATATCTTGTATCTCTTGAGGAGGATTTGGATAATATGCTTGATATTTTTCTAATAATTTTAACAAATTTTCAATATACTGTTCGGTATGGGTAAGATTACCCTGAATAAAGTTTATCGGGTTATTAATTTCGTGAGCCACACCAGCAACCATCTGACCTAAACTAGACATTTTCTCAGATTGAATCAGGTGGGTTTGGGTAAGTTGTAACTCTTTCAATGTTTGCTTTAAGGTAGTTGTCCGTTCCTCAACTCTAAGTTCTAGTTCTTGATTTGCTTTTAAAAGAGCTTCTTCTGCTTGTTTACGTCCTTGGATTTCTTTTGCTAATTCATCTATTTTTTTAGTCAGCAAAACAAAGTTAATATTGGCTGCTTTTCTCTCTTCCAACCTGAGAAGAATTAGAGCTAAAGATTCTTCAGACCAAGGTTGAATAACGGCTCCTTGACAACGACACACTAATGTTTTTCCATGACTATTGTATAAAGTCAATGAACCCAAAACCATTGCACGGCTACGAGAACAAGCTTTGAGGTAAGCAGAAATTTTATGGTGAGGCTCAATTGCCAGATCAAAAATCTTTTTTTCTTGCAATTCCTGACGGCGTAATCCCAGCATATCTGTTACTGGTCGATTAGTAGCTAGTATCTGACCATCACTATTCACTAAAAGTAAAGGTTCTGGCAAAACTCTGGCAAATTCAAGAAAATGTTCAGGAGTCATGCAGTTTCTATTTTTAATCTTTAAGCATTCCGACAAAAATGCAATAATAATCTAAGAATCAAGCATGGGCTGAATAAAAATAAATTGATACAGCTTATAACCCTTTAAAATACTCTCGACCTGGTGCATCTTCTGACTCTAGTGTAGTTTTTAGGTAGACTACGATTTTACATCTATCTGCACCCTCTGCTATTGTCTCTTGCAACTCTACTTTGGCGTATCCCAAATTATCAGATGTAATAGCTCCAAAGACGTTTGATGTCATCATACACATAGCAGGACGATCAATTACTTTTTCTGCAAATGGACAGATGTGGTTTCCAAAGACGATTTTTTCATCATTCTCCTCAATGACATAAAAACCGCCCTGGATTCTTTTTTTCAAATCAATCAAGACTTCAACAACTTGCTGACGATCAAGATTTGATACTTTCAGGGCAGACTTATAATCCTGGTTAATCTGCCTACCCATGCTTTCACCCACTACGCTAATAAATCCAGCGGCTTCTTCCAACCCTACTACGTCCTGTAATGTCCCTGATAATTCTCTAATTAATGTACGCAAAAAAACATCCCGTTCTAAAGGGACATTGATATTATCTAATGATTGCTGAGGGTATTGGTTCATAAATTTTGAAACCATTTTTTTTGAACTATACTTCTATTCCAAAAATGGGTTGTAAGCGAATATTTCATTGATCATTAACGCAACCTTAATCTCCACAACACCGAACCCGCACTAGGGAGGTTGTGTCTGTGTCGCTGCGATTTTCTCCCCAACCAAAAAAACCTGCCATTCTGTTATTTTATATATAAACAGGCAGGTTTAGTCAGTCCATAACTGCTGTTATCGACCGAAGTATTTTGTGAGGCAAGGATAATAGAAAGAGCCAATCAGCCAATGTGCCTTTAATTTGCTTCAATCAGTAGCGTTGGCAAGATGTTTTGACGTTCTGACGCTCTGATACAGTTGAAATGATAATCAGCTTACTACTTAATTTTCTGTTTAATAAATGTTACTACCTGAGTTAGCTGCTTTTTCAAGTTATCAATTTCTGCTTGCATCTTGACAATTTTGGCATTTAGTGCCTCAATATCGGCAGAAGAACTACTGCCCTCCACAGTAGGTTTCACCGCTACTAGTTCTTTTTTAGGCACTGTTACCACTGGGGAAACAGTGTCTGTAGTACCTTTTTTCGCAGCTATAGCCATAGCTGATTTAATAGCATTAATCAGCTGTCTCTGGTCAAAAGGCTTGTTGAGAAATTCAAAATATTCAAACGGTTCAGGAATTTTTTCCGTTACCTCTTCCTTGCGACCAGACATGATCACCAAAGGAATTTTCTTTAATTCTGAGTTGGCTTGAATTTTCTGGAAAACTTCCCAGCCACTCATTTTTGGTAGTATGAAATCTAACATGATCAAGCTGACTTTTTCCTGAAGGATGAGATTATATCCTTCGAGACCGTCTTTTGCTTCCAAGACTTCAAAATTGCCCTGCTGAGGCAACATTTGTCGTACTTTTACCCTAACAACTGTGGTGTCATCAATAACTAGAATTTTGTTTGCCACGACTGATTACTCTACCAGAAAGTTTAAGTGTAGATGGCTGGTTGCCGATTGAAATGAAGAATTCTCCCACTATATACAAAATTTATGTAAATTGGGGGAGAGTATATTTCTGTATAAGTGTCAAAAACGCAAGTAGTTTATTAAACAGCCGTCTGTGCTGTGATCAATTTGTATCATAGTAATTTAATCAAGTGGAAAACTCGTACTAATGTTCAGTGATCAATTATCAGTAGCTTTAAAAGTCTGATGCGACCGAAGAGGACGCTCCAGATGGGGAAACGCGGTGACGCGGAGAGATTATCCCCGTGTCTCCGTGTCCCCGTATCTTCTTCAAAGGTTTTCTATCTGATTTAAGCTAATCCATTATTTCTGCCAACCTGCATTAGTATATCTTTTATCTTTATTTTTGGCTCTCATTCCTGATATCTATGATTTATTCACGACAAGCCGAACTCAAATCAGAAATTACAGCAATGCCTAGCTGGTTACGTCGTCCTCTGGGCAAAGCCAGTGATATCTCTACTGTACAACGTATCATTAAGCAGCGGCAAATTCACACAATTTGTGAAGAAGGACGCTGCCCCAATCGAGGGGAATGCTACGCCCAAAAAACCGCTACTTTTTTACTGATGGGACCAACTTGCACGCGCTCTTGTGCTTTTTGTCAAGTAGATAAAGGTCATGCACCAATGCCTCTAGATATGGAAGAACCGCAAAAAGTAGCAGAGGCAGTACAAATTTTGGGGTTGCAATATGTGGTGCTGACTTCTGTAGCCCGTGATGATTTGTCAGATGGGGGCGCGGGTCATTTTGTGACGACGATGGAGGCTATCCGCCAAATCAACCCAGCAACTGAAATTGAAGTTCTGACACCTGATTTTTGGAGTGGTGCGGGTGTAGCAGGACAACGCCAGCGGATAGGGATGATTGTTGCCGCTCAACCAGCTTGTTTTAACCATAATGTGGAAACAGTACGCTCTCTAACTGGGCCTGTGCGCCGGGGGGCTAAGTACGATCGCTCTTTAGAAGTGCTGGCGACAGTCAAAGAAATCGATGCCTCTATTCCCACTAAATCAGGTTTGATGCTGGGACATGGAGAAACGATTGAGGAAGTAATCGAAACAATGGCGGATCTGAGGGCTGTAAAGTGCGATCGCTTAACTATAGGTCAATATATGCGCCCTTCTTTAGAACATCTACCAGTGCAAAAATACTGGACACCAGAGGAATTCGAGGAACTTGGCAGCATCGCCAGAGATATGGGATTTAGCCACGTCCGTTCTGCCCCTTTAGTTCGTAGTTCCTACCATGCGGGATCAGCTAACAGTTAAAGCAGGTGACAGAGCTAAAAGTCTTTTTGTGTCTAAGTTTTAGCATTGCTTGATGTCCTAACAGCCTTGTCTGTTGCTATAACCGTAAACGGACGATTCCCTGTTCTTACAAAAATATTTTTAAAGAATTTGGGCAATTGGCGCTGCTGTTTGGTATTTCTTAAAAAGTCACCAAATTTAGGAGAACTG
Organism: Anabaena lutea FACHB-196; assembly: GCF_014698305.1. Lineage (GTDB taxonomy): Bacteria > Cyanobacteriota > Cyanobacteriia > Cyanobacteriales > Nostocaceae > Anabaena > Anabaena lutea. The sequence continues at coordinate 46,027 of NZ_JACJST010000029.1, read as the reverse complement.
CTAATGACAGCTAAAGGCAAAACTGCTGCTAAACCTACCTACGTCTTTCGTACAGGTTGGGCTTTGCTACTGTTGGCTATCAATTTTTTGGTAGCAGCTTATTATTTCCACATCATTGAGTAGTTAGAAGTGGACTGGTGCTGCTCAAATCAGTGAACAGTTATCAGGGACATGGCGTAGTGTTTCACACCCGCTATGTCACTGGTAACGGAAAACTGCTCACTGTTAAATCGTGCCTTTAAATAAACCTTTGGGACGAATGAGCAGCACCAAAATCATCATAAACAAAGCTACACCTTGTTTATATTGAGAACCCAGCCAAAGAGTACTCACTTCTTGTACGATGCCAATGATGAAAGCCGCTGCGATCGCACCATAAGGATTGCCAATTCCCCCTAAAATCACAGAAGCAAATAAAGGCAAAATCAAAAACCAGCCCATATTCGGTCGTACAGCAGTAATCAAACCATACATACTGCCGCCTAAAGAAGTGAAAGTTCCCGCAATTACCCAAGTCCAAAGAATTACTCTATCAACGTTGATGCCAGATACTCTCGCTAAGTCTAAATCGTCAGCAACAGCCCGCATTGCTTTGCCAATTTTGGTGTTTTGCAGGAGGTAGTGTAGGAACACAATCGCCAGCACGGCTAACCCCAGTACCCATAATTGATTTTGCGGTACTTTTAATTGCCCAAATTCTAAAGCCGGAATTACAGGCAGATTATAGTCGAGGTTTTTACCGCCCCAAATGAAAATAATGCCATTGCGGAGAAATAAAGCCAGTCCAATGGAAATAATTATTAGTGTTGTCGAAGTAGCACGGATAGACCGCATTCTTGACCAGAGCAATTTTTCTGCCACTAACATCGCTGCTACTGTTCCCCCAGCCGCTAAAATCATTGATAGCCAAATATTTAGACCGAGGTTATTTACCAGTAGAGTGAGATAAGCTCCCAAGGTGAGAAAGTCACCGTGAGCAAAGTTAGATAATCGTAAAATTCCATAAGTAAGCGTGAGTCCAACTGCTGCTAGAGCAATAATGCTGCCCACAGCAATACCGTTGATCATTAATTGAGCTAGTTGTGTATCCATAGTTTTAAGTCTCTATTAAGAAAATTTTCGGTGTGTAATTTCCTTCAATAATGGTGCGATTAGCAGTTAAAATTGACACTATCAGTTATATTTGACAAATAGAAAAATTTTGTACGTTAATATACATAAAATCAGGTTCATATTTTCTTGCAAAGATCACTTTTTTCAGTGGTCTAGTTGACCATGCAGCAGTCTTCAAGCTTACCAGAACAGAACTCACAGATAGATAAAACTCCAGCACTTTTGACAACAATCCAGCACCTGCGGGAGCAATTGTGGTTAGAAAGCAGCTTGAACCAATTGCAGTGTCGTCTCAACGATTGTCTGCTTTCTGCTTCTACCCAAATGTCACAGACAAGACCTCCAGAAGCAGAAATTTTCCAAATCGTGGTCAACTTACTTCACAAGGCTTTAAGTGGCAGTCGAGTGCAGTGTGCCGTTGGTATTGCTCTGTTTCAACCACAAGAAACAGTTGGTCAGGTCTGTTATGTTTCGGCTTCTCCCAGTTCACAAACTTTGACCTTGGAAGTAAGATCCACAAAAGGAACAAAGCTGCGATTGCGATTACACGCTGCCATTAGATTTGAAGATGTGCAGCAGATGGAGAGACAAAAACCTGCCAGCGCTTGGCCTTTGGTTGAGGATTCTAGCGGTGTCAAGGGATGGCTGATTATTGCCACAGCTAACTCCAACTCTAATTGCGAACCACTCAACCCATCCCTAAATGAACTGCGATCGCAACTAATCAACAAAACAGTCGAGTATTGCGATCGCACCTTAGCACAACTTAAGCAAATACAATCTTGGCAACAACATAGTGAACAGTTAGCAAGCTTCAATCAGGAACTAGAACGCACCAATCAACTCAAAAACCAGTTTCTGGCTAATACCAGTCACGAAATTCGTACCCCGCTTAGTTCGATTATTGGATTCACCCATCTGCTGCTGGCACAAGGCTACGAACCAGAAAAACAGCGTCACCAAGAGTATCTACACATCATCCAATCTAGTGGTAAGCATTTGCTAGGTCTGATTAATGATATTTTGGATCTCTCCAAAATTGAAGCTAATCAAATGGAAGTGCAATGGGATGTAGTTGATGTACCGATACTATGCCGCAATGTTTTAGCTTTGGTCAAAGAAAAAGCCGCTAATAAAGGTTTGAAACTACGACTAGAAATAGACCCTGATATCAAAAATTTAGTAGCTGACCCTTTGCGACTTAAACAAATGCTATTAAATTTACTTTTCAATGCCGTCAAATTTACAAATTTAGGCAGCGTCGGTTTACGAGTAACTACGCAAGATTTATATTTACGTTTTACCATTTGGGATACTGGGATTGGCATCTCTCCTGAAAATCAAGCTTTACTATTTCGTCCTTATAGCCAAATTGCTAACTCTGCATCTAGTAGCAATGAAGGTACTGGTTTGGGGTTAGTAGTGACTAAGCAACTGGCAGAAATTCATGGTGGTTCTTTAGAATTGGAATCGGAAGTAAATCGCGGTTCCTGTTTTACCATCCTCCTTCCCCTAAAGCCAACGGGAAAGGTATTAGAAGCTATAGAAGTAAAGGCCGCAAAGGATTTAGAAATTAGTCAAGATTTAAATAATTATTCTGCATCCCTAGCTGAATCTGGTGATGTTATTAGTTCTTCAAAACAAGTTTTATTGGTAGAAGATGATTTAGCCAATGCTGAATTAATGCGAATTTATCTGGGTAGATTGGGTTATCAGGTAACTTGTGTGAAGAATGCTTTTGAAATGTGGACGATACTTTCACAGATGCAACCAGCAATCATTTTAATCGATGTCAGCCTCCCAGATGCCAATGGTTTGAACTTGGTACAACAACTGCGAGAAAATTCTCAATACCAAAATATACCCATAATTGCTCAAACAGCGATGGCTATGAAAGGGGATAGAGAAACTTGTCTAGCCGCCGGTGTCAATGACTATATTTCTAAACCACTAGATTTACAACTTTTAGGTAGTATGGTAGCCAAGTATAGCTAATTATCAGAATCAGGATTTAAGGAGGTATAGGATGATGATATTTGATTATTTGTCAGAATCAGGATTTATAGGATTTAAGGATTTACAGAATCATGATTTTTGATTATTTGTCAGAATCAGGATTTACAGGATTTAAGGATTTACAGAATCATGATTTTTGATGATGTGTTGTGATATATCCATAATTAGGGATTAATTATCAAGTACAAATCCTAAAAATCCTCTAATCCTGATAGCGCAGCTTGGCGTATGACTTATACGTCGTCACGCCAGCTAAAGCCATGCATCCTGATTCTGACAAAAAATTAGGCTAAAACCCTATTCCCTCCAGCAAGATCGCTTTACACCAACCTACTTACCAGTTTTTTAGAGAAGATAACGGTCTGCTCTTCTAAAATAGAAGTTGTCGGGTGCTATAAAGTTTTGGCAGGATTGGGAAATGAAACTAACAGAAAAACTAGAACAATTAAAAGCATTATTTGCAGAAATGGAGCAGGCTTTGATTGCCTACTCAGGAGGAGTTGACAGTACATTAGTGGCTAAAATTGCCTATGATGTGTTGGGCGATCGCGCTTTGGCTGTAACTGCTGTCTCTCCTTCCCTATTACCAGAAGAGTTGGAAGACGCGAAAATTCAAGCCGCAACTATCGGGATTCACCATCAAATCGTCCAGACTCACGAGATGGAAAATCCCAATTACACCTCTAACCCTGTTAACCGCTGCTATTTTTGCAAAAGTGAACTGCATGATACACTCAGGCCTTTAGCTTTAGAGTTAGGCTATCCCTATGTGGTAGATGGCGTAAACGCCGATGATCTGCACGATTATCGCCCCGGAATTAAGGCTGCAAAAGAAAGAGGTGCGCGATCGCCCTTAGCCGAAATTAGTGTCACCAAAGCCGAAGTCCGTCAACTTTCTCAACAACTCGGTTTACCTTGGTGGGATAAACCCGCTCAACCTTGTCTGAGTTCTCGCTTTCCCTATGGTGAAGAAATTACTATCGCCAAGTTACAGCGAGTTGGTAGAGCAGAAATTTATCTACGAAAATTAGGTTGGGAGAATTTACGAGTGCGTTCAGCAGATGATACAGCACGCATTGAACTACCACCAGAAAAAATTAAAGATTTTGTCTTGACTACAGATTTACCCACTTTAGTTAGTGCATTTCAGAATTTGGGCTTTATCTACGTCACCCTAGATTTAGAAGGTTATCGCAGTGGCAAGTTAAATCAGGTTTTAAACTACCAGATACCCAGCATCTTGGCAAAGTCGGGTATCTGAACCTTTCCATGAGAGCAAATCAAATAAGAATGCTACCTATAACCTGATCATCATTTAAACTGCATCAAAACCTTTCCTTCCGCGTCTTGATCATACTAAAAACACATTAGCTGAAACTCAATTCGCCCGTTGAGCAACTCTGTATTCTATTTGCTGGAGGGCTGATCGCCATACATCATATCCCTCTGGTGACAAATGCACCCCATCTGTTGTCAACTCTGAAAGTAAGTTGCCCTGAACATCTGTAAACCAATTGTGGATATTTAAATAATTAGCACCTTCTTGTTTAGCAATCACACCAATTTGGGCATTGAGGTGACGAATACGGCTGTTAGGAATTTTCGTCCGGCGAATCGGCAAAATTGATTGGACAATGATCCGACTTTTGGGGTGAGTCTGGCGTAAGCGGCGAATAATCAGGCGTTGATTATGCAAAATTGACAAGTCACTAGCACCCTTGAGTAAATCATTGATACCCACCATCAGATAAATCACTTCCGGCTTTGTGGCTGAAAATGCCGCTAATCTTTTGAAAACTCCTATGGAACTATCTCCAGATATGCCTTGATTTAACCACAATTTACCAGCAGGCAGTTTTTCTTTAGGAAACCACAGACTCAAAGAATCACCCACCAAGATACTCAAACGATTTGTACCTTGTCCTTGGGAAATAGCTCTGGCTTCCATAGCTAATAAGTCTTTCCAATCCTCATAGCTGAGTTTCTGTTTTTTAGTGGACTTCCAAGAAGACTGTAAATCCTCATCATCCACACGAGTGTAAATTTGACCAGTTCTTAGAGACGCTAATCTCAGATAGTAAAGTTGATTCCCAGATACGGGAATTTGGTTAGTTGGTTGGGAACTGAAGTTCAGTGATGATTTTATGGGTGTTGGCAAAACGTAGTTCTTGACTTGTGCTAACAAGATGTCAACACTAGGTATTATTTGTTTACCTGAGGTGGGCTGTAAATTCCTAGCGGAAACAGATTGACTACTGAATTCTGGTAAAGAAATATCAACACTGGGGATAAATTTTTTACCTACTTGTAACTGTGAATCCTGTGGGAAATTCCACAGGAATTCAGTATTTTCTGGCGGGATACTCGACATCTTTGGGAGAGCCGATGCTGGTACTGCCAATCCTGTTAACAAGCTCGCTGCCAACAGATAAGGTTCCGTCATCGTTTTTTCTTTCCTCGTAAGTACTCACTGCTTTTCCTTATGACAGCCTTATCGGACTGAATTCAGGAAAATTTTACTTTCCTTACGCTTGTATCAAGATCCCCCGTCAGAATAGTTTTTTCGCAAAATTAGTATAAATTGTAACTATAAGCATTTTTATGAAAATTTTCGCTATATACAATAACTGCCTTTAACGTGCTAGGATTTATCCGCAGTCGTTAATGTTTCCCTGTTCTTCCGTGGCTAGAGCTAGTACAGCAATCGGTGTAAGTCCAATTATCAAAGAGATTGTGCAAAAACAGGCACATTCTACGCGTTTAACCCTGAAAGAAGTGATTCTTATGGGGATGTTAGCAATTGATAAACTTGATGACCAAGGTCGTCAAGAGTTAGCGGATCAAGTCCATCAAATGCAGGTCAATGGTGACATCTGAATTTGCCGCACCCAAGTTATTCCCAACGCTAGTTCGGGAATAGCGGCACACTCCTTTGTGCCTGTGATGGTTGATTCGTCATCAATATCAATGCATTTTTTTACAAATGCCCTGTTTTAGGTAAATGTTGGTAGGTTGGTGTCAGAAAGTCTGGTAGTGTTCCTTGTCGGCTTTATCTCCGTCAAACTCTAAGCATAAATTAAATGTCTATGCTTTTTGGAACTATCTACCTTGACTAAATCGATAGCCACTTCCTATTAAATAAACCTCGTTCCATTCAAAAGACATCCATCGGCGTTGTTGCATCTTGGCAACAAATTCCTTTGTCTAATGAACCTGTAAAGGGATCTGAAACCAGATCCCCTTCACGACTCAGAAACTGAGTAAAAAACTCAGTTAGCCCCTAAGGATAACGTGCTGAATAAAATTTAATTCCCGCTAATTTATAGCGGTGTAAATAAAGAAAGAAAATCAGTGTGGGCAATTTTTAGCAAATTCGGCGGAATTGCTCTCTTGTTATCCTTTGGAAATTTATCCTAGATATCATGTCCTCTAGGACATATTTTGGCTTTATAGTCATTGTTCTGTACTTTTTGTATACTCTGGCTATAAAGCTGTAAAATTTTTTGTTATCTGCCTTGGGATATGATGTTTTAAATTATCACCAAATTATATTTTTTATAATTATTTAGGTTGAGAGTTAGAGAGGTACAAATCTCTATCTTTTTTGATTAAAAATTGTTATTTTAACGCAGAGGAATACAGAGAAAACCACAGAGGCACGCGGAGATTTTATTTTTATCTTTAGTATTACCCATTTCTACCAAAGCAGGTAGATGTCAACATAATTCGTAATTGATAATAATGCTAGCCTGCCGTAGGCATTATTACGAATTACGAATTAGTAATTATTTAGTCAAATTTATGTTTCCAGCTAAAATCCCCAAATGTCACTATTCCCTTCCATGAGGAGAACACTGGGAACAGAAATGAGGGCTGAATTTACAGAACTGTCTACGAGTCAACGCATAAGTTGTACAATAGGGGAAACTTGCTACTTCTATGTAAGTGGCTTGTAAATTAGAAGCCATTGATGATGGCTCAGATAATTTAGTTTTAGGAGCTAAAAACATAGATAGAAGCTTAGGGAAAGCTAAACAAGCTGCCACATTGATGGCTGTAATTAATAATGCATCAATAAAACCCATAGGTAATCACCCCTCGATAATTAAGTGGTAACAATTCATAACTCATAACTCGTAATTAATGGCGGTAAAGAAAGTTACAGCACATTTCAGGTATTTAGTAGAGAATATAGGACAAAAGCCAATATCAAACCTGTGTTACTGCTGACTCAGAAGAAATTCGGCTGGAATTGATTTCTAGAAGTCATGAACGCCAAGCAATGTGATTTTCTCTCTTCTGCATTCATGAATAGGAGAATTGCGAATTAGCAATTATTGGGACATTGATTGGCTCTGACAGTAAAATGCATGGAACTGCCTAGAAATGAAACTATTACATTTAATCTATATAAATCCAGTTTAGCATAAATTTTTGTAAATATAATCGTTGAAATTGCAGCACTATCATCCACACAAGATGTGCAACTTTCTAAAATAGAACAAGGTTTTCAGCCTCTTTTGTATAAAATCCTGATCCTCAAAGCTTCTATGATGGTGAGCTTGAAAAAAGTTGCACATGAGGTTATACAGGGTAGACACTGTAAATATTAAATACTGTTAATACAAAGAACAACCAAATTACTTTTCAAACAACCTATTATGACAAACACCCAACCTGCGTATTCTTCGTTATCTAATCTACCTGAGCGTGAACGTCAGGCATTAAAAAGTTTGGTAGATTATACAAATGTGGAGTCGGTGGCAGAAATTTGGCCTTTAGCTGGCAAGCAATTTGGTAGCACTGTTGCCCTTCATAACCCCCACAGTAAACCAGAAATTAAGATTACCTATAGCCAGTTAGCAAGCCAAATTCAACGATTTGCAGCGGGGTTGCAGTCCTTAGGAGTAAATGTAGGTGAATGCATTTCCCTAATTGCGGACAATAGTCACCGCTGGTTTATTGCCGATCAAGGTATCATGACAGCAGGGGCAGTGAACGCGGTGCGTAGCGCCCAAGCAGAACAAGAAGAATTACTTTTTATCATTGCTAATAGTGGTAGCACTGCGGTTGTACTCGAGGATATCAAGACATTCCAGAAACTAGAGGCACGTCTGAAAGACTTACCCATTAAACTGGTAATCTTACTTTCCGACGAAGCCGCACCTGCGGCAGAAAATTTTCCAGTGCTGAACTTTTCCCAATTGCTGGAAATTGGTAGCAACCACACTTTAGTCGTCATCAAACAAAGCAGCGACACATTAGCAACGCTAATTTATACTTCTGGTACTACAGGAAAACCCAAGGGTGTAATGCTGTCTCAGAAAAACTTACTACACCAAGTAAAAAACTTGGGAGTGTTGGTGCAACCACAAGCAGGAGATATAGTCCTCAGCATTCTCCCCACATGGCACAGCTACGAACGGAGTGGTGAATATTTTTTACTTTCTCAAGGTTGCACACAAATTTACACCAATTTACGTGCTGTTAAAGATGATTTAAAAAAATTTAAACCCAATTACATGATTGGTGTACCCCGGCTATGGGAATCAATTTATGAAGGCGTGCAGAAGCAATTCCGCTCACAACCAGCCAAAAAACAGCAATTAATTAAATTCTTACTGGAAATGAGCCAGAAATACATCCAAGCGCGGCGAACTGCTCAGGGATTGAGTTTAGATCACATCAATGCCTCAGTCATTGAGCGTTCAGAAGCGAAGATAGCAGAATTGGCTTTGTTACCTTTTCATGCCCTGGGAGAAAAATTAGTTTATGCTAAGGTGCGAGAAGCGACAGGCGATCGCATTAAGCAGGTAATTAGCGGTGGAGGTGCGCTTCCCAGACATATAGATAACTTTTTTGAAATTATTGGGGTAGAGATTTTACAAGGCTATGGCTTGACAGAAACTTCACCAGTAACTCATGCGCGTCGTCCTTGGCGAAATTTGCGGGGTTCATGTGGACAACCAATTCCGGCTACAGAAGTAAAAATTGTGAATCCTGAAACTCGTCAGCCTCTAGCAGTAGGAGAACGGGGTTTAGTGTTGCTCAAAGGGCCACAAGTTATGCAGGGCTATTACCAAAATCCCGAAGCGACAAAGAAAGTAATAGATGCTGAAGGTTGGTTTGATAGCGGTGACTTGGGTTGGGTGACTCCCGAAAATGACTTAGTGCTGACTGGTAGAGCCAAGGATACGATTGTATTAACCAATGGCGAAAATATCGAACCACAGCCAATTGAAAATGCTTGCTTGCGATCGCCCTACATTGATCAAATCATGCTGGTGGGACAAGACCAGCGCAGTATTGGTGCTTTGATTGTTCCCAATATCGAAGCCTTGGAAAAATGGGCAGAAAGTCAAAATCTGAATTTCAGTACCAAGGATGATAATCTTACTACCTCAGACAGTCAAAAAGTTAACATAGAGAGTAAAATAATCCAGGATTTATTTAGGCAAGAGTTGAATCGGGAAGTGCAGAATCGTCCAGGCTATCGAGCCGATGATCGGATTGGCCCCTTCAAACTAATTCTAGAACCGTTTTCGATGGAAAATGGTCTGATGACACAAACCCTCAAAATTCGACGACACGTTGTCACCGAACGGTATCACGATATTATTGACGGAATGTTTGCCAAATAATTCCACTTGCAAACTAGTAATAGTGAACGTGAAATTTTTATGGATGTCTCCAACCCGCAATTGCTTTTAAAACGTGGCGTTAATGTGAAAGTTATCGTCACTCCCCTCTGGAAAGAGGAAGTGCAACAGCAGCTACAGGCTCAGATCAATCAACTAGATCAACAACTGCAACAACTAGACGTTGAAGGACAAAGAGCAGTTGCCGCAATTCAAAAGCAGAGTTTACAACCACCAGGCCCCCAAACCCTCCAACAAATTGACAATATCCAACTCCAAGTCAATCAAAAGAAAAGTGAACTGCTAGAACAGAAAAATCAGTTACTACAAAATCTTCAGCAAGTACAGTTTTTGGAGTTAGATCAGGAAGTCAACCAATTTCAAATGGAAGGCTTTTTCCGGGTAGAACCAGGTGATAACTTAATTAGCAAAATGCAGGTTGAAGTTGTGCTGCGTGATGGCATTGTTGAAGAAATTCGCGGTGATATCTAAGATTTAGTCATTAGACATAGGAGTGAAAAAGATTGTAGAGACGAGAATTCCTACCCAGTCACGTCTCTACAAGGGTTCTGGATAACGCATATTTAAAGAAAGGCCGATGTCTATTAGTCATGAACAATGACTAACGACAGGAGTTACTCAATTTATTATGGGCTGGACTTCTAGAAAAACATTGTACCTGGGAGCCAGCCCAGATAATTTCCCAGATGGGGGGTGAACTCACTAAAAGCGATCGCCCAAAGCGGCTCATTTCTATGCGATATCTAATGGAACTTCCAGAATTATCTTTAGCCTGCTTGACTTGTGTAATCGTCACTAAGGCTTGATTAGGTTGAGGATAAGCCACCTCTACTTGATGTATCCTCACCCCTGATGCCACCTCATCAAGAGCATTCAGAGCTAGAGTTGCAGGATCACTGCCTTGAAGTGCAGAATTGATACTTTCTAAAGGTATGGTTTGATAATGAGAACGCTCAGGGTAAGCGAGGAATTCGGAAGATTGCTTTTCTACAGACAATTTTTGCTGTTGCCCATTGGCAGTTCCAGTAATTAATGCTGGTGGCTGATGCTGGATTAAATACACTCCGGCAGCAGTGGCAAAGACGCTGAGTATCAAAATTAAAAACAATTTGAACTTTGCCGACATAATACTATTAAAGGGGAATTTCAAACAGGTTAACGACCAATTTTGAATTCTAGATTTCGCTCCCACCCCTAGCCACTGCTAATAAGCAGCTTTTATATCTTCCAAGTGGTGAATAACATAGCTATTACCGCTTTGCGGAATTCGTAATAATGCCTCCGGTCCCGCTAGGGATACGTAATAGTACCTCTGGTTCCGCTAGGGATATGTAATTCGTAATTACCATTCCGTCAGGGTTTTAGACTTTTCTAATGGGTGGGTTATTTCCACCGTACTGTACTATATAGCAATAATTTTAGTTGCTATTGACTAACTATCAATAATTGCTATGTATATAGACATCACCCGACGCTTTAGGTTCCAATTGGAGTCGGTGAAGCTGGAATCCCTGGGGTTCTGGCCGTGGGTAGTGTCAATTGATTTGTCACCAATCCCCAGACCCGTTTATAACCTAAAATTCTCGTGCCAAGATACAATTCGATCTGGCAACAGCTGTTAAAGTCCATAAAATTATTGATTCTGAAACCACCATTATGAGCATTCATGAAGTATTTATGCCGGCGCTGAGTTCCACCATGACAGAGGGGAAGATTGTCTCTTGGGTAAAATCGCCAGGGGATAAAGTGGAAAAAGGCGAAACAGTGGTGGTTGTGGAGTCCGATAAGGCAGATATGGATGTGGAATCCTTCTATGAGGGATTTCTAGCCCATATTATAGTCCCCGCTGGTGAAAGCGCCCCAGTTGGAGCAGCGATCGCTTACGTAGTAGAAACAGAAGCTGAAATTGAAACAGCAATATCTCAAGCTAATCCAGGAAGCACTGCTGCTGCTCCTGCTACACCCGCTCCCGTACCCGTCGCCGCTGCAACCGTCGCCACACCCGCCGCAGTCTCTCAAAATGGTTCTAACCACCGGGAAGGAAGGCTAGTAGCTTCACCCCGCGCCCGCAAATTGGCAAAAGAACTGAAAGTAGATTTAAATACCCTTAAAGGTAGTGGTCCCTACGGTCGGATTGTCGCTGAAGATGTGGAAACATCCGTTGGTAAAGTTAAGCAAATTCCTACTCCGGCTCCTGCTATTACCCCAGCGACACCTGTAGCAGATACAAAACCATCTCCTGCACCTGTGGTCAACAGTGCTGTTCCTGGTCAGACAGTACCATTAACTACTCTGCAAAATGCAGTGGTACGGAACATGATGACCAGCCTATCTGTACCTACATTCCATGTCGGTTACACAATTACCACTGATGGATTAGACAAACTTTACAAGCAAATTAAATCTAAAGGGGTGACGATGACAGCGCTATTAGCGAAAGCTGTAGCAGTGACATTACAAAAACACCCTTTATTGAATGCCAGTTATTCAGACCAAGGAATTGTGTATCATTCTAGTATCAATATTGCCGTTGCAGTGGCGATGGATGATGGCGGTTTGATTACACCAGTATTACAAAAAGCAGATGCAGTAGATATCTATTCTCTATCTCGCAATTGGAAAACTTTGGTTGACAAGGCTAGAGCTAAACAACTACAACCAGAAGAATACAACAGTGGAACTTTTACCCTGTCTAACCTGGGAATGTTTGGTGTAGATACATTTGACGCAATTTTACCACCTGGACAAGGTTCAATTTTAGCGATCGCTGCCTCTCGTCCACAAGTAGTAGCCACTGCTGATGGTTTATTTGGTGTGCGTCAACAAATGAAAGTTAATATTACCTGTGATCACCGGATTATTTACGGTGCTAATGCAGCAGCATTCCTGAAAGATTTGGCTAATTTGATTGAAACCAATCCTCAATCTTTGACACTTTAAGGAAAAACTTTAGAAACCAATAAATCTTACTTAATTTCAGACTTGGAGTTTTTAAATTCCAAGTTTTTTTTATAGCAACGGACAGGGCGGTTAGGACACCAACTGATTATAAAACCTAGACACCAAAATACTCTTCAGACTGTCAAGAGTCACCTGTCCTCTGTCACCTGCTATATCAGCTATCGCACTGTAGATGTTGACTATTGTCAACTCAAGTTACTCTGAAAAGTAAGTGACAAAAGTTGACAACAAAATAAAACCAAAGACAACATGGTGACAGAGCATAGTTTAATTCTAGATTTAACAATTGTTTTAGTAAGTACAGCACTCGGAGGATTTGTAGCACATCGGCTGCATCAACCTGTAATACTTGGTTATTTAGTCAGTGGATTTGCTATAGGCCCTTTTGGCTTCAAGTTATTAGGCAATGTTTCTGACATTAAATCTTTAGCAGAAATTGGTGTCGCTTTCCTGCTGTTTGCACTGGGTGTAGAATTCTCTCTAGCAGAATTAAAACGAGTTAAAGAAATTGCTCTTAAAGGTAGTTTACTGCAAATTGGATTGACAATTGCTTTAGTAACACTAGTAACATCAATTACGGGTTGGGCCGCGGGAATCACACAAGGAATCTTCTTAGGAGCAGTTTTATCTCTTTCTTCCACAGCAATTGTTTTAAAAACACTCACAGAAAGGGGTGAAACTAATACAGTGCATGGGCAAATTATGCTGGCAATTTTAATTACCCAAGATTTAGCATTGGGTGTAATGTTAGCAATACTTCCTGCTTTTAAACAACCAGAAAATATTGCTGTAGCGCTAGGATTTGCTCTTCTTAAAATTGCACTTTTTGTAATAGTCGCAATTATATTTAGTCGGTGGATAGTACCTCATGTTTTAAGTAATATTGCCGCTACCGAAAGTAATGAGTTATTTCTGTTAGTTGTAATTGCCTTATGTTTAGGAGTTGCTTTAACAACTGCATATTTAGGTCTTTCAATTGCAATGGGGGCATTTGTAGCTGGTTTAATGATTTCCGAAATTGATTATGCAGATCAGGCATTAGCAAAAATTTTACCTTTGCGAGATACATTTGCGAGTCTGTTTTTTGCATCAATTGGAATGCTGATTGATCCTGCTATCCTTATCAACAATTTTGGACTAATATTAGAACTTGTAACTTTAGTCATGCTGGGTAAAGCAGCAATTATTTTAGTCATTGTTCTCAAGTTTGGCTACTCTCTAAAAAATGCCATTATAGTCAGTTTTGGTATCAACCAAATTGGAGAATTTTCTTTTGTATTATCCTTAGTAGGTTTAAAATTAGGACTGATATCTCAACAAACCTATTCTTTATTATTAGGAACAACAGCAATTACACTCCTACTCACTCCTTTATCGCTCAATGTTGCACCTTTTATTGCAGATACTTTGAATAAAAACCCCTTTCTAGCAAAGTTATTACAACGCTTTTCTACACCAAAAACAATATCTATGCCAGAAATAATTACTGGTCACGTAGTAGTAGCAGGTTACGGTAGAGTTGGGCAAGTAATTGTCAACATATTACAAAGCGAAGGATATCCAGTTTTAGTAATTGAAAATAGCGAAGCATCTGTACAAAGACTGCGAATGCACCAAATCCCTTACATTTTCGGAGATGCCGATTCTGAATTAGTATTAGAAAAAGCACATTTAGAAACTGCCAAAGCTTTAGCAATTGCCCTTCCAGATCCTGCCAGCACTCGCTTACTTTTGAAAATTGCTTTGACTATTGCACCTCATTTAGATGTAATTGCTCGCTCACACAGTAACAAAGAAATTGACATCTTAACCCAAATGGGCGCTAAAGAAGTAGTACAACCTGAATTTGAAGCAGCATTAGAGTTAGGAAATCATTTACTAAAAACCTTGGGTGCAGCAGAAAGTTATATCCAAACTGTTATCAAAACTATTCGTAAAGATAGATATTTAAGTGTTAGACCTGAGCAAGAATAGACCTCTTTTCACAATTACCAGCTATAAACTCCCAATTTTATCCCTACTCTCAGCGTACCTCCGCGCTAACCTCAGCGTACCTCTGCGTTTAAAAATAAAAAAGGTGGGCATTGCCCACCCTACAAATTTAACCTTTTACACAAAGAACTTGTTTAAGAGTTGCCACTATTTCCACCAAATCAGCTTGATTTTCCATCACCTGCTCAATTGGTTTATAAGCACCAGGAATTTCATCTAAAACTCCAGTATCCTTACGGCATTCTACACCCTGAGTTTGCTCAATTAAATCATCAAGTGTGTAGACATTTTTTGCCTTATTTCTGGACATCAAACGCCCTGCACCATGAGAACAAGAACAGAAACTATGAGCATTTCCTTTACCTTTGACAATGAAAGATTTTGCTCCCATTGAACCAGGAATAATCCCATAATCTTCTGTTTGAGCGCGAACTGCACCTTTACGAGTTACATACACATCTTCGCCAAAATGTACTTCTTTTTCGGCATAGTTGTGATGACAATTTACCTCTAATAAAGGTTTGGTTACTTTCCCCCCTGTAAGATGTTTTTCGACAATTTTTTTAAATCGGGACATCATTACATCACGGTTAAAAAGTGCGTAATTTTGCGCCCATTGTAAGTCTTTCCAGTATGCTTGGAATTCTGGTGTACCAGCCACAAAGTAAGCTAAATCAGGATCAGGTAATTTCTCACTTGCCATTTTCGCTAATTCTTTGGCGGTATTAATATGGCATTGGGCTAGTTTATTACCAATGTTGCGAGAACCGGAATGCAACATCAGCCAAACTTGGTTTTCTGTATCGAGACATATTTCGATAAAGTGATTCCCTCCACCAAGAGAACCCATTTGTTTCATGGCTTTGCTTTCTAAATCTTGCACACCACGATGCAAGTTAGAAAAATCGCGCCAACGTTGCCAGTTAGTTACTGCTTTTTCTACATCTTTGTTTTCATTAAATCCTGTGGGAATTGCAGCTTCAATATCTAGGCGAATTTTCTTGAGTTTACCTTCGAGTTGTTCACCTGTAAATGGTGTTTTTATGGCACACATTCCGCAGTTGTGAACAAATACCCCTGCTTTTAGAGCAAAGTTATGATACTCTGGTACTGTCAGACAATACACATTTTCTGTGTAATTTAGGGGA
Organism: Anabaena lutea FACHB-196; assembly: GCF_014698305.1. GTDB lineage: Bacteria > Cyanobacteriota > Cyanobacteriia > Cyanobacteriales > Nostocaceae > Anabaena > Anabaena lutea. Next base: position 30,138 of record NZ_JACJST010000029.1, on the reverse strand, counting down.
ATTACTGCGACAACTTTGTGATTGCATTTGTGTTCCTTGCGACGGTGGTTATGCAGTCCAATTGGTGTCTTAACTTCTGCACCACAGATTTCACAGGTGTAGTAACGATTGGCAATTTCTTGAGACTTTGCTCTCCCTTTTTCACTTGTGTTATATGTGATTAGATATTGCTTACCCCGAATTCCATTATCTGCAACTGCATTTTTAAAATGTTCTGGTTGCTGTTGCATATACTGAAGAATATTTTTAGTACCTCGCTCGGCATAATATTGATATCCTTCTGGAGTTTGTGCTTTTCGCGCAATAGCAGCTTTTCTATTTTCTTCAAATTCTGGAGATTGCCAATGTTGATTACTTTCTAGTAAAGAACGGTGATAGGCAGAATGCTCATTAGCTCCCATAAATTCCAGATTTTCTGGACGATTATCTGATTCATGGAAATTGCGATGATGAATAACTGTTCTTTGTCCCTCAAATTTGGGAATTTTACCTAGTAAACCAGAACGAGCAATCATCCAATGTGCTTTTTGCCATCTCCCAGAGTATGGTTGAGATATGAGTGTATAACCATCTTTATCAACTTGGGAATAAAAAGGCATTAAGGAAGTACCTGTTTCCAGAAATTGTGCTTCTTGGTAGCTGCCATCTCGAAGCATAAATTGATGATCTGGAGTACAGATAATCTCTTCACTGTTATCTAAAATTACTTTCACCAAAGGAGCATTTTTTCTTGTTAATCGAGCAGTGGCTTTGGCAGCTACAATTTTTCCTGTTGGTGTACAAGCATAAACAATAAATTCTCCGTTATTATCTGCTAATTCTTTGATTGGATAGGATTTTCCATCTATTAAAGGAATTAAAGTTTCTCCCACAAAGCAACCAATATCTACTCCGACAGCAGCAGGAATAATCGCTTCTTTGGTGGCAATAACTGAACCAACTAATGCTCCTTTTCCAAAGTGAACATCGGGCATTAAAGCAACGTGTTTAAACACAAATGGCAAGGAGGCAACATTCTTGGCCATCTTGGTTTCATCTGAGGCTAAGGGATGATTTGCCCAAGATAAAACGGGGGATGGTGTGTTAATTCCTAATTGTTCGTAGGGCATAATTTGATTTTGGGATTTGAGATTTGGGATTGGGAAAATTCATAGATAGACTATTTGCGGAATTGCAAACACAATAGTGTATATTGCTAGTATAAATTTAGACGGTACATAGAATATTTTCAGATTGCTGTAACTTAGTTGTAATACAAAAGTAATATGTTTGTCAAGCGATCGCTCACATTAACAGACACCAGAATGGATAATAATAATTTTCAGGATATTGCTTTCCTAGTGTTTGGCATAGTGGCATGAGTTTAAAGGCAGTTCTGTTCGATTTTAATGGTGTGATTATTAAAGATGAGCCGATTCATCTGAAACTGATAGATGAGATTCTGGTGCAGGAAAATCTCCAACCCCAAAGGGTGCAAGAGCGTCAAGCTTCACTGGGAAGGAGCTATCGCGCTTGTTTTCAAGACTTGCTGAAAAATCGTGGTAGAGTTGCAACCGAGGAGTATTTAATTCAGTTGCTCAAACGCAAGGCTCAGGCTTATGTGCTGGAACTGGAGAAGTTAGAAAAACTGCCTTTGTATCCGGGAATAGATGACTTAATTTTTCAAGTGCGATCGCAAAATCTTAAACTAGGCTTAGTTAGTGACGCTCTTTGTCAAGAAATAGAATTTGTGCTAGAACGTAGCAAACTGGCTGAATACTTTCAGATTATTGTTACTGGGGATGACACTAACACTAGTAAACCTCAACCAGAAGGTTATTTGCTGGCAGTAGAACGCTTCAACCAAAAATTTGTAGAATTGAATTTGCAACCCCAAGATTGTTTAGCGATTGAAGATACTCCAGCGGGTATTCAAGCCGCAAAACGCGCTCAGATACAAGTAGTTGGGGTAGCGAATACTTACCCTTTTCATATGCTTCAGCGTCAAGCCAACTGGACTGTAGATTATTTGACAGATTTGGAATTGGAAAGGGTACAGGAGGTTTATTTGCAAAAAGATGTAAAATCTGCCGTGCCTGAGTGTTAAGATAGAGTACGTCTGTCAGAGTTTGCTACTCTGCACTCATAAGGGGAATTAGCTCAGTTGGTAGAGTGCTGCGATCGCACCGCAGAGGTCAGGGGTTCGAGTCTCCTATTCTCCATTGTTGTACATTCGCAAATTAAATGTCGCAATTCGCAGATTAGTGTCGCTGTTAACTAATTAGTGTCGTCAAATCCTTCTAGATGATTGTTAACAAATTAATGTCGTCTATTTTTATGCTGTAGATTTGACTTCACTATACTTCTAGTATAGGAAAAAACTGGAGAATAGTCCCGAACGAAGTGCGCCTTCTAACCCTCCCATTGAATAATATATAGGACTAATATTTGATTTTTGAAAAAGCTCCGTACATCTGAAGCGTAGGAAAATCAAAAGTAGTGTGTCGGATAAACCATTCAAACATCCATTTTAAATGAGAAAATGTTGGTATCAACGCACAAAAACGTCGAACCCATGTTTTAGCTTGTAACCAAATATCCTCAATGGGATTTTGTATCGGACAATTAGGAGCAAAACGAACGCATTGTATTTTCCATTGATCGCTTGAAAGTCCCTGATTAATTTCGTCCAAAAAATCTCTAATTTCTTGAGAACGATGGTAACTAGCACCATCCCAAAGGATGAGTAATCGTTGATCAGGAGACTGTTTGAGTAAATAAAGTAAATAATCAATAGTATTTTTTGAATTACCTTTATCGTAACTTTTAAGTATTAATTCTCCTTCGAGATAGTCAATTGCTCCATAATATGTCTGTTTTTTTCGCTCATTGACCACTGGAACTGCGATTTCTTGGTCTGTTTTACCCCATACATAGCCACTTAAGTCTCCCCACATTAAATGACACTCATCAATTAGTAAAGCTCTCAATTTACCTGTTTCAAGTTCCCTACTGTTGTTTTCCAACAGTGTTTCAATCTCTTTTTTTTTACCGCTACAGCATCTGGGTCAGTTTTAGGGTTTGACTTAGTGGTTTTTTTCCAACTTATTCCGGCTGCTTTAAACAAATCGTAATAACTTTTTTTGGTCTCGTAAACTACATCATATTCAAATGCTAGTTTATACTCTAACTCTCCTATTTCCCAATAATCCTTTGTTTGAAGCCAACACAATACCTCCTGTTTCTGTTCGGTATTCAAATAGCTTTTTCTTCCTTTGTATTTTAGTTTTAACCCATCAATTCCATTTTCCTCGTAGACTTGTTTCCAACCTGTTATTGAACCTAGTGACACGCCTAGAATTGTTTGAATTTCTTCATATAAGTAACCTTGATAAACCAGTTTGATTGCTAATCCTTTCCTCACCTCACGAGCATTTGCATTTTGAGCTATAAACTCCTGTAGTTCGGCGATGACTTCACCCACCACTGGCATCCCCTGTTCTAAATCCTGCTTTCTCATTGTTTTCCTTTAGACTTGCACACCCTCTCCGTATTATCTCTTAGTTTTTTTTCAAAAATCAAATATTATTCCTATAGAATTGAAAAAAATAAGTCTAAGAAATATGGGTTTGAAAAACTATTTGCTACTAAGATAACAGAGTTATCTGATAAAGATACTCTTGTTGAAAAAAGTATAATTCTATTTGAACGCTATTTTAATCTTGTGTTCTCAGTTTTCAAAAAAGATAAACCAACTAGTAGAAATGAACCAAAAACTTCTTTCTTATTATCAAAATTTTGGGGTGGTTGGGTTAATTTATTAAATGTCTTCTTAGAAGAAGATTTAGACTGGAAATCAGTTGAAAATGAGCTTAATAAAATCAAAAGTAATATTATGGAATTACGTCAGATGGAAAATTATAATGATATTATTTTCAAACCAGATGAACTTGTAATACCAGATTCGAGTCATTCACCGACAAAAGTTGGTAAATTCTTAAATCAAAATCGTCAACAACCAGTTTCTATTCAAGATATTAGTTAATATAAAAATATTATCATAGCAATCATAAATCATTCGTGATACAGAAAATAGGTAAAACCGTAGTCATTAGTATTTGACTGGAGAAAAATAGACTCAAATCATAAAACCCACCCTGTGTTAGGGTTTAGAGTATATATCACTACATTTGTACTAATATAGCTATACCTACCTCGATGAACTCCAAACCAAAATAGACACAATCAAACAATTCAGAGAAGAAGCAATAAAATAACTTGATGCTCTTTTACCTTCCATACTCGATAAAGCATTTAATATCATGTTCGCTTAATTACTTATCCAAAAAAACTCTCCGCGTCGGCCTTAATTATCAGTCTTTAACCGAACACGATATAAAGGGGAATTGTGAACCAAATCAGTAGGGCGTAAAATATCGGTTTAGTAAAAAGCGATATCTACGATGAGCTACGCTAACGCTTTCCATCTCCTCAGTTTTTTCTGACATTCTACCATCTCCCCAAACCCCACAACATCGGAACTGTAAACCTAGCCCGACAGTTAAGACACTCAGATAGCAGCCTTTACCCTCTCGGTAGACAAGGAGTGTCCTAAAAAGTAGTAGAGTGAAAAATGCATCTAGTAGCGTTAGCATCTTGACAAAATCACCTGTGCGAAAAATAGTTATAGCCGGCAACTGGAAAATGTTCAAAACCCGGTCAGAGTCCGAAGACTTTTTACGCGGATTTCTGCCCCACTTGGAGGAAACACCCTCAGAACGAGAAGTGGTACTGTGTCCTCCCTTCACTGACTTAAGCGTCATGTCCAAATATTTGCACGGTAGCCTGATCCAACTGGGCGCACAAAACGTCCATTGGGAAGAAAATGGAGCCTACACGGGTGAAATCGCCGCTCCCATGCTCACAGAAATTGGTGTGCGCTATGTCATCGTTGGTCATAGCGAAAGACGGCAATATTTTGGCGAAACAGACGCAACTGTTAACCTACGCCTTAAAGCCGCTCAAAAGCATGGACTTATCCCCATTCTCTGTGTTGGTGAAACTAAACAACAACGGGACGCAGGGGAAACCGAAAAACTGATTACCACTCAGTTAGAAAAAGACTTAGTAGATATTGATCAAAATAATTTGGTCATTGCTTATGAACCAATTTGGGCGATAGGAACAGGTGACACTTGTGAAAGCAAAGAAGCGAATCGGGTAATTGGCTTAATTCGCTCTCAGTTGACTAATCCTAATGTCTCCATTCAATACGGCGGTTCAGTCAAGCCGAATAATATTGATGAAATCATGGCTCAACCAGAAATTGACGGCGCTCTCGTGGGAGGTGCAAGTCTAGAAGCTGATAGTTTTGCCAGAATTGTCAATTATCAGTAGAACGCCATTTACAACTTTTTAACAAATCAATTTAGTTCGTTAAAACGGACTTTGGCTATTAGCCTCGGAATTCATTCCGAGGCGGGATTGTAACTTATGTCAAACCAATTAATGATTCGAGAACGCTGTTTTATCTGGGGACAGCGAACTTATCTCATGGGCATCTTAAATGTCACCCCTGACAGCTTTAGTGATGGTGGTAAATTTAACACAGTTTCCGCCGCTTTAAACCAAGCGCAAGCAATGGTAGCCGCTGGTGCTGATATTATTGATATCGGTGGTCAATCAACTCGACCAGGTGCAGAACAAATCACCCTCACAGAAGAACTTGACCGGGTACTGTCGGTTTTACAAGTAATCCGTCCAGAGATTGCAATTCCTATTTCTGTAGATACAACTAGAGCCAATGTTGCTAAGGCTGCTGTATTATCTGGAGCCGATATCGTCAATGATATTTCTGGCGGTACATTTGACTCAGAAATGTTGTCAACGGTAGCTAATTTAGATGTACCAATTATGTTGATGCACATCCGGGGAACTCCCCAGACGATGCAACAACAAACTGATTATCAGGATTTGATAGGGGATATTTATAGCTTTTTATCTCAGCAAATAAATGCCGCAATTGCGGCGGGGATTAAACATGACAACATCATTATTGATCCGGGGATTGGCTTTGCTAAAAACTATGAGCAAAATTTAGAAATTTTTCGCCGCTTGCAAACATTAAAAGCACTTAACTGTCCAATACTGGTAGGAGCTTCTCGTAAAAGTTTTATCGGTAAAATTTTAAACCAACCAGATCCCCAAGCCAGAGTTTGGGGAACAGCAGCTGCTTGTAGTGCAGCCATTTTTTATGGTGCTGATATCCTCCGAGTTCACGATGTCTCAGAAATGCGTGAAGTTGCCCTGGTTGCTGATGCCATTTATCGATAAGTTACAGGTGACAGGTGACCAATGGAGAGACGCAAAGACGCGGAGATAGGGAGACGCGGAGATGGGGAGAGAATAATTATTACCAATGACCAATGACCAATCACCAATGACTAATGACTAATGACTAATGAACTATTAATTAGCACCATTACCGTTCCCAGAAGTTTTGCCATTTTCTTCGTGAGTTACTGACTCAGCAATCAACTCCTGAAACATATCTGTGGAGTTAGCTGGATCTACAAAAACAATTTTGGCGTTATTACTTGCACTAAGCTTTTGGCTGGCTTGTACGTAATCTTGAGCGACAAGATACCGGAGAATTTCCTTAGTTTCAGGATGAGAACGTAAGACTTCACCAATAATCTCCATAGAAGTCCTAGTTCCTTCAGCTTTTTTAATCGCTGCTTGTCGTTCCCCTTCAGCTTCGGAAATCAAGGCCATTTTTTTAATTTCTGCCGCTTGTTGCTCTTGCATTGAGTTTCTTACACTTTCCGGCGGTGTAATTCTCTGAATATCTAACCGGATAATTTGGACTCCCCAATCGTTTGTAATTGGATTTAACTGGTCTAATATGGTTCTGTCCATGTCGGCTCTGGACATATTGGTAGCGTCTAAGGTATTTTGGGCAATAACTTCCCGTAGGGTAGTTGTAGTTAAGTTTGATAATGCTTGTTGAAGATCATCAATTGCATAAAAGCTTTTTTCAATATTTGTGATGCGCCAATACACAACAGCATCTACTTCTAGGTAAATACCATCTTTAGTAATCACATTTTGAGGCTTGATGTCTAAAACTTGCTCCCGTGTTGTATCTTCCATGACAATCTGATCAAGGAAGGGAACAATAAAGTTGAGTCCAGGTTTAAGTTTGCGATGATACCGCCCTAAGCGTTCCACAAGGGCTTCATTCCCTTGATTAATCATTTTTGCAGATCCCAAGGCATAACCGATAAGCGCTAAAACTATAGCAATAATTGGCTCCATATATGCTCCTATTCAGCGTTGGGCAAAATTAATTGTTGAGGTTATGCTAACAGCGTATATTAACTGTAAGTAAAATGGTTTGAAAGCGTAATTTTTTAACAAGCAGGATCAGCAAAAGGTCATACTATAAGCGATCGCTATTAAAGCACTTTACTCACCAGCTGGCAATATACCAGTTCTCGATTGCATCCCATACATCCGTGACCTAACCCCCTTCCTTCATTGAGTATCATGTCTGGTTGAATACTTATCATTTAGACTGACGCGGAGAATTTTTTTGATAAATGATTAGGCGGACATGATATTACAGTGCAAATATCAGGACATCAAATTTCTGAATTTGTAAATTAGATGTGTAATAGTTTACTAAAAATGGCTTAATCGTTTGATTCTATAAGTAATAGGGGTAAAGCACATTGCTAAACCCTTACAAATCTGGGTTTTTTCGCAATCTTAAATCTTATATATAAAAGTTCAAATCTCAGCCATTTTGAGCATATCTCACGCCCACTTACTTAAATATCCGTTACAAAACTTAATTACAAATTACACCATTTTACTTGATCAAAAGGGGGAATTAATCAGCCCCCTCTTTACGAACTTAAATGAACTTAAAGTCCAAAAAACCTGAGGAAATTAAAGATAATACCTAAGGGACCAGCTACAACACCTAATGTATCACCAGACTTAGCAAGACCAGAACGGCCAACTACTACAACATCATTATTGCGAAGTATAGGATTGGTGTCATCATTAATGCCTTTTGAGAAATCTATCTTCACTACACGCTTAGTGACAGTACCATTGGCATTAAGACGAATTAAATCTACAGCAGCACTACTAGCTCTAGCATCATTAAAGCCACCAGCCGCAAGCAACGCCTGATTTAAAGAACTATTCGGCTGTAAATCTGTTAATCCAGGTTTTTTAACTTCACCTACCACACCAACTTGAATTTTGGTTGGTGACAAAGTAGTAGTAGCTAATTGAGTTGCTTCTGCTGTGTTAATGTCGGTTGCAGTGGGGACAACAATTGTATCTCCATCTTGCACAACCGCGTCTTGATTAAGATCACCAGTCTGCAATAATTCCCAAAGATTGATATCTATAGTTTGTTCTGTGCCAGTTCGCGTCGGTCGGCGTAACTTGATAGTTCTAACATCGGCTTGTGACGTAATTCCTCCCGCTAGTTGCAGCGCCCGCATTACCGTTGGTAAACCGGTTCCCGCTCCCTCTGTACCGCCTGCGGTGACAAGATAAGAACCAGGACGGTAAACTTCACCAGTGATTGCGACTGTGCGGGGTGCAGTTTGACTTGCAGCAAAGTTAGCAGAAAATAAATTGCGTGCTTCTGCAATGTTGAATTCTGTAGCAGTGGGTACAACTAAGGTGTCTCCATCCCGTAAGGTAATATCCTGGGGTATTGTACCTGTTTGGGTAAGTTCCTTTAAGTTGAAACTGACAATCTGCTCGCCTGAAAGTCCTATCTTCCGCCGTAATTGAACTTTAGTCACATCTGCTGCTAGTGTTACCCCTTGGGCTGTAGTTAATGCAGCTAATATAGTTGGGTATTGTACTCCTGGAGTATTTCCGCTGCCTCCTTGTAAGTTGAGAGTGTAAGCTCCTGGTCTTGTCACCTCTCCAGCTACAAAAACATTGATGGGACGAGGTGACAACAAATTGACGGAAATCAAAGGACGTTTAAGAAAGCGACTATATCTTCTAGCTATTTCGTCCGCTGCCTGTTCCGTTGTTAATCTGAGAACGGATACACTGCCTATCAAAGGTAGGTTAATCGCCCCACCAGGAGGAACTTGGTATTCTCCCGTATATTCGGGTACTTCAAATACATTGACGCGGATAACATCGCCGCCGCCTAATAAGTAATCTGTAGAGATGCGGGAGCTTGATGAGATTGGTGATTTTTGAGCTAGACTAACAGATGGCAAAGCGATACTGAAAGTCGTTAACAAAACTACAGATGTAGTTGAATGAGTAAAAAATTTCCACAAATTTATATTAAGCATCTTTACCTGAGATTATGAAACTACTATCTGTGAAGTACTGTCTAGACATTTTACCGTTGACTATACTTAAATATTCAAGTTCCCCGACACTGTTCTTTTCTGAAAAATCCTGGATTTTCCGGATATAACTTAGGGATTTATTTTGAAATTTTAGTAAAGTTAATTTAAAGCCAAATGAGTTTGAAGCCATGGATTGTCCATGATTAGACCAAGGATTGTCAAAATAGTCAATGCTCAAGAATCAAAATTTCCCAGAAGTTGATTTTTAATTTTATGAAGATGTTTTAAAAGTCTAATTTCATAGGTTAATAAAGCGATTATAAGTCGCGGTTACATCGTAATATTCTCATACCAATTTGGACAAGGATAGAGACTAATAAAATACTCAAAAGCTTATATAGTAAGTTTTTGATAATCCAAAATCTCAAATCCCAAATGGTATCGGCAGTTGTGATGATCGTAATGGGAAAAATTTTGACTCTTTAATTGTTGATCCCATCCTTCTTAGTTAAGCGAATGATTTTGTTTTTGGATCTGTTGGATAAAAAACTCTTCTAGGGATTGATGGGATAAATTCATGGCGATGATTTCTCCTCCCATTAACCGGAGACTGGCCAGAAAATCATAGTAGTCGTCTTGTAGTATGCCTTGCCAAGAACCATCAGGCTCAAATTTTAGATCGGATATCCTGGTTTTGAGAATTTCTCCGTCACCCCCTTGACCTTTGACATGATATGTGTATTCTGTGCCTAAGAGTTCATTAAGGGAACCAGAGCAAATTAATTGTCCTCGATCAAGGATGGCTACGCGATCGCAAATTTGTTCTACTTCACTCAAAACATGACTATTGAAAAATATGGTTTTCCCAGCAGATTTGAGAGAAAGGATAATCTCACGCATTTGGTAGCGTCCCAGGGGATCAAGTCCAGACATTGGTTCGTCTAGAAATACCAAATCTGGGTCATTTATTAATGCTTGAGCCATACCAACACGCTGAAGCATACCTTTAGAATAGCGGCGCATCAGCTTTTTGCGAGCATCAGCTGGGGATAAACCAACTAATTCTAGTAATTCGGGAATACGTTGACGTTGTATCCGTTGGGGAATTTGGAATAACCCAGCAGCTAATTCTAAAAATTCCCAACCAGTCAGATAGTCATACAAATAGGGATTCTCTGGTAAATAGCCAATACGTTGCTTCACAGAGCGATCGCCTAATGGCTTACCTAATAATAAGCCCCTACCAGAGGAAGGACGGATAATTCCTAGTAAAAGTTTTAACAGCGTTGTTTTACCAGCACCATTAGGACCCAGTAACCCAAAGGTTTGCCCTGGGTAAACTTGTAAAGAACAGCTTTTGAGAGATACAACTTTTTGATTCAGCCAAAACCCAGTGCGATAGACTTTTCGCAACTCAGAAGTTAGGACGACTGGTGGTTGTTCTACAGGATTGAGTTGAGGTTCAGGGGTATCTGCAACAGCATTCATTGCGGTTAAATGACCAATTCCCGGCTATGTGTGATTAATTACAAGTTGCTCGGTAGGACGATAAAAACTGTCTCTATTTAATGTGTTAATTATCGTCAACCGAGTAGCTGCGTGAAACTTTCAGTAGTAACTTATAGCACACCTTTAGAACTAGGAATAGTCTCCTCACGGCGTGGATCAATTGCTACTGCCATTCGCATGGCTCTAGCAAAGGCTTTAAAAGTTGCTTCAATAAGATGATGGGAATTAATGCCATCTAGTTGGCGAATGTGCAGCGTCATTTGGCTATGATTGACTACAGCTACAAAGAATTCACGCACCAATTGAGTATCATAGGTTCCCACCCGTTGAGTAGGAAGTTGCAAGCCATAACTGAGGTGAGGTCGTCCAGAAAAGTCTAATGCTACTTGAATTAGAGCTTCATCTAAAGGTGCGAGAAAATTACCAAAGCGGACAATACCTTTTTTATTCCCCAGTGCTTGATGTAAGGCTTGTCCCAAGGTAATACCGACATCTTCATTAGTGTGGTGATCATCAATTTCCCAGTCACCTTTGGCTTGAATATCTAAATCAAACAGCCCATGAGAGGAAATTTGATGCAACATATGATCCAAAAAGGGAATACCTGTTGAGGCTTTACAGATACCTGTACCATCGAGGTTGATGGTGACATGGACATCAGTTTCACCCGTGGTGCGGTGAACTGTGGCAATGCGGTGATTGGTCATTGGTCATTGGTGATTGGTCATTGGTGATTAGTCATTAGTCATTAGTCATTAGGTTTCTAATTTTGACTTTTGACTTTTGGCTTGATTTGTCCCGATTACATTCCCATGATTTCATATCCTGCATCTACATACAGAATTTGCCCAGTAATACCGCTTGCTAAATCACTACATAGGAATGCTGCTGTATTGCCGACTTCTAACTGAGTGACAGTACGACGCAGGGGAGCTACTTGTTCAACATGATGAATCATATCCAAAATCCCACCCACTGCTGAAGATGCCAAAGTGCGGATAGGTCCTGCTGATATCCCATTCACCCGAATATTTTGTTGACCTAGTTCAGCAGCTAAGTAACGTACACTTGCTTCTAATCCAGCTTTAGCAACTCCCATAATGTTATAGTTGGGAATGGCTCGGACTGCGCCCAAATATGTGAGAGTAACAATACTACCTCCTTCTGTCATCAAAGGTTTAGCAGCACCACTTAACTGTACTAGTGAATAAGTGCTAACTTCCAAAGCTTTATTGAAACCAGAACGGGAAGTTTGACTAAAATCTCCACTTAAATCATCTTTGTTTGCAAACGCTAGGCAATGAATGAGGATGTCTATTTTTCCCCATTCCTGTTTGATTGTCTCAAAGGTCGATTTAATCTGCTCGTCATTTTCTACATTGCAGGGGAGGAATAAGCTGGGTTGCAGGGGTTCTACCAACTCCGCTACTTTTCTCTCCATCTTACCTTTTTCATCTGGCAAGTAGGTAATACCCAAGTTAGCCCCTGCTTTGTGGAGTTGTTGAGCAATACCCCAGGCGATTGAGCGGTTATTGGCAATACCTGTTACTAAGGCGTTTTTTCCAGACAGATTCAGCATAGAAATTGTTAATTTGATCAACCAATAGGAGCATACTAGAATCTGAGCCTATTTTGACAAAGAAGTAGTTTAGGTGTAAGGAGTTATAGATGGTGAGGAGAGATTTATGCTGCGATTAGCTGATAGTGATTTTTATCTGCCGCCCCATTGCACAAAATGTGTCAAAAATTATTTTTTGGCTGAAATCTTATCTCGAAGGGGGTCACGTAATTGATGGTATTGGCAATTAGGAATCGCCAAGAAGTACTACTATATTCTCAATTCCTTTAATTTTGTTGGCTACGGGATTGGTGAAAATTCTCATTAAGTCTTACAGGTTAGGAGAAATGAACCAACTATTTAGAAGCGCTGAAAAGCTTGTTGAATAAGCTTTATAAATTTTTTAATTTTTTTTGATTTTTAATTTTCAATTTCACTAAGGGTTGGTAGCCATCTGGAACTACGTCACCGAAATACATCAAAAAACTTAGTTCCTTCAACCTGTTGCTTGTGTGCAGGGGCTGGTTGGCTTGTTTTCAGTCAGGGTGTTGAGGGCAACAAAATTGCTGCAGATTGTTTAAGAAGTTATAAAGATATGGAAAATTTTTAGAGAAAAAACCTCGTTATTTGAGTTTATGAAACCACTTATCAACAACTCCTGGCTAAAAATAACAATAATTATGTATCATAATAAACAAATAACTATGAAGAATTAAATTTGAGTATAGGAAAAAACAAAAAGGTTGACGGTGCTTTCTTGATTTTTCAGGTGTATTCTTAGGTAATCAGTTTTTGTTTTTCCGGCATTGGGTAGGGGAAGGTAGATGATCGTGACACAAGATAAAGCCCTAGCAAATGTTTTTCGTCAGATGGCGACCGGAGCGTTTCCGCCGGTTGTGGAAACGTTTGAACGCAACAAAACTATCTTTTTTCCCGGCGATCCTGCCGAACGAGTTTATTTTCTTCTCAAGGGTGCTGTGAAACTTTCCAGGGTGTACGAGGCAGGAGAAGAAATAACGGTAGCGCTGCTGCGGGAAAATAGTGTGTTTGGTGTGTTGTCACTGCTAACGGGTAACAAGTCTGATAGGTTTTACCATGCAGTCGCTTTTACGGCTGTAGAATTGCTTTCAGCACCAATTGAACAAGTGGAGCAAGCTCTTAAGGAAAATCCCGAATTATCCATGTTGATGTTGCGAGGTCTGTCTTCACGGATTCTCCAGACAGAGATGATGATTGAAACCCTCGCTCACCGAGATATGGGTTCTAGGTTGATAAGTTTTCTGTTAATTCTTTGTCGAGATTTTGGTGTTCCTTGTGCCGATGGTATCACTATTGATCTGAAGTTATCTCATCAAGCGATCGCTGAAGCAATTGGTTCTACTCGTGTCACCGTCACCAGGTTACTCGGAGATTTACGTGAGAAAAAAATGATTTCGATTCACAAGAAAAAAATTACTGTGCATAAACCTGTCACCTTAAGTAGACAATTTACTTAAAAACTACTGGGGAAATGAGTTGGTACAGGTTTTGTTTTCAGAAAGGACACCCACAATCGGAGGTAAATCTAAAAATTGAGTAATTTCTGGCCTTGCCAATCTCTATCCCCCACCAGAACAGGGTTGAAAGTAGTAGGCTGTATCTGGAAGCATTATGCCGACAGCACAATACGTGAACGGTAGCTGAAGATGACCACTGGGTACATCCTCATCGCAGCAATTTTAATTTTGGGAGGCGTAATTGCCACCGTGGGCGATCGCATCGGCACACGAGTTGGCAAAGCACGTCTCTCACTGTTCAACCTTCGTCCCAAAAAAACGGCAGTACTAGTCACTATTTTTACAGGTGGTTTAATTTCCGCCTCAACTCTAGCGATTTTATTTGCCGCTGACGAAGGATTGAGGAAAGGGGTTTTTGAGTTAGAGGATATTCAAAGAGACCTCAGAAACAAGCGAGAACAACTAAAAACGGCTGAAACCCAAAAAAGCCAAGTAGAAAATCAGCTAAACCAAGCTAGAAAAGACCAAGCTCAAGCACAGCAAGATTTACAGGAAATCAATAAGTCATTGCAAGCGGTCAATGTCAAACAAAGAATCACGCAAGCACAACTCAACCGCACCATTAGCCAACAAGCTAAAACTCAAGCTCAACTCCAAGGAACTCAAAGCCGACTGGGTGAAGTAGTTGTTCAGTACCAAAAATCCATAGCTGAACTACAGAGTCTTTATAATCAAAGAAAGGTATTGCAAGCTGCTGTTGAACAATTAAAGACAGAACGTCAGCGACTATATACAGAAGCAAAAAAAGCTATTGATGAAGCGAAGACAGCTATTGAAAAACGCGATCAGAAAATTGCCCAGTTAGACCAACTTATTCAAAATCGTAATCTAGAAATTCAAAAGCGAGAGCAAGTAATTGCTACAAGGGAGTCTCGCCTCAAAGAATTAGAAAAACAGCAAGAATATTTAGAGCAGGAAGTTGCAAGGTTAGAAAAATATTATCAGTCCTACCGTGACCTACGTTTAGGTAAGCTGGCTTTAGTTCGCGGACAAGTCATAGCATCTGGTGTAGTTCGCGTCACTCAACCGCCTGCGGCTCGTCAGGTAGTTATACAAATTCTACAGGAAGCTAACCGCACTGCTAATATTCAATTAACTGAACCTGGAACAACTCCTGGAAATACGGAACTATTGCGTTTAACCCAAGACAAAGTTGAGCAACTGATCAAGCAGATTGATGATGGTCGAGAATATGTGGTGCGGATTTTCTCGGCAGGGAATTATGTTAGAGGAGAAAAGCAGATAGAATTTTTTGCTGATGCATCGCGGAATCTGTTGGTATTTTCCACAGACCAGGTATTGGCAACAACTTCTGCTGATATGAAAACTATGACATCTTATCAACTGCGGCAACGAATTGATTTACTAATTTCCGCTTCTCAATTTCGCGCCCGAAATGCTGGCATAGTCGAAACTGTGCAAATAGATGGGACTTTTTTACGCTTTTTTAACCAATTGCAGCAGTTTGAGCAACCTGTGGAAATTAAAGCAATAGCGGCGGCTGATACTTATACAGCGGGTCCGCTGAGAGTCAAACTAGTAGCAATATTTAATGGGCAAGTTATTTTTAGCACGTAAATTAGGTGACAGGTGACCGATGGAGAGACGCGGGGACGCGGAGATGGGGAGATGGAGAGATGGAGAGATGGAGAGATGGAGAGATGGGGAGACGCGGGGACGCGGAGAGATGGAGAGATGGGGAGATGGGGAGATGGGGAGATGGGGAGACGCGGGGACGCGGAGATGGGGAGATGGAGAGATGGAGAGATGGAGAGATGGGGAGATGGGGAGATGGGGAGATGGGGAGATGGGGAGATGGGGAGATGGGGAGATGGGGAGACGCGGGGACGCGGAGATGGGGAGACGCGGGGACGCGGAGATGGGGAGATGGGGAGATGGGGAGATGGGGAGATGGAGAGATGGGGAGATGGGCAGAGAATAATTATTACCAATGACCAATGACTAATGACTAATGACTAATGACCAATGACTAATACACAACCAGCAATTTTAGGCTTTGATCCCGGTCGAGATAAATGTGGTGTGGCAGTGATGGGACTGGATCGGCAACTGTACTATCATCAAGTTGTTCCTGCTGCCGATGCGATCGCTCACATTGAATCACTGCGTCAAAAATTCCCAGTTTCCTTAGTAGTCATGGGCGACCAAACTACCGCCAAAAAGTGGAAACAGCAATTAAATCAGGAATTAACAGACAAGCTGAATATTATTTTAGTCGATGAGCGCTATAGCACTTTAGAAGCACGCGATCGCTATTGGCAGATGTTCCCACCCACAGGAATCACCAAACTATTACCCAAGGGAATGCGTCAACCACCACGACCAATAGACGATATTGTGGCTATTCTCTTAATTGAACGCTACCTCAATCGCTTAACTGCCAATAGTTCTAATGACCAATGACCAATGACTAATAACTAATTACAATTCAGCCCGAATAGTAAAAGCATAATCGCCCCCTGGTTCTAGCTGGTAATCTTGTTTTTCCAAAAAGCGGCCGAGAGGTTCTTTGATTAAAGCGCGACCTTGGGAAGGCTTCACAGATAGTTCTCCCCGGCGGAAATGCCATTGAAAATGCCATTCAAAATCGCCTGCGCTTACTTCACCTTCAAGAAAGCCATGTTGCCAAGATTGGCGGGTGATTCTGACATTGGCGGTTGTTTCTGGTAGACGTTTAGCACTCACTATGCTTTATGTCGAGTATGGGATAACAGTCAACCATGTAGGTTACTTAATCTTTATGTACCAAAAATCCCTGAAATTGACAAATTGGCAAAGGGGAGCCGGATGAGTCAAATTGTAGCGGCTACACGAACAGATAAACCTTTAAAACTCTTGCTTCCAGCATTCCAGCAAGTCTCTATTTACCAGTTGATCTCCCTCGTTCCAACTAAATACTCTGACAGGTTCTCCTACAGATACATCTGGATTCTGTGGCAAGTCCTTTTCTGGAACTAGAAGATCCATCACATTTAGTTGCCATTGTTCTGTTACTGCGTTCTCTTGTTGACCCCACAGATAAAACGTATCATTGAGCAGGAGATGTACTCCAATTCCTTTTTCGGTTGCATTTTGTGCCACATCGCTCACTAGGGAATGTAAGTCACAGGTAATTGATGTAGTCACAACACCTAAAACTACTACTTTGGCGCTTACAAGGACTGCTGTTTCAATTACTTTTTCAAGATGCTTGATTATATCGTTTGCCTTTGATTCATCTATTACACGCCAAGACTTACATTCAGCAAGTATTAAAACATCTTTAACAAGGATAAATAAATCAATTTCTGCGAAGGACTGCTTTTCACCTAAGTGTGAAATGTCTCCTCCTAGTTGAATATATCCAGAAGAAGCAAGCCAGGATAAAAAAACTGCTGTTGAGAGTACAGCCTGTCCACCAGTCTTGAGAAACCGGGTTGCTAATTCATTAGGTTTATATGCAAATTCTAAACTAGTCAAGCTTTCTAACTGGAAATTTTCTGCACAACCATTACATTCAACAAATTCGTTAACTTTTTCAAGCTTGTACCAGTCTTCTAATCCACAGGTTGGGCATTTTAGAGGGTGTCCTCGGTATAATAACCCTGCTTCCAATAATGCCGGAAGATTTTGCTTGACTATCTTCCTTGCATCTCCCTGACTTAGATTTAATTTTTGTTTTAAAAAACCCTCTATTTGTGAACACTTTAATCCACTTTGTTCAGATTTATGTGAATGCTTTAATTTATTTCCATCTAATTTATTGATTTCCGAGGATTCACTAGTACCAAAAGCCAAAAATATTTTGGCTCCACCTGACATAATTAAATCTCTAGTTTTATCAAAACCTCCAAAACGTTTAATAAATCCTTTAGCATAGCGAGTATGATCATTTAATTCAAAAAATAAACCTTTACTTTTTAACCATCTTGCAATAATTTCTTCGCTTTCAGGTAAATATATACGGCATTCTGCGTTAGAGTAAACTAACCCTGTCACACCCTTTTCAGCAGGTCGCACAGGTTGTGTTTTCTGCTGTTGCCAATCTTTTGAAGAGTATTGAGAATTTTCTGAATATTTAATTTCTTGTATGTGATTCGATAGGAGTACAGCAGAAGTTTGTGTAAAAGGTGCAGAAAATGATTTACCAGAGGAAAATTCAATTTCTGCATCATACCCAAAAAGATAATTAGAATTTTCGTGTCCAGAAGGTACGACGGGACTAAAGCGTATGGAGTTATCTAATGATGAAATTTCTCGTGTTGTAATAACTGCTTCGCTAGAGTAAACGTTACCTGGTTTAAAATCAAAACCGGAATTATTATAAAAAACTCTTACAAAAACTTCTTTGTTAAATTCCTGAAAAATAGTATTAATTTGGTTAGCTAATTTTCTTGATTCATCCTCTAATAAATTCACATAAATTCTCAAATGGCACATTGAAGGAAGGAAATTAGACAAAATTGAAATACTACTTTCCAAGTTCTCAAGGAAGTCTTTTTTAGGTAAAATTAACTTATTACTATACCATATATCTAAACGGCGGTAGTTCCAAAAACTAGCTGCAATATTAATTGCCTTATCTTCGTCAAGAAATAAATTACAAACTTTTTCATGATCACAAATTGACCAACCACCTGAAGATTGTGTATGTACAATCTCCTTTTTCGTCATAGAGAGTGAGTTAGTTAATATTTTTGTTGCTGTTAGTAAGCTTGCTTTTAGTAAAGCTTCAATAGAATTGATGGAAATTAATCGAGCATTTAGATGATTTCGCAGGTATTCTTGATATTGATTTGATGGTCTACCAAATTGCACAAATATCTCATGTTCAAATGTAGAATCATTTGATATTAAGCAAATATTACTGTCCGATAAGGGATTTTTGTATATAGAATTTAAGACACGAATAATATGTGGAAATTCTCTAATTTGAGAACCATTCACTGTCAGCAATGGAAGACCAAAAAGATGATCATTAAGATTAGCTATGTCTTCAATTCGCTCTGATGAAAGTTTTAAGCAAAAACTTGGAAACTCATCTAAGATTTCAGTGACATTTTCTGGAAGGTTTTGCTCTGGCAAGAAAATATAATCAGGATTAATTGACTGTAAGGCGTACTGCAAGAGGATAAGTTTATCAGTATCATCAGGTACTGGAAAGATAGCATTTGAGAAGCCCCCCCATAAATGCGTGTAAAGGGTGACGGCATTTTTCAGGTCTGTTGTGGTATTCGCTAAGTAAACTAAGCGGAGAGGACGCGGCTTTAGTTTCAGTATTGCTTCATGCTGCATATCTTATAAATTCTCACTGAAAGGTTTTGGGTACTTGATGGCACTCGTAATAATACTAACTTATGTATTAGTGTAGCCGCGACTTCAGTTGTTCGGCTTCTGATGATTCGACTATTCAAAAATAATTAAAAAAATCATACAGCGATGCCTGCTGTAAAAGGCATCGCGGATTTTAGATTTGCGATTCATCCCTAATCCAAAATCTAAAATCCTTAATCGATTTAACGATTCACCGCCGCAGCTTCCCGCGCCGCAGCTGCTTGATCTGGGTGGATACCCAAGCGTGTCAGGTTAATTCTACCTTTATTGTCAATTTCGCGCACTTTGACAATCACTTCATCACCAACTGCTACTTCATCTTCAACTTTACCAACACGATAGTCAGCGAGTTGAGAAATGTGAATCATGCCTTCTTTTCCTGGCAAAAATTCCACAAACGCACCAATAGGTATAATCCGTGTCACACGACCTACATAAACATCACCTTCATGTAGCTTGCGAGTCATGCCTTGGACAATGTTACGCGCTCTCTTCGCCCTGCTTTCATCAACTGCGGAAATGGTAACTGTGCCATCGTCTTCGATGTCAATTTTTGCACCAGTTTCTTCAGTGATGCCTTTAATCGTTTTCCCACCAGGTCCAATGACTAGACCAATCATGTCGGGATCAATCTTAATAGTCAACAGGCGTGGGGCATAAGCTGAAGTTTCAGCACGTGGGGTGTCGATAGTCTGGAGCATTTTGTCCAGAATATGCAATCGAGCAGCTTTGGCTTGATGAACAGCTTGAGCAATAACTTCCAAAGACAAACCAGATATTTTCATATCCATTTGCAAAGCGGTGATACCAGTATCTGTACCAGCAACTTTAAAGTCCATGTCACCCAAAAAGTCTTCAATACCCTGAATATCGGTGAGGATTCGCACTTCGTCCCCTTCCTTAATCAGACCCATTGCAGCACCGCTAACAGGTTTCAGGATGGGTACACCAGCATCCATAAGAGAAAGGGTGGAACCGCAGACTGAACCCATTGAGGTGGAACCGTTAGAAGAAAGCACTTCCGAAACTACGCGGATCACGTAGGGGAATTGTTCTTTTGTGGGTAAAACAGGTAAAATTGCTCTTTCTGCCAGCGCCCCATGTCCGATTTCCCGTCTTCCTGGCGCACGCATGGGTTTGGTTTCACCAACGGAGAAAGGAGGGAAGTTGTAATGATGCAGATAACGTTTATGTTGGTCTGCTTGCAAGTCGTCGTTGAGATTTTGAGCATCTCCTGGTGTGCCGAGAGTGCAAGTGGATAATACCTGGGTTAGACCCCGGTTAAATAAACCGCTACCATGAACCCGCTTGGGTAAAACGTCAACTTGACAAGATATAGGTCGAACTTCATCTAGTTTGCGACCATCAACACGAACGTTGTCTTCAACGATTTGACGGCGCATAAAGTATTTAGTAATGTCCTTAAAGGTATTACCAAGGGCTTTACTATTTGCAGTTGCGGCAGTGCGAATGGGATCTTCTTCTGGAAGAGCTTGAATTTCGTCTTTTATCTGATCCTTGACAACATCTAAAGCGGCATCGCGTTCTGGTTTAGTTAACTCAAATTGCGACAAGATTTTTTTAATTTCAGCACTAGCGCGATCGCGGATATAGTTTTCTAGTGTTTGGTCTACTTCCGGTGGTGCTTCATGCACTATCTTTAGACCCAGTTCTTCGACTAAATCTAATTGCGCTTGGATTAAATCCCGCACCGCTTCGTAACCAAAATCAATCGCCTCAATAATATCTCGTTCCGGCAACTGATTTGCCCCCGCCTCTACCATGATTACACCATCTGGTGAACCGGCGACAATGAGATCCAAATCTCCGGCTTCAATTTCTGCATAGGTGGGGTTAATAATGAAATCATCACCCACTAAACCTACCCGTACTGCTGCCATTGGTCCGTTAAAGGGAATTTGGGCAATCAGGGTAGCAATGGAAGCGCCTGTTACAGCTAGTACATCAGGTGGTACTTGCTCATCCATGGACATGGTGAAGGCAATTACTTGCAAATCATCCCGCAACCATGAAGGGAAGAGAGGACGTAGAGGACGGTCGATTAGACGGCTGGTAAGAATCGTTCTTTCTGGTGGACGACCCTCTCGGCGCATGATACCACCGGGGATTCTGCCCGCTGCATACAATCTTTCTTCATAGTCTACAGTCAGGGGAAGAAAATCAATGCCTTCTCTGGCTTGCGATCGCGTAGCTGTCACTAAAACAGCTGTATCTCCCGATTGTATCAACACAGACCCACCCGCTTGGGGTGCTAATAGTCCAACTTTGAGTCGAATATCCCGTCCATCAAAGGATATTGACTTATCAACTTCTGCCATTCAGTTTTTTTTCCTTCTATGCACGCTATTCTCTCTCTGTGGCAATCCTAACATTTATGCACTATGGACGGCTTCTGTTGAATACAAAGATAAACAAGGTTAACCACTCAGTCAACACCAAGCCCGATACATAATCAGCGCATCTACCCCATCTTCACCTACTGATATTGTGTCCGGTTAAAGACTTATAATTAGATCTGAACGCTCCAAATGGGGGAACACGGGGACTGGTCGAGTTTTTTTGATAAGTAATTAGTCGGTCTTGATATAATACCCTTTCACTTTCAGGTTGATACAGATGGACGGACGCTTTTACACGGAGATTCATTTATATAGCAGGTGACTCTTGACAGCGTGAAAAGTCTTTTGGTGTCTAGATTTTATAAATAGCTTACTTACGCCAACCTGCGCTAACAGTTTGTGTCCTAAGCACCTTGGCGGTTGCTATAGATTAGTTACAAACACCAAATTCAACATTACAGCCTCGTACCCAGCAGGTTAGTCGCATTCAAGGACGCGAGGAGTGAGAAATGCAAAAACCAAATTCAATCTTGATTTAGTCAATCATTTTTAAACTTAAAATATGGCAATTTTACACGGCAGTTGGTTACTAAAAAATCAAAATAATTGTTTATTTATTTGGGGAGAAACTTGGCGAAGTTTACAGGTGAATCTTGAATATATTACATCAGGAGAAATTCCATCACATCCCTTGGCAATGACACCAACGGAGTTAAGTGATTGGTTGGAATCGCGTAATTTAAAAATTTCCAATTATATCCAAACAATATCATCTACTGTTAGCACCATCAAAGGACGTAAAGCTACAACAAGTAAGGCAGAAAAAACTTTACCTCTACAGTCCCATGTCATTGATTTAACAACAATTTTTCTAGAAAAAGATGCTTTAATTTATCCAATACATTCAGCTAGTTTAGATATTGATATCAACTCGCCGCAATACCTACAACCTTGGAAAGTAGAAGGTTTTTGTCTCAAACCCAGCGCAGCAATTAAATTACTCACTTCCTTACCTTTGAGTTCAACTGATGGCAAAGATGCCTTTTTAGGAGGAGATTTACGTTTTTGGGTACAAGTAGCGCGTTGGAGTTTAGATTTAATCTCCCGCTGTAAATTTTTACCAACTATTCAAAAGGACTTAGCTGGTTCTATAGTTGCTCAATGGCAAGTACTTTTAGATAGTGCTGTAGACGTTACTCGTCTAGAAAATTTTGCCGCTAAAATGCCCTTAGCTTGTCGTACATATCAGCAAAATCACGAAGATATTAAAAGTAACTTAGCAGTTGATTTACCTATAGAACCACAAGAATTAATTTTGGGTTTTCTCAACAGTGTAATAGATGCCCAACTGCGCGATATGGTTAGTTATCAATCTTCAATTGAAACTAGAGAAATGATGTCTTTACCATCTGCGGTACAGCATTGGTTACAAGCTTTAACTAGTGTATCTAACACAATTAATGCAGATGCAATGGGAGTGGAAAGACTTGAAGCCGCGCTAAAAGCTTGGACAGTGCCATTGCAATATCAATTAACAGGAAAAGCTTCATTTCATACTTCTTTTCAACTGCTTCCTCCAGAAACTGGAGAAACAAATTGGGTATTGGCTTATTTTCTACAAGCAGCAGATGATTCTGAATTTTTAGTAAATGCAGCAACTATTTGGGCTAACCCTACAGAACAATTAATTTATCAAAATCGCACCATTGAACAACCTCAGGAAATATTTTTGCGAGGTTTGGGTTTAGCTTCTCGATTGTATCCAGTTATAGCCCCCAGTTTAGAAACTGAATCTCCTCAATTTTGTCATCTTACACCCATGCAGGCTTATGAATTTATCAGGTCTGTAGCTTGGAGGTTAGAAGATAGCGGTTTAGGAGTTATTTTACCACCAAGTTTAGCCAACCGTGAAGGATGGGCTAACCGCTTAGGTTTAAAAATTAACGTAGAAACACCTCAGAAAAAACAAGGACGTTTGGATTTACAAAGTCTGCTAAACTTCCAGTGGCAATTAGCAATTGGTGGACAGACAATTTCTAAAAATGAATTTGATAAATTGGTAGCTTTAAATAGTCCACTAGTAAAAATTAATGACGAGTGGGTTGAATTGCGTTCCCAAGATATTAAAACAGCGCAAAACTTTTTTGCATCTCGCAAAGAACAAATGTCTTTATCATTAGAAGATGCTTTACGTATTAGTACAGGGGATACTCAAGTAATTGAAAAATTACCAGTTGTTAGTTTTGAAGCTTCAGGTGCATTACAAGAATTGATTGGGGCATTAACTAATAATCAAGTAATAGAACCTTTACCCAAACCTGCAAGTTTTCGGGGACAATTGCGTCCTTATCAAGAAAGAGGTGCTGCTTGGTTAGCTTTCCTAGAACGTTGGGGTTTAGGTGCTTGTTTAGCAGACGATATGGGATTGGGCAAATGCGTAGCCCCAGATACATTAATAAACGTCAATGGTAAATTGCTGACAGCAGAACAAATTTGGGATTATTATGCTGCAAACATAGTTTTTGATGGTGATGGTTTTTGGTCAGAACCGAATCAAAAATTATTAGTAAATTCCATTAATGAAAAAACGGGTAAGATTATCCAAGCGCCAATTAATAAATTATATCGGCAACAGGTGAAGGAACAATTAAGAAAAGTTACACTGGAAGATGGCAGTAGTATTACTATCACTTGTCAGCATAAGTTATTGACTAATAAAGGTTGGAATAATCATTTAAATGTAGGTGATTATGTATGTGTACCTAGTAAAATCATTGGGAATGCCAAAGAACAAAAACATCAACATCATAATTTAGTCAAGTTTTTAGCTTGGCAAATTGCTGAGGGTTATGAAAATAAAGATTTGGGTAGGGTGACAATTACCCAAAAAGACCCAATGTTATTAGAAGATTTACTAAAAACTTTCCAAAAAATTAGTGGACAATATAATTTTAAAATTAATAACCCAACAATTTCTAAAAATCGGCAAGTTTATTGTCTAAGAATTGATAGTCAAGCATACCGAAGGTTTTTAGAGTCTTACGGATATAATTGGGGGAAATTATCCGCAGAAAAATCTATTCCAGATTTTATCATGCAAGCGGATTTAAAGACGGCGATAATATTTTTGCAAAACTATTTTGACGCTGAGTCTGCTGTTGTTTATAGTATGCGGAGTATTGAAATTGCTACAGCTTCATATTTATTAATTCAGCAAATTTCTACTCTGCTGCGACGATTTGGAATTTGGTTAAGAATATCATCTAAACAGAAATGTGCTACTAATGGTACTCGGACTTTACGAACCTATTATACTGGTGTTATTGGTGGTAATTCTGCCCGTAGATTTTGGGAAGAAATAGGTTTTGGTAATTCTCAAAAACAACATAAATTAGATGTAATTTGTCAAAAAATAAACAATACAAATGTAGAAGGTATTCCCGCTTCTGAGATTATAGCGCAAGCGGTGAAAACAACTAGTTTACCGTTACGTCATTTTGGAATGCACAATACTGTTTATATTAATGGTTCACAGCAATTTTCTAGAGAAAGTTTACACCCAGTTTTAATCAGCATAAACCAGATAATTAGCGGTGAAACTCAACAACAGTACCAATTATCAAAACCTTCTAAATGGACAACTAAAACTCTAGATGCTTATAATCATCTAGATATAAAACAACTAAATATAACACAGCAATACCTACAAATATTGCTAGAACAGGAAGTATATTATTGTCAAATTAAAAGTATAGAATATGTAGATTATGAAGGGTGGGTTTATGACTTTGAAGTTAGCGAACATCATAATTTTGTTGCTAACAATATTATCTGTCATAACACTGTTCAATTTATTGCTTTTCTACTCCACCTCAAAGAAGAAAATGCACTAGAAAACCCAACTTTGTTAGTTTGTCCCACTTCTGTGATGGGAAATTGGGAAAAGGAAGTGAAGAAATTTGCACCAACACTCAAAGTTTTAGAATATCATGGTGATAAACGTCCTAAAGGTAAGGCATTTACGGAAGCAATACAAAAGCATGATTTAGTAATTACTAGTTATGCACTAATTCCCCGCGATGTTAAATTATTACAAAGCATTAATTGGCAAATAATTGTTTTAGATGAAGCCCAGAATGTCAAAAATTCAGATGCAAAGCAATCTCAGGCAATTCGGCAGATAAAAACTACTTTTCGCATTGCTTTAACAGGAACACCCATAGAAAATAGATTGCAAGAATTATGGTCTATTTTAGATTTTCTCAATCCTGGTTATTTAGGTAATAAACAATTTTTTCAACGCCGGTTTGCCATGCCCATTGAAAAGTATGGTGATACAGCTTCTTTAAGTCAATTACGTTCTTTAGTTCAGCCTTTTATTCTACGACGCTTAAAAACTGACAAAGACATTATTCAAGACTTGCCAGAAAAGCAAGAAATGACAGTATTTTGTGGACTCAGTGCTGAACAAGGGCAACTATATCAAACATTAGTCGATGAATCTTTAGTTGAAATTGAATCAGCAGAAGGTTTGCAGCGTAGGGGAATGATTTTAGCCTTATTAATGAAGCTAAAACAAATCTGTAATCACCCAGCGCAATATTTAAAATTGGCAACTTTAGAAAAACATAACTCTGCTAAATTGCAACGATTGGAGGAAATGTTAGAAGAAGTTTTAGCAGAAAATGATCGGGCTTTAATTTTTACCCAATTTGCAGAATGGGGCAAATTACTCAAGCCTCATTTAGAAAAAAAGCTAAATCGAGAAATATTGTTTTTATATGGTAGTACCACTAAAAAGCAACGTGAAGAAATGATTGACCGATTTCAACATGATCCCGAAAGTCCACCAATCATGATTTTATCATTGAAAGCTGGTGGTGTTGGTTTGAATTTAACTAGAGCAAATCATGTTTTTCACTTTGATAGATGGTGGAATCCCGCAGTTGAGAATCAAGCTACAGATCGAGTATTTAGAATTGGGCAAACCCGGAATGTTCAAGTGCATAAATTTGTGTGTACTGGAACTTTAGAAGAAAAAATTAATGACATGATTGAAAGTAAAAAACAATTAGCAGAACAAGTTGTTGGCGCGGGTGAAGAATGGTTAACAGAAATGGACACAAACCAACTTCGCAATTTATTACTACTTGACCGAAATGCAATAATTGATGAGGATGAAGAATAGAACTATGGTAAAAATCTCGTCACAAAAAATATATAAACCCAGATACACATCAATAAATTATCTGCGTTTACCTGCGTTTATCTGCGGTTAATTTTTCAATAATTATCTGTTACAAAGTTTGACTTATGACTAACGATACCTTGCAAGCAAGTCGAGAATGGTGGTCACAACAGTGGCTTGATTTACTAGATGCCTATCGATTCAAAAAGCGTTTAGAAAGGGCAAGAACTTATTCTAGACAAGGAAATGTTTTGAGTATTGAATTTAAAGGAGCAAAAGTATTAGCAAGAGTTCAAGGTAGTGAAGCCGAACCTTACAAAGTTTCTCTTTCTCTTGACCATTTTAGTGATGAAGAATGGGGTTATGTAATTGAAACTATGTCCCGAAAGGCAATTTATGCTGCTAAGTTACTAGCAGGAGAAATGCCACAAAATATAGAAGAAGTTTTTACAAGTAACGGACTTTCTTTATTTCCTTTTACCCTAGGTGACGTTCACAGCAAATGTTCTTGTCCTGATAAAGTCAATCCTTGTAAACACGTAGGTGCTGTTTATTATCAATTAGGCGACCGTTTCAGTGAAGACCCATTTGTTTTATTTCAATTACGGGGACGCACAAAAGAGCAAATTATCAGTGATTTGCGGCATTTACGTAATACTAAAAATGTAGAAGTGATTCAGCCAAAATCGGATATTCAACAAGAAGTTTCTCAAACTCAATATGCTATTAAAATAGATAATTTTTGGCAATATAATGAGCCATTAGAATCGTCTTTAGTAGTAATTTCACCTGCTGTTAGTGAGACAGTGTTAGATGTATTAGGGACAATTCCTTTAGCAAAAGATGAGGAAAATTCAACTAATTCACCTGCTGGTGATTTGGTGATGAAATATTTGCAATTAGTTTATAAAGATGTCAGTCAAAAGGCTTTTTTAGCGGCGATGAATGTGGGGGAATGAATTATTCCTTCTTTCACTTTTCATTCCTTACCCATTCCCTCACTGCTTTTCTAATTGCCCTTCTACCATTTAAACGATTTTGCTCAATCAGTTTTGGTAAATATCGAATTTCTAAACTAGGAAATACCAAACTTTTCTCAGATTCCACATATTCTTCATTTTGTAAAAGATAAATCTTTAATTCTCCAAAATCATAACACCAAATCTCAGGAACTGCCAAACGAGAATAAATAGAAAACCGATTTAAAGACTTACTTTTAACATCAATTTCTAAAGCTAAATTAGGAGGTGGATCGCTTTGTAAATCTAAATCGAATCTACCTCTAACTAATGCTTCCTTTTGTTGAAAATAAAAACAATTATCTGCCTCTAAACCTGCCATTTTCCGTTCTCTCTTCCAGGTAGTTGAACCCAAACTTTCATAGTCTCAATCCAACTCTTCAGCGATATCTTTAACTGCATCACTAAATTACTTCTTTATAAGATTCGTGTTCTGGCAAGGGTGTCATAATTTCTAAATTTCCATCATCATAAGCCACTCTAGCAGCGCGACTTTCTCCTAAATCTTGCAGAAGATTTTCAAACTGTTGCCAACTAATGTTGTAAAGCAGGACTCTATCAGCGCGATGTTTGGTTATGATCATTTGTATATCTAAGAATAAAACACAAGTTAATTTAATTATAACAAGTGACAGGCGAGAGGATTAAAAATAGGATTTACAACAAATTGTAATGTGTAAAATCCCAAAACAAACCATAAAAAAGCCCTTGCTGTAAAGCAAGAGCTATAAAAACATTATATTGTCAGTGATGAAATAAATCTGATCAAAACCTAGTCTAGGTCGCCCATAGACATAACTGGTTCATTTTCGCGGTTAATACCTCTCTCAAATCCACCAGAAGCGGCGCGGGCGCGACCAGAATGCCAAAGGTGACCAATGAGGAAGAAGAAACCTAACACGAAGTGAGAACAAGCTAACCACGCACGAGGAGACACGTAGTTGAAGGAGTTGATTTCAGTAGCCACACCACCTACAGAGTTCAAAGAACCCAGAGGAGCATGGGTCATGTATTCAGCAGCACGGCGAGCTTGCCAAGGCTGAATATCATTCTTGATTTTTTCCAAATCAAGACCGTTAGGACCACGTAAAGGCTCTAACCAAGGACCACGGAAATCCCAGAAGCGCATGGTTTCTCCACCGAAGATGATTTCACCAGTAGGAGAGCGCATCAAGTATTTACCTAGACCAGTAGGACCTTGAGCAGAACCGACGTTAGCACCTAAGCGTTGGTCACGAATCAAGAAGGTTAAAGCTTGCGCTTGAGAAGCTTCAGGACCGGTAGGACCAAAGAATTCGCTGGGGTAAGCGGTGTTGTTGTACCAAACCATGACGGAAGCAATAAAGCCCATCAAGGAAAGAGCGCCCAAGCTGTAGGATAGGTAAGCTTCACCAGACCAGATAAAAGCGCGACGCGCCCAGGCAAAAGGCTTGGTGAAGATGTGCCAGATACCACCGGAAATGCAAATTAAAGCAATCCAGATGTGACCGCCGATAATATCTTCCATATTATCAACGCTAATGATCCAGCCTTCGCCACCGAAGGGAGCTTTAATTAGATAACCGAAGATAACAGCAGGGTTAAGTGTGGGATTAGTAATCACACGGACATCACCACCACCTGGAGCCCAGGTATCATAAACTCCACCGAAGAACATAGCCTTCAGTACCAACAGCAACGCACCACTACCCAAGATGATCAGGTGGAAGCCGATGATGTTGGTCATCTTGTTCTTGTCTTTCCAGTCATAACCAAAGAAAGAAGAATATTCTTCTAAGGTTTCTGGACCACGGACGGCATGATAAATACCGCCAAAACCTAGTACGGCAGAGGAAATTAAGTGCAGTACACCAACTACAAAGTAGGGGAAGGTGTCGAATACTTCACCACCTGCACCAACGCCCCAACCTAATGTGGCTAGGTGAGGTAGAAGAATCAAGCCTTGTTCGTACATAGGCTTTTCTGGAATGAAGTGAGCAACTTCAAATAAAGTCATTGCTCCAGCCCAGAAAACAATCAAACCAGCATGGGCTACGTGAGCGCCAAGCAGTTTACCGGATAGGTTAATTAAACGCGCGTTACCAGACCACCAAGCAAAACCGCTTGATTCTTGGTCACGTCCACCGCCTATGACTGATGATCTATTAGAGAGCGTTACCACGTGGTAGAACCTCCTCTGGGAATACGAACTGTTCGTGGGGTTGATCTTGAGGAGCCATCCAAGCGCGGATACCCTCGTTCAGCAAAATGTTTTTGGTATAGAAAGTTTCAAACTCTGGGTCTTCTGCTGC
>NZ_JACJST010000028.1 GCF_014698305.1 Anabaena lutea FACHB-196 | reverse complement strand
ATTTATTTAACATTAATTTCAGAAAAATATTTTAGCGATGCCTGTTTTTAACTTGGCGATCGCACTTTTTTTGCCCCACCTCACAAAATCGCGTTGCTCCCCAGTCCCTTGTAAAGAAGGCCCCGATACTTGGGAAAAAGCGGCGATGTCACTGGTAGTCAGTAGTGATGTGGGATTTACCTCTAAAGCTGCAAATTGGGCATCTGTCAGCCCTAAACGCTCTCTAACTTGTTCTCGACTAACGGCTGTAAAACCAAATATATTCGGGACATTAACCGTAACTTTACCACCTTGGGCTGTACGAGCATTGGCTGTGATGTCGCTATTTTCTTGGGGAAATGCTAAAAGGATGTCACTGTTGATATTGATGTTACCACCGTCAGAACTACCCGCATCGGTTGTAATTGTACTAGTTCGACGTAACTGTAATTCTTTGGCTGTAATATTAATGTTTCCCCCACCGCCTGCATCAGTACTACCATTAATGCTACCTTTGTTACTTAGGGTAATGGCATCAGCAATAATATTAATACTTCCAGCCGTCCCTGTTCCTAAAGCCTGAACATTAATAGTGGACTCATTTTGGACAAGTAATTTTTGAACATTCAGATTTAATGAACCTGCATTTGCTGTAGCGTTGGGATTAGTTAAATCACCGACAATTCCCACAGAAGCTTGGATTCTACTATTTAATCCATCTGACTTTTGACTTCCCAAAAGCTCTACCCGTCCAGCATCAATGGTAATATTTCCGGCATCACCTGTACCTAAAGAAGCCGCTGAAATTATCCCTCCATTCTGAAGAGTCAGCACAGGTGTAGAAAGGTAAATATCACCTCCTCGACTGTTAGTATAAGTGTCAGCACTGAGGAAACTAATACTCCGTCCCCCATTAGCTAAAACCCCAGAAACACCAGTTAATTCTGCGGATTCAGTTGCTCTAATTGTTAAATTCCCTCCTGCTCCCCCTGTCGGATTTAGCAGAACATTACCAATAGCCACACCACTTGTTAAGGTAATTCCCGCGCCATCAGAGATTAATAATCGTTTAGTATCAATAGTAATATCTCCAGCTTTACCAGTTGCACCAAAAGAAGTTGTCCCAATTAAAGTTTGTGATACACTTCCAGTAGGAGTACGCAATACTTCTACTGATTCAGAGGCTTGAATATTGATATTTCCTGATGCTCCTTCACCGCGATTCAAGCTGGCTAAACTAGAACCATCACGCACTATTAACTTTTCTGAATTAATCGAAATATCTCCTCCTGTGCCGGTACTTCCCTGAAAAGTACCGCTGTTAATTCCAGAACTGACTAATTCTATAATATTGGCACTGATGTT
This sequence comes from Anabaena lutea FACHB-196, assembly GCF_014698305.1. GTDB lineage: Bacteria > Cyanobacteriota > Cyanobacteriia > Cyanobacteriales > Nostocaceae > Anabaena > Anabaena lutea. The sequence continues at coordinate 70,206 of NZ_JACJST010000028.1, read as the reverse complement.
TAGTTTTCCCCCATTTTGAGAGCCATAAGTTCCTCCTCCTATAGCTGCTCCATTTTCTAAGAATAGATTTCCCGTCTCAATTGTGATATCTCCAGCAGTCCCTATATTAAAAGTATTATTACTCAAAATAATTGGCATATCAAAAGGGTCTATGAATCCAGTAATGAGAAATATCCCTATCAAATTTTGCAGACTAGAGAAACCTACTCCACTTAGTTCTACAGCATCTTTAGTCCTGATATTTAAAGCCCCTCCTGTACCCTGACCAAAGTTAGTAGTGGATATTTGCGATCCTTCCTGAGCGCGGAGTTTTTGAGCATTGATATTTATGCCTTTCCCGTCTAGATTTCCTAAAGTTAAGGCGAAAATTCGGGAACTATTGAGGAGAATATTGCCACCTTTAATATCTACTTGTCCACCACCAGCACCACTACTATTAATAAGTGAGTTATCGGTTATTTCAATATTGCCAAATTCTTGAATATTATCATAATTTAAAGTCATATTTTGTGGGGTTAGCGTGAAATTCACTAAACCAGGACTAGCGACGCTACCCAAAATAATTTGTCCATTATTAGCAGTTAAATTACCATTATCAACTTGAATATTACCTCCAATTAAACCTAATGTTTGACCATTGTCTACTGCTAAACCAAGATTATCTGATATGGGGATAGGTTGAGATACTTGAGGTAAATTTAATGTTCCTACAGCTTGGGATTGATTGATAATTGTTCCAGGATTTTCTCTAAATTTCAACCCCACAGGAATATTGACAGTTAATAGAGGTGCTTGAGGATTACTGCTACTAAATTCAAAGCCGTTATTAAATACTACACTATCGGCTGTAGAAGCAAAAAACGAACCCCGCAAATCTAATTGAGCATTTTTGCCAAAGATAATTCCTTGGGGATTTAATAAAAATAAATTGGCGTTTCCTAAAACTCCTAATGTTCCGAAAATATTGCTAGGATTGCTACCTGTGACGCGGGTGAAGATATTGGTGATGTTGTTGGGATTGGCGAAATACGCTCCTCTTCCTTCACCAATATTGAATTCTTGGAAACTATGAAACAGATTAGAACCACGAATTGCTCCACCTTCAATTTGCTCATTATTGATAATACGGGAATTTTCCGAACCTAGAGTATTATCTGGAATAATTTGTGCTGAAACTGGAAGAGGATTAAAGTTTCGCGCAAAGATACAAAGGAGCAAAGGCGCAATCGCTCTTAGCGATCTCGCAGAGTAGGAGGATTTTTTCATATTATTTAGGGGTTGCTGAAAAATTTATTTAAAACTCTTGAATTCTCTCTGTGTCTCTGCGCCTCTGCGTGCAAAAAAAAAGATTTTCATAATTCAAAAAAGAAAATAGTTAATAGTAAAATAAAGACCTTGATCTTGTAAGGTTTCATCGCTTGCTTTCACATCAATTAAGGGGATACCATAATCTAAACGGGCATTTAAGCGATCACTCATTTGCCAGATTAACCCTAATCCTGTACCTAATAAACTATTTGATTGGGAATTTGCTTTTTCTCCAGAATAGTTCCACCCTACCCCAAAATCAAGGAAGGGAGCTACTTGTAAAATGCCTTTTACTTCTGGTATTCGCAGAATAGGTAGGCGTAATTCAGCTGAGGCGATCGCACCGCTATCTGTTAAGATCAGGTCTTGACGATATCCTCGCACGCTTTTCGCACCACCAATTCCTATCTGTTCTAGGGATAATAGTGAGTCTGTGGATATCTGAATGTCGGAACGCAGAATTAACAAGGTTTCTGGCGCTAATAACCGCACATATTGTCCTTGTCCCCGCCAAGCAAAAAATTGACTGTCTGGGGCATTATTATTGACTGTAGCACCGAATAAATCCGTTCCGAGGGAAAATTGCGATCGCACTGCTAAAACTTGACGAGGACTCCGTTGCACATATTCTTGAAAAAACCGCAACGCGGAAACGCTGGTTTCTCCCTGATTATTAGCCCCTGGAGACAGAGGAAATCTTTCATTTAACAGTGAGGTTTCACTTTGTTGTCGGGAAAATGTCAACCCTAAAGCTAATTCTTGATTTGGCTTCTGAACAACAGGTTGACGATATGTGAGTTGGTATGTGCGTGATTTTCCTTCAATATCCAGACGATTAAATGGCTGTTCAATGACGTTAGTATTAGTTATACCTACTGCAAATTCAATTGTGCCATTGCGGGCATTGATGGGTAAAGTATAACTACCATCGAAGGCATTACTCCCATCACTATTGGTATAAAATACCTGTAATCCATCACCCAAACCCAGTAAGTTACTTTGATTAATCTTCATCCCCCGTCGAAAACTACCTACGCTGGGAGAACGATTGTTATCAGTAAATATTTCCCCACTGAAGCTATCTGCTTCTTTAACTCGCACTTGTAAACGACTTTGTTGGGGACGGCTTCCTGGTTGGAGTTCGGCGGAAATATTGGTAATGAGGGGGTCGAGTTGCAGTATTTGTAAGGCTTCTAGTAATCGGTTGCGGTTGAGGGGTTTTTTGGTGGCGATTTCTAAACGCGATCGCACATAATTAGCATTAAGACGACGATTACCGATGATATTAATTTCTGTTAATTCCCCTTCGATAATCTGAATTTTTACCACTCCTCCGGTTCTGGGAAAGGTTTGGTTAGCGTAAATTACCGCACCAGAATTGATATATCCAGCTTCGATATATTTTTCTGTTACCGCTGTCTCTACTGCTATGAGTTCAGCAAAGGTAATTTCCCTAGCTGTAAAGGGCTTGGTGACTTCCGCAAGTTGGCGATCGCTAAAAGCAGTGTTTCCTTCAAATTCAAAGCCTTCTACACGAATTGTCCCCGGAATCTGCGGTGATATTTCTCCCGGTTGCAGAGTGGGTGGATTTGTTTCTAAAGGAGTAGGTTGAGATTGTTCTGGCTTGACAGGGGTTAATTCTGGTTTTTGAGGAATAATAGGGTTAGGTAGTTGAGCGATATTATTTGTCACTGCCAATTTTTTTAAATTAGCAGCATGGCTAATAACCGTCTTTGTTGCGCTTTTAGCTGGTTTCTCTAGTAACGTGACCAGGGACACCACCGTAACCCAAAATAGCATTTTTACTCCATAGATCATATTTAGACGCTTTGCGGAATTCAAAATAGACCCTCCGAGGGGTAAAACATTCAAGAAGAAAACTCTTACCAATCACCAATTACCAATCACCCATCAATTCAGTATTAACAAGTATTTATGCTAATGCAATTATGTAAATTAATACTGAATAGCTAATTAAATTAAATTCAAATTATACAGAGAAACCCGTTAAATTAGTGAAAGTAATAAATTTATACTCAGGCTAAATCAAAATGCGTCTAGAGCAGTTGCAAGCCTTTTTGGCGATCGCTCAAACTGGTAGCTTTCAACAAGCAGCAAAACAATGTGGTGTTACTCAATCAACTATCAGTAGGCAAATTCAGGGATTAGAAGCAGATTTGGGAATAGAACTATTTCATCGCAGTACCCATGCCAAATTAACGTTAGGGGGTGAACGTTTACTTCCTCGTGTCCGCAAAATTTGTCAAGAATGGGAATCTGCTACACAAGAGTTAACGGATTTAATGGGGGGAAAGCAACCAGAACTATGTATTGCAGCGATTCATTCTGTCTGTGCTTCTTACTTACCACCAGTGTTACAAAAGTTTTGTCATGATTATCCAGAAGTACAATTGAGGGTAACATCATTAGGAAGCGATCGCTCTCTCAAAGTCCTCAAAGATGGTTTAGTCGATTTAGCAATTGTCATGCACAATCGCTTTTTAATCTCTGGTAAAGAAATGGCGGTAGAAGTGCTATATGATGAACCTATAGAAGTCCTCACCGCCGCAAATCATCCCCTAGCTGGTTATGAATCTATCCCTTGGTTAGAGTTAATTCGTTATCCCCAAGTAGTATTTAAAGATGGTTATGGAATGCAACGTCTAATTCAAGATCGATTTGAACAGATGGAAGCTAAACTTCAAGCAGCTTTGGAAGTAAACACTTTAGATGCTTTTCGGGGAGTAGTTCGTCAAGGAGAACTGATTGCATTACTTCCTCATTCAGCATTAATAGAAGCCAAATATGATCCTACTCTGGCAGTTCGTCCCCTAGCCAATAATAGTAATTTAGCTGATAATTCGAGTTTAACCCGGCGGGTAGTCATGGTAACAACTCAAGACCGTCTCCAGATTCCCCCCATTCAACACTTTTGGCAACTCGTCAAGGATAATATTCATTTACAAATTAACCAACAAGGTTCTGTTTCTTAATTTGGAATTTGGGGAAAATTCTTCATTCATCTGATACCAGATTAATCTGAAACTGCATAGAATAATTAAACGCGGATGCACGCAGATAAACGCAGATAAAGACAGATAAATCAATGGATTTCAGAATTATGTGCAACCTCACATAAAATTGGTATAACCACTGTATCTACTAGGAAATACATCTATGATTGACCTTTACTATTGGACTACCCCCAACGGCCATAAAATTACGATATTTCTAGAGGAAGTTGGATTACCTTATAACCTTATTCCTGTGAATATTGGTGCAGGAGATCAGTTTAAACCAGAGTTTTTGAAGATTTCCCCCAATAATCGCATTCCTGCAATTATTGATCACCAACCTGTTGATGGTGGTGAACCTATTTCTATTTTTGAATCTGGAGCAATTCTAGAGTATTTGGCACAAAAAACTGGCAAGTTAATGCCCACAGATATTCGCGGTCGTGTAGAGGTTCTGCAATGGCTGTTTTGGCAGATGGGGGGATTGGGGCCAATGGCAGGACAAAACCATCATTTTAGCCAATATGCCCCGGAAAAAATTGATTACGCCATTAATCGCTATGTCAATGAAACAGGACGATTATACGCTGTTTTAAATAAACGATTGAGCGATCGCGAATTTATTGCTGGGGATTATTCCATTGCTGATATTGCCAGCTATCCCTGGATTGTACCTTACGAACGACAAAGTCAAAAGCTGGAAGATTTTCCTAACCTACAACGCTGGTTTGAAGAGATTAAAGCCCGTCCAGCAACTATTCGAGCTTATGAAAAAGCCGAAGCTTTCAAAAATCAGCAAATCAGTCCCGAACAATCACGAGATTTGTTATTTAATCAGTCTGCCAATACTGTTAAGCTGTAATCAGATTTTATCAAAAATCCTACATCTTGAACTGTTCGTCAACAGGAATCTGATAGCCATTAGCAAGCCTATTTGTCATATTCGCTGCTCCTGTAATTGCCATCAGTTCACCAAACACTTGATCACTCATACCTTTAGCACGGGCTGCTGCTGTGTGTGAGCTAATGCAATATTCACAGCCATTGGTAACGCTGACAGCAATGTAAATTAATTCTCTCACTAATGGATCTATTTCCCCAGGACTCGCCATCACTTCTTTAAGTGTTTCCCAGGTGCGCCGCAAAGTGGGGGGATGATTAGCTAAGGCTTTCCAAAAATTGTTGATATATTCAGTTTGACGAGTAGTGCGGATATCATCATAAACTGCGCGTACTTCGTCGCTGGCATCTTCATATTCTATGAGGTTGGTCATAATGTTAAGTAAGTGGAAATTAGCTAATCTTAAATCTTTCCCAGTAAATTTTTCCCAGGGAAGAAATATAAAACCATTTTACAGTATTGTGTAAAATATTAATATCCTAAACAATTGCTTGCTTAATATCTTGGATTAATTCATCAATTCTTGCCTGGGTTGTATTCCAAGAACACATTAATCTCACTCCTCCAACACCAAGAAAGCTGTAAAATAACCAATTTTTTGCTCGTAAGCTGGTAACTACTTTTTCTGGCAAATTTGCATAAACAGCATTGACTTCTCTAGTAAACATGATTTCAATACCTGCTATTTTCAACAATTCATTCTCTAAATATTCAGCACATTGATTGGCATGACGGGCATTTTTTAGCCAAGCACCTGTTTCTAATAAACCCAGCCAAGGAGCCGAAATAAATCGCATTTTTGAAGCAAGTTGCCCAGCTTGTTTACAGCGATAGGCAAAATCTTCTGCTAATTCTTTATTAAAAAAAATGACTGCTTCACCTAATGCCATGCCATTTTTTGATCCACAAAAACATAAAACATCTATGCCACTTTTCCAAGTAATTTCCGCAGGGCTTTTATTCATAGCCACTACTGCATTAGCAAAGCGTGCGCCATCCATGTGAATTTTTAAATCATGTTTGTGTGCCAGTTCTTTAATAGCAGCCAGTTCATCTATAGAATATAAAGTCCCTAATTCTGTTGCTTGAGTTAAGCTAATTACTTTTCGTTTAGGATAGTGAATATCGCTGCGTTTCCCCAACAATAAAGCTTCTATTGATTCTGTCGTTAATTTGCCATTTTCGCCTTCAGCTAGGAGAAGTTTTGAACCATTAGAAATAAATTCTGGCGCTCCACATTCGCTAGTTTCAATATGTGAATTTTCATGACAGATGATACTATGATAAGACTGACATAAAGCTGCTAATGATAATGAATTTGCGGCAGTGCCATTAAAGACAAAAAAAACTTCGCAATCTATTTCAAATAACTCTCGAAACTTATCTGAGGCTTTTTGAGTCCATTGATCATTGCCATAGGCAGGTGCGCTACCTTGGTTTGCTTTTAGTGTGTATTCCCATGCTTCTGGACAAATTCCAGAATAGTTATCACTAGCAAACTGTTCTAAATTAAAATTCATGATGTTGTTTGTATTTTGCAGTTTTTTAGTAAAAATCCCATTTTAACGAAATTCTTAAGAAGAATTAAAAACCCCATTTTTGGAGTCAGGAATCATCCCAGATTACCTTAACTGATAAAATTAATCCCTAATTGAGAATTGATCAATGACTAATATATTTAGAGAATTTATCCAAAAAGTAGGTAGTGGAAGTCATACATCCGAGAATTTAACTCGTGCTGAAGCGGCTACTGCTACAAAGATGATGTTACTGGGTGAAGCGACACCAGCCCAAATTGGGGCGTTTTTGATTGCTCACCGTATCAAACGTCCCACAGGTGAAGAGTTAGCAGGGATGTTGGATGCTTACTATGAACTCGGACCTAAGTTGCAACCAATAGCAGAACCTGTAATCGTTTTAGGTATACCCTATGATGGCAGAACTCGCACTGCGCCAATTAATATTATTACGGCTTTATTATTAGCGGCTGCGGGACAACCTGTGATTATGCATGGAGGAAACCGCTTACCAACAAAATATGGTTTACCTTTAATAGAGATTTGGCAAGATTTAGGAGTAGATTGGACTGGTTTACCACTGGAACAAACCCAGCAGGTTTTTGAGCAAACAGGAATTGGCTTTGTTTACACACCCAAGCATTTCCCTTTAAATCAAACTTTATGGGAATACCGCGATCAACTTGGTAAACGTCCACCATTAGCGACGATGGAGTTAATTTGGTGTCCCTACGCTGGTCATGCTCACATCATTGCTGGCTTTGTTCACCCCCCTACAGAAGCAATGTTTCAAGTGGCTTTGGGGTTACGTGGGGTAGCGCAATTTACCTTTGTCAAGGGTTTAGAAGGTAGTTGTGACTTACCGCGCGATCGCACAGCAATCATTGGATTATCTTCACCAACAACATCCCCAGAATTAGAACGGCTACACCTTGTACCTCGTGAATACGGTTTTACTACCAAAAATGTTCCCCTTAGCACTACAGAAGAACTGATTAAGGATATGCAATCAGTTTTGGCTGGTCAAGCAAGTGAACTCATGGCAACAGCCTTGTGGAATGGTGGTTTTTATCTATGGCGCAGCGGCTTTTCTCCAGATGTACAAGCTGGGATAGCCAAAGCTACAGAATTATTGAGCAGTGGAGCAGTAGCTGCTAAACTTCAAGAACTGAAGATTGAATTCAGGTAACTGGAAGTTACTTACTCACAGGCAATACCATACCTTCACAAGCTAGTAATACATTAGGAAATGTAGACTTCAGTTGGTTTTGAATTTGGTCAAGAAAAACATCATCGTCGTCTGGATGATGGTGTGAGATTACTAGCCTTTGCACACCAGCACTTTGAGCTAAATCAACTGGAGTTTTCCATAGTAATTCAGCATATTCATGGTTTTTATTAGTTGGGGGAGTATAGGTAGCATTGGTAATTAGTAAATCAACACCTTTAATGATTTTTAGAATCTGCTCTTGCTCTTCTAAATCAAGACTCTGATGTAAATCTGTCACGTAGGCCATGCTTTGATCTCCCCAACTGACCAGGTAGCCAATAGACCGCTGATTTCTATTAATTAATGCTGTTGTAATTTTTACATCACCTAACTCCACTGTATTACCAGGAATCAAATGATGAAAAAGCAACTCTGACTGCATCACCTGTAAAGGGTAAGGAAAGTGCGGTTGGAGCATCTGATCGCACAGACATTGTTTGATTGATGCACCATTAGAGGCCGCTGTTCCATAAATATGGAAGCAGTTACCTGTAATAAATGCAGGAGCAAAAAAGGGAAATCCTTGGATGCGATTTGATTGGGAGTTAGTAAAAAATAAATGGGCTTCTAGAGGCTCTTGCAGATGTTGCCAAGTTTTACCTAGAACTCGTAAGCCAGTACCTCCATCAAAAATCAAGCGTTGTCCTGCTATGTGTATTTCGACACAAGCAGTATTACTACCATAGCCGCAGGTATGACTGTTTGGGGTAGCAATTAAACCGCGTACACCCCAAAATTTAACCCAAAACTCCCCAGCAAGGTTATTTAGCGTGGGAGTTAATTCTTCATTGACGTAGCTTTGGGAATCAGACAGCTCAAAATTTGACATTTTTCTTGAAATTAGAGCTTACTGAGCAGGTCATCGTAGTTGCGTACTTCCAGCATCCGGTTTTTTTCGTCCACAATGACAACCGTAGGAGAGTAATGTTTTAACTCGTCTAGTGTAAACTGCCCGTAAGTCATTATAATCAAGCGATCGCCAATAATGCCTAAACGTGCAGCTGCTCCATTTAATTGAATGGCTCCTGAATTAGCGGTTGCAGGAATTGCGTAAGTAATAAACCGCTGACCATTAGCATTATTCACTACTTGTACTTGCTCATAAGGTAAAATACCAGCTTTATCTAAAAGTACTTCATCAATGCTGATACTACCCACGTAGTTGATATTTGCTGCCGTGAGGGTACAGTTATGAATCTTAGCCAAAAGGAGAGTGCGCTGCATTTCGGTTTGGGTTTTTCTGCAACAAGTGAGAGTGGTTTTAGTCTGGTGAGAGGGTTGTTGGTAGTTTTTTCAGTTTTGTCATGGGTAATTGATATTTATTATACCCATTACCCATCACTTCTTACACATTACCAATCATCTATTTTTTAGCAGCTTTGATAAACTTCTCTACTAAGGGTGCAACCCTCTCTACATCCTGCCAACCGAGTATTTCTGTCACCTTTTTTTCCAAATTTTTATAAGTGCGGAAAAATTCGGCAATTTCATCTAAACGGTGCGGAGGCAAGTCCTTCAATGATCTTACATGGGCGTAGCGTGGATCTTTGTCGGGAACACAAAGAATTTTTTCATCGCGATCGCCACCATCAATCATTTCTAAATAACCAATTGGTCTTGCCGCAATGACACAACCAGGAAAGGTCGGTTCATCCATTATTACCATACCATCGAGCGGATCGCCATCATCCGCTAGAGTGTTAGGTATAAAGCCGTAGTCATAAGGGTATTTTACCGAAGATGAAAGTACTCGGTCTAAGGCAAAAGCTTGCAAGTCTTTATCAAATTCGTATTTATTTTTACTCCCGCCAGGAATTTCAATCAGAACATTGATTACACCCGGTTTCGGTTGGGCAGGAATAAGGGTTAAATCCACAACAAAACTCCTCTACTAAAAGTAAATCATGGGTACACCCAATTTGGTTCCCCGTGTAGAATTTTAGAGCAATTGTGGATCTCTGCCCAAGCTATTCATTGCCATGCCATTTTTTAGTATATTTATACTAAATTAATGGTTCTTCAGTACCTAATATGCAAAATCAAGCCAAAAAAATCTCGAAAAGCTTACTATACATAAGAATTAAGCCATAATTTTGAACATGATTACAAAATATTGCCTCTTTACCCTGTTCCCCGTTCCCTGTTCCCTGTTCCCTTTTTTAGACTGGTGATTTAGCATAACAAGTACGGTAGAACCAAATTAATTAACCATCTAGTTGCTGTACATGATATATGACTGTTGCAATGCTTTTACCTTGAGTACGGTAGGGATACGGTCACTTGGGTCTTAGATCCCAACGCTTCAGGAGATTCGACCTCTACTTATGCTGGAGAAATCTTGTATGAGCAAGTTGGGTCTGTGAATGAAGAATCCCCACGCCTTTAGGCTGGGGAGTGTCAAATCTTATTCACTCTTCACTTCTGTCCAGATAATAGGTTAGCTGTTGCTGACTATTCTGAACATCGGGTGAGGAATAGTAAGAAATGATAAATACAGGGAGGATTAGGGTTACGAGAGCGATCGCAGTTCCCACAATGTCTGCCAAACGTTGGGAATATGTATCGGAAGAATTGGCAGACTGGCTATTTGAATTCATACAAAATTGTGGTTCGTCATATCACTTGTAGGTTCACTCTCTCTAAAGAGAGTCTCAATAATATTTTAGCTATTTTTTCGCTGTAAACTCTGTAGCTTTAAAGAATCTCATCCAGTTTCAAAAGTGGCATATTAGGTTTTTATACAGGACATTTTTGTTACAAATTAAGTTTCAAACATTTGATACTTTATTTGCTGACTAAATATGTGCAGATAATTTCTGCATCTATGTCAAGGTTGGTTAACATTGTGATCATGATCACTGCATTATTAATTACTTTGTCCATTTAATTTGATGTTTAATCAACCGAGTTGATTGGGATGACTTTTTTTGAGTATAACATCTGAAAATGCTTTTGGTAAGAGTATTTGCGCCGATATTCTTAGGTTTGATACACCATCCGTTTAAATAAACCCACTTAAAGCATTTTGGGTGTTGTCAATTGCTCAACTGTAGATACACAGAAAGATTGATGCATTCCGGAAAATCAGAATAATAATATTTTTCCACAGAATATTTCCATGGACAGATATCAGTTACTGTGAAGCTGTTTCGCTCTTTTTATTAAGTGATTTTTACCAAAAGTCTTTCTGAATTTAAATTTTCCAGTATAGTGATTATTACTGTTTTCTTTGTCAATGTCTATATAAGTAGATAAATAACATCTAGATGGTAGATATTTGCTTGTAGCAAACAATTAGCAATATTAAAAATTTATAAATAATCATCGCAGTTGAAGCAAGAGGAAGCGATGAAAAAACCGCCTTTGTACTAGGGCGGTATGCTTAAGCAAGCAGAGGTGATCACAGCTTACTTATTTGTTGTGTAGATGGTTATAGTCAAGCCATTATTATCCACTATCCTGATTTTCTTGAGATTAAGAAAAAATTATTTCCAGGTTAAAGTATTAACTATTTATTTCCACGTTTATCCCTTGCCATAAGCACTCATTGGTTCCTTAATAAAGCGAATGTAAAGATGCTTAAATGTGGACTTAATCACACGAGGCATGGCAAAGTCGATAGGCATTAACTTTTCAGGTAATTGCCAATCTTCTATTTGTAGTAAGTCTGGGGATAAATTAGGAAAGTCAATATCACTTAATTCGGGACAAATTCCTAACCTTTGGGAAGCGGCAACAGTGGGAACTTGTGCAGGTGAAACTTTAAGAACTTCCAACATTGCCCGATCTAAGGCAAAGACATTTGTCGAAGCTGCTAAAACCTCTAATTGACGAGGTTCACCACCACTAGGTCCATTACCTTCATGCCCAATAATTCCATCTAAAATAGTTAAATCGGGATTAATTGTTCTAGCAGTTTCTACTAACATTTCTCCGAATCTGTTAGCATCTTTACCTGCTTCCATATGCCACCAAGCTTTCATTTTACCGGGGACGCAACCGAAGAGATTTTTTACTCCCAAAGTTAGGGTTAATTGCATATGAGATTTAACTTTGGGTAAGTTAATAATCACATCTGCTTCCATTGCTTCTTTAGATACTAGCAGGTGATTAAAATTGTCGTTAACAGTTTGATAACGTTTACCGTGAAATTCGACAATTGGTAAATTCAGTTCTTCTAAAATTGGTAATAATCCATTTGCGACTGCTACACCTTTGGCACTACCAAAAGCGGGACTATCTCCTAAAAATGGCTTACCACCAACTGCAATTACCATTTCGGCAACGGCGCGAACTAATTCCGGGCGGGTGGTACACTCTTTAGTAGGACGAGAACCTGTGAGTAAGTTGGGTTTGAGTAAAACGCGATCGCCCCTTTTGACAAAAGCAGGCATTCCCCCTAAAGGTTCTAGCAGGGTTTCCAAGGATTCTCTTAAAGCCTCTTGTGCGTAAGATTTAGCCCGAATCAGGCTGACGGATGGTTTGTGTGTTTGCATGGTTAATAGTTGCATGATCTTAAAATAATATAAACGAAATTTAATGGGGAAACCACTGGATATCAATTAATGAGTCAGGAAAATCAGGGCATTCTGGCTAACAAATCACAGCAGTTTGAGGTTGAATTTTCACAAATTTGAATAAATCTTTGTAGATGGAATTAGATTTTAAATTTAATTAGGAATATTGATTTTCACTAAGTAATCATCATGAACTGCGGACACCAGGATGGATGAAAATAAGTCATTTCACCTACCCCGATTGTCAAGTCAGGTAAGTGAGAAAGTGAGAAAATTTATAACTATGTCATTGCGAACGAAGCAAAGTGTTCGCGAAGCGTGCCGGAGGCTTCAGCAATTACAATCGAGTATTTTATATTTCGTTACATACTTCGGTTTATTTGTGTCTATCTACTTCACTCTGGGGGGTTAAAATGTATAAGTTTACTTTTGGGACTCAAAACATCGCACAGCAAGCCTGACAAACGCTGGCATAACTCAGATTTCTCACCGTGATAGTCCAGGATAATGGTTCCTTACATACGAGTCTTAAATCTTTAACATAGGATTACAGTGCAATCAACTATAGAAATAGAATCAGCCTGAAAGTACTCCTTCTTCAGGTACAGAGTGCAGAAAACATCAAAAAATTTCTTAAGGATTAGACTATGGTAACTGAACAGTTAACTAGAGATAGCGATAATCTAGATTTAAAACAGCTACTGACAACATTGAATGCTGTTAAAAAAGGTGACTTTTCTGTTCGGTTGCCTATAGATCAAACTGGCATCGCGGGGAAAATAGCCGATACGCTCAATGATATTATTGACCAGAATGAACGCATGGCTACAGAGCTACAGCGAATCGGCAATATTGTTGGCAAAGAAGGTAAAATCACCGAACGCGCCTCTTTAGGAAATGTGCGCGGTTCTTGGTTAGATTGTGTTACTTCTGTCAATACTCTAATTACAGATTTAGTTCAACCGACTGCCGAAACTACTCGTGTGATTAGGGCTGTAGCCAATGGCGATTTATCTCAGACCATCGCTACAGAAATTGAGGGTAGACCCCTCCAGGGAGAGTTTCTCCAAACTGCCAATATTGTTAACACAATGGTAGATCGGCTTGGTTCCTTTGCATCGGAAGTGACACGAGTAGCGCGGGAAGTGGGAACGGAAGGAAAGTTGGGCGTACAAGCCGAAGTTAAAGGAGTTGCTGGAACTTGGAAGGACTTGACAGACAACGTGAACTTGATGGCGGGTAATCTGACCGGACAGGTGCGGAATATCGCCGAAGTGGCAACTGCGATCGCTAATGGTGACCTTTCCAAGAAAATTACTGTTGATGTTAAAGGTGAAATTCTCGAACTCAAAAACACCGTCAACACGATGGTAGATCAACTTAACTCCTTTGCATCGGAAGTAACACGGGTGGCAAGGGAAGTGGGAACCGAAGGTAAGCTGGGTGTGCAAGCCGAAGTCCGAGGGGTAGCGGGAACCTGGAAAGACTTGACTGATAACGTCAACTTGATGGCAGGTAATCTGACCGCCCAAGTCCGAAATATTGCCGAAGTGACCACAGCTGTGGCAAATGGCGACCTCTCCAAAAAAATCACCGTGAATGTCAAAGGCGAAATTTTGGAGTTGAAAAACACCGTCAACATCATGGTGGATCAACTGAATTCCTTTGCATCGGAAGTGACCAGGGTGGCTAGGGAAGTGGGTGCAGAAGGAAAGTTAGGCGGTCAAGCAGAAGTTCGGGGAGTAGCGGGAACATGGAAAGACTTGACCGATAGTGTAAATTTCATGGCGGGAAGCTTGACAGCACAAGTACGGAATATTGCCGAAGTCACAACAGCAGTAGCAAACGGTGACCTTTCCAAGAAAATCACCGTTGATGTCAAAGGCGAAATTCTAGAGTTAAAAAATACCATTAACACAATGGTGGATCAACTCAACTCCTTTGCATCAGAAGTAACGCGGGTGGCTAGGGAAGTGGGAACCGAAGGTAAACTGGGAGTGCAAGCCGAAGTCCGAGGGGTAGCGGGAACCTGGAAAGACTTGACAGACAACGTCAACTTGATGGCAGGTAATCTCACAGGACAGGTGCGAAACATTGCCGAAGTTGCTACAGCGATCGCCAATGGCGACCTTTCCAAAAAAATCACCGTTGATGTCAGAGGCGAAATTTTTGAACTGAAGAACACGATCAACATCATGGTAGATCAACTCAGTTCCTTTGCCTCGGAAGTGACGCGGGTAGCCCGTGAAGTCGGAAGTGAAGGCAAACTGGGTGTTCAAGCAGATGTTCGGGGTGTGGCTGGAACTTGGAAAGACTTGACCGATAGCGTCAATTTCATGGCGGGAAGTTTGACGGCGCAAGTACGTAATATCGCGGAAGTGACAACAGCAGTAGCAAATGGCGACCTTTCCAAGAAAATTACCGTCGATGTCAAAGGCGAAATTTTAGAGTTAAAGAACACTGTTAATACGATGGTGGATCAACTCAACTCCTTTGCATCAGAAGTAACGCGGGTGGCTAGGGAAGTGGGAACCGAAGGTAAGCTGGGTGTGCAAGCCGAAGTGAAAGGAGTGGCTGGTACTTGGAAAGACTTGACCGATAGCGTGAATTTCATGGCGGGAAGTTTGACGGCACAAGTACGGAACATCGCCGAAGTGACAACAGCAGTAGCAAATGGCGACCTTTCTAAGAAAATCACCGTTGATGTCAAAGGCGAAATTCTAGAGTTAAAAAATACCATTAACACAATGGTGGATCAGCTTAACTCCTTTGCCTCGGAAGTAACGCGGGTGGCACGGGAAGTGGGAAGCGAAGGTAAATTGGGCGTACAGGCTTATGTCAGGGGAGTAGCTGGTACATGGAAAGATTTGACAGATAACGTTAACTCAATGGCGGGTAACTTAACGGCACAGGTGCGGAATATTGCCGAAGTGACAAAGGCGGTGGCGAATGGCGACCTCTCCAAGAAAATCACCGTTGATGTCAAAGGCGAAATTCTAGAGTTAAAAAATACCATTAACACAATGGTGGATCAACTGAGTTCCTTTGCGTCGGAAGTAACGCGGGTAGCCCGTGAAGTGGGAACCGAAGGTAAATTGGGCGGTCAAGCGCAAGTGGAAGGTGTGGCAGGGACTTGGAAAGATTTGACAGATAATGTGAACTCAATGGCGGGGAACTTGACAGCACAAGTGCGCGGTATTGCTAGAGTTGTGACAGCAGTTGCTAACGGTGACTTGAAGCGGAAACTGATGCTAGATGCTAAGGGAGAAATTGAAACCTTGGCAGAGACAATCAACGAAATGATTGATACTTTAGCAACCTTTGCTAATCAAGTAACTACCGTAGCAAGGGAAGTGGGAATTGAAGGTAAATTGGGTGGACAAGCCAGAGTGCCTGGGGCGGCAGGGACTTGGAAAGATTTGACAGACAACGTCAACGAACTCGCAGCCACCCTGACAACGCAGTTAAGAGCGATCGCAGAAGTGGCTACAGCTGTGACTAAGGGTGATTTAACTCGCTCAATTGCTGTCGAGGCACTAGGGGAAGTAGCAATCCTCAAAGACAATATCAACCAGATGATTGCCAACCTGCGGGAAACAACGCAGAAAAACACAGAACAAGATTGGTTAAAAACGAACTTAGCCAAGTTTACGCGAATGCTGCAAGGTCAGCGAGACTTGGAAACAGTATCCAAACTTATTCTTTCGGAATTAGCACCGCTGGTAGGAGCGCAACAAGGCGTATTCTACTTAATGGACAGTGGAGAAAATGCCGCATATCTAAAATTACTTAGTAGCTACGCTTATCGCGAACGCAAGCATCTAGCTAACCGCTTTTACTTGGGTGAAGGCTTAGTAGGACAATGTGCTTTAGAAAGAGAAAGAATTTTGCTCACAGAAGTACCGAGTGATTATGTGAAAATCACCTCTGGTTTAGGAGAATCAACCCCACTCAATGCCGTGGTTTTACCCGTGTTATTTGAAGGACAGGTGACAGCGGTGATTGAATTAGCTTCTTTCCGCCGCTTTAGCGAAATTCATTTGACATTCTTTGATCAACTCACCGAAAGTATTGCCATCGTCTTAAACACAATTGCCGCTTCAATGCGGACTGAAGAATTGCTCAAGCAGTCCCAGTCTTTAGCGGAGGAACTGCAAACCCAGCAAAATGAACTGCGGGAAACCAACAAGCGCCTAGAACAGCAAGCCCAATCACTCAAAACTTCCGAAGATTTATTAAAAGGACAGCAAGACGAGTTACAACAAACCAACGCCGAGTTAGAAGAAAAAGCCAAGTTGTTAGCGCTGCAAAAAAAAGAAGTCGAGCGCAAAAATCGAGAAATTGAACAGGCTAGACGGTCTTTAGAAGAAAAAGCTGAACAACTAGCCCTTTCGTCAAAATATAAGTCCGAGTTTCTCGCCAATATGTCCCATGAACTACGGACACCGCTGAATAGTTTGTTGATTTTGGCTAGGCTGTTAGCAGATAACGTCGAGGGCAATCTCACCGCCAAGCAAGTCGAATATAGCCGCACAATTTACTCAGCAGGTACTGACCTTTTGGCGCTGATTAATGACATTTTGGATCTGGCCAAAATCGAATCGGGAACGATGTCAATTAACATGACCCAAATGCTGTTAACAGAGTTGGGCGACCATATTGAGCGCACCTTTCGGCAAATAGCTCAGGACAAAGGGCTGACCTTCACGATTGAATTGGCTCCTGAATTACCAAGAACCATCTATACTGATGCCAAACGCTTACAACAAGTGATCAAAAATCTGCTCTCTAATGCTTTTAAATTTACAGAGCTTGGAGAAGTAAGGTTGGGGATTGAGGTAGCAAAACAGGGATGGAGCCTCAACCAAGAAACCTTAAATCGCTCCCAGATTGTGATTGCCTTCTCAGTCAGCGATACTGGTATTGGCATTGCTCCCGATAAGCAGAAGGTGATTTTCGAGGCGTTTCAGCAAGCCGATGGTACTACTAGTCGTAAATACGGCGGTACAGGATTGGGATTGTCAATTAGCCGGGAAATTGCCCGCCTCTTTGGTGGAGAAATTAAACTTGTTAGTCACCCTGATCAAGGTAGCACTTTCACGTTCTACTTGCCGCAATTCAGTTCTGAGCTAGGAATGCTGAGTTCTGAGTCTACATCGCCACCGCTGTTAACTCAACAGAGTTTACTGCACGCTTCTACGCTAAGAGCAATCAGCAATCAGCAATCAGCGCTCTTGAATGACGATCGCACTTCTATTGAAGAAGAAGACTATGTGTTACTGATTGTCGAGGATGATATTCACTTTGCCCGCATCTTGCTAGATTTAGCACGGCAGCAAGGATTTAAGGTAATTGCCGCCCAAAACGGCAGAATCGGCTTAACTTTAGCACAGGAATACCAGCCTACAGCCATTTTGCTAGATGTGCGGTTGCCAGAAATGGATGGTTGGACGGTGTTAGATCGCTTGAAGCATAACCCACACACGCGTCATATTCCTGTACATATTATGACAGTTGAAGAAGGGCGACAACGCAGTTTGCAATTAGGCGCGATCGCATATGTGCAGAAACCCGTAACTAGCGAGACAGTATCTGAGGCATTGACAAAAATTAAAGGTTTTATTCAGCGCCGGGTAAAAGATTTGCTGGTAGTCGAAGACGACGAGGATCAGCGGCGGAGTATTGTCGAACTCATTGGCAGCAATGATGTGAGGATCACTGCTGTTGGTACTGGTGCCGCAGCGATGGAAGCTATTAACTCTCAGCTTTTTGATTGCCTTGTCCTCGATTTAGGGCTACCGGATATGACCGGTTTTGAAATGATCGAGCAGCTCAAGCAACACCCCAATGGCGAAGCTTTACCAATTATTGTCTATACCAGTACAGAAATTTCCACCGACAAAGAAACTGAACTTAAGCGGATAGCGGAGACAATCATCGTCAAAGACGTGCGAACTCCTGAACGTCTGCTCGATGAAACAGCATTAGTCCTGCATCGCGTTCAGGCAAATTTACCTGAACCCAAGCGTCAATTGCTAGAACAATTGCATTTAACAGAAAACTCCCTCGCTGGTAAGAAAGTGCTGATTATAGACGATGATATCCGCAATATCTTCGCTCTTACTAGTATGCTGGAACGTCATCAAATGCAGGTGTTATACGGTGAAAACGGCAGAGGCGGTATGAAAATCTTAGAGGATACACCAGACATTGAGGTAATTTTGATGGATGTAATGATGCCAGAAATGGATGGTTATGAAACAACACGCTTAATCCGCCAGAACGCCCGATTTAAATCTTTGCCAATCATTGCGCTGACTGCTAAAGCCATGATCGGCGATCGCGAAAAGTGTCTTGAGGCAGGTGCATCAGATTACATCACCAAACCCGTAGATATTGAACAGTTACTTTCACTGTTGCGTGTTTGGCTATACCGTTAAAGTAAATCTGCATCAGTTGATTCTATTATCCTTGTCAGAGGCAAGCAAATCGTAAAAGTTGCCCCTTGATTGGGTGTGCTGTTGGCTGTGATGCTACCATGATGAGCTTCTAAAATCCGTTTGGCGATCGCTAATCCCAAACCGTTGCTATTACCTTGACGGGAGGGATTAGTCGTGTAAAACTGCTCAAAAATCCGGGGTAAATCATTCTCAGTGATGCCTGTCCCCTGGTCTTGAATTTTCACAACTGCTAGTTTACCCTCGTTGTAGCCAGAAATAAAGACCTGGGAATTTGGCACTGAGTGTTTTATAGCATTGTCGAGTACATTTAAAATCGCTTGTAATAGCCGCTCCGGATCGCCTTGTAGCAGTAAATCAACCACATTTACTCGCGCAGAGATGCCGACAGATTGCATTCTGGGTTCCATTGTCCCAACAGCACGGTTAATCAAATTCCGCAGTGAGATAGGTTGTTGTTCCAGTTGAGAGACACCCGCTTCCAAACGTCCTAAATCGAGCAAGTCATGAACCAGTCGTGATAAGCGTTTGATCTCGTTCTCGATAGTTTGGAAAAAGCGATCGCGCAATTGAGGTTCTTCGTATGCGCCATTTCTCAGTGCGTCTAGTGTTACCTGAACATTGCTGATCGGTGTACGAAGTTCGTGAGAGACATTTGCTAGAAACACCCGACGCTCTTGGTCCAGCGAAGCTAACCGTTCACTCATCCGGTTTAGTTCTGTCGCTAACTGATCTAGCTCATTGTTTTCACGGATTTCCAGCTTATCGCCAAAATCACCACTACCCAAGCGAATCGCAAAGTTTTGCATAGTTTCAATCGGTTTTGAGAGACTGCGAGCAAAGCGAGTGCTGATCAGCGCACATAGCAAAATGGTCAGCGATAGTGTCCCCAAAACGTTCCAAATCACTCTAGTAAACTGGTTCTGAACCTGTTTTAACGTGATCGACATTCGCACTATACCGAGTAATTGACCGTTACGCACAATTGGTCTAGCGACGTATAGGCGATCTTCTGTTGATAAAATTCCTTTTGCCACACCTTGTTGGGGACGATTTTGCAGAGCTTCCCATACACCAGGAACCTTGTACCAGTCTGTGATTTTTTTATCTAACTGGGGATCGGAAGTAGCTAACAGACGACCTTGTTGATTAAAAATGCGAAGGGTCACATTTTGTGGCGCACCATACCGCTTTACCAGCAATTCTACCTGCTGAAGATTCATTTCCGCTAAAGCATCTCCTGCACTCTCGCTCAAGGCAATTGTCCAGTTATCCAAATCCGCTTCTCGTGTTCGCATCAAGTAGAGATGGAATGACCACAGGATGTAGCCTGCCATCAAAGAAGTTCCCAAGGTTATCAGTAGCAGGTATGTGGCTAACAGCTTGGCATGAATGGTATTTAACTTTTTACCAGGAAACCAGTCTTTCATTCAGAATCTTTCGCCGAACGACGGCGCAAAACTGCTTTTATTCGTGCTAGCAGTTCCCGGGTGTTAAATGGCTTGGTGACATAATCATCTGCACCTGCCTCCAAGCCCCAAATTTTCTCAATATCCTGATCTTTGGCTGTGAGCATGACAATAGGAATATCTGAAAATGCCCGAATTCGCCAGCATACTTCCATGCCGTCAACTTCCGGGAGCATGAGGTCGAGCAAAATTACATCTGGGACTACCTTGTGAAACTGTTTGATGGCACTGTGTCCGTCTGCTGCTGTTGTCACGGTGTAGCCTTCTTTTTGCAGGGTGTAGGTGAGGCTTTCGCGTAGGGGTGCTTCATCATCTACTATTAAGATATGTGGCATTTTACAAAAGTACTGCGTTCTTATTACAGACTCTCAAGGGATTCTCGCCCCAGCATCCTTCTCAGGGAATAAATTTGGCAGGCTGAGATCCAAATTCTCCCGGCATCCGGCTTCCATGCCTCTTCGGTCAGGAGTTCAAAATCTTTAATGCTGCGTTATTTCTTGATAAACAATCATGTAACTGCGAATCAGACTTCATTTGGCAGAAATTTGTAACTTTAGGTAGTTGCAACATAACAAGCAAAAGGTAGAGAGTGGTTAACTAAAAGCTGAACGGCGTTTTTTTATATCCAAAAAAATATTTTTTCTATGGTATCCAGTGCAAAAGTAAACATTCTCATGGTAGATGACCATTCAGAGAATCTGCTGGCTTTAGAGGCGATACTTCAAAGCCTTGGTCACAATCTGGTGAAGGCTACATCAGGAACCCAAGCTTTGAGATATCTGCTTACTCAAGATTTTGCCGTAATTTTACTCGATGTGCAAATGCCAGATATGGATGGATTTGAGACAGCAGCTTTAATTAGACAACGAGAGCGATCGCAATACACCCCAATAATTTTCTTAACAGCATTTAGTAGTAGTGAGTCGATGGTGTTCAAGGGGTATTCCTTAGGGGCAGTAGACTATCTGTTCAAGCCAATTGACCCGGAAATATTAAAATTTAAGGTGGCAGCATTTGTAGAATTGTTTCAGAAAACGGTGGAGGTAAAACAACAAGCAGCAGAACTGATCATCGCCAATGCCCAACTCAGAAGAAGTGAAGAACAGTTTCGTTGTTTAAGTGCTTGCTCGCCTGTGGGTATTTTCTTAACAGATATAGCTGGCAAGTGTACATACACAAACCCCCGCTACCAAAATATTTTGGGCATTACACTTGAGAAAAGTTTAGGAGAAGGGTGGTTGCGATCGGTACATCCACAAGACCGAGAACAGGTACTTGCAGAATGGTTGGACTGCATCCGCGAAGGTAGGGAATATTCCCGTGAGTTTCGCATACTGAGGCCAGCAGAAATTATGCGTTGGGTAAATTTTCACTCATCACCAATGCTTTCTGATCAAGGCAAAATCATCGGTTATGTGGGTACAGTCGAAGACATTAGCGATCGCAAACAAGCTGAAGAAGAACGCACCAAATCACTTCTTCAGCAAGCAGCGCTCCAAGAAGCGGAAGCCGCAAACCGCATGAAAGATGAGTTTTTAGCTACCCTTTCTCACGAACTCCGTACACCTCTCAACTCGATACTGGGTTGGTCTAAACTACTCCGCAATCGCAAATTAGATGAGAAAACCACTGCGCGTGCTTTGGAAACAATTGAACGCAATGCACTTTCCCAAGAGCAACTTATTGAGGATATTTTAGATGTCTCACGGATTATTCATGGCAAGTTATCTTTAAATATCGGCCCCGTTAATATATTATCTGTAATTGAAGCTGCATTAAATACTGTGCATCTGCAAGCTCAAGCTAAAAATATTTTATTTAGTTTTTTTGTCGTCACCGATACGGGGCAACATAGGACAATAACCCCAATAAATCAGGAAGAACTTACTTGTTCACCGCTATCATCTACCTCTATCTCCCCCGTCTTAACTTTTAGGGTTTCAGGTGATCAAGAACGGTTGCAGCAAATTGTTTGGAACCTACTTACTAACGCCATTAAGTTCACGCCCCAAGACGGTAAAGTAGAAATTAGTCTATCAGTTCTCAGTAACCAAGAAACACAGCAGACAGAGCAGAGGTACGCTCAGATCCAAGTTACTGATACGGGTATTGGCATCAAACCAGACTTTATAGAATGTGTTTTTGAGAGCTTTCGTCAAGCTGATGGCAGCATAACTAGAAGCCAAACGGGACTGGGACTGGGGTTGGCAATTGTCCGCCATTTGGTAGAACTACATGGCGGCAGCGTCTATGCAGAGAGTCCTGGTGAAGGGCTAGGCTCGACCTTTACTGTGAGATTGCCACTTTTAGAAGCAGAAAATAGTCTGCCACACAAGGCTTCTGGTGTAACTAAAAAAATAGTGGAAACAATAGATCCCAATTGTTCAGTTTCCCTAGAGCCATTACAAAAAAGGCAGGAGTTAGGAGGCAGAGGGCAGGAGGTGGAAGTATCAATGAAAACTTTAGTTCTGGGTCTAAAGCCCAGTTTAGAAAAGGAATTATACCGAGATGCGTAGCGCCAGGTATAAAGTGTCCTTGCTTGAATTGTGGGGCTGAACACGACCGAGATGAGAACGCCGCAAAAAATATAAATAAAGTCGGGATAGGGCATTGCCACGACTCTAAACGGGCGCAGAGACAGAGTAAGACTAGCAACAGTTAGCGTCAGTCGGTGAAGCGTCAAGAATCACCGCGCCTTTAGGTCGGTGAGTATGTCAAAAAATAGCTATTAGTTATAAACTTGTAATTTACCTCGATTAAAAAATAATTGGGGTAATTTTTGTTGTGTTTGTTGTTGACAAAAAAAATATAGCAATCCTATTTTTTATCTAAATTACGCCAATTACAGCATATTGCAGGTAAATGATTGACAAAATTTAACAACAAAACCATATACCAATAGACTTTCAATGCTATTCCCTGTTCCCTGCTGTATCAGTCACAGTCAAAATGTCGAATCAAGTTTGGTTATCACAGTTGCTGCAAAATCGAGCGATCGCAGTTATTCGCGCTCCTAAAATGGTATGGGGTGAAAAAATGGCTTCTTCTGTGGCTGATGGAGGTATGCATCTCATAGAAATTACCTGGAATAGCGATCGCGCAGCTGATTTAATTTCTCAACTCCGTACTCAGTTACCGCACTGTCTAATTGGTACAGGAACACTGTTTAATGTCCAGCAGTTACAAGATGCGATCGCCGCTGGGTCGCAATTTCTCTTCACTCCCCATACTGACCCAGAAATGATTAAAGCCGCGGTTGCTAAAGATGTGCCGATTATTCCGGGCGCACTTACACCTACTGAAATTGTTACTGCTTGGACGCAGGGTGCAAGTTGTGTCAAAGTCTTCCCGGTACAATCAGTTGGGGGAACTAGCTATATTCAAAGTTTACAAGCTCCTCTTGGTCATATTCCCCTAATTCCTACTGGGGGTGTAACGTTACAAAATGCTAAAGATTTTTTACAAGTTGGAGCAGTAGCTGTGGGCTTAAGTGGGGAATTATTCCCGAAGAAATGGGTATTAGAGGAAAATTGGCGTGCGATCGCTCTTCAAGCCAAAAATCTCATACGGACGTTAAATTAGTAGTTAGGGGAGTGGGTAGGGGTAATAGTTTTCCCCAATGACCAATTCCCCATTAGTGAAGAGGAGTGTGTTTATCATGACAAATCTTATTAATCCTCAGTGGATGCGTCCTTTAAAAATTTTACTCGCGGGTGCTTTTGTCTCTGCTAGTATTGTCAGTCCCGGATCTGGAGAAGTTTGGGCAAATTCCGACAACAAAATTGCTACAGCTATTCAAACACTGAAACAATCTGATCAACGCTGGATTCAAATTAACCTCTCAAAGCAAAATTTAATTGCTTGGGAAGGTAGCAATCCTGTTTATGCGATCACCATTTCTTCTGGGAAACGATCTACACCTACTCGCATTGGGACTTTTAAGATTCAAACTAAATTGAAAAAAACTCGGATGCGCGGTAGAGGTTATGATGTCGCCAATGTCCCCCATACTATGTATTATCAAGGCGGTTATGCCATTCATGGAGCCTACTGGCACAACAGATTTGGTACTCCTGTGAGTCATGGCTGTGTAAATCTTGCACCTAATCATGCTAAATGGGTATTTGATTGGGCTGATGTAGGAACTCCAGTAGTAGTGCAGAAATAGGTGATTGGTGATTGGTAATTGGTAATTGGTAACTGGTAAAAATCTCTTCCCTGTCACTTGTCACCTGTCACCTGTCACCTTCCCCCAGTCCTCAAATCACAAGAAATCAAAACAATTAAACAGTTCGCTGTTCTCTAGGACAAGTAAGATAGAGGGAGAATTGAGAATCTCTGTTTTCCAGAATTTGGCGTAAATCCTGATGAATCCTGCGCGAACTGATAATTGCAAATCTTCAATCTAGAAAAGTTCGCCTGTACTAATTAGATAATTAAAAGGTAATTGGATTATGCCAAGCTGGATTCGCAGTGCTTTAATACGTTCCTCTGGAACTTTTTGTACAAGTATAGTGTTGATGCTGATGACTTTCTTTTCTTGGTCATCACCAACTAATAACCCCAAAACTACTACAGCTAATGCTTATACAGTAAATCAAAGCATGACTGTATCTAAAAATCAGCAAATCTCTCTATCTCGCTGGATCGAAATTGATTTATCTGAGCAGAGATTACGGGCATGGGAAGGTAAGAATTTAGTGTATTCCTACCGAATTTCTACTGGAAAGAGTAAAACCCCTACACCCGTTGGTAGGTTTCAAATTAATTCTAAATATCGCATTAACCGGATGCGTGGTAGAGGTTACGACATTCCTGATGTTCCTTACGCCATGTATTTTCATCAAGGCTATGCTATTCACGGTGCTTACTGGCATAACCGTTTTGGCACTCCAGTTAGTCATGGTTGCGTTAATTTGCCAGTTAGTCAAGCGCGTAAGTTATATAATTGGGCTTCGATGGGAACTGTGGTGGTTGTGCGTCGGTAGGCTTTCAATTGTGGATTTGAGAATAAACCACAATCCCTTGAGTCGAAAGTTTCATTTCAACTGTGCCACAAGTTGATTTTCAACCAGGGTGTCATTTGTCAACAAGTCCTCAACGGTGATGCGTAAACAGCATTTATCATCAACTTGAAAGAGGATTTTAATGCGATCGCTCCCCGGAAATCCTGGGGGTGATAGTTGGGCAATTTTTCTAGCACCTTCTTTGTCGTTGAGGGGTTTGACTGGGGTTGTTAAACACTTAATATTGCGAGTAATGAGGCGATCTCCATCAAAATAAACTTCTGTGCTGCCGGTGTCTGTTCCCAATTCGCCCAAAATTAACTCTATACTCGGTTGATTTTCCACAGAAGCCCCCAAAACTAATTCTACTGGTTGAGTCAAGGGATAAGCCTGACCAGCTTTAACAATTGGTTGCCAGCTGTGACGCTGGTGGCGACGATCCCAGTAACGTACACCATAACTGTGATAGAGATAGTCTTTGATTTCCATTCCTTGGGTGATTTGCAGCGCACCTTGAGCGATCGCTTCAAAAGGACGTTCAAAGCGGATTTTTTCTGGCTCAAAATATTGGTTCACCCATGTTTGCACTGCGTGTAATTGCACAGAACCGCCAACTAACAAAACTGCATTAATATCATCAAGTTCTATTCCTTGTCGTCTGGCTTGCTGCAACAGTGCCATCATTGCCTCATGTAATCTGTCAAAAAATCCGTGTTCTTTGAGGAGTTCTTCTAGTCCCTTGCGGTTAAGTTCCATTTCATAGCTTTCAAAAGTCTCATTATCAAAAAAAAATTCACTAGCTCTATCTTGGGTAGATAGCTGAATTTTTAACCGTTCTGCCAGTCGAGTCGTCAGGGAATTAATCGGCAATCCTTGGATTTTAGCAAAGTAATCAACTATCCAATTATCAATATCTGTACCGCCTAAATTTTGTCCAGCTTTAGCCAAGACACGGGCAGTTTTTACCTTTTGCTGAGAATCTTCAGCCAGAGATTTATTACCCCATTTGAGTAAAAATCCCACTGGTTTAGTATTAGCTTGGGCATTTTTTTCTATACACACTAAAGATAGATCTAAGGTACCGCCACCAAAATCAATTACCAACAAATTTTCTTGTTCTGCCAAACCATAGCCTAAAGCTGCGGCTGTGGGTTCATCCAACATTCTCACTTCTTCAACAGGCAGTGCTTGACAAACGTTGCCTAACCAGTAACGATATGTTTCAAAGCTATCTACAGGTACTGTCAAAACTAAGGAATCTAAACCACCTTCTGTGCGAGCTAGTTCAGAAATTATCTTGGTTAAGAACCATGTTCCTACTTGTTCAAAAGTTATATTTTCTCCGTCTAGTTCGGGCAAGAAGCCTTGGATATTTGCCCCAATTCCCCGTTTAAAGCTGCGGAAGAATCTACTGTCACTTTTGATATCCAAACCGCGATCGCGCACTTGTTGCCCAACTAAGACTTGATCTTGGGTTGCTTGTTCCACATAAACCAAGCTAGGAATCAGCGGGGGATTAAGATTTTGCTGAATCGATAAACCGGGTAAATTTATGGTTTCTGGCCGCTGGGTGACGGGATTCCAGCGGGTAATGACAGTGTTACTAGTTCCAAAATCGATAGCGATCGCCATATTTTATTTTATTTATTCTTTCTTAGCAGCATGAAAATACGTAAGTATAGTTAATATATCCTTAATTATTGGGCATTAACCACCAATCTTGCAAATGAGTTATGGCTTTTTCCTTGTGTTTGGCTTCTACCTCTATCCAAGGCACTTGGTAGTAAGCATCAGGCATAGCAGTAATTAAATCACTGTGCTTTCGATCATTAAAACCTGAGTCACCATTGGAAATATGTACTAACTGCCAATCTGGATTTGACCAAGTTTCTCGTGCTGCCAAAAGCGTAGACTCTATGCTGGGATGATTATAAGTATCTAAATTTTCATAACAAATATGGTGATGAGCATCAAAGACCATCGCTATTTTCGCCTGTTGACATACAGCTAAAATATCCTGAGCGTTATAGGCATATTCATCATTTTCTAAAGTCAAGCGGTTTTTGATACCTGGTGGTAGTTCAGAAATTACTTTTACCAATTTTTCTCCACGTTTAGACTTGCCACCATGAATATTCATTAACGCCCAATTTGACTGGGGTAAACCGAGTAAATCTAATGTGCGGGCGTGCCTTGCTAAAATTTTAATACTGTTCTGCACGACTTCAGATGAATCAGAACTCAACACTACAAATTGATCTGGATGCAACACCATTCTGATTGCTAAACTTTGGGCTTTTTGACCAATTTTACCTAAATCGGCGCTCATCTGTTCCAAAATATTTGCGCCAATTTCATCTTCCATATCACTGAGAGGAAATAAAGCTGATGACATTCGATAAAGCCGAATATTCTGCTTTTGACAAAAAGACAAAGCCCCATCCAAGCACCGCAAATTATGTTGATAAAGTTCTTTCAGGGTGTCTTCTCGTTGTTGAAGAGATAGTTTTAAATAACGGGTGCGGGTAATAGTCCGAAAGCGCACTTGCTGATCAGAAGTAATGCAAACCAAACCTAAGTACGGCACAGTGATCGGTTGCTGCTGTGCATTGATTTTTTGTAACTGAATTTTAGTCATCTCCAACCTCCAGCATACCCCCACCATAGCTATACTCAAGTCAGTGGTGGGTGGTTGACTAAATTTAACAATCTATTCCTAGTATTTTTGCAGAAACTTTTGTGAGATTACATCTGTCAAGTTGCTTAAATTATCTAAAAATCTCCATATCTGCCCATGTCTCCTTCTGCTCAAGGCATTCCCGGATTGCCAGATTTGACACATCCCAATGAATTAGTACAATTTGGCACTCAAGTACTTCAAGGTTCACTGTTATTTGTATTTTTGATTGTAGCTTTAGGAATAGCGATCGCACTAATAAGTTTTTCCCTCAGACGAAATACTGTCGAACAAGCGGTTTTCTTTGGTGAATGGGCAATTCGCTATTCTCAATTATTGCGGGGACTACAGCATTTAGCTCTAATTTTAGTTCTCTTAGTCACCGGATTTTTCCTAACTTCAACTTTAAGCAACCGTTACCACCACTGGGAACAAGCTAAAGTCTCACAAATTGCCGAAACTGTTGCAGGTGATAAATTAGAACAAACCGCACCTCAAATCCGTTACATTACCGAAGAACCATACACCTATACCACCCAAGTTGACGGCAAAATAGTCAAAGTCAACGATAAACAAAAAGTCACCCGTTATCTAACATTATCTGGCTCACAAATTCAAGTCAAAATTGACCAAAGTGTCAACGTTCAAAATCGTAGTTCTATTTATCTGACAGACTACACTGCTGATTACAAAGTTGTTAACCAACTAAGTGATATAAATAGTTTTTTCTTTGAAGCACCACCACCTTACGGTTACTCACTTTTAACTAATTACAAACTAGAACGGAACGGAACAAGATTAAAACAAACTAATCCCGGTGATTATGGTTTTCCCTTTCGTTTAGAACCGGGCGAAGAAACAACATTTAGAGTTACTTATCAGGCACGAGGTGGTCCACGTTGGGTTTATAATGCAGCCAATCAAATACTTTCTCAATTCCGCCTCACAGCAACAGCCAATTTTAGTAATGCTGACTTTGCTAGTGGCATTGAACCCACTAATAAGAAAAAAATCGCTGGTGACGGCACTGAATTTACTTGGATTTTTGATGACAATGTTTCTGTGAAAAATCCTTTTGGGGTCTTTACCAGTACTCAAGCAATTAGAAATACTGGCATTATTCCTAGATTATTACTATTAGCGCCAGCATTATTTTTATGGTGGATATTACTACTGTATTTATCTCTACCAATGAGTTTAAAAAATGTGGCTATAACTGGAGGGATTTTCTTTGCTTGTTTACTAATTTTAACCTACATGGCGCGGTTAATCAATGCCGAATTAGCTTGGATCATGATTTCATTTATCTTACTAATTTTGACCTATGGTTTAGGGTCAAATCGTCATGCTTCCTTAGCTGCCATTATCTGTACTATTGCTGGAGCAATTTTACCTGTATTTGGATTATTGATACCCTGGAGTGGTTTAACTCTTAGCCTTGCAGGTTTACTTTCAGTTGCGTGGTTAGCAGTGCGTCATTGGTATGGTTGGGATAATAACCGACATCTTCCCACTTATAATCCAGAAATCTAAATTCTTTTATAAGTAACTTGGCGCAATTAAATATAAAACCTCTCTCCAAACCTCTCACGCCAGTTGCTACAACGGCGGGAACCCCCGCAACGCACTGGCTCCCCTACCAGGGGAGAGGCTTTGACTCCCACTTCCCTGGTAGGGAAGGGGGCTGGGGGGTCTCACAAGGGTAGGTTTTTAATATTATCTGTGAAGGCAGGACTTGGAAGACAAGGAGGGAAGGTAGACAAGGAAGATTTTATACGCACAATGGTCTTTTGACGGACTGTTCTTGTTACCAAGAGAATATGATTTTGTACGGTTTTCCTCCCTTGTCCACTGTCCTTCCTTGTCCACCAAGTCTAGCCCTCACGACAATGTAAAATACCTACTTTTGTGAGGGCTGGGGGGTTAGGTCTATGTTATATTTTTTAACGCCCATCTACTTATAAAATCTATGTCAACCTCAACTGTGAGATGGAAATTTTGGTGGCGGTGGGTATTAGCTACTACTATTGGCGTTTGTCTTGGCTTTTTCTTAGGCTTTTTTTCTAGCTTGCTGGCGATAAACTCTCCTTTATCTGGAATTTCAGGTTTTTGGGGTGGCGCATTGGGTGGTTTGTGTGTGGGTATTGCCCAAAAGTTAGTTTTACGCAAGAAAGTTTCTGCTAAATGGATATTAGCTACAACGTTCGGTTTCAGCATGGGCTGTGGGATTGGTGGGCTAATACTTGTGATTACTTCTAATGCCATTATGAGTCCAATTTTGGGCATAGTCAGTGGCATTATTTCCCTGAGTTTTGCCCAAGCGCTAGTTATGAAATGGCCGAGAGAAAAGACTCTTAACTGGCTGATTGCCACTACTATAGGTGTCATAGTAGGCGCAGGTATAGGTTCATTGGCCTGTATTCTGGCGGCTGTTACTGCTGAGAAGATATTTATAGGCGGTTTAGAGACACTGATTCCAATTTTATTTTCGGCTACAGTAGCAGGTAGCATGGTGAGTGGATTCATCTACGGTGGCATTACTGGTTTATTTTTGATTAAATTATTACCAAATCGTCAGGCTATGGGTGTAGATACTGAAAGTTTGTAAGTTTTAAAAAGGTTAATTCCAAATAATTCAGAATAATCTAAAATTCAGTATCTCATCTATAAAATATCCCGAATATATAGATGAGAAAATTATTTTTTCAGCATTTTAAGAATATCCAATTTCTATCAGTTTGAAAAAATCCTGCATTACTTCATCGGGATTGTTATAACACCTTTCAGCATCAAATCTTTCTACAACTTTAATACCATTTCTCTTAAAAATTCGTTCTCTTTCTTGTTCTTCTACTCTGCGTTCTGCGGTGTGATGGGGTCCATCAACTTCTAAAACACCCCATTTACCGTTATAACAAATGAGAAAATCAGCCTCTTTATTTGCTCTCCCTTTGGGTGTGTTGAGTCGTGCTAATGAGTTGGGTACAAATAAAACTCCAGCGCGGTCTAATGCTTCAGCAATTTTGATTTCTGTTTTTGAGCGAAAGCGTAGATTTTGCCAAGTGTGAATTGTTGAGTTTGAATAAAATTGAACTCCTTGATTATTGATATTATTATCATTTTGGGGAGTTTTACGTAAAATTAAATCTGTATTTTCTATAATCTTTTTATATAAACTGGCAAATTCTCCTGGTGCAAAATTACCATTTATAGGTCGTCTTTCTGTTTTGTGAGGATTAAAATAAATATTCTCAAGTCCAATAAAAACGTATTCACAAATTACTCCGTCCAAGTTAGTTTCTTTATTAATATGCCAATCTTTTATACAAGCACCTGTTAGGTTTGAATTATAAAAATTTGTAGCTATTACCTGAGATTGAAATAAATTAGCATGACAAATATTAGCGTTACTAATATCGGTATGATTTAAGTTAGAATTGGAAAGATTTGATCCACTGAGGTCAGATTCACTAAAGTTAGAACAGGCAAGTTCTGCATAGCTTAAGTTAGCATGGCTGAGGTTTGCTTTGTTGAAATTTACACTCTTCGGATGTTCAAAATTAACGTTACTCCCACTAAGATTAGCATTACTAAGAGTTGCACCACTTAGGTCTGTAGCTGTCAGATCAACGTGACTAAGGTCAGCTTTACTTAGGTTAGCTTCTCGAAATTCAGTTTCACAAAGAGAAGCACCCGCAAGGTAAGCATCTCTAAGATCAGCTTTACTTAAATTGACTCCCCAAAGAGTAGCATTCATAAGAAAAGCTTCTCTAAGGTTAGCTCCTGTTAAATCAGTATCTATTAACTCTACACCTGTTAGGTAAGGTCTGATATCTTGATTTTCATCTCTCCACTTATTCCAAACTTCTACCCCTTGCTTGAGTATTTCTAAATGCTCTTCATTTGCCATAATCTAATTTTTATACTTAAACTTGCCAGTATTCGGATTTTAACCTAAGTTCATTAAGCTCAAAATGGAATAAACAAGGTTTAATCAAAATAGCGCCTTTTTTTCACAAAAATGCGATTTTTGGGGATGATGAAATAACTAAAGGCAATCAAAACCTTTTTCACCTCTCAACTTTCTATCAAACGTCGCTGTTATAGTACAACCAGACTGTTGAGCAACTGCACCGATTAAATAATCTGAAAAATCTGCATTTCCCTGTTTAAAACGCTGCAACGCCTGATAAATTACAGACCGATTTTCCCATTCAAAAACAGCACATTGCAACATCATTTCTATAGTATTGCTAATTTCTTCTTTACTAAAAGAATAAGGCTTACCACGCAAAACCCAGATTAATTCACAGATAACAACATTAGCAACGAAACACTGTTCTCCGCCTTCTACAATCTCAACAGCTTTTTCCCATTGCTGATCATCATCTTTTGTGAGGTAGCGTACTAAAATATTTGTATCAAGTCCAATCACTTGCAGCCTCACTAATTGTTTTTTCCATTTCTTCTAAAGTTGCAGACTCCATCCCTTCTCTATGCAGAATCCCAGATAATTTTTTGATAGGTATATTCAGGGGGATAAGTTTCACTATCCCATTTTCATCAATCACAAAATCAACCTTACTTCCTGTATCCAAATTCAGATAATCCCTAATTTCTTTAGGTATAGTGACTTGTCCTTTTGTGGTAATTGTTGCACTAGTCATTACTTACCCTCCTTACTAAATTTCCTTACTTTAAGGATAACAAACCTCTCTGCGCCTCTGCGACTCTGCGTGAGATAAAAAAATTGAGGTACTTCCAGAAAAACCAGAAATACCCCAACCTTAAAAACTGATTAACTACTATGCAAAAGCAGCAGTTCTGACATCGTTATTTGCGAGAATTTCTTGCAATTCATCAGCGTCTACTGTTTCTTTATCCACCAACATTTGCGCGATTTCATCTAAAATGTGGCGGTTGTTGACCAACACTTCTTTAGCGCGAATATAAGCTGTATCGACTAATTTCCGAACTTCTTCATCAATTGCGGCTGCGGTTTCTTCGGAGAAATCACGTTCAGACATGATATCTCGACCGAGGAACATATTACCTTGTTGACGACCTAAAGCCACAGGACCCAAGCGATCGCTCATCCCAAACCGAGTTATCATCTGTTTAGCAACTCGTGCTACCTGTTGCAAGTCATTGGAAGCACCTGTGGTAACTTCTTCTTCACCAAAGATAATCTCTTCAGCTAAACGACCACCTAAAGCCACGGCCATCTGATTTTCGAGATAAGCACGGCTATATAAACCTGTATCCATGCGGTCTTCGCTAGGAGTAAACCAAGTCAACCCACCGGCACGACCACGGGGAATAATGCTAATCTTCTGTACAGGGTCATAGTCAGGCATCAAAGCCCCAACTAAAGCGTGACCAGCTTCGTGATATGCAACCAAGGTTTTGCGCTTTTCGCTCATGACTCGGTCTTTCTTCTCTGGTCCAGCTAATACGCGGTCGATGGCATCATTGATTTCATCCATCGAAATTTCGGTTAAGTTGCGACGTGCTGCTAAAATTGCGGCTTCATTCAACAAGTTAGATAAATCTGCACCTGTAAAACCAGGGGTACGACGAGCGATTTTATCCAAGTCCACATCTTTCGATAAAGTTTTACCACGTGCGTGAACTTTGAGGATTTCGCTGCGTCCACCGTAGTCAGGACGGTCTACGACAACTTGACGGTCAAAACGACCGGGACGCAATAAAGCTGCATCAAGTACATCAGGACGGTTGGTAGCAGCAATGATGATGATGCCGGTGTTACCTTCAAAACCATCCATTTCGGTCAGTAACTGGTTGAGGGTTTGTTCCCGTTCATCGTTACCACCACCTAAACCAGCACCCCGTTGACGACCGACTGCGTCAATTTCATCAATAAAGACGATACAGGGAGCGTTAGATTTAGCTTGTTCAAATAAATCGCGGACGCGGGAAGCACCCACACCAACGAACATTTCCACAAATTCAGAACCGGAGATACTGAAGAAGGGTACACCAGCTTCCCCAGCTACAGCACGAGCGAGGAGGGTTTTACCTGTACCTGGAGGGCCAACTAAGAGTACACCTTTAGGAATTTTGGCACCAATGGCGGTAAAGCGGTCGGCGTTTTTCAGAAAGTCTACAACTTCGTTTAATTCCAATTTGGCTTGGTCAATACCAGCAACGTCACCAAATGTAACTTGGGTTTGTGGCTCCATTTGCACTCTGGCTTTAGATTTACCAAAGTTCATCGCTTGGCTACCGGGGCCACTTTGAGCGCGACGTAACAAGAAAAATAAACCAACTAAAAGCAATACAGGGAAAAATAAACTGCTGAGTGCTTTAAACCAAAACCCTTCGTCGGTTTGGGGTAATACGGCAATATCAACACCTTTAGCTGTCAGAGTATTGATTAAGTCTGGGTCATTAACTAAGGTGACGCGCTTTTTATTGGGGTCGTATTTAGGCGTAACCATTGCTGTAGAACGGTCTGAACTGAGACTGACCTTTTCTACTTTGCCGCTTTCAACTTCTTGAATAAACTGACTGTAGCGCCATGTTTCTACTTGAGGGGGTTGGTTGTCAAAGAACGCAGTCCCTAAAGCAATTACAACTATAAAAAGTAGCGCATACAGCCCAGCATTTCTCCATTTTTTATTCACCGAGGTCTTTCCTCCTGATTTTTTTTGTGCTTGCGCGTAACTTCTTCTAAAGAAGAGAGGGCATTATTAGAATTATGTTAACTTATCTTAACGTATACCAAAATGGTGTTCGTGTCATGGTAAAAATAATTCTTTGAGTTTTGATAAACAATCGTGGTAGGGATTATATTGTAGCGACCCTGTCGGCTGTTGCACGGTATGGATGGGAATAATCTCTACAACACTATTAGTGTAGGCGATCGCTGCCAATCTCTTGACTAGTTCCGGTGTCCAAGGTTCCTGCTGTACGCTGATTTGACGGTTTTTTAGTTCTTTGAGCAAATGCGATCGCTCTATTCCTGGTAAAATTCCCGCTTCTAAAGGTGGTGTCCACCAACAGCCTTCCCCCCATCCCCAAAGATTGCCAGTGCTAGTTTCTAGCCAATTTCCTTGAGAATTTACTAAAATCGCTTCTTCGGCTGTTAAGGTTTGAACAATATTTTTTGCTAACCAAGCGCTCAAGTAGTTGCCAGTTTTATGATCAGGAAGAGAACGAGCTAATTCTGGTTCAGCAAGGGCGCACACGATACCATGACTTTGCTTTTCTGTCAAGTTAGGTGGTAATAATCTGCCCATGATCCATTCTCTACCATCAGGAAAAATCGTGATTCTGAGAACTGGAAAATGTTTCAACAGGATTTCTGCACCTTGACGGACAAAATTCCAGTCTGGTTCTGTCCAGCCGAAAGCGTGTAAACTAAATTTCAAGCGATCGCAGTGTGCTTGCCAATTAGTTAAACTACTATCAAGGGAATCACCATAAATCCGCAGTGTCGTAAAAACCGTTGCCCCATAAAGTAAACCTGGATCATTAATATCTAATTCCAACTTTTGGGATTCAATTAATTCACCACAATACCAATACATAAATAGGGAAGAGGGGCAGGGGAGACGGAGACGCGGGGACACGGGGACGCGGAGACGCGGGGACACGGGGACGCGGGGAAAATTAAGAATTCTCTGTTTACGAATTACGAATTATTTTAATCTTTCTCAGGGAGATTAATCACAGGGAATCCCTCAGCATTAATCACTACCTTACCTCCTAGATTTTCAATTTCTCTAATTGCTCTTTTACGAGTTTTCACATCAACATTATTCTGTAAAACCATTGTCCAACCAGCAATGCGGGCAAATTTACTATCAGGATTATTACTCAAAAATTCAGCAGTTTTTGCAGATATAAAAGCCGCTTTTTTACTTTCTTGATCAGTTTGAACATTTGCCCAATTAGCAGCTTGTAAAAAAGATTCCTTTGCAGCTTGGGATTTGCCTAAAAATAATAACTCATCTGTTCCTTTATATCGCCATACATAGTAAGATTTATTCGGTACGGTAGGAGATAGAGATTTTAAACCATTCTCTATTAAGCCAATAGTCTTCTCTGGCATACCAGCATATAAAGAAGTGCTGATAGAAAGACCCAAATAAGCTGCTAAAAATCTCGGATCTCGTCCTAGTATAACTTCAAAATATTCTGGACTCAAGCTGTAACCTGTTTTATCTCTAACTGGATTATCGCCAAAATATTGCAAAAAATCGATATATGTCCAATCAGCAATCACGTTTTCATAACTAAAACTAGGGAATTTTTCGAGTAAATTAAGCCGTAAATTTTCTTTTTCTAGGTTTTTTTGTAAGCTTTCTAAAGATGTATTTTCTTTACTAATTAACAATTTTTGCAATCTAGGTAATTGACTTAAGCTAATTCCTAAGATGCACAAACAGGCTACCAAAGGTGTAGTAATATCTTCACGAGATATAAACATACTCTTTCTGATTTTTCAGACAATTTACATCATTGTATAGGACTAATATTTGATTTTTGAAATTTTACGTAGGGTGGGCATTGCCCACGATATCCTGGTTCTGTAAGGCATAGCCTTATCTAGACTACTTAAAATTTTGCAAATATCATTTATGATTCCTATATATAATACACTTTCTTTTAAATTACTACTTGTTGATTTTACATACAGCAGATTTTAGGTTGCAGGAGATACAAAATTTAAGAACAAAGCCTTATGCCTAGAGACTTTCAACCCTATTCCCTATTCCCTGCTGTAATTCCCAACACTGTTGTGCTATAGCCCAATCTTCTTGAGTATGTATAACTAATACTCGCACAGCCGAATCAGATGTAGCAATATCAACATTAATTGGCTGCTGCTGATTTTTGACAGCATCTATTTTCAATCCCAAAAATTCCCAGGCGGCACTTGCCTCTTGACGAATTCCGGGAGATTTTTCCCCCACCCCACCGGTGAAAACTAAAGCATCTAAACCCCCCAAACTAGCCAGCATAGAACCGATACCAGCCTGCAAGCGATGTACGTATATATCCCAGGCTAATTGGGCGCGTTCATTACCTTGCTCCTTTGCGGCTATTACTTCCCGTAAATCATTAGAAACGCCCGAAATTCCCCGTAATCCAGAAGCTTTATTTAAAACATAGTCTAGCCTTTCTGCTGAGTAATCACATTGGCGCAATAGGTAAATCAGAATCCCTGGATCAATTGATCCACAACGACTGCCCATCATTAAGCCATCAATAGGCGTAAAACCCATAGTTGTATCAATACTGCGACCATGTTTAACCGCCGCCAAAGAGCAACCATTACCTAAATGACAGGTTATTAACCGCAGTTCGTTTAAATCTCGACCCAGGATTTGTGCTGCAAGGGTAGAACAGTACTGATGACTAATACCATGAAACCCGTAGCGGCGGATACCTTGTTCTACCCATTCATAGGGGCCAGGATAAATAGCGGCTGCATCTGGTAAAGTACTATGGAAGCTAGTATCAAATACTGCGACTTGGGTAACATCTCCCAAGCTTTTTTCAATGGCTTCTATGCCCTCTACAGCGGCTGGATTATGGGCTGGAGCCAGGGTAGAAAGACGAGAGATAGCGTTTTTGACATCTTCTGTAATTACCACTGTGTTACGGTAGTCTTGTCCACCATGTACTACCCGATGTCCGACTACATCGATTTCTGACAACTGACTTATCACCTTAGTCGCACCGTGACTAAGAGTATGGAGTATATAAGCAAAATGTGCGCTGTGGGAGTCACCCTCGATATATTCTTGCAACACTGCACCCGTTGCTGTTTTTACCTCTATTTCTGCTCCACTTTTGTCTTGAATCCAGTTTATTTTCCCTTCCCAAAGAGGTTGTGGTGCTTGGTTGAGAACAGTCATATCTGTAATTTCATACAGACAGACTTTTTGGCTACTTGAGCCGGCATTTAATACTAATATGATCATAATTGCTTACTTAGAAATGTTCGGTGCAAATTTCAGATAAGTTCCACCCAGTCCTTCTACAATGCTGCGTGTGTTAGCATCCATCATTTTTTGATAGGTTTCTCCATCACTACCAGGTTCACCAAGTCCATCTATATAAAGTTGTCTGGGAAAAAGTTTTACATTAGCTTCTTTGGCTATAGGTTCAAGCACATTGGAGTTGGTTTTTGTGTCTGCAAAAATTGTTATGACTTTAGATTTTTGAATATATTTAGCCATATTTTTAACTTTTATATTGCTTAAATTCTCTTCATCGCTAATATTTAGCCAACTTCCTTTATAGGGAAAACCATAAGCTTTGACATAATAAATTATTGCTTGATGGGTTGTCAGTATTTTGCGGTTTTTTGTGGGAATACTGGCCAGTCTAGTTTTAATCCAGCTATTTAGTTGGTTTAATTCTTTGGTAAGTTTTGCGGTATTGCTGTTATAGGCTTTTGCATTTTTAGGGGAAATTTTAGCTAAATTACTATTAATTACCTCTACTATCTGGATAGTATTCTTTGTATTGTGCCAAATATGTGGTTCTGTGAATTCTTGACCATTATTTCGTAATTTTTGTGGCTGTGGTACAGCAAGTTGGGCAACAGCTATTTTCCGCGTTCGGTTTTGTTTTGCTTTAATGATTTTGATTAAACCTGATTCAAAATTATAGCCATGATATAAAATAAGATTAGCCTGTTCAATGGCTTGTCTATCTTCTGGAGTGGGTTGATAAAAGCGGGGATCTAAACCAGGAGGAATCAAGCAGGTAAGGTTAATACTTGTCCCGGCAATCTGTTGAGTTAAATCACAGAGTATACTAGTCGTTGCTACAACTTGGGGAAGATTTCTGTTAATGCTGTTGGTTTGATTAGTTCGGGTATATGCTGTATTTATAGTTCGATTTCCACACCCGGCGAATCCAAGTGCAAGAGTAAAAAAACCAGCATTTAATAATTTATTAAATAGTATGTTTTTCGACTTTTCTAACATCCTCTAATGATCCTGACAACTGACACATCTCAAATTAATAAAGGCACAGTGATGCTGTGCCTTGGAAATTTTCAGAACTGCTAACTTTATTAAAAATCAGCAGCAGGCAACTTGCCTTGTAACATCTGAAATTTAGCCTGAACACAAGTAGAGCAACCGCAACCTAATTGATCAATAATTGGATTGGTTACTAAACCAAAATGTGGTGCTGTTAGTTCAATATTGTTGGGTGCAGATGGTGTAGCTAGAGTGATGACTCCGTTTCTACCCAATGCATGGGCTGGATTAGCTACTAGTAGCAGAGATGCCAGAAAGACTGGACAAGCAAGCAAAATGAGTTTGGCTATGTTCATAGTTCACACTTAGAGGCCGCTGCTGATACAGCATAGCCAATTATTAGTCATTAGTCAGTAGTTTTTGACCAAATAAGTAGTTCCCCTTGTTCCCCACCTGCGGCTATTAAGGGTGGGGAAACCCCACCCCTACTGGGATGCCAAGCTAGGGTAGAAAATCCTGCACTGACACCTGTGAGAATTTGGGATACTTCTGTGGCTTGGTTCCACAAACACAACCAACCATCAGCTGCTGCGGAAGCGAGAAGAAAACTTTGGGGTGCGAATGCGATCGCATTAATTATATCCACATGATTAGTCAATATGCGCGCTTCCCAACCCAATGACTCATCCTCGGATTTCTCCCAAACTACTATACCCTCAACACTGGAAGAAGCTAAAAGCGGCGCACCAGCGGCTGTAGTGGCTTCTGACCAAGCTAATTGGCGAATTTTACCCGGAAAGCCTCGCATTAGCCAAGGATCGGGATTTCCCCATTCCAACACGGTGACACTACGATCCATATTGCCAGAAGCTAAGTATTTGCCATCAGGCGACCAAGCCATTGCTACACTGACTGTAGTCGTAGCTAAAATATAAGGTTCTTCATCCCAATCTTGAGTATTCCAAATTTTCACTCCTTGATAACCGCTAATGGCTAAATATTGTCCATCTTTACGCCAATCAATCCCTAAAATTGATGAGTTTTCAAAATTCAGCGTGACAACAATTTCTTCTGCGTCCGCATCCCATACTTGAACGCAGCGCCCTAAACTAAAAGCTAGTTGGTTAGTTATATGATTCCAAGCTAATTTATCAACCCAAGCAGGGGCATTTTCTAAAGTAGTAATTAATTGATTTTCTCGCCATATTTTCACTTTTCCATCTTGTCCACCGACGGCTAAATATTTACTATCGGCAGAAAATGCCACGCAATCTACTGATTTACCTGTGGCAGTTTGTAAGGTTGTGATTTCGCTATTTTCCCAAAGAATAACTTCTCCAGCAGCGGAAGTTGCAGCTAGTTTTTCTCCTTGGTGTGACCAAGTTAAAGATGTAACATAATCTGCAAGCTGACCTGAATAGTAGGGTGTAAATTCTTGAGTTTTACTAGTTGTGTAGTTCATGTGTAAATATGATGGGCAATATTATTTTTTCTAACCGCAGAGACGCAGAGGACGCAGAGAAAAAAATGGCGTTGTTGATTTAGGATATGAGTTTCTCATTTTTATTCACCAACGCCTATTTTTGAGTTTTTTGACTATTACTCTATCTCGATTTACGTCTGAAGAATAATGATTAAATGAACCGCGAAGGCGCGAAGAGCGCGAAGGAAGAAGGAAGAAGAAGGAAGAAGGAAGAAGGAAGAAGGAAGAAGGAAGAAGAATATTTGGATTTACGCTAGACAGGCTAGAAAATCTTGTTTTAGTTTGGCTTCATCTAGGTTTCTACCGATGAATACAAGTTCATTTTTCCGGGTTTCGCTGGCTTTCCAAGGTCTATCTGGTTTACCATCAAATATCATGTGTACTCCTTGGAAAACAAAGCGGTCATCTTCTCCTGCAATGTTTAGAATGCCTTTCATGCGAAAGATATCTATTCCTTGAGTACGCAATAATTCACTTAACCATTCGTTTAATTTTTGTCCGTCTATTTCGCCTTTTTCTACAAAAGCTACAGAATAAACGCTTTCATCATGTACGTGAGCATCTTCACCTAAGAAGTTGGGATCAATTTCTAAAGCGCGGTCTAAGTCAAAGGCTTTTACACCTAATAATGCATCCATTCCTAATTCTGAGTTTTGGGTGCGGTAGATTTTTGCGATCGCATTCATCGACCGAATCCGCTTTTCTAATTCTTCTAAATTTTCTGGGCTGACTAAATCGGTTTTATTCAATAAAATTACATCAGCAAATGCAATTTGTTCTTGGGCTTCGTCTGCTTCCCAATGTTGCCAAATATGCTTGGCATCGACAACTGTAACTACTGCATCTAGTGACAATTGACTCTGCATATCTTCATCTACAAAGAATGTCTGAATTACAGGTGCAGGATCTGCTAATCCAGTGGTTTCAATGACTAAATGGTCAAATTTATCACGACGTTTCATCAAATTGCCGATGATGCGAATTAAGTCACCCCGAACTGTACAACAAATACAGCCGTTGTTCATTTCAAAGATTTCTTCGTCTGCATCAATAACTAGTTGATTATCAATGCCTACTTCCCCAAATTCATTGACGATGACAGCAACTTTTTTCCCGTGTTCGTAAGTCAGAATGTGATTGAGTAAAGTAGTTTTACCTGCACCTAAATAGCCAGTTAAAACGGTTACAGGCACGGTCGTGAATGTTTCTGAAGCCATCATAATCTTAAACCAAATTTGATGATTTGTTGATAATCATTATCTGTTTAACACACCCTTGTTAAAAATGGTAATATTGCCTCAAAAACCACTGCTGGGTATTCTTCATGCAATCCCAAAGAACCAGGAACCACAACGCTGCTAACTCCTGGTAAAGCCGCCAATGCGTCCATTTCTTGCCGTGACTTCGGGGGGCTAAATTCGCCAATTACCGCCATTAGTGGGGCGGATAAGGACTGCACTAGGGATAGAAACTCTGTTTGACTATGAATAGTATCTATATTGCCGGTGACAAAGGCCGCAGAAGCAAATCTGGCGTTTGGTTGTTGAGTGCTTTGCCATTTTTCGGTGATGAAACTGGGTGTAAGTTTCGCTGTATCGGTGAAGACATGGCGGCTGTACATCCAACTTAAGAAAGATGGGGTAGTATTAAGTTTATAGAGTGCTTGACCGAGAATGGGCGATCGCACTAATCCCCTCACCATAGCAGCTATATTTGCATTTGCCCCCATTGTCGGTAGAGGGCCACGCCAAGTTGGTGCTACCAAAACAATCCGCGAAAAAGCATTTGGCTGTTTAACGGCTAGTTGCAGCACATAACCAGCAGCATGACCAGCAGCAACTACAATAATAGGGATATTAAACACAGATTTCACAAAATCTGCCAAAAATTGCTGATATATTGCTGGGTTGTAATCTAATTTTAGTCGGGAAGATTCCCCAAAACCTGGCCAGTCTAAAGCTGTAACTTGAAAATGGGAAGCGAGTAATTTAGCAAGTTCTCCCATTTCTCCTCTTGTAGAAACACTACTAAAAGCGGGAAGCAACAAAAGCGGAGAACCTTGGCCAAGAGTTTCATAAATCACCTGCAATTGTTGATTTTCCCAATTCCAGAGAAATTCTTGAACTTCACCACCAAATGCACCAGCAGGCTTTGTTAATAAATTGGTAGACATCTTGATTTAATTAGTCATTAGTCATTAGTCATTAGTCATTAGTCATTGGTGAAGAAATTTCCTCCCCAGTCCCCAGTCACCGCGTCCCTAATTTTCTAATTTACATTCCAAAGCTTTTTTCTGCATGGTTTTGAAAATGTTGTAAAAACCGTTAGCGCGGGAAGGTGTCAAGCTAACATTTAAACCAGTAGCTTGAATAAAATCAGGAGTTAATTGGACGATTTGTGTGGGTGTGAGTCCGTTTAATCCTTCTACCAAAAGTGCGACTAATCCCTTAGTTAGCTGGGAATCAGAATCTCCCTGAAAAACCACTTT
This sequence comes from Anabaena lutea FACHB-196, assembly GCF_014698305.1. Classification (GTDB taxonomy): domain Bacteria; phylum Cyanobacteriota; class Cyanobacteriia; order Cyanobacteriales; family Nostocaceae; genus Anabaena; species Anabaena lutea. The sequence goes on along the minus strand of NZ_JACJST010000028.1, from coordinate 27,131 downwards.
CCCATCATCTAGTGATGCTGTCACATATACCTGTGAGACGCAACCAGGAACTTTGTTTTCGGGTAATTTATCAGCTTCGGGAAACTCTGGCAACTTCTGAGCATACCAAATTAACTGTTCATAACGTCGCTTCGGTTCAGCAGCACGTTGGAAGCGTTGGACGATTTTAGCTAAAGCTGGTGGCAAGGAATCAAGAGTTGAGGACATAATAAATTCAGGAAATAATCAGTCTCATCTTGAGTTTAAATTATCTGGAGAGCGATCGCCCGTATTCAGTTTACCCATCGCTCATTGTATTCTGAGTCAAAAAAAGACAATTTATCTGGTAATTGTATTGCTGATGACCAAATGGCATCAGTAGAGTGATTGTTTTTATTAAGTATTGGCAACAACTGTTAAATATTGCTGCAAAAATCGGCTTGTTGTTGATTTTTCCGATGAATTTTGAAGATTATATTCTCAATGATTCAATAATCTCAGGAGAAAACCAGATGTTGACCTCTAGCTTACTCGCTACTGTACCCACAACCCTAGAATGGAGTCCTACTGTTGGCATCATCATGATTCTCGCCAACATTCTAGCGATCGCTATCGGCAAATTTACAATCAAATATCCTAACGCAGAACCTGCTCTACCCGCACCCAATTTCTTTGGTGGTTTTGGTTTACCTGCTGTATTAGCAACCACCGCCTTTGGTCACATCTTAGGTACAGGAATCATCCTCGGACTCCACAACATCGGCAGAATCTAAGCTTGAGTCCCAACTTCGCTTGTATTAAATCGATTTATTGTTTATTTTTCCAGCTAAAAGCCAGAAAACTTGATTTCTGGCTTTTTCTCCTTGACTCATGCCTCCTGCAAAACGGGAGCATCTCAACAACAGATATTCACAGTTACTTGCCTATCATCTGTATTTTTTGATGAAGTTCAATTATGCATAAATACGGTTTTAAAAACTACACGGGTAAAGGTGCTACACCATGCAACTGACGCACAGCATTAAGACAAACTGGGCAATCACAGCCAAACAACTTAATCGCTTCATCACTTTCTGCATCAGTGAATTCTAGCTCATCTGACTGATTTTGAGCAGGTTGAACTTGCGCCAATTCTATATTTGGTTTAACCGTCGTAGGAGTAACATTATCCACCTGTATACATACCTGACGTACAGTTGCTGAGTGGGGAGAACGGACACAAGAAAGATGAGTGCCAACAGGGGTAACTGTTTGACTAGCATGGGCTGGTCTAGCCATCATCACCATAGATAGCATAGACGTAAACAAGACAGGACTAGAAAGCAAGGCCAAGATAAATTTTCTGTTCATTTCAGGAAAAAAGTTTATGGCTAGGAAAATAAACCAACCATCTTTTCAGACCAGTTGATTGTCAATCAGTCCATCTTAGCCAAATTAGCTAAAAATATCTGAGTTAATTCAATATCATCTATACAGTAGTTCTATCTTGGCTTCTGGTTGGGAAACAAAACCAAAAATTACCCAGCAGAAATTACCTTAGTTGAAACCTGAAAACCTTTTCCAACTCCGTAACGTACAGTTTTAAATTCTACAAAATTCGTCTCTGGATCATAAACAGTATAAATTGCTTCTCCTGGATTTCTGCCCACATTACCCACACCTATAACTTGACGCGGAGAAATTTCCACAGTTTCAGGAGTAGGAGAACTATCCAAAGTTGTCACACCCGTAGTAATAGAACCTGCTTCTAGCTGATATCTAAAAGCTAAACCAGAACGACCGCAGAATAAATTATTTGCTTGCATACGTCCCAAACGGTCAAGCATTTGGATAGGAGGTGTTTCCGGCGTTAGTGTTTCATCAATTGCTACCGTTGAACCGTGAATTAATAAACAATCAAGTTCAAAAAAACCAAAATCCAAATTTCGCAACCATTGCACAGTCGGACGAGAAACCGAATCCCAAAGTAACTTAACAGTATCTCCCCCATACTTAGCCATTAACTCCGTCGGTTCCCCAGTCCCAGCCACACCGTGCAGAATAAAACATTGTTCTTCCCACCAACCCTTACAAACTAAAGGTTCCAACTCCCCGCGCTTTGGATTACGAACTCTTGCAACCAACTTCTCAGAATCTTGATTTGGCCCCACCAAATCACCCAAAATATATAAAGCCTCAACATCCCGCAGACGCTTAACATCAGCCATTACAGCCTCATAAGCCGCTAAATTACCCTCAATTCCGCTTAAAATAGCCCATTTAGTCATTTTCTTCTTTCTCTGCGCCCCCTGCGCCTCAGCGGTTTGAATCAACTTTTGCCATCATCCAGATATCATCTGCATTTATCTGCGTTTATCTGCGTTTATTTGCGTTTAATTACTTCTTATAAAACCTCTCCGTACAAAGAAAGAGGTAGGGAGTTGGGAGTTAGGTTGATCTTATATTTTTTAACGCCCACTTACTTAGTACAAACATGAGTTGCATCATCAGCCCTTTCAGCATATTCCAAACCTTGAGACAAACGCCAAGCAAAAATAGCAGGTAAACCCTTCTCAATAATCGCGGCACAGGTTTTTTGATAATCGTAAGCAACTTCCCTCAGCTTCACTTCTTGATTATCGGTGTCATAAATCACATAAGTTGCATTAGGTCTTCCATGTCGAGGTTCTCCCACAGAACCAACATTAATAATCCGTTTCAGGTTAGCTGTAAAATTGATTTCCCTTGCTTCTGTACCTTCACCTTGAACACGCACTTGCAAACTACCTGCATCCAAATTACGGACATAAGGGACATGAGTATGACCACAAAATAGCACATCTGCATCTGTAAAAAGTACTCGTTCTAAAGCGGTAAAAGCGTCAAGTTCAGGTAACAAGTATTCGTGATTGCTGTGAGGACTACCGTGAACAAAAGCTAAATTTTCCTCACGGAAACTATGGGGTAATTGGGCTAAAAATTCTCTATTTTCGAGATTGATTTGTTTATTAGTCCATTCATGAGCTATTTTACCCCTGTTTTCAGCTAATAACGAAGGATAACTGCAATCACAAGCATTTAAACCTTCAACAATATCTTCATCCCAACAACCAGCACAAGTAGGAATATCCAAAGCACGAATTTGTGTTACTACCTCATTTGGATAGGGGCCATATCCGACTAAATCTCCCAGACAAAAGATTTTTTCAGCTTTTTGGTGATCGATATCTAATAAAACTGCATCCAAAGCTTCAGAATTGCCATGAATACAGGACATAATTGCTATTTTCACTGAGTTATCTCCCCTTCTGATAAAATCTGTTTGACCTGTTCTTGGTATTGTTTGATGCCCATGTCTGACAAATAACAATCTTGTAAAGTTTGTTTAATTGCTGACTCGTCTAAATTTTTACCCCATACTTCTATACCACTAAAGCGCTGTGGTCTGCCTTCTAAATGACGTGGAATATCCAATTCCAGAAAATCTGTAGTGGGGATACCCGCGACAAAATCACCGTAAATTGACCGACCATCAGCTACATCAAAGATACCTTTAGCACGGGTAACTTGACCATAAGCATGATGAGTAATTTCATACCAAAAATCATGTAAACTGTCTTCGTCAATAACTTGACCACTACTGGGAACGCGCCAAAGTTGACTTGGGGAAATACTGATATCAATATTTGCACCTGTGATAATTTTTTCTGCCCAATTATGATATTCAGAATCTTTGAGGTGTGGTGGTAAAATAGCTATAGAAATATAAGGTACATCGTTTAATATTTGCTGAATTGCCGTTAATTCCAAATAAAACCCCAGTTCAATATAGGCTAGTTTGGCGGTTTCTAGCTGGGTATAAAATTCGATTTCTTGACCATCTCCAAAGATTTTTACTTCTGGGAATTCCGCAGCTAGGCGTGTTTGGTCTATGGGAACTTTGCCATTTCCAGGACTATAATAAATTACATTGTCAAGGGAGGCGGTATTTTGCAACTTTTGGCAAATCCAGGTAGTTTTCCCACAGCCTGCGAGTCCAGCAACAACTGTGATAATTGGTATATTCATATTTTAATGATAATCATTATTGTGTATTTTGCCAAGTTAAGTCAGGTAATATAAAGTTCACCAGAAATGCCAAAATAGATTTAGATACTTGAGGAGCAAGCCTTATGTCTCTGACTGTCCAAGACCTAGAGAAAATGCAGGTAGCTTATCCTGACTATCGCATGGAATTAGTCGATGGGAGCATAATTGTTATGAGTCCGTCAGGTTATGAGTCTGAAGAAGTAGGAACCGAGTTTGCGAGAATGTTAGGTAACTGGGTAAGACCGCGTAAACTAGGGCGTGTAGTTGGTTCGAGTGCGGGTTTTAGATTACCGAATACAGATTTACGAGCGCCTGATGTTTCTTTTGTGCGGGCTGACAGGTTAAAACGTTCGACGGAAGACTATGCGGAATTAGTTCCTGATTTGGTGGTTGAGGTAAAATCAAAAACTGATTCTTTAGAAAAACTCCGCACCAAAATTCAAGAATTTATCAGTCTTGGTTCTCAAGTTGGGATTTTAATTAATCCGAAAACTAGAACTTTAGAAGTTTACAATTCTGGTGAAAAACTAATATTGAAAGATGGTGATATTCTAACTCTTCCTAATTTATTACCTGGTTGGGAAGTAGCAATTTCTGATATTTGGTCGCCAGTGTTTGAGTAAATCCATTGCTTCCTAATCATTATATAGCAATTCCTATTCAAGTGAGGTACAAGCAGTAATCATTAAACGCAGATGAACGCAGATAATTTTGTACTTCATTAGACTAGGAAATGCTATGAGTGAAAACTGCTGTAATCACCAATGACTAATTTTTTTATCATCCCAAACTTCTAAATCCAGTTCTTGGAGATAGATTAACCCGTTTTGAATTTGTGCTTTTGTTCCTTGTAAATCTAGCTCAAACCAACCATCACCAATAGCATCACGTCCTAGAATTGCTACTTTGATATTCACAGTCAGTCCGTAGTCAGATACTAAACGAGAAATTACAGGTTCTTGGTGATAGTCTTTAGGAATTCTCACCCGAATTCTTTGATAGATAAGTGCATTTTCACTAGCCATAAAAAACCTCTTGCAAAGAAAGGAATTTGATATTTTTTCTAGTAATGCCAATTTTATGTAATATCATGTCCGCCTCATCACTTATCAAAAAAATTCTCCGCGTCCCCGCGTCTCCGCGTCAGTCTAAATGATAAGTATTAAACTGGATATGATATAAGGCTGCACAAAATTATGAAATCCATTGATATTTCAATCATTGCAATTACGAATTATTCAACTTCTTTAATTTTGGTTTTCCGTTCTAGAATCTCTTTCAGTACCAAAGTTACTACTGCTAAAAGCGCCAAAATTACAGCCGCTGAAAAAGCAGCTTCGGATTCATACTGTTTATAAGCGTCTTCTACAAATAACGGTAGACTCTGAGTTGTGTTGGCAATGTTACCAGATACGACGGAAACAGCCCCAAATTCACCCATTGCTCTGGCATTGGTTAAAATTAAGCCATAGAGTAAGCCCCAACGGATACTGGGTAAGGTGACACGCCAAAATGTCTGCCAATCATTTGCACCTAGGGTTCTAGCTGCTTCTTCTTGATCTTTGCCATATTCTTCTAAGATGGGAATTACTTCTCTGGCTACAAAAGGCATACTCACAAATGCTGTAGCTAGAACCATGCCGGGAAATGCAAAGATAATCTGGATATTATGTGCCTGAAGCCAAGGGCCAAACCAGCCTTGTCTTCCATAAAGTAGCACAATCATTAAACCAGCTACGACTGGGGAAATAGAAAAGGGGAGGTCGATTATACTCAGAACTATAGCGCGTCCTGGGAATTTATGGCGAGCGATCGCCCAAGCGGCACATAAACCAAATACTGTATTTACAGGCAAAGCAATTAAAGCCAGTAACAAAGTTAGCCAAGCGGCATGGAGAAATTCCGGTTTTGTGAGGTTAGATAGAAATGGGGTGAATCCTTTTTTGAAAGCTTCAAAAAAAAGGTTGATCGTTGGGATATATTGGACTAAAAATAAATAAGCGATCGCGATCGCAATCAAAACACCTGGAACCCAACTTTGCTGTTTAGTACTATTCCTCTTATCTGTTGTCATATCTTCTCGCCCAAGCTTGTAAGAAATTAATTGCCAGTAACAGCACTAAAGAAATTGCTAGTAAAACCACACCAATGACTGTTGCACCAGAATAGTCATACTGTTCCAAGCGCTGAAAAATTAGCACAGGTGCAATCAAATCTTTAAAAGAGGTATTGGAAGAAATAATTACCGTTGAACCATACTCCCCGACTGCGCGGGAAAAACCCAAAGCCACACCCGTCAAAATTGTGGGAAATAAAGGCGGTAAAATTACTTTCCAGAAAGTCTGCCATTGAGTCGCACCCAGACACCAAGCTGCTTCTTCAATTTCATGTTCCATTTCCTGAAGCACAGGTTGCACAGTCCGCACGATAAAAGGCAGAGATATAAATATCATTGCTACCCCAACCCCCAACCGGGTAAAAGATACCTTAATTCCCAGTGGTGCTAACAGTGAACCAATCCAACCATTATCGCTGTAAACAGTTGCTAAAGTTAAACCAGCAACTGATGTTGGTAAAGCAAAAGGTAAATCAACCGTGGCATCAATTATCCGTTTGAAAGGGAAATCATAACGTACCAATACCCAAGCAATCAAAGTTCCAAACACACCATTGAGTAGCGCCGCAAACAGTGAAGTTACAAAAGTAACATTGTAAGTGGACAATGCTAACTCATTGGTAGCGATTTCCCAAAACTTAGCCGGAGGTTCCGTACTGGCTTTGAGGAACATGGCCGTTATGGGAACAAACAACATCACAAATAGGTATCCTATGGTAATTCGCCAAGTCCAAGGAAGGTGAATCACATTATCTAAGAATACCTTCCAAACAGAAGGTTTAATGTTAGCTTGCACAGGAGAAGATACAGTCATAATTCATAATTGAGTCAATAGTTATTTTTCACAAATTACCAATTACCGCTTCTTTTTGGCTTGGATTTGGTCAAAAACTGTCCCGTCAGCAAAAAACTTATTCTGAACTGCATCCCAACCACCGAAGTCCTCAACTGTACCCAAAGTTTTTACTGGAGGATATTTATCGGCAAATTCCTTAGTTTTAGCAACAGTATCATCTACAGGACGAAATCCCACCTTGGCAAATTCCTGTTGTGCTTCTGGAGTAAATAGGAATTTGACGAAACCTTCTGCTACTTCACGATTACCGTGTTTATCAACATTCTTATCTACAACAGCGATGGGATTATCAATGGAAATATTCACATCAGGGATAATCGCAGTCACTTTTTCACCCTTTTGTTCTGCTAGTACAATTTCATTTTCATAGTTGATCAGCGCATCACCTTGACCTTGCTTGAAAAATGCATCTGTAGCTTCACGAGCATCTTTTGTCAAGATGGGAACATTGTTGTAAACTTTAGTCACAAAATCAGTGGCTTTGGCTTCATCTCCACCAGTTTTAATGACTGAGTTCCACAATGCCAGAAAATTCCAACGTGCAACTCCTGAAGTTTTGGGATCAGCGGTAATCAGTTTAACATTATCTTTTGCTAAATCTGCCCAATTCTTGATACCTTTCGGGTTGCCTTCACGAGTGACTAAAGCTGCTACAGACTTAGAAACAATAGCATTATTGGGACTTTCTTTTTCCCATCCTGGCTGAATTAATCCCGCTTTTTCAATTTTTGATGTGTCCCCAGCCAGTGCTAAGTGAACAACATCTGCTTCTAAACCATCAATGACGGCGCGAGTTTGAGAACCAGAACCACCATAACTTTGTTTAAAGGTGACAGTTTGGTTATGTTCTTTTTGCCATTTTTCCACAAATTTAGGAATAATGGCTTCGTGAGCAGCTTTGGTGACAGCAAAAGAGACAAGGGTTAGTTCTACATTTTGCTTCTTTTCGCCAGCAGCAGTTTCAGTGGTAGTACTAGTGTTATTCGCAGCAGTGTTATTCGCACCAGAGCAAGAAGCAAGTGCTACAGTCAAAATTCCCCCAACTAAAAATAGTGATACAAAGCCTTTGAGCGAATTTGGTCTTAACCTAAGTTGCCATTGTTTCAGTAAGCGCTGCCATAAATTCATTTTTTTCCTCCTGTTAAACTACAGTTAGTTGATAGAAATAAAGTACATATACTTTATGCTAATACGCGATCGCAGGTATCTAGTTATGAATCCTAGACAAAACATCACATTAGCGATAGGTAATATGGGGATTTTAGCAGTTTCATGAAAAATTACAATACCATAAATTAGCTAGTATCAATTTATGACCATAATTATTTAGTCAAATCATACATTTTTCACTAAGCGTCTAGTTATATTTTATACAAATTATCAATATTGGTTTTAAAGTATATTCCAGATTTTATTTCCCCAATTTCTAGAAATAAATCATTTATCAACAATTCAAGCCTATAAGTATTTTTATTTTTAAATAGTAACAAAAAATACATACAATGCCCGATTGGAAAATAGTTGTTTTTAAGTGTAAAAACTATTGATTTTCTATGTCGCATCTGATACGCTCTTTTTTAGACAGCAACTACGGTAACTCGACCAAATAACCGTTAATTGTATTTATCCTTATGCAAGGCAAATCCATGACACATAATTTCTCAAAAACTTCCCAATTCCTGCCAACAAGAAAACCACTCTTTTCACCTTTTAAATCTTCTTCTGCGTTATTTTTAGCAGCAGGGTTGAGTATAAGCAGTATCCTGCCAGTGTTTGCAGGTACAGCCCAAAAAACCCAACTCATTAGTCAAGGTGGTAAAAAAGTTGAAATTACCTTAGTTAGTTACGCAGTCACTAAAGCTGCTTATGAAAAAATCATTCCTAATTTTGTGGCGAAATGGAAGAAGGAAAAAGGTCAAGAAGTGGTAATTAGGCAGAGCTATGGTGGTTCTGGCTCCCAAACTCGTGCTGTGATTGATGGCTTACCCGCAGATGTGGTAGCTCTGGCATTAGCACTAGATACCAAAAAAATTGAACAAGCAGGATTGATTAACCCAGGTTGGGAGAAAGAAGCCCCCAATGGTTCAATTATTACCCGTTCAGTAGTTGCACTCGAAACTCGTGCTGGTAATCCCAAAAAGATTAAAACTTGGAATGATTTAATCAAACCAGGTGTGAAGATTGTCACAGCTAATCCCAAAACCTCTGGTGGTGCTAGATGGAATTTCTTAGCTTTGTGGGGTGCAGTGACTAAGAATGGGGGAAATGAAACCCAGGCTTTAAAATTTGTAAATGATGTGTTTAGAAATGTAGTTGTTTTACCCAAAGACGCGAGAGAATCTAGTGATGCTTTTTACAAAAAAGGTCAGGGGGATGTCTTACTAAATTATGAAAACGAAGTCATCTTAGCTGCACAACAAGGAAAGACTGATGTTTCTTACGAAGTTCCTTCTGTCAATATTTCCATAGAAGGCCCTGTGGCAGTTGTGGATAAAAACGTTGATAAGCATGGAACCCGTGCGGTTTCAGAAGCTTTCGTTAAGTTTCTTTTCACTCCAGAAGCACAGCGTGAGTTTGCTAAAGTTGGTTTTAGACCAGTTAACGCCACTGTGGCCAAAGAAGTGCAGAATAAATTCCCCAAAATTACTCAACTCTACACTGTCGGAAGTCTTGGTGGTTGGGATGCTGTACAGAAGAAGTTCTTTAATGATGGTGCTATCTTTGATAAAATTCAAGGTGGACGGCGTTAAATTTATCTATCTTAAGACTTACACACTAAGATGATGAAGATGATACAGTTAAATTGAGGCTAATGTGAGGTTGGGTAAAACGATAGTGTCGTGCTGACAGACAGCTAACGCAAACGCTTAGTGTGCTGTTGGTATAACATTTTCGTAATTTTGTTGGTTTTTGTTTTCCTCTTATGGGGAAACAAGCTACAATCCAACCTACGTAATTTAGAGTGTTTAGCGCTAACACCACGCAAATTAAACTATAAGATTCTCAACAAAAGCAAAAAATTAGAACATCTTATGTCATTTCGGATTGTATAATACCGACTCTATAAGTTTTGCAGTTTTCTACATATCACAATTATTTTTAAAATTGACTAACAGGGTAATAACTTAGTTTTAAACAAAATTTAACCTGGTTGATACTTAATAAACACTACAAAATGATACAAATAACTAGGTTGTAATTAAGTAAAAAGTCATGAACTTGAATACATTATTGCAAGAATTTAAAAAATGCAGTCTATTACAACACAATGGACAGCTAATTATTCAAGGTATACAGGGAAATAAATGGACTTTTTATTATCAATTAGGACAGATAGTTTGGGCAACAGGAGGAGTTCATCCTCGTAGACGTTGGCTGAGAAATATGGATTTAATTTGCCCAGAAATTGATATTGATAAAATTGATCTGCGGGATGAGAATATCTTAATTGAGTATTGGGATTATTTACTGCTAGAAAACTTATATCATACAGGACAGATCAAGCAGAAACAATTTAATGATTTTGTCACCCATACTATAGAGGAAATTTTATTTGATTTAGCTCAACAGGTGAATGTTGCTGACTTCATCTGCGAAATCAATCAAGACACAATTTTAAAAGCACTGATGATTTCCACCAGTACAAATATGTTTATTAAGGCAATGCAAGATGCCTGGCATAACTGGTCGCAAGCTGGTTTAAGAAGGATTTCACCTAATTTATCTCCAGTTATTCGGCAGCCGGAAAAACTTAGACAGCAAGTAAGTAAAAGTTTCTACAAAAACTTTGAAAGGTTAATAAATGGTCAATATACTCTATTAGATTTAGCTGCGAAAATGCGGCAAAGTGTGTTAGCTATCACTTATTCATTGCGGATGTTTATTGATAAAGGAATTGTCGAACTTATAGAAGTACCTGATTTGCCATCATCAATAAGAAAAATTCAACAAAGCTTTAACTATAAACAACTAAATAAAGGAAATTCGCCTCTTATTGCCTGTATTGATGATAGTCTGCTAGCGTGTAAAATATTAGAGAGGATTATTGTATCTAACGGTATGAGATTTCTTGGCATTCAAGATCCATTACAAGCTCTACCGATTTTAATTCAGCATCAACCAAATCTGATATTTTTAGATTTGATTATGCCCGTTAGTAGTGGTTATCAAATTTGCGAACAATTACGACGCTGTTCTTATTTTGCTAATACGCCAATTGTCATATTAACAGGTAGCGAAGGTGTTTTCGATAGATTCAGGGCTAAGGTATTTGGGGCGGACGATTTTATTAACAAACCTGTATATAATGATAACGTAATGCAAATAGTGTATCAGTATTTACAGACTAAATCATCAGAGATAATAAATATACCTGAGTTGATATTATCTGATTAGATATTCTTCTCAAGGAATTACTTAAATGTGAGTGAATTTGAGTGGTAATCCGTCCTGAAATACTAATAGTTCTCCTGGTTGGATTGGTGTCCAAACTTCGTTATCCGTCAGGGGTGTAGTAGCGATGATAGCAACGCGATCGCGCTGTGTTGTCAATTCACTAAAATCGACAGTCATATCTTCATCAATCAAGTGAGCAGCTGCAAAAGGTGCTTGTCGGATAATGTAGCAGAGTTTGGTTGAACAATGAGTAAAGAAATGTTTTCCATCTGATAGTAGATAGTTAAAAACTCCTATTGATGCTATTTGTTCCGTAATTTTACGCAGTACTTGATAAAGTTCTTCTAACGGGGGTTGTCCTTGAGGAAAATTTTCTCGTAAAGTGTTGAGCATCAAGCAAAATGCTTGTTCGCTATCTGTGTCACCTACAGGTTGAAAAATACCTTTACGTTCTACTTGAAAATCTGGCAAGTTACCATTGTGGGCAAATACCCAATATCTTCCCCATAGTTCCCGACGGAAAGGATGACAGTTTTCTAGGGTGACTTCACCTTGAGTAGCTTTGCGGATATGGGCAATCACATGGGTAGAATGGATAGGATAGCGCCGCACTAACTCTGCTAGTGGAGAATCGATAGAGGGTTTAGCATCGAGAAAAATCCGGCATCCTTTACCTTCAAAAAAAGCAATACCCCAACCATCACTATGTTCATCGGTTTTGCCTCCTCGTGCAGAAAACCCTTCAAAGGAAAAGCAAATATCCGTTGGTACATTGCAGTTCATTCCCAGCAGTTGACACATTAGTGTTGCAGTTCTGAGGTTTAAATTAGTGACTTTTTACAAAGATACTTCACAATAGCTGATCTATGTTGATGCGATCGCTTTACTTTAAGTATTTCACACTTAGCGATTATAAGGCAGGGAGCAGGGGAAAAGGGTTTTATACCAATTCTAGGGAACTCTTAATAGGGAACAGAAGTGTTCATGAATCATTTAGGACTGCTATATGTGAGATTGCGCCACATAAATGTTGTATGACGTATATGAATTTACTTATTTTTAACCTACTGTTAAACTAAACATAAACAACTATAATCCTATAGACTTTTGGTATTTATATTTACACCCATAACTTTGGGTAGCCATCCAGCCTACTGGCAATAGGCGCAAAATTTCCTGGAGGTTGAGATGAATCCAATGTTTCTAGCTGCCAATGATTTGCCACACATAGCATTCAGATTAACGCTGGCGCTCTTGGTGGGTTGTATTATTGGATTAAACCGTCAAAAAGGCGGTAGACCAGCGGGTATGCGAACATTCATGTTGGTGAGTATGGGTGCTGCCCTATTTGTGATGATTCCTTTACAGGCTGAAGGTGAAAGCCCCTATGCAGCTACCAATGCATTGAGTCGGACGATTCAGGGTGTAGCAACTGGGGTCGGATTTCTGGGAGCCGGATTGATACTCCAAGAATCGCCCAGAAGAGATGAAGTGCCAAAAGTGCGGGGTTTAACTACAGCAGCTTGTGTGTGGACTGCGGCTGGGTTGGGGGCGGCCATTGGCTGTGGTCTTTGGCAAATGGGATTATTGGGAGCGTTTCTAACTCTGATTACCCTAAGTGGGGTGAAGCGGTTAAATCGTCTATTTAAGGTTTTAATTCGTCAGGGTAATCAGGAAACAACTCAGGAGTTAACAGTCGTTGATGATGACGATTGATGCGCTTTTTTCGGCAATTTTTGAGCAAATTTTTGAGCAAATTTTAATTATTCTCTCAGGAGTAATTCAGGGCGATCGCGGATGCTAGTTCATGAAGAGACGCTCTTACGCTCCAGATGAGGAGACGCGGAGACAGGAATTGGACGAGGATTGCAACCCCGCTCAATTCCAAGCGTCTGGATCGAAGTTGAGGGGGCTTCATGTCCCGCGTCTGGCATCTGACAAGGGAACTCTCCGCGTCCCCGCGTTCCCGCGTCCTCTTCGGTGAATGTCTGGCTGAAGTGGGTTGGCTCTAGAAGAGAAAAATAGCAAATAATAGATATATGGACAAACGCCATTTTTTGCAAATTAGTGCCGTTCTAGTTGGTACGGCCTTTTTTTCACGTTATATCAATTGGAGTTCAGAAACTATGGCAACTTCTCAGAGTGAGTTTGCAGTGACGAAACCTGAAAACGAGTGGAAATCAATTTTAACGCCGGAACAGTTTCAGGTGTTGCGGAAACATGGCACAGAACGCGCCCACACTAGCCCTCTAGACAAAAATTATGCCCCAGGTACTTATGTTTGTGCAGGGTGTGGACAGGCTTTGTTTACTTCAGAAACCAAGTTTGACAGTGGTACTGGCTGGCCGAGCTTTTTTAAACCGATTGAGGGTGCGATCGCAACTACTACAGATCGGTCATTTTTCATGACTAGAGTGGAAGTACATTGCAGTAACTGCGGTGGACATTTAGGCCACGTGTTCAATGATGGACCTAAACCAACAGGCTTGCGTTACTGTATGAACGGTGTATCGTTGCAGTTTACACCTGCGTAGATTACTAATAAGCCTAAACTTTTAAATTTTAACAAGGGGGTTAAACTCCTTGTTTTATTTTATTATAAGGAGGAAATTGTCATAGAAACCGTGTCTAGTATTGAAACTTGTAGTTGTTTCTGATGAGGTTTTAATGAAATTGTTGAATCAAAAACGATAAGTAAGGATTAGATAATGCAAGTTCTCAAAAGAGCCATCAGACCAGAAAGTTATATATCGTTCCTCCACATCTACCAAACTACTTGGGGGACTGCTGGTGATATTTGTCTAGTTCGTGAATCTGTGGCTAAAACTAGTACATCAAAGTTCGTAGGCCGCAGAATTCAACTAGCTCTCCCCAAAGGGATGGAACGTGATTATATGGTGGGTGTCCCGGTGATAAAAGTTGCAGGTCATGTAGGTGATGGACATCCTAAAGATAAGAACTCGGAATGGGAGGCTTATGATGGTGTAGATCCAGAAATAGCAACTACTGTTTTAAAAATTTGGGGCTTTAAGTTGATTGAATTGTAAGAGGTTTTAGCTTAACTTACTACATAATCGGTAAATTTTCGCATATTAAGGGGAATGAAACCCGATAACAATGTCTTATTTGGGAACACTAAGTTGAACTAATTCTTCAGCAATATCAACTTATTTTCCATTCCATTGAATCCAGATTTTTTCATTTTTGATGTCGAGTTGCAGAGAACAGCCATATACTCGACATTTATTTTCCCTGCCAATATGGACAATCTGATCATGATCCCTTTGTGTATCGAAGATTGTCTCTACTTCAATTTTTCCAGATATATTAAAAACTTTAGATCCTCCTAAATCCTCCTTAAAAATGAGGACTTTGAGTAGGTTGTTCCCCCCTTGCTAAGGGGGGTTAGAGGGGATCTTGATACAACCGTAGACTTTTCAAACACCCTCTAACATGATCTCAATTAGAGGAATCTTGATGAGGTAATTTTATTAAATACCCCTGAAAGTCTTGATGTTTCTCCAATTGGAATTTTTCATAAATTTCGATTTTAACTTTTTCCTCCAGATATTCTTTTTGTTTGATTTGATCACCCAAATCTGTTAACCAGGTTGGTGGATTTTGTAGTAAATCATTCATTATTTCTTGATTTTCTGAAAAAGACTGGATACTAATATGAAATATACCTGTCAATTCTTCCGTCTCGCTCTCATTGCTGGGTGAATATTGAACTAGTTTACCTAGCCTAGATTTATCAAAGATTAAAATTCTCTTGTTACCAGTATTGTCATACACAGTAAAGACTGGAATATCAAAATTTTCAATTGTATAGCATCCCTGAAAACCTTTCAATTCTATTTTTGGACAATCATTTTGCTGCTTGGATTTGAAATTGTCTCTATTTTTAAGAAGACTATTCATATCCAAATTTATAGTTAGAATAATTATATTTCCTAAATTTTCTTTAAATACATCAATTGCTGCGTCGAACTGACTGATATCAATCTCGTGGCACAAATTTTCTATTTCTTCTATAATTCTTAAATTTTCGCATATTGCTAACTCTCTACCGTAGGTAATACCCATATCAGAATATTGCAAATACCATTCTTCAAAGAAAGCAGCTTTTTCTGAAACCTCTATGATACCAAATGGATTAATTCCAATTTCTAAACCCGCATGAATTCTATCTTCATACAATCCATGATAACTGAGAATATTTCTAATTATTGTTGATTTATCAAAGTTATCAGTAAAATCTTGTTTAAATTGATCGACTTTTTGAGAACTTATATTTTTAGTTCTTAGTAAACTTTTTATCCGTTCTTCTACTTTTGGTTTTAAACTTTCCAAAAATGGAATTAATGCAGATTCAATATTATTAATGTCCAGTCCAAGTATTGTTAAATTTTCAGTATCTTCTTTGAGTTTATTAGCAAGTTCGATAAAACTATCTACCGAGTAACTTATATTATCTAATTCGCGGGAATCTAGAGCTTCTGAAAATCTAAAGTTATCAATAATTTCTTGCTTATTATTTCTCTGAATTTCTCGAATTAAGAGAAACAATAAATATTTTTGATGATATATTTTACTTTCGTGATGATCTTCCCAAAATGAAGCAATCTGAATAGCATTTATTCCGAAATTTATCAAACCCCCAACAGTTATAGGATAAATATCATGATTTAACCGTATTGCATCAGCATCAGAAGGTAGATTATATTCCCATAAATATTGAATATAGTCAAATCGTTTTTTGAAAATACAGTATGCTCCAGCATTAAATATAATACTCTGAAGATTATTACGCTTGAAATTTAATTTTATAATTCCTCTAATGTTGTTTCCTATATCTTCATATTTCTGATATCTCTGATACTCTATCTTTGGAAAAGGTTCAAAATAAGGCTTTAATAAAATTTCTATTTCATCAATATTTACGAGACAACTATCTAGATTTTCTATGGTTTCTATGGTACGCACATTTTCAAGAATCTTTTTAAGAGATTCTAATTTATTGATTGCTTCATAATTTTGTTCTAATTCATAATAATTTTCTGTGTTGTAATTAATAAGGAAATCTTCATAAACAACAATCTTTGAAGCAGAATCAGGTAAGTTAGGGTAACATTTAAGCATACCAGAATCTTTTAAAATAGAAACAATTCCTTTGAAGAAAGAAGGTTTCTCATTAGAAATAATATCTTGAATTTCATAAAAAAAGTATCTATCAAATAGATGCAAATATGAAATATCAAACAAAGGATTAAATACTATATCAATGTACCAGCTTGTTGAAACCAGATGTGCTGAACTGCTTTGATTTTCTTTAATACTTCTTCTGATTTCGGCAAGATTTTGAAGCAATTGTTCTACAAGCAAATTATTATTAGGAATCTGAGATATATCTGTAAGTAACGAAATAATATGATCAGTTGCAAACCGCTCAATTTCACTATTGTTTACTTCTAAAGCTGCTTCGCGGATTCTCAAAAGTTGATTTACTGCTGCTGTAAATGAAACAAGATGTTTTTTAGGATTGAATGTTAATAGTAGTGTAGCATTAGTTTTATCCTGATCATATACATCAAAAAAATCTTGAGATAAAAGTAAGCGTTCAAATTCTTTAGGACTACTTTTTTGCATATCAAGAAATTGTCTCATTTTCTCTCTAATTCTATTTAGTCCTATTTTGATTTTTTCTTCTCCTTTCTTATTCTTTGTTTCAAATACTAAAATATCACCAGTAGCTTCCAGGGCTTCAACAAATTGTTTTTGTTTTAATTTCAAACCTTGATTATCTACTTTATTATTTTGAGTTTGGAGAGTAAGTGATTCTCCCATATCATTGAAAAGCTCATCTAATAAGAAATTAGTATCAGTTATATAACGTCGCAGGGTAGCAAAAAATTTATAGAGTATATAAATCGTAAATATAAATACTATAAAAGTAATCCATGCAATTATTTTCCAATAACCAGAAATTGAATCAGCAGGGGTGAAAAATTTTATAAAAATAGCAGCTATGATATCTATAGTTAACAATATTGGTAGCAGCTTAATTTCCGACTCTTGGCTAAATTTCTTGGTAATAACTCCTGATTGATATCGCTCAGATATTCTAGAAATAATTTCTAAGCTGAGAGGTATAGCAATAGCAATTATTGCCCCTTGAAAAGCTACTATATCTGAGAGGAAGCCAGTGTTAGGTGATATAGAAATTATCCAATTTAAACAAGATTGAATCCAGGAAAAAATAGATGAACTATTAAGAATAATTAAATTATGTTTAAATAATCCCAAAAGAGAGCCTAAACTCATACCGATTAAGAAGTAAGCTCCATACAAAATGATTTTTTGGTTCGCTAAACTTCTCTGATTCCAAGCCTGAAATACTTGCAGATTTTTCAAAGCACCTGACCAATAGGTTTTGAGTTTTTTCACAATCATATGTATTCTAATCAACTGAAATTTTTCAAAATGAAAGAAGGCAGTTTTTAGGCGAATATGTCTAACTTGAAAAGGCTTCTTAATTAGAGTAGTAGATACTTACACAGTATAAAGTGAGCATTTTCCAGCCTACGTTAAATTTTGTACCATGTTGTTCTGAAGTCATGCGATCGCTCTCCGTCCTCCACATCACCCCAAAGTCGCTACCAACTCCTGCAATCGTTCCCTACCATCTCGAAAAACAGACCAACCATCACCTACTAGCACCGCTTCCACCTTCTCCAAACCTGCCAACCTGCGAACAGAAGCCACAGCTTGATCTCGATTCATCAGCTTTTCATCTGGTAAAATAGTTAAAGTACCGGCTTTGTGCGATCGCACTAAATCCCCAGTAATCAAGGTCGTTTCCTCCAACAGCAACGCCAACTCACCAGGAGTTTTAGAACCTTGCATTTCTATCACCTTCAGTCCAGGGACAAACTCCTCACCATCAGTCAACCAGCGATAGCTTCCATCACCGCAGGCATCGCATAAAATCGGAAAATACTCTTTTTCCCCAGCAGGGACAGCAATCTTGGCATAGGTTTGATTAGCAATTTCCTTGGCTGATCTCAAATGATCCGAATTCGTCAAAATAATCCAAACCACACCACCGAGAGATTCCAGATGATTCCAATCATGGTTTGATAAAGCTACTGGATCAATCAAGATATTACCCTCTGGACGAATCCAGGCGAACCCATTAAAATCAATATTCCTTGCAGGGTTGAAACAAGACCAGCTATATAAATCAGGACGATGCAGAGATTTCATGGTGATTCGGGTTGATAACCTTCAATAGTTCCTATAGGTCAGCATCAATACTGTATCAAGAATCAATCTATAAGTTCAAAACTTGTATTCCTTAAAGTCAAAATCGGATATACTACATTAACACTATCGAATTTTAGTAATTTAAATGTTGCCCATTCTCTCTGCGTTCTCAGCGCCTCTGCGGTTCCTTTCTCTTAAAAATCCATCACCACCAAAATCCTCTCACTAACAACGAGGAATCATGGCAACCTACGATAATATCCTACAAACCATCGGCAGAACCCCATTAGTCAAACTCAACCGCATTACAGAAGACATTTCCTCAACCATTTACACCAAAGTCGAATATCTCAATCCTGGCGGGAGTACCAAAGATAGAATCGCCCTGTCCATGATAGAAGCCGCCGAAACATCAGGACAATTACAACCAGGTGGAACCATCATCGAAGCCACCGCAGGTAACACAGGAGTCGGACTTGCACTTATCGCCGCAGTCAAAAAATATCGTTGCATATTTGTTATGCCCGATAAAATGAGCCAAGATAAAATAAATCTGCTCAAAGCTTACGGCGCAGAAGTTGTAGTTACCCCCACATCTGTAGCACCCGATTCACCCGAAAGTTATAACGGCGTAGCCGATAGACTCGCTAAAGAAATTCCCGGTGCGTATCGACCAAATCAATTTGAAAACCCCAATAATCCCCTTGCCCATTATCTCAGCACAGCCCCAGAAATTTGGGCAGATAGTAACGGAAAAATAGATGTTTTTGTCGCCGGCATGGGAACAGGAGGAACAATTTCTGGAGTTGCTAAATATCTCAAAGAACAAAACCCCAATATTACCATTGTCGGTGCAGATCCTGAAGGATCAATTCTCTCTGGTGATAGTCCCAAATCTTACAAAGTTGAAGGCATTGGCGAAGACTTTATTCCTAAAACATTTAATCGTCAATTAGTTGATGAAATGGTTCGCGTCAGTGATAAAGAATCCTTTAATATGGCGCGTCGTCTCGCACGAGAAGAAGGCTTATTAGTGGGAGGTTCTTGTGGAACAGCAGTAGCTGCCGCTCTCAAATATGCAGCCAGATTAACCGAACCTAAATATATTGTTGTGCTGTTACCAGACACAGGCAGAAACTACATCAATAAAATTTATTCTGATGTTTGGATGCAGGAAAATGGTTTTTGGGAAGGAACAAAAGCCAGAACTATTAGAGTAGGAGAAATTCTCTCACAAAAAACAGATTTCCCCTCACTCATTTCCGTTACTTCTCGTGACACTTTAAGCACGGCTACCAACTTACTGCAAAAACTAAATATTTCCCAGTTACCTGTAATTGATAATCATCATGTATTAGGTAGTTTGAATGAAGCATCTTTGATGAAATGTTTACATGATGGGATCAACTTTTCTAATCAAGAAGTTTCCGCAGTTATGGGTAAACCATTACCGCTATTAGATGAAGAAGTTGATATTTCTGAAGCTTACCGAGTTCTATTATCAGGAACAACAGGAATTATAATTACCCATGATGATGTCCCCACTGGCTTAATTACCAGAGCCGATTTAATTAAATATTGGATTAGTCAAACTAATTCGTAATTCGTAATTCGTAATTCGTAATTCGTAATTACACATTAGGCTGACACAGTTAAAACCCCAGGAATAAGAAAGAGAAAATAATGGAATTTGAAACTAGAGCAATTCACGAAGGACAAAAACCAGATCCTCAAACTGGAGCGGTAATTGTACCAATTTATTTAACTTCTACCTATGAACAAGAAGCAATTGGCCAGCACAAAGGTTATGAATATTCTCGCACAGGAAACCCCACCCGCCAAGCTTTGGAAGATGCTTTAGCTTCTCTGGAAAATGCTAAATTCGGGTTGGCTTTTGCTTCTGGTTTGGCTGCAACTACAACTGTATTAAGTCTTCTGAAAACAGGTGATCATATTGTTGCTGGTGATGATTTGTATGGAGGAACTTATCGGTTATTAGAAAAGGTAGTCAAAAATTGGGGCGTAGATACGACTTATGTCGATATTGATAACATCCATGATTTTGAAAGCGCCATTCAATCTAATACAAAATTGATTTGGATTGAAACACCAACAAACCCGCTATTAAAAATTATTGATATTGCTGCATTGGCAAATTTTGCCCATCAAAATAATATCATCTTAGTAGTTGATAATACCTTTGCTAGTCCTTATTTCCAACAACCTTTAAATTTAGGTGCAGATATTGTTGTTCACAGCACAACTAAATATCTAGGTGGACATAGCGATATTATTGGTGGTGCAGTTGTCACCTCTAATGAGGAACTATACCAACAACTCAAGTTTTATCAAAATGCCATTGGTGCGGTTCCCAGTCCCTTTGATAGTTGGTTAGTGTTGCGAGGAATTAAAACTTTAGCGGTGCGAATGCGCGAACATGAAAAAAATGCTTTGTTTTTGGCGAAATATTTAGAAAAGCATCCCAAAGTTGAACGTATTTATTATCCAGGTTTGCCAACTCATGAACAATATCATCTGGCAAAAGAGCAAATGTCTGGCTTTGGGGGGATGATTAGTTTGGAATTAAAGGGTGGTTTGACGGAAGTAGAAAGATTTGCTTCTCGACTGCAATTATTTTTGTTAGCAGAAAGTTTAGGAGGAGTGGAATCATTACTTTGCTATCCAGCCAAAATGACTCATGGTTCTTTACCAGAAGCAGAAAGACTAAAACGGGGTATTAAGGATAATTTAGTCAGACTTTCTGTGGGAATTGAGCATTATCTAGATTTGCAAGCTGATGTGGAAAATGCTTTGGCTGATAAATAAGCTCTAAGGTAGATGGCAGAAGCTAAAAAGATGTTATCTAAAAACTAAAACTTCTGCCTTTATAGAATTGAATAAAAGCCATTTTGGCACAAATATCAAAAATTGATGACATTAATATTTAGTAATAAATAGCTTTCTGTTTGGATTCCTATCTGTGAAGTTTAATGGGTTGACGAATCTCAAGTTGGATACGAGAGGTTGTCAGCCTTATTTTGTAAGAACTTCGGAAAAAATCATCACTAACTTATATATAACCTTAAATAAAGTCCGGTAATTATATCGGAATTATGAGCTTATGAATTCAGGATCAAAAACCCTATTGACTCTTAAAAAATTTGAACTAATGTTGAAGTAAGTCCAACTAAGGGCTGTCAATATATATCAGAAAATCAGGAGTACTTCCTATGATGATGATGATGAATGAATCTATGACTTCCCAAATGCAAACAGCTATGAACGCTTGCATGGAATGTCACAAAATGTGCATGGAAACTATGGCTTACTGTATGAGCAAAGGCGGTAAGCATATGGATATGACCATGATGAGCATAATGCGCGATTGCTCGGAAATGTGCATGATGTGTACAAATATGATCATGAGTGGTTCCGAGTTAATGGGACGCACTTGTATGCTTTGTGCAGAAATGTGCGATCGCTGTGCAACAGCTTGTGAAAAGATGAGCGACGATAGAAAAATGATGGAATGTGCTGCTGCTTGTCGCAAGTGTGCTGAATCTTGCAGATCTATGCAAATGATGCCTGTTTAATTCGATTCACACAGCAGAATTTTCTCTGCAACCTATTAGTCAAGCGCTCAGGCTGTTTCAGTTTGGGCGCTTACACTTGTGAACCATCTACACTGTAACCTAGAGCTTTCGATAGAATGATAAATGGACGTAAAATACAATAACTGACTAAGCGTAATTCCCCATGACCACTTCATCCCGCCGCTACCACATTACTACCTTCGGTTGCCAAATGAATAAAGCCGACTCAGAGCGCATGGCAGGCATCTTAGAAGACATGGGCTTTGAGTGGTCAGAAGACCCAAATCATGCAGATGTAATTCTTTATAATACTTGTACAATTCGGGATAATGCCGAGCAGAAAGTTTATTCTTATCTTGGTAGACAAGCAAAGCGCAAACATGAACAGCCAGATTTAACTTTAATTGTAGCTGGTTGCGTTGCCCAGCAGGAAGGAGAAGCTTTATTGCGACGTGTGCCAGAATTAGATTTGGTGATGGGGCCACAACACGCTAATCGTCTCAAAGATTTGCTAGAGTCAGTTTTTGAAGGCAATCAGGTTGTGGCTACAGAAGAGGTGCATATCATGGAAGATATCACCCAACCACGCCGAGATAGTCAGGTGACAGCTTGGGTAAATGTGATTTATGGCTGTAACGAACGTTGTACTTATTGCGTAGTTCCTAACGTGCGTGGTGTGGAACAGTCTCGGACACCAGAGGCTATTCGGGCGGAAATCACAGAATTAGGTAAACAAGGTTATAAAGAAATTACCCTACTCGGTCAAAATATTGATGCTTACGGCAGAGATTTACCAGGTGCAACTCCTGAAGGTCGTCACCTGCACACATTGACAGATTTACTGTATTATGTACATGATGTGCCAGGGATTGAACGGTTACGTTTTGCTACAAGTCATCCCCGTTATTTTACAGAACGACTAATTAAGGCTTGTGCAGAGTTGCCGAAGGTGTGCGAACATTTTCATATTCCTTTTCAATCTGGGGATAACGAGCTATTAAAGGCGATGTCACGAGGTTATACCCAAGAGAAATATCGCCGGATTATTGATACTATCCGCCGCTATATGCCCGATGCGTCGATTAGTGGAGATGCAATTGTGGGTTTTCCGGGAGAGACAGAGGAACAGTTTGAAAATACGCTGAAATTGGTGGATGATATTGGTTTTGATTTGTTGAATACTGCTGCTTATTCACCTCGTCCGGGAACACCTGCGGCCTTGTGGGATAATCAATTGAGTGAAGAAGTCAAGAGCGATCGCTTGCAAAGATTAAATCATCTCGTCAATGTCAAAGCCGCCGAGCGATCGCAACGTTATTTTGGCAGAATTGAAGAAATACTAGTTGAAGACCAAAATACCAAAGATCAAACCCAAGTAATGGGACGCACTCGCGGTAATCGTCTGACTTTCTTCAGCGGCGATATCAATGAACTTAAAGGGCAAATAGTAAAAGTGAAAATTACTGAAGTTCGCCCCTTTAGCTTGACTGGGGAACCAGTGGAAGTACGGCAAGTCGTAACAGTGTAATTCCATTTCACTTTACAGACGCTCCAGACACGGAGACGACATGATTCCATGATGTAGGATGAAAGGGAATAGGGAACAGGCAACGGGCAACAGGGAAAACTAAGCCGCCCACAAGGGGCTAACTTCGCAGCGGAACGAAGTTCGGCTTTAAACCTTTCTTCTGGGCTAATTCTCTTTTCTGTTTCCTCTTCTCGCTCCGAAGGGGCTTGTCAAAAAAGGCGCTGCCTGAACTTTGGCAATTCACAGTAAGGCTGTAGCCCTGACTACAAGCCAATTAAAAAATAAGACTTTAAATGATCAACTATTGTAAAAATGCCGTCTATGGCAAGCGTTACAAGAAAAAGCACCAGATGGAGGATTATCAGCCGCACTGGGTTCATTGTGCAAATAGTTCATATCTCTGTTGCTATCCCTAACACTTGCCCAACAGCAGTTGTTAAAGCCTCTGGTTCTACTGGTTTGGATATATGCATTTGAAACCCCGCCTCCAATGCCTGTCGTTGCTCAAATTCTTCAGTATATGCAGTCAGGGCGATCGCGGGAATTTTTCCCCTTGTTCAAGTGTCCAGGTTCTAATTTCTCTGACCAGTTCATAGCCATTCATGTGCGGCATGCCAATATCACTAATCAAAACATTGGGTTTTAACTGTGGTATTGCTTGCAGTCCGCTTAAGGCATCGGATACTGCTGTAACTTCTGCTCCAGACTGTTTCAGCACAAAGGCAACAAAGTCCCGTGAATCAGTATCATCATCTACAACCAATATTTTCATGCCACTCAAGTTAAAAGATACATTAGTCGGCTGGCTCTGGCAAGTATCAGGAAAGTTGCCATCAGCAGCCAATAGCGGTAGCCTGACAGTAAAGGTTGCACCGTGGCCAACACCAGAACTTTCTGCTTCAACAGTGCCGTTGTGTAATTCAACTAAGTTACGAACAATTGCCAGTCCCAACCCTAACCCGTTAAATTTTCTGGTAATTGTGCTATCCTCTTGCCTAAAATATTCAAATATTTGTGGCAAAAATTCTGGGCTAATACCTTTACCTGTATCGCTAATTTTGATTTGAGCATAAGCAGGATAATCGGTAGCCGAAATTGAATTTCTCTCTGTTAATGGTTTTTTAGTTTCTATGACTTTTGACAGTTCAACGATAACTCTTCCTCCCTCTGGCGTAAACTTAATAGCATTGGATAAGAGATGATCAATTAGCTGCTGTAAGCGAGTTAAATCACCGCTAACTTGCCCTACATCGGGGTCTATATCAGTAATTAGTTGAATTGAATTAATTGCAGTAGACTGGCGGACTTTTTCTATAGCAGTAGAGATGATAGAACTCAAATTTACTGGACAAATATTCAGCCTAATTTTCCCGTGGAGAATGCGGGAGACATCTAGCAAATCTTCAATCAATTTCACTTGAGCCTGTGTATTGCGCTCAATACTTTTTAAGGCTTCTGTTGTCTGTTCCCCATTTAACTTGCCGCTCATCAGTAGTTTAGTCCACCCCAGAATCGGACTTAGTGGGGTACGAAGTTCGTGAGAAATAATGGCGAAAAAATCATCTCTGAGGCGGTTAGCTTTCTCTGCATCTGCCCCCTCAACTTGTTCTCGTTGCAGCAAAAGTTGTTTTTCTACTTCAGCTTGTTTACGGTTAGTAATGTCTTCGGCTATACCTACTACTCGATAAGGTTCTCCCGATTCATCTTTAATTGGAAATCCCCGGTCTCGTATCCACCGCATCTCGCCATCGGGACGGATAATTCGATACTCCTGGTCATAACCACCTATATGCGCTTGCTCACAGAAAATAGTTCGTACCTGCTCACGGTCTTCTGTATGAATTGCTTCTAGCCAATCATAAAAATTGGCATATAAGAGAGAACAAGAGCGTCCCCAAATGCGTTCATAAGTAGGACTAACGTAAAGGAGTTGATGATTCTGGATATCTGACATCCAAAATACTGCATCAGTAATGTTCTCTGCAAATTGACGCAACATATCACTAGCATTACAAGTATAAGTTTTACTATCAGCGTTTTTTACCAGTTTCTTCTCTGATACTTCCACTCTGGAAACATAACTACATAAGGTATGATTTGGTGTATTCCTTGGTATTTTATTACACATAAAAACCGAACCTCCTTGACTTCAACTTACCTGGTAGTGGTAATACAGTTCAGTAAAAGTAATACACATCAAAAAAAGCTCAATTGCCATAGACCTCCCTTAGCAATGGGGGACAGCGAAACCGGGGGGTAAATGGTAAGCTGTTACGCACCTAAATTGGATAATCCTAAAATGGTTAAATCCTGTGGGGTCGGCATCCTGCACACCAGACTTGTACAAATTAAATGCACAACAGCTTATGAGGTTGGTTCTATAGCAGGAGGCAGAAGGCTGTCTTGCTGGAGGGAAAGCCTTGTTATACAGCAGATCCCTTTGTTATGAAGTACATCATAGCCCCCTCATCGCTTGCGGGGATGGGTTGGGTTTTTGTACCTCATTACACCGGGAAGTGCTGTATCTAGGTTTCAAGGATTAATAATGTCCTAATTATCCTGGCTACAGCTATAAAATTGTGCAAAAAGTTTTAAGTAAAACGGCGTGAAAAAATCAAAGTAAAACTCTCTTGACTCTTGCTTTTTGCATCTTGCTTTTTGCCTTGCCATAACGACAATTTTTAACGCTAACCTACTTACATTGCTATTGTCCAACCGAGAAATTGAGCCACCTGTTCACAGAGAGAAAGAGGATCAAAGGGTTTAATAATTACTCCCGAAACGTTATAATCTAAAAACGAAATTTGCTCGGCTATAATTATACTCCCAGTTAACAGAATTACTGGTAAAGTCTGCGTGTTTGGATTACTTCTCAATTGGGTTAAAAAATTTAAAGCATCCATTTCTGGCATGACCCCATCGAGAATAATTACATCTAATGTTTCTGTTGTCGCTTTAACTAACCCTTCATCTGCTGATTTGACTGTGATTACATCCCATTTACATATATCTTCTAAAACACACTGTAATAAGATTAAGGTATCAGCGTTATCATCAATCACCAAAATTCTTTTCTTAACATCTTTATTAAGAACACAAGATTGTAGCTGACTTTCCATTGACTTTTAACCTCAGATATTTTTACTGTACACAAAAGGTTTAAAGATTTTTTGAAGATAGGAAAATTTTTTCTCCCTCTTTCTCAATCATCTGTTCGGTATTAGAGCATCAGGGTAAGAGCATCTCAATTAGGCTTGACATAAGGGATGAGAGGAATCTAATGTAGAGTCAATGAAACAGGAACTGAGAACTCGAATCATATAATTGTTA
>NZ_JACJST010000027.1 GCF_014698305.1 Anabaena lutea FACHB-196 | reverse complement strand
TTCATTGGATGGAAGATATTATGAAATGTTGACATTTTTACCCTTAATAATACTACTATACTTAAATATGTAAAGTTTTGTAACTACATTCAACATTTCTGCAGTATCACCTATTTCAATATAATCACCATCTTGTAAATCATATTCAGGAAAGTTTAATTTCTGCGCTTCTTCTGGGGTGTGGTGAGATTGTCTACCACCTATTTTTTTGTTATTAATATAAGTTCCGTTTAAACTACCTAAATCCTTGATTTTGATATCTGGGGGGTTGATATCTAATAAACAATGATAGCGAGAAACTTTTTTATCAACTTCGTAGGGTATGGATAAAGCACAATCATCATTTCTACCAATTAAACAAGTGGTGCGGGTGTCGAATATATATTGTTTTCCTGAGAGTTTACCTGTGGTAATAGTCAGGGTGATGGTAGATTGCATATTTAGGTAGTTTTTATAAATGCTGTATATTATACATGATTTTGGTGTAATTGGGGATTTTATTTGTCAGAATCAGGATGTCCAGGATTATCTGATTTTTTCTAAACTAGGAAAATCATCTTTCCAACTTCCAGCAAGGGAATAAACTAATTCTTCCCAAGAAAGGTTTGGAGAATCATTGATAGTTTGATTACTATGCAAATTTTTACTACAGATAAATTCAGCAAAATTCAGAATTTCCTCAGCTTTATCTTGGGGAAGGGTTTTAACAAGTTCGTAAATCTTTTCAGCAATGGTCATAATATAGTTAGTCCTCTAAATCCTTAAATTAGTGGATATCCTGATTCTAGCAATATTAATGGTGCGTTATGTCGCGTAGTTAATTTAATGGTATATTTTCGCATTTTTTCGCACTCCTAACGTACCCTACAAGCTATTCATAAACTTTGCTTCTATGGGCAATAAAAATAATTGTTACCAGTTTTAAGTCATCATTAATTTCATAAACAACTCTATAGTCACCTACGCGATAACGATAATAACCTAATAACTCACCTTTGAGAGATTTTATATTAGGATGATTACGAGGATTAATTTTTAAACGATCAAAACATCTATCTAACTTTTTTTGTAAAGTACCAGAAGCAGATTCAAAAAACTCCACTGCATCAATACTAATAACAACAGTATAATTAATATTTTCGTTTAAGTTGGTCAACAGCAATCACCTTTCCTTGTTTTACGTTTTCTGTAGCATGATCAAAATTTTCTTTAAATCCTACAATCTCTAATAACTCTTGAGTAGCATCATCTTCTCTTGTTGCTAAATATGCTAAAAAGTCAACTGCTACAAGTAATTTTTCCGGTGACAGTTGTTCAACATATTCTTGGATTTGTTCACGAAGTTCTAATGTATTCATAGATTATCTTGATTATTTACCTAACTTGATCATATCTTATCCTGATTCTGACAAAATTCGTCGTGGGTAGTACCTGACTCATCTGCATAAAGCAAATACATTTATTTTGTGCATCCTGGTATAATAAAAATCAGTCAAGGAGAGACCTTGCTCTCACGATCTGAAAAGATCAGACCTCTTGACTGCTACTTACATTATAACATTTATTTTTAACTGTTTACTTTCTCATTGATAAAATCAATTATTTCAGCAGTTGAGGAACTTTATAACACAAAATAAAATCCTGTAAATCCTTTAATCCTGGATATCCTGATTCTGACAAATACAAATTTACATCACCAAATAAACTATCTAAAAATTACCATCCTGTACATCCTCTAATCCTGTATATCATGATTTATGACAATTTAAATTGCGTTACATCGCTACAAACTACGAACTAAATAAAGCTAATAATTCTCGATTTTCTGTAGGTAATTGTAGTAAAATAAAATAGGAACTAGGATAAAGATAATCTTCTCCTGATTCATCTATAACACGAATTTGATGATGTTGACTTGCTTTTTCATCAGGTAAAATTTCATAGATTTTTCTGGTTTCTAAAGAAGCTGGGTATTTATCATTTTTGATACAAATAGCGAATTGTTTAGATATGTTGGAATTTGACATAGGTTTACTCATCTAAAATGTACTTAATTTTTATTTCTTTTTTACCAATACCATGAGCTTCATACCAATGAAGTTCAGCTTGGCAGATACTTTCATCTTCTAATTTAATGGTAGCAATTCCTTTTAATTTTCGCCATCTCCCTTGTCCATAGATTTTCTTTAATCTTTCTACATCACGAATTGATTTATCAATAGCAATTATTTCTATTTGTTCAATTTGTCCTAAAATATCAAAATTCAATATTTTTTCTCCTTCAATAATAATGGTGCGTTACGTCGCGTATTTAATTTATTTGTACATTTTATAATCTTTTCGCGCTCCTAACGCACCCTACACCCTGCGGGAAGTCAAAAGTCAAAAGTCAAAAGTCAAAAATTAATTATACTTAATTAAAAGTTAGAGATTTTGATGATCATGAATTATACACCAATAAATGAAAGAACTTTTGAATTTGCTGTGAGAATCACAAAATTGTGTTCTTATCTTGATAAACAAGCAGGAACTCCAAGATTATTAGCTGCTCAATTATTTAGATCAGGTACATCTATTGGTGCTAATATGGAAGAATCTCGTAGTGCTGAAAGTGATAAGGATTTTGTTAGTAAACAATCAATAGCACTCAAGGAAGCAAGGGAAACAAAGTATTGGTTAAGGTTGTTAGTTAAATCGGAAATTGTTCCTAATGAAAAAGTAGCAGATTTGGTTGATGAATGTGAACAGTTGATGAGAATTATTGCTAAATCAATTGTCACCACAAAAGAAAAGATGAAAAATGATTAATTTCTTACTTTCTTCTTACTTTCCTACTTTCTTATTTTTTGACTTTTGACTTTTGACTTTTGACTTCCCCTTAGGGCGTGTTACAATCTACAAGTCTCGACGCGAGAGAAGAGATATCTCCACATTTCTTTATTAATCATCCTAAACCTCCCACCTAATCTTAACAAATCATTTGGGAGGTGTCCATCTGGTGCTGTTATATCAAAAGTAATATGTTCGTGGAACAACCAGTCTCCTCCTTTTCGCTTCCATCCTATTGTTTCCGCAAAGTTAACCCAGATGTCTGAGTTATATTCTCTCGTTCCATCGAAACTTTGATAAATTCGTTTCTGCACAGAAAAACCAAATTTACCATCACTGTATTTTACCCACAATCGATCAATGGTGTGGAGGTCTGCACAGGGAAAATTATCAATGAGTTTAACATCTAACCAACGTTCTTTTTCCCGTTTCGCAACCGCTAACATCACCCTTTTTGTTTCCTCATCTGCTTTTTTCCATTTTCCAGCTTTGAGTAAGTCACGTAGTTTTGTGTAGTCCATTCCACAACATGATTTTAGTCCCCCCTCTTCGCTTGCGGGCAGGGGGTTAGGGGGTGGGGTTCTTCTCGGTTGAACCACCAAACCCAAACTTTCCCGAAACTTAAAAACCGTCGCAGTGCGTTTTTCCGGTTCTATTTCCATACCCTGCAAAATAGCATCATTCACCCTCTGACTAATGCGAGAATTATAATGTTTGGGTTCGGGTAAAGGTTCATTCATCATCATATTTCCGGTTGACTGCTGGTACTGGACAAATTTCTCCCTCTTGTTTCAATCCATCAGCAGTTAAGAGATAATATAAAGTTGCAGCTAAAGCATAAACGTCAGTGTGAGAACCAAAATTACCCTTACGACGATATTGTTCAATAGGTGCATAACCAGGAGTTCTATCTTCAGTCATACTACTTGTAGCGATACTCCGAGTTAAACCAAAATCTATTAAAACCGCTTCTTGTTTATTTTGTCGTAACAGAATATTTCCTGGTTTAATATCTCGGTGTAACTGTCCTTTATTGTGGATATATTCTAACGCTTGACCAATTTGATCTATATATAATAGTGCTTCACTTTCTGATAATTGTCCTTTATTTTGGACATAGTTAAATAATGTCACCCCATCAATATATTCCATCACCACCCCAAAAAGTTGACCTTCTTGGATGACTTCATAAACTTTGAGAATGTGTATATGATCAAAACCTTTAATTGTCAAGGCTTCGTTAATAAACTTAACCTGTTGTTCTGCAAAGTCCTCCCTGATTTGCATCTGTTGATTCAGGGTTTTGATGGCGTATAATTTACCCGTGCTGGGTTCTACGGCTTTGTAGGTGATACCAAAACCACCGCTACCCAAGGGTTTACCTTGAATGATAAATCTACCGTTATTGATTTGTTGCCCTGGTTGCCAAATAATCATACCTTTGATAGTAGATATTGCTGAGATTGATTTAATATCTTGTAAAAATTGTATCATTACAGCAATTCTATTTGATTTTCTTAAATCCCAGACTTATTAAAAAAGTTGTGTATTTTTTAGTATGAAAATTGTGCCTTCATTCTTGATATAATAAATAACCAGAACTGAACAGGAGATAAGAATGTACGACAGCGATAAACGTAAACTATTATCAGCCCTCTGTCACGGGGCAATTTTTTTCAGCACCACAATTGTCTCCGTTGGTTTACCCATAGCCATATTATTTGTATCTGATGATCCTGTTGTCAAAGACAATGCCAAAGAATCAATCAATTTCCATTTTAACGTTTGGTTCTATGGAGCAATTCTAGCAGCTTTGTTTTTTCTCACTAGTTGGTTAATTTTACCGCTAATCGTTTTGTTACCAATCGCAGGTTTAGGATATATCATCCACTGGGGACTGACAATCTGGGCGCTAATTGCTGTCTTTAGTAATCCTGATCAACCTTATCGTTATCCGTTTATTTTCCGAGTATTTTAGGATAGAATCAGGAAAAATATGGTAATTTGATTAATCACCAATCTTTGATTAAACCATTTACCCAAATGAAGTGCATGAATTTTTTAAGATAGTTTTTTGCAAAGTTTTTATAAGCAAATGTCTATCAAGTTGTAAAATATAAAATTGCCCCACAGCTTGATCAACAGTAGGGCAAAGACAGTTAAGCACTGTTTCTAGTGTGTCTGAAAAAAGCAGGCTAAAACCTGTCTTTTGTGACGCTTTGTGTTATGTCCATTGTGGTTTTTTCTTGATAAAAAATTATGTTTCCTATACATCGCCCCCGCCGGTTACGTACTCATCCTCAATTGCGTCGAATGGTACGTGAAACCGTTTTAACAACCAATGATTTGATTTATCCATTGTTTGCTGTCCCCGGTGAAAGTGTTGCTAAAGAAGTTAAATCTATGCCTGGTGTCTACCAACTTTCGGTAGATAAAATTGTCGAAGAAGCAAAGGAAGTTTATGACTTAGGAATTCCCGCCATTATCTTATTTGGAATTCCGGCAGATAAAGATGTAGATGCTACTGGTGCTTGGCATGATTGTGGTATTGTTCAAAAAGCAGCAACCGCAGTCAAGGAAGCAGTTCCTGATTTAATTGTCATGGCTGATACTTGTTTGTGTGAATATACAAATCATGGACATTGTGGTTATTTACAAACTGGTGATTTGACAGGAAGGGTTTTAAATGATCCAACTTTGGAATTATTGAAGAAAACCGCAGTTTCCCAAGCTAAAGCAGGTGCGGATATTATTGCACCTTCGGGAATGATGGATGGTTTTGTCCAAGCAATTCGTGCAGGTTTAGATGAAGCGGGATTTGAAGATATCCCGATTATGTCTTATGCTGCTAAATATGCTTCCGCTTATTATGGCCCGTTTAGAGATGCAGCCGACTCAACACCGCAGTTTGGAGATAGACGTACTTACCAAATGGACCCTGGTAATGCTCGTGAAGCGATTAAAGAAATTGAGTTGGATATTGCTGAAGGCGCTGATATGCTGATGGTGAAGCCGGCTTTGGCATATATGGATATTATCTGGCGCGTTAAGGAAGCTACTAATTTACCTGTGGCGGCTTATAATGTCTCTGGTGAGTATGCAATGGTGAAAGCTGCGGCTTTAAATGGTTGGATTGATGAACAGCGCGTTGTTATGGAAACTTTGACTGGGTTTAAACGGGCTGGTGCTGATTTGATTTTGACTTACCACGCTAAAGATGCGGCTCGGTGGTTGTAAGTTTAAGATATTATCTCACGCAGAGACGCAGAGGCACAGAGAGTGTTTTTGTGTTTGGGCGTGAGATTATTAGTAATGATTTCGTAATCTTTAAATTCCTTTAAAAACTGATGTGGATTGACTATTTGCATTTCTTGGTAATTTTTTAAAGGTAATAGGTGTTCTCTGTCTAAACTTATGATGTAATCAGCTTTACTTTCTAAACCTGCGGCTAATATCATATTATCTTTTATATCTATATCATCTAATTTGTAGCAAGTGTAATCACCCGATATGATAACAGCAGCGAATATTTTTGATTTCTGCAACTGGAATTTTCAGCAGCAAAGCAACTGCTTCTTCAGTAACAAACTTAAATAAAGGATTGACAGAGTTGGATTTCGATTGTTCAATCGTTATCATAGTGATAGATTTCTATCTTTTGGGTAGATGAACCTGGCTTTCGGGTAAAAGACACCAAGAGGTTGAAATTTACTTTAGATTTGCCGATCGCTCTTTTGTTTGGTAGGCTGAAGAGCGATAGTGTTAAGCGCTGACTTGTCAGTTCGCTTTTTATTCCTGTAACTATTAAAGGATAGATACATACCTTTTGTCAAGTATGGGTTTGGTAAGGTTGCGGATAAAAGAATTTGCGGCTGAGAATGGTTGGACATTAAAAGAAGTGTCTGATCGTTCTGGAGTAGGGTACAGTGCGCTCAAGGTTTATGCGCGTTCTCCTGGGTTGGCAACTGTAGATGTGACATCCTTACACAAGTTAGCACGAACCTTTAACGTATTGATAGAAGACTTGTATGAAATAGTGCAGGAATAATAAACTATGGGCTTGGTGAGGTTGCGGGTCAAAGAATTTGCGGCTGAGAAGGGCTGGACGCTCAAAGAAGTTTCAGAGCGTTCAGGAATTGCATACACCACGCTCAAGAACTATGCTAAGTCTCCGGGCTTGGCTACTGTGGACGTAACTTCTCTGCAAAAGCTGGCACGGACGTTTGAAGTTTTGATTGAAGATTTATATGATGTTGTAGAAGAGTAGGGTGATTCCATTCAAAATGAGGAATCTTCATTCCGGGAGCCTTTCACCTCTTATCTGTTATCAATAAGAGTGCGATCGCTGACGGTATTGGGGACAATGACACGATAAAATTCTAAAACAATAAATTGTAATAAAGGTCTAAATGGCAGAAACACTATTTTTCAACGCCCTCCGGGAAGCCATTGATGAAGAAATGGCGCGTGATTCCAGCGTATTTGTTCTTGGTGAAGACGTAGGACAGTACGGTGGCTCCTATAAAGTAACCAAAGACCTATATCAAAAGTATGGCGAACTCAGAGTTTTAGACACTCCTATTGCCGAAAATAGCTTTACAGGGTTGGCTGTAGGAGCCGCAATGACAGGGTTAAGACCTATCATTGAAGGCATGAATATGGGCTTTTTGCTTTTAGCCTTCAACCAAATCTCGAACAACGCCGGTATGTTGCGCTACACTTCTGGCGGTAATTTTAAAATCCCTATGGTCATTCGTGGCCCCGGTGGTGTAGGTAGACAGCTAGGTGCAGAACATTCTCAGCGACTAGAAGCTTATTTCCAAGCCGTTCCAGGGTTAAAGATTGTCGCTTGTTCCACACCTTACAACGCCAAAGGACTGCTTAAAGCCGCAATCCGTGATGATAATCCCGTGTTATTTTTTGAACACGTTTTGCTTTATAACTTAAAAGAAAATCTGCCAGAAACAGAATATTTACTACCACTGGATAAAGCTGAAGTAGTCCGTCAAGGTAAAGATGTCACAATTTTGACTTATTCCCGGATGCGGTATCATGTACTGCAAGCCGTAAAAACTTTGGAAAAACAAGGATACGATCCAGAAGTTATTGACTTGATATCTCTCAAGCCCCTTGATTTTGATACCATTGGCGCATCGATACGAAAAACCCACCGTGTAGTGATTGTGGAAGAGTGCATGAGAACAGGGGGTATTGGCGCAGAACTAACCGCTTCTATCAACGATCGCTTGTTTGATGAATTAGATGCACCTGTACTGCGGCTTTCTTCCCAAGATATACCCACACCTTACAACGGTAATCTGGAACGCCTAACAATTATTCAACCAGAGCAAATCGTTGAAGCAGTCCAAAAAATGGTAGCTTTACGAGTTTAGTGAATTGGGGACTGGGGATTGGTTAAAAACTATTACCCATCACCAGTCCAAACTTCTACTCATAACGCGATCAAAGAACGCTATTATAGCATTTGTCAGTTGTGAGTGATAGTATGCAAAGACAGCGATCGCTATTAGCGTTGATTATAGTTTTGGTCATCGCCGCTATTGCGGTGATTGCGACAATTCCCGTACCCTTGGGATTGGACTTGCGGGGCGGCTCACAGCTTACAATTCAGGTGAAACCAACAGCGGAAATTAAGCAAATCACCGAAAGAGAATTGGAGGCCGTGAAGAAAGTCGTCGAAGGACGGATTAATGGTTTAGGCGTTTCGGAACCGGTAATTCAAACTGTGGGTACAGATAAAATCTTAGTACAACTGCCTGGAGTGAATGACCCAGAACAAGCAGAACGGGTACTAGGGGGTACAGCCCAGTTAGAATTTAAGATTCAAAAACCGAATACAGAAACTCAAGTGTATGCGCTGCAAGTATCACGATCTGAATTCAAAGCTAAACAAGAAGAGTTGAGAAAGAGCGATGATAAAGCAGCAATTACCAAAAATCAGGAAGATTTAAACAACAGTAATCAAGCACTTGCGGAATTATTTGAAAGCACCAACCCACCACTCACAGGTAAATACCTCAAAGATGCCTACGGTGAACCCACTCAAGGTGATAGTTGGAATGTTGCCATTCGTTTTGATGAACAGGGTGGTAAACTCTTTGCTGACTTGACTAAAACCCTAGCTGGGACTGGACGCGGCATCGGTATTTTTCTTGACAATGAACTGATTAGTTCTCCCAGCGTTGGTATAGAATTTGCCACAACAGGGATTACAGGCGGTTCTGCGGTGATTACAGGTCGGTTTCAAGCCGAAGAAGCGAACAATTTAGGTGTGCAGTTACGAGGTGGCGCGTTACCAGTACCTGTAGAAATTGCTGAAAGACGGACAGTAGGAGCAACTCTAGGTAAAGACAGTATTCAACGCAGCATATACGCTGGTATCGGTGGTCTGATTTTAGTATTAATATTTATGGTCTTGTACTATAGACTACCAGGAATGATAGCGAATGTCTCACTAGTGATTTACTCCCTACTTACTTGGGCTACTTTTTGTTTATTGGGTGTCACCCTCACCTTACCGGGAATTGCTGGTTTTATTCTCAGTATTGGTATGGCTGTAGATGCTAACGTGTTAATTTTTGAACGGACAAGGGAAGAATTGCAAGCAGGTAAATCTTTATATCGTTCTGTAGAATCGGGTTTTTACAGGGCTTTTTCCAGCATTTTAGATAGTAATGTCACCACCTGGATTGCTTGTGCCGCATTATTTTGGCTGGGTTCAGGATTAGTAAAAGGCTTTGCTCTCACTTTAGCTTTAGGGGTAGCAGTGAGTATGTTTACAGCCATTACCTGTAGTCGCACATTCATGTTTTTGGCTATTTCCATTCCCTCTTGGCGGAAAACAGAACTTTACAGTCCTAATGTGCCAAAAGTGAATAAAGTGGAGGTAGCTCAATGAAACTAAGTATTAACAAATCGCGATCACTCTGGTGGACTATTTCGGCTGCTATCATTCTTAGCGGTATCATCTCAATGGTGATTTCTTGGCAAACACCAGCTATCAAAGCACCCCTACGCCCTAGTTTAGATTTTATCGGTGGGACGCGATTACAGCTAGTCCGAGACTGTAGTCCACCTAATAACTGTGACCAACCAATAGATATCAACGCCGTTCGAGAAGTCGCTAAATCACAGGGACTTGGAGATAGTAGCATCCAATTAATTTCCGAAAATGGTAAAGAAAATGGCATTACCATTCGCACCAAGAACTTGGAAACAGAACAGCGTACTAAGTTGCAAAACGCCTTAAGCGAAAAAATCGGTGCTTTCGACCCTCAAAAAAACCAAATTGACTCTGTAGGTGCAACACTAGGAAAAGAGCTATTTAGGTCGGGTATCTTAGCTCTGATAGTTTCCTTTTTGGGTATTACTATCTACATGGCTTTCCGGTTTCAGTGGGACTATGCCCTGTTTGCGATTGTGGCTCTATTTCACGATATTTTAGTCACTGTCGGTGTATTCTCAATTTTGGGCTTAGTTGCAGGTACAGAAGTAGATAGTCTCTTTATCGTCGCGTTGCTTACCATCACAGGTTTTTCAGTTAACGATACGGTGGTAATTTATGACCGGATTCGTGAAACTCTTAAACTCAATCCCGAACGTCCAATTGCGGAAATTGTTGATGATGCTGTCAACCAAACTTTGTCTCGGTCAATCAACACTACCTTAACAACACTGTTGACATTATCTGCTATTTTCCTATTTGGTGGAGAAACGCTGCATAATTTCTCTTTGGCTCTAATTATTGGCTTTATTATGGGGGCTTATTCCAGTATTTTTATCGCCAGTACGCTTCTAACTTGGTGGCGAGAGCGCACAGAAACATCTACACTTGAAGCAATTAATACATCTGTTAGTTCCCAGGATAGTTAACTCAGGAATTAGTTCAAAATGGGATTAAAATAATTCGTAATTCGTAATTCGTAATTCGTAATTAGGAAAATTCCCCTTACTCCTTCTGGATTCTGTGCTTCCTGCTATATTGTAATTTTCTTGTCCTATGGCTCAACAGGAAGAACCACTAATTAATGACTCAAGCTTAGAAAAATCTGACGCTTCTTTTATTCGCCAAGTACAAAGGTTACACCAATTAACAGTGTATGGCAGGTGGTTATTTGCTGGCGGTTCGTGGCTCCTGATTGCACCAGTTTGCTTATGGGATTTACGTGCAGAAATGGCTTTGTGGCAACAATATTTTACTTGGGTAGCAGTGCGATATGGACTCGCTTTTCATCCACTAGCTACTCTAGGTTTATCCTTTTGTATTGCCATAACTATTTCTGTTTTAGTTTGGCAAAGTCGGAATATTCTTTTGGGATTACCACTACAGGAAAAGCAACGCTTAGAAACACAAGTTTGTCGCATCCGTCAGCAGGGTCCTACTCATCCTCTCTGGAAGTGGGTTTGTCAGTGAATAGGGAATACAGAGAACAGGTAAGAGGAGGGAGTTTTTTTGATTTTGTGAAAGTAACCTACTGTAAGCAGTATTTTCATTTTTTGAGTTGCATATACATATACAGCTTTAAGTATTTTAAGCTAAATATGACATAACAAAAGTCTAGATCATACCATAATTTGGGTGTCTAAACATGAAATATTCTCAAATTCATTTTAGAGAGCATACAAGCGCTCGCTCTTCAGAAATTGATCTTTACCAACTCCAGAATCTGTTTAATATTGCCGCTTTCTGGGCAAAAGGGCGTAGTATTGAGGATTTAGGCATAGCTATTGCCAACAGTGACCCAGTTATTTCTGTGTGGGATGGAGAGCGATTAATTGGCTTTGCTAGAGCTACTTCCGATGGCATCTATCGCGCTACAATTTGGGATGTTGTCATTCATCCAGAGTATCAAGGCAATGGACTGGGAATTAAATTAGTAGAAACCATTTTGACTCATCCACGAATGCAGGTAGAGCGCGTTTATCTGATGACTACTAATCAACAGGCATTTTACGAAAAGATTGGTTTTCAAACTAATAGTACAACTACGATGGTGCTATACAATCAATCTAATTTTGCTTCTATTGCAATTGAAGAAATTCAGATTCAGAAGTCACTAGGGGCATAGATATTTGTAACCTAGTCAAATCCTGTGTTGCTTTTTGGGTGGTGGGAGCGGGGATAATTTCTATTTTTCCTCCCATTACTTCTAATAGTTGTTGATTTAGTAAAAGCTTCATTCCCGATGAAATATTAATATTTTCTTGCTTTGTTTTGTGTTCAGATGTCATTAAGTCTATTTTCTCACTCCAAATTGCAGCATGATTTGGAATATCTAGGCAAATATGAACGCAATTATTTTTAGGTAGAATCTGAGTAGAAAGACACATACTGCCTTCTTCCATCTGAGAAATTGTCGTGTCTATTAAATTTAGCAATATTTGGCGTAGCCAGCGCTTATCTGCTAAAACGTAAATTTCCGGTTCTGGCAGCGTCACAGTAAAGGGATAATTACGATTGGCCGCCAGCATATAAGTTAATTTATGAACTTCCTGCAAAACTTCAGTTAGCTGTATAGGCTGAATATCTAATTTGTTTGTCCCATGTTCTGTTCGGGCAATACTAAGAATTTCATCAATCATTTTCAGCAATTTTAGCGATCGCTCATAAGCTTGAGCTACAAACTCCCGTTCTTCTGCTGGATTTTCGCACAAATCGTTCAAAATTAACTGATGTAACCCAATTAAACCATTCAAGGGCGATCGCAATTCATGGCTAGTCCTGGCTAAAAAACCCGCTTTAAACTGGCTCATTTCTTGCGCCATTTCGTAGGCCAGTTGGCTTTGCTTCAATTGTTGCAAAAGTTGGGTTTCTTGCTGTTGTGGAGCATTTGCAGAAGGAGCGGTTGTAGATTTGGAAGACTGTAGAAATAATCTACAAAAGCCTATTCCTAATCCTATTCCTATTCCTAGATATAACCAATTAATAAAATTCATTATTTTATAATTTTAATTCTAATTCTGATCCAATTTAATAGAACCTTGTCGCAAAATCAGCCAATTCTTCCCTGTCCATTTAACAACAGTAGAAGGTATTCCCAAGCCTTTGTATTCTGTAGATTCTAAAGTGAGAACCTCTGGAAAATGAATGTTAATTTCAGTTCGATTTTCTAAAGCAGGTTGTCCTGATAAATTGACGCTAGTTGTAGCCATTGGTCCAGTTTGTGCCAAAATAGTTTGAGCAACTTGATGATTTGGTACTCTAATTCCCATAGTCGTTGGATCATGAGGATTCATGACTTTAGGAATTTTATCACTGGCTGGTAAAACCAAAGTCAACGCCCCAGGCCAATATTGATTGACAACTTTTTGCCAGATTTGATATTCAATTTCGCTACCTTGAACATAATCCCACAAATCTTCAGCTTTAGCAGCCATTAAAATCAAAGGTTTATCTAAACTGCGTTGTTTAGCAGCATAAATCAATTCTGCTTGTTCAGGTATGGTAGCTAGTGCAGGTACAGTATCTGTGGGTAAGCTGATTAATTTTCCAGCTTTTGCAGAGTTGATCAGGACTTCTAGGGAAACATTCATAAATGTAGTTTTTCTCCAGGAGTAGGGATTTAGCAATGTGCTTTACTCCTACCTTTTAAATCACGTTGTCAGAATCAGGATTTCCAGGATTTGAGGATTTACAGGATGAAATGAGTGTAATTATCTTTTTTGTCAGAATCAGACATTTTTATATAAGCTACAGCAAAACGTTCAATTCCTGCTAAATCAGCATGAATAGAAATATTATAATAATTACCGTTATTTTCTAATAATTCTCTTACTATATCTGCTTGTCCCGCCATCATTTCAATCAACCACACCCCACCCGGACGCAAATACTGAGGTGAAATGGCGATTAAATGACGGATATAATCTAAACCATCAAAGCCACCATCTAACGCTAAATGGGGTTCATGTTTAACCACTTCCGGTTGTAAAGTCATTACAGTATCACTAGGGATATATGGCGGATTTGATACCATCCCGCTAAACTGACCTTTCAGCGATTCTAGGGGTTGCCACCAAGAACCTTGATAAAATTTAATCCGTTCCCCAAAACCCAAATTTTCAGCATTAGTTTTAGCAACGGCCAATGCTTCTGCACTCAAATCAACTGCATGAATTGTGGCATTTGTCAATACCTCAGCTAGTCCCAGCGCGATCGCACCACTACCAGTACCCAAATCCGCCCAATGTTGCTGTGTAGAGACGTTCCATGGAACGTCTTTACATTGGTTAGCAGCGGCCACAGCCAAATCAATCAACATCTCTGTTTCTGGTCTAGGAATTAAAACCGCACTTGACACTGCGAGTTTAAACAGTCGCCAAGGTGTAACGCCAGCAATATACTGTACTGGCAAGCGATCATATAAGCGTCTTTGCCACAACTGGTCTAACTCTTCCAAAGACAACTGCATCTGGATGTGATTCCATGCTTTGAAAGACTCCAAACGCAGTGCCAAACGGTCTAATCCAGCTATTTCCTGTAACAGCCAATCTACTTCTAGCGGTGAGACATCATGAGCGATCGCAGTCTGAATTGCAATATTGCGCCATTGCCAAATTTCTACACCAGAAATGACCTTTGGCTGTTGGTTCTCCATCCTTCTTATGGCTGCTTGGAAGGTAAAGTTTTCGGCTTGGGAGCATTATCTCTGGGCAAAGTCTTGATATATTCTCTAGATTCTGGAGATGGAACCAAGACCACTTGGTTTAACCACGAATCGTTTTTATCTTTTAAAGTTTTAATCACCCCATCTACATCTATAACTTGAATATCAGCCGTAGGAAACTTTGGCTTCACTTGGTTCAATAAACCTTGTGCATCTTGTTTACTCAAGAATAGAGGAATAGTTTGCTGTTTCTCAGTACCCAGTTGAATAGGTACATACCCTTTATCCGGTGCAAATCTGACTGCGAAAACTGGTACGCTCTTAAACTGATCTATTTTTTGACCACTGGCACGTAGCAAGTCTAAAGCCCCTTTCAGTTCTTGATCTACAGGCTTAAAAGCAAATAAAAGGCGATTTGGCTGGTTTTTGCTTTGTTGCAATTGTTGATAAATTACACCTAAAGGAACAGCTGTGACTTGTAGTTTCTTTGCCATGTCCTCCAGTTTAGGGTCTTTATTTTTGGCATTCCGCAGTTCTTTGATAAAAGCCAAAGCTTCTTGTCGGCTCATATATACACCCGTTACTGAGCCAC
Organism: Anabaena lutea FACHB-196; assembly: GCF_014698305.1. Taxonomy (GTDB): domain Bacteria; phylum Cyanobacteriota; class Cyanobacteriia; order Cyanobacteriales; family Nostocaceae; genus Anabaena; species Anabaena lutea. The sequence continues at coordinate 56,569 of NZ_JACJST010000027.1, read as the reverse complement.
CTTTTTGACCATTCTGACCATCGGGTAAATTACGGCTCAGGGGTAGACCTTTATCATTGGTAATTAAGTAAACAGGTACTGAGTCTAATTTGTCTTTTATTTGTTGTTCTGATAATGCCTGCACAGGAAGACTGAGGCCAACAACACTTAAGAAAAATGTACTCCCTACTAAACCTAAGGTTGCTCCCCAGCGAACTAATGATTTCATAATTACTCCTCACTTCAATATCAATAGTTGAATTAACTTAGACAAGCCCAAAAATGTGGGAATTTATACAGCAACAAATAGTCTCAGTTATCTATCAAGCTATTTTATAGGTAAATAACTAGTAGATTTAGCTAATTTTTTTATTGCCTTGCCATTCACTACGAAATGCTGTATTCGCCTATTATATTTCTTCTCAAGCGGGGTGTTATATCCCGGACTCTTGATCAGAACAATGCTATTTTATTGTTTTTCTCACTTATTGGTGACGCTATGAATAAATAAATCGTTCCAATTGCGATCGCTTCCAGGTATACGAAAATTAGGCATTATTACTTTATATCAAGTAGGATATTTTTTCATCTGCCTAAATCCTAATACATACAAAGTAAAAAATGCCACTGCTAAAATATGTGCTTACAAATCGGGATGACAGGATTTGAACCTGCGGCATCCTGCTCCCAAAGCAGGCGCGCTACCAAGCTGCGCTACATCCCGGAAAAGTCACTTTTGCATCACACAACTTTCATTATGTTTAACTCAAGCACTTCTATCATCATATCATACTTCAAACTTATTGCAAACCCTCTTACCCAGGAAAAATAATATTAGTTCCTAAATAAGAGTTTTCATTTGCACCAGCTATACGACTGGTTTTCGACTCAGCTAATCTATAGTATCACATCTTAGACATCATAGCTGAATTTTACAGTCGCAAGCAGTTTTCTTTCCAATTAAGGATTAGCGAGGATACCAAAACATCCCTTTAATACCTTCTGGATCAGGCATAAACCCCATTGTTCGGTAAAAATCTACCACATGGGGGTCAGCGAAGAGAGTAACATTGCTAATCTCTTCACTTCTCAATTTTTTGAGGACATATTTCATCAATGTCTTGCCCAGCCCTTGACCTTGGAAGTCTGGGTGAACTACCACATCCCAGATAGTGGCATTAAAAGCGTGATCTGAGGTAGCACGAGCAAAACCAATCAACCTTCTTTTATTTCCTCGCACTTGCCACATGGAAGCGACGAGGAAACTATGTTCAATGGCTTTTTTTACTTTTCTCAGAGGGCGACGCGACCAACCAACTGCATCACAGAGTTCTTCTAGTTCATACAGGTCAATATCTCGCTCGGTGCTGAAAACGATATTATCGTTACCTGCGCTGGAGTTGCCTCCATTTTCAGATGTATTCTCTTCAAATGCAGTTGTTTTATTTGTCGCTACAGATTCAGAAGCACTAAACCAAGTTTTCCAAAAACCCATGCCAACGTGGTTCGGTTAAGATGACTGAATTGGTTTCCACTTATTGAGAGTGTTGATTCACACCTAACACAACCGTTACTACCTTATTCCCATACACTGAAAATTTTTTGAGCGTTTCGGGCATTAGAAATGTTAACAGCCACTTATTGTATGTTTCACACCAATCATTTTTAACTTTAGCATTTTGTTTTCACACTCCCCTAGCTAAAGCACTGGAGATTTTTCTTGAAGATGCACTGCCTCTCGGCTACTGGTTTTTTTATGTGGTTGATTTCTTGATCCACTAAAATCAAGATACTACATTTTGACACCCCCTGCTTTCAAGAAACAGTACCGAGTACCGAGTATGGAGGTGTAAAGTTGGGAGTAATGTACTCAAAAAGATTTTGTTTCTTTCATTCATTGCGGGTGGAAGTGCAGCCAGTGCAGTTGCTCCTAAGAAACGAGGATTTTTAAAGAATGTAGAATGCTTACATCAATTATGTAAATATGTAGATTTTTCGGTTGTAGCTGGTATGATACCTAACTTCATCCACTATTCCGGTTATTATGTAAAGCTTATGTTCAAGCCGTCAAAACGGAAGGATATGAGACAGAAGTAGTAAATCATACAGTTTTTAGCTTTAGTTTTAAGAAAGCACGTAAGTCTTACCGCCAAAAATGACTTCTGGTTTAAAATCCTCGACACTGGAACTCCTAAAGCGCTTCAACCGAGCGTTTCCCCAATTTTATGAGCAATTTGTTAGTAGTGAAATTCAACTGCAAAATTTGCGCCTTGCATATCGTTTATATAAAACTAGACGCGCAGTTATAGAGATGAAGCCGGAGGGTAATAAAAGCGCCCTGCATTTCGCGTATCGGAATCAGTCATTTCTCCTCAGCGATATTTTTGGTGTGCTGGCTGCCTATGGGTTGACTATCCACGGTCTGAGTTTATATGGTCAGATCCGACCACCCATGTTAGTGTTTATCAAACTGCTAGTGTCCCGTGGCAGCAAAGCCTTGACTGAAAAAACAGCAGAGAATGTTTGCCGTGCCATTCGTGAGGCTTTGGGAAGTCGGTTTGAGGTCGAAGAAATGCTGGCGGTAGAATTTAACCTAAATGCCGGTTTAGAACAGGTACAAACCGAGTTCTATGTTGATCCAGTTTTTCATCTTCCCGCCCTAGTCATTGAAGCCGATAATCAACCAGGATTATTTTATAAGGTCATGTACGGTATCTGGCAAGAAGACTTGCTGGTAGTCAATGCCAATTTGCTGGTTTGGCGCGGACGGACAAGGCTGATACTCTACTTGTTGGGGCCTAATGAAAGCCTGATTCCTGAATATCTGGGTAACAAAATTGCTGAAGGAGTGCGACAGAGGTTACTCGGTCGATGAGTAGAGCAAATTCAAAATTCAAAATTCAAAATTTTGACTTTGAATTTGTCTTTCCCTCTCCGTATTTAGTCGCACCCGCTCTTAGGGGTACGATATAGGTATGGCAACAATAGAAATCTTAGGCGTTCCACACGCATACGAGCTAACGGCTCCCACCTCTTGCCCCCATGCTTTAGTGTTTATCCACGGTTGGCTAAATAGCCGTGGATACTGGCAACCTGTGATTTCTCGCCTATCAGTTGATTTGCAGTGCTTGTCTTATGATTTGCGGGGGTTTGGAGAATCATCGTCTCAGGCGAAATTAGATTTGAATCGCGCAGAAACTGATTTGAACCTCAATTCCAGCGATCCTAGTGTGATTAGCTCTCCTTTCGATTTTTTATATTCTCCCTCTGCTTATGCTCAGGATTTAGCAGTTCTTCTGGAACAACTGAATATTTCCAGTGTTTGGCTAATTGGTCATTCTTTGGGAGGCACTATTGCCCTATGGACAGCCGCTCAACTACCTGATTGTGTGCAGGGAGTCATTTGTATTAATGCTGGTGGTGGAATTTATCTTAAAGAGGCATTTGAGCAATTCCGATCCGCTGGTCAGAAATTTTTACAAGTCCGCCCACGTTGGCTCTCCCAAGTTCCTTTGATTGATTTACTGTTTACGAGAGCGAGTGTAGCACGTCCTTTGGAGCGCTTTTGGGCGCGACAGCGGGTAATTGATTTCCTTGTAGCTGATCCAGAAGCTTCTCTGGGAACACTTTTAGAATCTACTACTGAGGAAGAAGTTAACCGTTTACCACAGTTAGTGTCACAACTAAAACAGCCGGTTTATTTTTTAGCTGGTGCTGATGACAAGGTGATGGAACCCAAGTATGTACGCCATTTAGCGAGTTTTCATCCACTTTTTCAATACGTTGGCGATAATGTGATTGAAATTCCTGATTGTGGACACCTGGCAATGTTAGAGCAGCCGGATGCAGTTGCCCATCATATCCGGTCATTGGTAATGGGTAATGGCTGATTGGTCATTCCGCTCCGTCCCCGCGTCCTCGTGTCTCCTCGTCTCCCCATCTTTGCGTCTTCATTTCATTGTAATTAATGTTCATATAAATTCATAACTTGGCTTAGGGGTAGGCGAGAATGAACCCCTAATGTGAGGGCAGAGGTGTGACCACGAGATAGATGATCAGATGCGGCGCATCCTATCATGGCGGCGTTGTCTGTACAATATTTCAAGGGGGGGAAAAGGACGCGGATATTATGCTCGGCAGCGGCAGCTTGTAAGTATTTTCTTAGCCCACTATTTGCAGCTACGCCACCACCCACTGCAATCGTACTTAGACCATAGTCACGGGCGCAAGCGAGCGCTCTTTTGGTTAGCGATCGCGCTATAGTTTCCTGAAAGCTGGCCGCTACATCTGCCAACGGTACTTCTCTCCCCTCTTTCTCTAACTGCTGCACTAACCGCAACACTGCTGTCTTTAAACCACTAAAACTCCCATCATAGGGATGATAACCCCCACCCGGTAGAGAAATTTTCCCTTCTGGTAGTGCAAAGGCTTGGGGATCTCCTGTTTGGGCGAGTTTGTCAATTACTGGACCGCCGGGATAACCCAACTTTAACAATCGTGCCACTTTATCAAAGGCTTCACCCGCAGCATCATCACGGGTTTCTCCCAGCGTTTCGTAACTACCACAATCCTTTACATAAATCAAGCTTGTATGTCCGCCTGAAACGAGTAAGCTAAGAAATGGGGGGTCTAAAGTTGACTCGCTCAAGTAAGTCGCGTAGATATGGCCTTCGAGGTGATGAACCCCCAAAAATGGTTTTTTATGTACCATCGCCAGAGTTTTGGCCGCTGTTAACCCCACCAACAGCGCTCCTACAAGACCAGGCGCACAAGTGGCAGCGATGCCATCAATTTGCCCCCAATCTCTATGGCTTTGCTCCATGGCTTGCGCTATTTCTTGATTGAGCGTTTCTAAATGCTGGCGGGATGCTACCTCTGGCACAACTCCACCATACTGCTGATGGACGGGAATTTGCGAGGCTATGATACTGCTGTACACCTGACGATTGTTCACAATGGCGACGGCAGTTTCATCACAACTAGTTTCGATTGCTAAAACGGTTGGCATAGGGACTGGGGACTAGGGAGTGGTAAAAAGTAATATATTGTAACTCTTGCCTGTTGCCTGTTCCCTATCTTTTCGTTGAGAAGCTTTAACTTTTATTTACTTAAACTTTACTCGGTTCCCGGCCAAGAGTATGATGACTTGCTAGTTATCCAAATTAAACACTGTACAAGCCGCTTCGTTTTGTACAAAGAACTTCTTGTTTTGTAATAAAAGGAAACAACTCCATGCGACGATTGTTTGCTTTGATTTTAGCGATTGGTCTTTGGTTCAATTTTGCTCCTCAAGCCCAAGCCCTGGGAGCTAACCTTGTCCCTTGTAAAGACTCTCCCGCATTTCAAGCACTAGCACAAAATGCCCGTAACACCACTGCTGACCCTGAATCAGGGAAAAAGCGGTTTGAGCGCTATTCTCAAGCCCTGTGTGGACCTGAGGGTTATCCTCACTTGATTGTCGATGGCCGCCTTGATCGTGCTGGCGACTTTTTGATCCCCAGTATCCTTTTCCTCTATATTGCTGGTTGGATAGGTTGGGTTGGTCGCGCCTATTTGCAAGCGGTCAGCAAGGGATCTGATTCTGAACAAAAGGAAATTCAAATCGATCTTGGCATCGCACTACCCATTATTTCTTCGGGCTTTGCTTGGCCAGCAGCTGCACTTAAAGAATTTCTCTCAGGTGAACTAACAGCTAAGGATTCAGAAATTACTGTTTCTCCCCGCTAATTCATCTGTACTCATTTACTTGTTTTGGAGACTAAATTCATGGCTGAAAAAAGCGATCAATCAAGCTACTTCGTTAAATTTCTCTCTACAGCACCTGTGGCAGCAACCATTTGGCTGACAATCACAGCAGGCATTTTGATTGAATTTAACCGCTTTTTCCCTGACTTACTTTTCCACCCCCTACCATAGGGTGAAAATGTGATTTAAATCAGTAAACAGTTATCAGTAAATACTCTGCTAACTGAATAACTGTTTACTGACAACTAAAATAAATGCCACGATTCTCATTTAGAGGCAACATAAAACATGGCACAAGCAGTAAACGCATCAAAAAATCTCCCCAGTGATCCTAGAAACCGGGAGACAGTTAGACCTGCTGGACGTGATCCACAGGATGGAAACCTAGAAACCCCAATTAATTCTTCTCCTTTGGTGAAGTGGTTTATCAACAATTTGCCTGCTTATCGTCTAGGTCTAACTCCTTTTAGACGGGGACTAGAAGTTGGCATGGCTCATGGTTACTTGCTGTTTGGTCCATTTGCTAAATTGGGTCCACTGCGGGATGCTCCGAATGCTAACTTAGCGGGTTTACTGGGTAGTATTGGCTTGGTTGTAATTCTCACAGCCTGTCTATCCTTGTATGCCAATAGCAATCCGGCTAAAGCACTTGCCAGCGTTACTGTTCCCAACCCTCCTGTAGATGCTTTTAATTCTAAGGAAAGCTGGAATAATTTTGCTAGTGCTTTCTTAATTGGTGGTATTGGTGGTGCAGTCGTTGCTTACTTTTTAACTGGCAACTTGGGCATCATTCAAGGTCTAGTCGGTTAGTTTGATTTCTGAATCATGGGTAATAGGTAATTGTTCCGTTATTTGTTGCTTTTACCTATTACCCATAAATAAAAAATAGGTGTGTTGTTAAACTGCTAATTATCCAAATAAGACCGCTTCAATTTGATTTACAGCGGTTTCAAAGTCGTTATTGACGATTTGAATATCAAATTCATCTGCGGCTTTAATTTCTGTTTGGGCGCGGTGCAGACGACGAACTATAGATTCTTCTGAATCTTGTCCCCGTCCACGTATTCGTTTCTCCAATTCTGAAAATGTCGGTGGCAAAATAAAAATGCTGAGGGCGCTAGGAAAGGAAGCACGAATTTGTCTTGCCCCTTCTAGCTCAATTTCTAGCACTACTAACTTACCAGATTGAATGTGGTCAAGCACTGTGGCACGAGGAGTGCCATAATAGTTACCAGCAAATTCTGCCCATTCCAAGAATTCCCCTTGAGCAACTAATTGTTCAAACTTGCTGCGGCTAATAAAGTAATAGTTTTTACCGTTTGTTTCTCCAGGGCGCGGAGAACGAGTCGTTACAGATACTGAATAATACAGTTCTGGATGACGCTGGAGGAGCGTTTGCATTAAAGTACCTTTGCCAACTCCACTAGGGCCTGTCAAAACAATCAGCTTGCCTGGAGGCTGGCATTCTTTGGTAGTAGCACCACTATGTATTGGTAAGACTTGCATTATCCGTTCAACTTGTGAATTAATCAATAGATGTTATTAATTAGTCTTGTGTTACTTGCGAGGGCAAGCTGGGACTAAGAAATGTGTAGCACTGGTGACAGAAAATTTGTCTAATTCACATGGTACGGCCAATATAGTGCAAATAGAGGTGGGTTGATTACCCACCTAATGTTAATTATCTACAGTCTGATGGTCACGGGAAATAACAAAGCGATTTGCTACCGTTTCCGGCTGAATCGCTGATAAAATTACGTGACTGGAATCAGTTATAATTACAGCCCTAGTCCGGCGACCATAGGTTGCGTCAACCAATTGACCTCTATCTCTGGCATCGGTAATAATCCGCTTAATTGGGGCAGACTCTGGACTGACAATGGCAACTACTCGATTGGCGGACACGATGTTGCCAAAACCTATGTTGATTAATTGAATGTCCATAAAAAACTGACGCTAAATGCGCTAGAAAAAGCTTATTAGAAACTTATTTCAATGTTATACCTAAAGAATCGTAGTTACAACGCTTAAAGTCTTGATAAATTAAGTTTTTTAATAACAACTGCTTTTTTTTAGCTATTTATCAGCTAATTTTCCTAAAAATCCTTCTAAAGATATATGCGAAATTATACTCATGGGAGATAATAGAATATTGCTTTGATACTCTCTCACGTAGATAAATAAGTATCGCTACGCTCATTTGCTCGTGGAACGGGGAACTATACTCTATGGTGCGATGAGCGCACTTACTGACTCTGAATTATCCCATGATCTAGCCGAATCTGTCTCAAAAATAAAAATATTGGAGATTTACAATGGCAAATTTAACAAAAAATGACCTCACCAATTTTATTTGTATGGGCAATTATCAACTCATCTAAATGTTTTAGATAGTAGCTAGATTTGACTTGAAAATGCATTGACTAAAATTCATGTAAATTCCTAAAAATACAATGATATACCGTACTTTTCCAGTATGGATTTTCCTTTTCATCGGAATGCCCTTAACCGTTTTAGTCGCATACTTTGGGTTTAATTATTCAGGGTTATGCTTTGCCAAGATGCGATACTTAGGGCTTGCTGTTCGCGGAGCGTGCCGTTAGGCATATAAACCAAAAACCTTTATATATTAACACTTTCAGGGTTCAAAAGGATGAATCAGGTGCCAGGAATAGGCGTTGAAATCGTTCATTTACCTATCACTTTCAGGGTTCAAAAGGATGAATCAGGTGCCAGGAATAGGCGTTGAAATCGTTCATTTACCTATCACTTTTACAGATTCGAGACTATTCTTACCTCCTTCTTATTCTTCCTCCTGACTCCTGACTCCTGACTCCTAGCCCATGACTTACGTCACGCTACGCGAACACGAAAAGACTTTTTCAGCAAACCCTACTTAAGTGATTACGAGAAAATCCAAGGAGCTTTCGATTTTCAAAATCACCGAAACAAAATATTTGCAACAATTCCAGGACAAAAAGAAAAGTTTTATGATTACATCAGGTATAAAGACTTTGATGAATATATTAAAGAAAATCCCGACTGCTGCTCTATCAATCCTGGTGGGGTTTACGATCTGCCTCCACCTGACTTTTTAGATCGTATATTTGGATTTAATTCTGGTGATGCTATAGTTATTAATTTTAAAGCACGTTATTTAGATGAAACCGGCAAGCAAAGATTAAAAGAATATCAAGTTGAACATGCTGTGCAAAACTGTGGGAAGGTCAAGTGGTAGTTTTCCATATTAAACATAAGAGTATTCCAACTAAAAAAATGCCCAATTGTCATTGCGTAGGTGTAGCCTTGCCGTAGGCTAATTAGGGCTTGCTGAGAAAGTCTTCTCGTGTTCGCGCAGCGTGACGTAAGTCATGGGCTTGGAGGCAGGAGGCAGAAGGCAGCTATGCTGGAGGCGATATGAAAACTTCTTTTCCATCTCTTGAACTCCACAAAAGTGCAAGGTTTTTCATCCTGTAGACACTATATCTTTGCACTTTTTTTCCTGTTTATCAGCCTCAAACCTTTGATTTATAGGGGTCTTGGTTTTATTCAGCAACTCCTAATTACAAGTTATGGATCATTTATTGTTTGGAACACTCTAATAGAAATCTGCCTGAAAACTAAATCACCTAGCGCTCTTCGTCTTGTTCAATTCTTGCCATCTTTGTTGTAATTGTTTCCAGTTAGGAGTATGACCACCGTAACGCCAACTAACATACGCTTGACAAATTTCATCTATCACCTGAGCAGTTTCTCTAGGATGTTGTTGATATGACACTTGGGCGTATTCCAGAGGTGTCTGGGCTGGATGTTTAGCCAAACCCTTTTCGGCTGTCCATTGTAGCATTTGTTGATACAGGCTTTCCATTGGGGGCAATTTTTTTAACCAACGAAGATTAAGCCATTTTCGCCACTGTACCCAACCCAGCCAACCTAAAAACGCTGTGGTTGTCCCTACAATTAAGCCAGTGAATACCCCTAACCAACCTTGAGAAAATAAAGCTAAAAACCAAGCGATCGCTCTAACGAACCAGCTAAATATTGTCCCAAATACATTATTCAGTAACCCTGTAACGGGTGAAGGTAGCCAACCAGCTACCCAATTCCAAAACTGACGTAGGACGCTAAAAGTCCGATCTTCCTCAATTGACGGAGGAATTAACGGATGATTGGGAATTGGGTCAAAACTGAACCAGCCATATTTAGGAAAATAAACTTCCGTCATGGCATAAGCATCCGTGTTACGGACAACATACATTCCTGTAAATGGATTAAACTCTCCTGGAGCAAATCCTGCTACTAATCGTGCGGGAATGCCTATAGAACGCAACATCACAGTCAGTACAGTAGAAAAGTGGTCTGGATAGCCTCCTTGATTTTTGAACAAAAACGATTCTACCAGGTCATCTTTTTTCTCTAAATAAGGTAGTCCGAAGGGATTTTCAGGGACAGAGTAATTTTGCTTGAGGTATTGAGCTAGGTAAAGTGCTTTTTCGTAAGCTGAATTTAGGGTTCTAGTGTCTTCAGTTCGAGAAACCCGTTCACGATTATAGTTAGCCAGAATTTCTTCAGTTTTTTGTCGGACTTTATCGCTAATTTCTGGGGGAATTTGCAGGTAATAATTCTTTATACTGCGGGGATATTTAGTCGAGGCTTTACCTAACAAAGTGCGATCGCGGTAGGGTACTTCTGAAAGTACCGTGTATGTCATCCCTTCTGATAATTGCACAGGCGATCGCAAACCCCCTTCGGTATCAACTGCGATCACAGGCCCCGGAAAATACATTTCTTTGGGATAAGACAGAGTGGGAATCAGGTTAGGTAAATCTGATACTACGTTATAAGTTTGTACTACTTCTTTGGTTGGAGTTCTAATGATTGGCAGATCAAGGGAAATTTTGTAAGACCAAGGCAATTGCTTAAGAGTAGTAACTCGCTCATTACGAGAAATCTCCCATCCCTTGCCTGTATAGCGATCAAAAGCCAGAACTCGCCAAAAACCTTCAGCTTGGGATCTAACCCGCATCACCACCTTGGGTTTCATTTCTCCCCGTAGGTTTTGGTTCATCTGACTATTAAAACCGTAATAAAAATTATTATCTATCTTTCCTGCTTCACCATTTCTTCCTTCTCCCGTGCCGCTACCATTACCTTGACTATTACCTTGGCGAACATAACCGGGATTATTGATATTGCGCCCTGTAAATGGCCCTTTTAATTCAATGGGCGCACTTACAGGAAACGAACGTAGCTGATAACCAGGAACCCTTGGTAAAACAGCAAAAATTCCCAGTCCCAGCCCCAAAATTACCAAAAAATTTACAACTAAAAATTTAAAATTGAAGCTTGAAGAATTCTTCTTAACAATTTTTTCTTTTTTGGATGGCTTTAAACCTAAGCGTGAGCGGTAGTCTAGAACTAAAGTTGGCAAAGCCACGCCTAAAAATAACAGCAACACAGGAGCAAAAACCATAGTTTGACTTAATGTTGCGGCTACACCTAATAATATTAAGCCGATAACTATTGAATAACCCAAATCCTTGCGGCGAGGAGTATCATAGCTGTGTAGCACCTGAAGTTGAATCAGTAATTCTGCAAGACTTAGCCTTGTATCATTCCATTCACCGATAAACCGCCCAAAAAAAGCACCTAGTGCCACCAACATTCCTATAGCAATACAGAATTTGACAGGAATATTAGCATTGCGGCGACGGTAATGACTCCAAATAGCACCCACTATACTCAGAGGCACTGCCCAAAAACTAAAGGTAGTCTCAGAGGCAATATCCGTCGCCACAGTCCCTAAAATTACCAGTGCTAGCACCAGCACCCGTAAGGGGATTGAATCTTCCACTTCGGCTAAAGACGACCTTCGTCTAGTTTGTCGCCAGTAATCACCCACAGGTAAGCGCCAAAACCGATTCATCCTGGATAAATTTAACATTTTTAAGTAAGTAAAACTATGATGTAGACGCTACGGACACAATGCTAAAAACGAAAACTGATTACCTTGTCTTCAATTTTAGCCCTACCCTATCCTATCTTTAGACTCCCCTGGGGCATCTAAGGAAATCTACGTATTTTTGCAAGTGTCCCGCTCATAGTTACTTCTTAATAGATGCCCTAATTACTATTGTTGACAAAGAGGAGTAAGCTTGAAAACCAGGATTATAATCTTTTGCGATCGCTGTTTATCAATTGAGAGTGCTAGCAGTGGTAATTGAAATTACATTGTGAGATTAATGGCCAATAGTAAGGGTTGTTGTTCTAGTTCTGGGCATTCAATTTCCAGAGTATAAGTCCCGCTAGTACGCTTGCAGTATAATTCCACACTGGTTTTATTTGAATCTCCTGATTGTGAGACTGCTTGAGTCCCATTGCCCTGAAGCTTCAAAACCCCTTGAGTGGGTAATTCACTGTGAACACGTAACTTCGTGAGCTTACCCAGAGACTGTAATTCTACTCTGATACTTAGAGTTCCAGCAGTAGTTTGCCATTGTTTTTCTATCACCGGATTGGTGAAAGAAATAGGCAAAGTCAGATTTTCTAGCAGTTGTTTAGCTGCCATTAACGACAACGCCATTTGTTGACGTGGTTGTAAATCTGAGTAATCCCTCTGAATATTGGGTATTGTCTCTAAAACATCTACAGAACGATAAGCACTTCTGAGTACCAAGCCAGCCACATCATTTATTAACTGATGATCTTCAGGAAAAAAGCTCTCTACAGCCTGAACCAGTTTAGGTCCTAAGGGTAGAGAAGATGCCAGTAATAACTGACACTTTTCCATCAATTGCTGGAAAATCTTTTCTGGTAAAGAAACTGGCAGATTGAGTTTCGATTGCTGTGCCAACCACCCCCAGGCAGGAACTAAGGCAATCGATGGCTCTTCCACAAATTCGGGATAATCTATTAATTGGCTTTCCCAAGGGAATAAAGGTGGGTGGTTTTGGATTTCGACTTGTAACCGACGCTTGAGGACGGCTTGAAAACGTTCTTGCACAGTAGGAATTTCTCCTAGTTGAAAGGTTTGGGGTTTTCCTCCCAACTCTGGCTCACCACTTTATGTAGCGGCTTCCTTGAGAGGGTCTTCTAACCCATCAATTTTCTCATACTCTACTGAGGGATACTCGCCGGTTTGACATTATCTGCCAACAACTAATCGAGCAACTCGTATTGTAAAGGTTGTGAGTCACTATTCATGGGTAGATGCACTAGATCCGGACACTAATGAGTTACGAATTTCCCAAGCTTGTTCCAAAATCTTAAACCATCGTTTTTGCAGTTGTGCCATTGATAAGTCTAAGGTTTTGGCAATTGTTTCGTCTGATTCTCCTTGTTGCTTCAAATCCAGTAAAGACCGATGTTGATCATCCAATTGTGCTGTGTAGACTTGCCATTGATGAGGAGTCAAGCCTAAATTAGTGGGTAAAGAAGCTTCTAACCATTCATGAACTAATTCCCAACGATGCAAAAGTGCAAAACGAATTAAATGATATTTAAAGCGCTGCTGCAAGTAATCCCGCTGACGCGGGGTTAAACCTAAAATTGATTCTATTTCCGGCGCTGATAAGTCCTGGAGACGGAGGGAGAAATAATCGGCACAGTCTGATTGTTGCCGTTGCTCTAAATAATCCATTAATTCCGTAATCACAACTGAACGCAGAGTGTCTTCTTCTAATTCTGGTTCTGGTTGCATTGCCATTGCTGATCGCAATTGTTGTATGGCTGGCTCTTCCCAAGATCCATCAAATTCACCACTACTGCCTTCAGAAGCTTTTTCTATATCTACGGTAGTTTCCGGAGGTTGCTGTTGTGAGAAGGTTTGCGCTCGCAAGATAATTAGCTGTTGTTGTCTTCCTGGTAAGGGAATACGGCGTTTACCATAGCGCTCGGTAAAGGCCATGTACTCGGCTAATTCTAGGAGGGTTTGAGGGCGATAGGTAGGTTCTTGTTGATTCTCCCTGCGGAAAGCATTCAATGCCTCCAGATAAAAACTCTGAAGAAAATCTTCGATGATAGTCAGCCGCCCTTGATAGCTCAATTGCTTCTGAGGAGGATTAATATAGCGATAAATGATTGCACTGAGAGTACTATGTAACTCTACTCTGCCCCGATTGGAACCCAACTGATAGTATCGGAGACATTGTTGCAGACGATGTCGGGCTAGGGTCATTGCGGAGCTTTCTATTTCACCGGAAGCTTGAATGCGTTTACTCTCATTACAAATTCGCAGTACTTCACCAGCAATTCGTAATGATACACTGCGACAATTTTTTTCTGTAGCCTTGGTTGACTGCTGTAGTTCTTTCAATAGGAATTGAAATATAACCTCCACGCCGATAGACTTGTCTCCCTGAGTAGTTGCGGTTGCGGCTGAATTCATAGTCTGAATTTTAAAAAGACCCTAACATACTTAAACACAACCGGGAAGGTTATGGGTGTTAGCTTGATAGGTTTTGCCTGTCAGTTGTCCCTGTTTCCTATTCCCTGATTTAATATTTTGGAGATTACTCAGGAGCCATTGATAAGTCATGACAGATTTAGAAGCACAAATTCAATTGCTGATTGACAATGCACCTCAGGATGGTATGACACCAAAAATTTTGGACACAATTGCCCCTGCTCTGAGAACGATCGCTCAAAGGTTACGCTACCCCCAGTACTATATTCTCCAAAATTTACAGGAAAGTTGGATTTTAACTACATTAAGTAACAAGGCAAATCCAGAGTTAGAGAAGCGAGTGGTGTACGCTTTTCCTAGATTACAGGATGTCTCCTTGTTCTCATCTGTTGGGCTTCACCCTCAAACAATAGCTAAAGCCATTCCTGTCATTCACATTTTGTTTCAATTGGTTGCATTAGAGCCAGTAGATAGTATAGTTTTTTTTGAGACTCCTGGAACAACCAGTAACGCTAATGAAGTGGAGAGGACTGAATTGCAAAACTTGATTCAGCAGCATTTGCAACAAAACAGATCTAATAGGCAGGTGCCTCCTGATATTGCTTGAAGGTATTGGGTATTGGGTTAAGATGCTTCTTCCCAGTCCCCGTTCCCCAGTCGCTAATAGAGCCGACTCAGTACATAATCAGTCATACTAATTAATGCTTGTAGTGAATCGGAGGGTTCTAGGATGGCGATATGTTCAGCTGCCACCTTCGCATGATGAGCAGCTAATTCTCTAGCTCTATGTATGCCTTGGCTATCTGAAATCAGCCCTAGTGCCTGCTCTAAATCTCCTTCTTGGGCAAACTCTCTTTCAATCAGCACTTCTAGATAAGGTTGTTCCTCTAAGGCAAATAATACTGGTGCAGTTAGATTACCGCTTTTCAGATCCGATCCGGCTGGTTTACCTAAAGTATCTGTAGAACTAGTGAAATCTAGAATATCATCTACTATTTGGAATGCCAGACCAATATGCTTACCGTAGTTATACAAATTTTCGGCACTCTCAGGGGAAACTTCGCTAAGTAATCCCGCTGCTTTAGAACTGTTAGCAATTAATGAGGCTGTTTTGTAATAACTCTTTTTCAGGTAAGTTTCCGTCGCCAGATTAGTGTCAAAACGATTTAACCCTTGTTGGATCTCCCCAGATGCAAAATCCATGATCACTTCTGAAAGCAGTTTGACTACATCTAAGTTATCCAGATTTGCTAAATACCAGGACGACTGAGCAAAGAGAAAATCTCCTGCTAGTACGGCAATGCGATTACCAAACAAACTATGAACGGTAGGTACACCACGGCGTACGTCGGACTCATCCACTACATCATCGTGTACCAAGCTGGCTGTGTGGATCATTTCCGTAATCTCTGCTAGGCGACGATGACGGGGCGTAATATCTTGTTTTAGCATGGTTGCCCGTGATATTAGCAGCACAATTGCTGGTCTGATACGCTTACCCCCGGCTCCAAACAAATGTTCGGCTGCTGCATAGAGGATGGGGTGGCGATTTCCAACTAGCTGTGTGAGGTTATCTGCTAGTATCCGCAGGTCTGCTTCCACAGGGGTGAACAGGGAGGTGGCTGGGGTCATGGATGGGTGGACTCTGACTTAGGTTACGAAAGTTTACATATCCTTTACTCATTTTAAGATAACCCAGTGCCAGCGCAAAGTTTTCCTCAGGGAATCCGATGCTCAATTATCTGCAAAAAAGATCTAAGAAATGTTTGCTATGTTGGACTACTTGTGCTATCCAAATCGCTTTTCTCCCAGAAAAAGAATTATTTATGGAAACCCCTGGCTTTATACATGGATTTATTCTTCTCCTTGTTAATTTATTTCCCATTCAAACTGCTTGATATAAAGCTTGTCTGTAAACAGCTATAAAATTTGAAATTTAGTCTGGAAGTTAGCTAAAAATCTAGTTTAGTTATGTTACGCTAAAGTATAGGAATTTTAAATTTTTTCAGATATTCACCTCCCAAAAAGCAAATCACCTTTAAGTGATTATACTCATTGGTGTTGTGAGTCTAAAATAGCACGTCGCCTACAGAATTAAGGGAATGATTCCTAAAGTTTTGCTGTGCGACCAATAGACCTTTTAGGTTAGATGATGTGCCTCCTGTATTGGAAGCCACTACACTTATTCAGCGACCGTTGAGCATGGTGTAGCTCTGACTCGATTGGTGTGAGGGTAAATAACGCAGACTGGGTAGACTGCTGAAGAGCGCAGTTAATTTGCTATTTAGCGAATTAACTACTGTCGGATGTGTGGTCTGCGAAAAATTAAATAAAATCATAAATTCGTGAACCGGAGAGAATTAGCACTCTACTGGGCGATTTTTCATAGCCAACTACAGTAATCAAGTACGTTTTTGATTGGCTGAAGTTCTAATGTTTTTGTATGCGATTTTATATTTCCTTGAGAGCAGGGCTGGTAGAACAATGATTTACGGAAATATGCCTATGTTGATATTTATTTTAGCTGCTGGATATTTATTCACTGTCTACTTATTATTAGCACTAGCAAAGCGAACAAGCAAAAAAGGTGTTCTTAGAAGTGGAGCTTCAGTTATACAGGATCAGCACAATCAGGAAAGAGGACTAAGGACAAAAGTAACTGAGGTAGTCAATAGTCAATAAAAAAGTACCGAGTACTGAGTGTTGAGTGTTGAGTAAAAAAGTTATAGCAGGTTTCATGTATTTAGACCACACTCTTAATTCCTTTCTGGAGCGCCTGGAGCGCTATGCCAGTTGGGAAAGCGGGGTGAAGCCAAGCAGCGCAATGGCTTCTCTGTCATTAACTCTCGACCCTTGACTTTCAACTCGGTACTCGGTACTCGGTATTCGATACTAAGATACTGTAGCATCAGTAAGAAATACCTGTTCTACCAGAGGAGTATAGCCCAACCACTGTAATCCAGACTGAGCAAATTGTTGCGGACAACCGCTGACAGCAAAGCGAGTAGGCATTGGTAGGTGAGTATTTCTGATGGTTAATAGGTCTAACTCTTGAGTGCAAGCTGCCACAACATGAACGGCTGGATCAACCAGCTTGACTTGTGCGGGGAGGAGCGATCGCAGTACAGGTGCTAAATGGGGATAATGGGTACAGCCATAGACTAAGGTGTCAATTTCCTGTTTGATTAAAGGCTCCAGATATGATCTAGCCACTTCTAGGGTATAGGGGTCGTTAATGCGATTTTGCTCAATTAGTGGGACAAATTCTGGACAACTGACTTGCCATACTTGGACATCGGGTTGTATTTCTACAATAGCCTGACGATAGGCATTACTTTTGGCAGTTGCTGGGGTAGCGATGACACCAATACGCTTACCTTGCTGTACTGCGGCCTTTGCTCCTGGTAGGATGACTCCGAGAATGGGGAAACTAAATTCTTGACGGACATTTTCTAGAGCCAGGGCAGAACTGGTATTACAAGCCATAATCACCATTTTCACCCGTTGCTGTTGCATCCAGACCAGGATTTCCCGAACATATTGTAAAATTTCGGCTTGTGAACGAATGCCGTAGGGAAGATGGGCTGTATCCCCAAAGTAAATAATTGATTCATTGGGAAGTTGCTTGTAGATTTGTCGCAGTACCGTCAGCCCACCTACTCCACTGTCAAACACCCCAATGGGGGCGCGTTGAGGTTCTTTATCCGAGAAATTGTCAAGATTACCTTCAAAAATGGAAGATGAATACACAGGCAAATTATTGATTGAGATTTTGCTATTTAAAATACAGAATTTAGCAGACAATTTTCTCCTTGACCACTAAATTCCGTAACCAAAATTAAGTCTATCTACCAACTACGTAATTAGTAATTTGGACTACATTTTAAAGCAAGTATTATCATCTTTGTTGTAAGTACTTGAGGATACCACGAGCGATCGCATCAGCCATGCGATTTTGGTACTCTGGTGATCCTAAACGGGGGTTATCCTCACGACCAGTCATATAGCCTGTTTCCACTAAAATCGCTGGCATAGAATTTTTTCTAAGTACATAGAATCTAGCTTTGCGAGTTCCTCTATCTTTGATGGTGCTGATATCTTGAAGAATAGTTTTGCGAACAGCTTCTGCCAGACCATAACCACTGTCGTAATAATATACCTCTAACCCATTCACATCAGGACGACTATCTACTGAATTAGCGTGAATGCTGACAAACAAAGTCGCATTTACTCGCTTGGCTATATCTACCCGTCCTTGTAGTTCCACAAAAAAGTCAGCATCTCGCGTCATCACAGCTTGTACGCCATTTTGCTCTAAAATTTCAGCCACCCTTTTACCAATTGGCAAAATGACATCCTTTTCTAACAAACCGCCTAAACCGGGAGCGCCGGAATCTTTACCGCCATGTCCGGGGTCAATAACTACTAGTAGTTTTCCTCTAGGAACAGATAGACGTGGTTGTGGCTGAGAACGTATTTGAGAACTATCTATAGGATCTGGTAGTTGTCTGCTATTGACTGATGGTAAAGGAGGTAAATTAATTGGGGGTGTTACCTGCCGAGAGCGTTCTAACTGTAGAGCTAAAAGCTTTTCTCCCACCTGGTTAAGTTCCCCAATTTGTACACCAGAGGCAGGTTGAACAAAGACGACTACAGTGTTGCCTTGGGGTTGTAGACGTACCCTGAGGACAGGACTATTAGCATTAAAAGCAGGCCCTTGTACTTTACTTGCTAACTTAGCATTGGGAATAATGATACGAAATAAACCAGAAGTTCTATCCCAGCCACCAGTAGCAGATACAGATTGGTCGGCTCTAATTAATAGTTGTGTACCATTACCAGCCAGTTCTACAGACCCAATTGTGGCTGGAGAGTTGGGAACAGTTGCTGTAGAAGGTTGATTTTCTGGCAATCTCACCAGACGATTAGGCAGTAAAACAAAACCGTTAGTATTGCTAGTTGTGGCTCGCCAGTCCGGGCTGTTGCTATCTACCCGCAAAGTCATACGGACACTAGGTGTTTGACTTGACAGTTGGGTAAATTGGATGCGGCTGATACCATAGCGATTAATCAACAAATCCCTTTGTCCAAGTTTTGGTGATAAGGCTGCGCCGGCAATTTCAATATTAATGAGGCGGTTATCTTCACTACGATTAACTTGAATCTGGGGATTACCACCACTGGTACCAACGAAAAAACCATCCCCTGTAACTCGCAAGTTTTCAATTTGAACTACTCCCCCGGTCGTGTTGACTGCTATGTCACGGTTAGGAAGGGTGACAGAAGATGTTGTCACCATGTTGTAAGTATTTTTAGGGGAAGTTGTGGGGGTGAATGGTGATTGAGGGGGTATAAATTTGGGTGTTTCTGTGGCTTGCTCTCCTGTATAGCCAGAGGATGGTAGTGCGTCAGCTTCTATCTGTGGTAATTGTACTATCCAGCGGCTGCTACTAGCTCCCGTGAATTTGATTAGGGTGGGGTCTAGTGTATAACCAGGAGTAAGTTCTACAACTAGGCGCGTTGTTTGTTCATCAAACTGCCCGATGCGGATAGCGCGAATTGCTCCACCGATCTGTTGGGTTAACTGAGGACGACCAAAGGTAGTACCTGGCAAATCAATTACTAACCGAGTTGGGTTAAAAATTAGTTGTGCTTGGGGCTGAACAGAACCAGAGGTGTTAATTTCCAAGCGGTTTTGATTGGTATCAAAGCGCCAAGATTCTAATTTCGCAGCCATTGCAGGCGACGATAATATGAAGATAGTTCCAAAAGTGCTGGGTATTAACCAGTGTAGTTTCACAGTCGTTTCTCCTGATTCGCATTCATGGGAGTCGTCAATATCTCAACATCTTGGCAAATCCTCACACCTTTACCGCCCAAACTTTAGCTTTGCGTTGGTATCGAGACACAGCTAATGGCGTAACACTATAGCATAGGTTTTTAATTTTGCCATGCTGTAAGCGTAAATTAATTTAGCCTGCAAAGCATCAGATTACACCAAAAATAACTATCAAAATTAACCGTAATCATAAAATCCCCATTTTCTAAGTAGAACTACTAATCCAATCAGGTTGGTGATGGGGACTATTGAATATTCAAACAAATGTTGATGGTCAAAAGTGGCCAGTGGTACAAACGAACGTGAATTACTTATCTTTGCCTTAAATATTGGAGGATGCCTTGAGCGATCGCTTCGGCCATCTGATTTTGATAAGCTGAGGTTCTGAGTTTGGCAGCATCTTCTTGACCGGTGACAAAACCCGTTTCTACTAAAATTGAGGGCATAGAACTTTTTCTGAGAACATAAAATCTGGCTTTCCGCACTTTCCGGTCTCTGACATTGAGACTTTGAAGAATTCTGTTATGGACAATGCGAGCTAAAGTCAAACCATTGTCGTAATAATAAGTTTCTAAACCACTGACCTCTGGACGACTGGCTCCGGCTGAATTAGCATGAATGCTGACAAATACATCAGCGTTAGCTCTTTCGGCCATTTGGACTCGTCCCGGTAGACTCACAAAATAATCAGAATCCCTTGTCATCACTGCTTGCACGCCGTTTTGCTGTAAAATCTCTGCTACCCTTTTGCCAATGGGCAAGATGATATTTTTTTCTTGTATTCCACCAATGCCCACTGCTCCTGAGTCTTTACCACCGTGTCCAGGGTCAATGATAACTAATAATTTTCCTTTTGGAACTGAGGCACGCGGACGGGGCTGGGGAGTTCTGATATTGGGGTCTGGTAATTGTCCACTATTGGCTGATGGTAAGGGAGGTAAGCTAATGGGGGGTCGTACTTGACCATATCGTTGCAATTCTAGAGCTACAATCTGGTCGCTAACTTGATTAAGCGCCCCAATTTTTACACCAGATGCTGGCTGAACAAAAACAACTACACTGTTGGGTGCTTGCGGTTGCATACGTACCCGAAGGACAGAGCTACTGGTATTTAAAGTAGGACCTTGTACCTTACTAGCTAATTTAGCATTGGGGATTGTGATGCGAAATAGTCCACTAGACCTATCCCAAGCACCAGTAGCCGATACAGCTTGGTCGGCTCTAATTAGTAATTGTGTGCCATTAGCAGCTAGTTCTACAGATTGAATAGTAGCCGGGGTGTCGCTAACAGGGCGGTTAATGGTAGATGGAATCGGTGTTGATTGATTATTATTTCCAGGTAAGCGGACAACACCCTTAGTCGGTAGTAGAACTAAGCCACCAACACTGCTGATACTAGCCCGCCAGTCGGGGCTATTTTTATCTACTCGCAAGGTGAGACGGACAGAGGTTGGCTTTGTTTGCAGTTGGGTGAATTCGATGCGGCTGACACCATGCTGATTTACTGGTAAATTCCCTGGTGGTAGACCAGGTGATAAAGTAGCGCCTGAGATATCCATAAAAATGGTAGTGTTATCACGGCTACGATTTATCCTAATCTGGGGATTACCACCACTGGTACGAATAAAAAAACCATCCCCTGTGGCTTGGATTTTCTGAATTTGAGTAATTCCGGCTGTGGTGTTGGCGGCTGTTGAAAACTCAGGTTGAGCCTGAGAGTCTATTGTCACTAAACCATAAGTATTAGTGTTGCTAGAAACTGGAACTTTCTCAAATTCTAGCTTTGGTAATTGTACTTTCCAACGACTGGCAGTTGTGCCGACAAATTTAATTAAATCAGGGTTTAAAGTATAACCGGCATTGAACTCCACAACTATGCGTGCTGTTTGGGGGTCAAACTGTCCAACTCGAATTGAGCGAATAGCACCACCTACTGGTTGAGTTAATTGAGATCGCCCAAATTTTGTATTTGGCAAGTCAATTACCAAGCGAGTGGGGTTAAAAATTAGTTGTGCTTGGGGTTGTACAGCACCAGAAGTATTAATTTCTAGTTGGTTTTGATTAGCATCAAATCGCCAAGATTCTAATTTTGCCGCTAAAGTTGGCGAAGCTAGTAAGACGATAGTTCCAAGAGTACCGGGTAGTAATGAGTATATTTTCAAAGTTATTGCTCCTGATTTACATTTCCAGATATCTAATGAATTTTGGATTCACGATGACAATTTCTAACTATAACAATCCTAAATTCTTTTAAAAAGATAATAAATAGCCAATAAAATTTGTTTTTAAACTGCGATTCTGGCACTAAGACAAAGACAAAATCAATAATGAACAATCAGTCAAACTTTAAAATTCATCAAAAGTCTTACTCCTCAGGTTTTAAAATTTTGTAGGCACATTTGTAGGTGCAAGCCTTGCCGTTAGGCTATTTTAAATTTTGAATTCTTTAATTTTGTCAACATCCTAGTCAGAATCAAAAACAACTGAAAATTGATTATCACAGGAGACGGCGATTGAGAAAGATAAGTTTCCGTTAACTATTACAGCACTTTTGCTGAAGGCAGTAGGAAAATAAGCTTTATATAAGCCAAAATATACTTGTCCATAATCAACTATGGACAAGTACAACTCAGAAACCGACTACTTATTCAGACTCTCCTATGAATCTGAGGAATCTTCCAACGCTCCAGCATGAGTGGCTGCTGCTACTGCTAATGATGTATCATCTGAACCGTCTAAAGTAGCTGCGGTTGTTGATTCAGGAAATACGAATCTTAACAGAGGGGGAGCTAAAAAAGTGGTGAGAATTACCATCATAATAATTGCTGCTCCTAGTGGTTTTGAGAGAACACCACTAGCAGCCCCCACACCAGCAAACACTAAGCCAACCTCACCTCTAGGAATCATTCCTACACCAATAGCCAAACGATTGATGTTAGGTTGTCCAAACACGGCTAAACCTGTGATTACTTTACCGATTATGGCGACTGTAATCAGGAAAGTTGCCATAATTAAACCTTCCCGATTGCTGGGGATTGCTGGGTTTAATACTCCAAAATCAGTTTTTGCCCCAACAGTGACGAAGAAGATCGGCACTAGCATATCAGCGATGGGAATAACTTGCTTTTGCAGTTCTTTGCGTTTGTCTGTTTCTTCTAGAACTAAACCTGCTGCGAAAGCGCCGAGAATTGCTTCCAAGTGGATAATGGCGGCAAAATAGGCCATAACAAAGGCGAAAATGAAGGCGGGTATGACCAATTCACCGCGTGTTTTGAGTTTGTCTGCGATCGCCACGAAGGTCTTATTGAAAACATTACCTAAAACAATCGCACCGACGAGAAAACCAGTAGCGCTGGTAATTAAATAGATGACATTACCCACATCTACTGCGCCATCTTTCGCTAAACTGGCAACTACAGCCAGGACGATAATTCCTAGTACGTCATCTATTACAGCCGCACCTAGAATAATCTGCCCTTCTTTAGAATTCAACCGTCCTAGTTCTGAGAGGACTTTGGAAGTAATACCAATACTAGTAGCAGTCAAAGCCGCCCCAGCAAAAATCGCCGGTATAGGGCTGATACCAAACAAAGCCATTAACCCTACAGTTCCGGCTGCGAAGGGTACTGCTACCCCTACCACTGCGACAACGACAGCTTGGATACCGACATCCATTAAGTCTTTTAAATTGGACTCCAAGCCAATTTCAAATAGCAGGATAATCACACCCAGTTCTGCTAAAACAGAAACGACTTCTGACTGTGCGGCAAACACCTGCGGTGTGGCTTCTGGACTTAAACCAGCAGTGATTTGCAGGAAAGTCATGATTAAAGAATTAGAACTGTCTGTACCACCTTCAGGAAATACTAACAGATGGAGTACAGAGATACCGATGATTACACCACCAACAAGTTCACCTAATACAGGGGGTAAACCGACTCTGTTTGATAATTCCCCTCCCACTTTGCTGGCGAAGTAAATTACCACTAAACTCAGTAGCACAGAGGCTATTACCATCGAACTGTCTACGGTTTCTGTGGCACTTGCCAACAGGGGAACAGTCAAATTAATTGCATTGAAAAACTGCATTGGTTCTGTGAATATCCTTCTCTTTATTTTTACCTTGTTATCGAAACCATGTCATAGTCCTAGACATATACCTGCTACTTACAGTAACCATCATTTTTTTAGATATTAAGTAGGCAGACGTGAATATTTTTCGTAGGTATGTGGCTGCCATACATGAGAGAAAAAGATTTGAGCCTCGTTAATCTTTCGTTAAATAGTTAGGTTTATTTGCGCCAATCTGCTGTAGATTTTATAATCTAGGTATAAATTAATTTATGTTTTTTGCCAAATTCCTTAAGTGCTGCCAATGGAAATTTGAGACAGGGACGACAGAAAGTCTTGGAAGTCTGATCAAATTGTTGACTCCATCCCATACTGTACTACAGTCTGGTTCTAAATCAAAGTAAGAATAATTTTCTGGTTCTGTTTTTAGCAGCCAATCAGCCATAATCAAACCTGCACAAATTTTAGTGGGATTTTTTCAGTTGCCAAAAATGTAACCAAGCAACTTTTTGATTGCGGCAATGTCAAAGTATAAACATCCAAATGCAATTAACATCTGGATTTTGGTTGTGAACATATCAAGTGTGAAAGTTCCCTAAAAGCTGGAAAAGCGATATAAATTTTCGAGGAGTGTACATCTAATGCATAGAGCTACTTTATCCAGTTCTGGTTTTCAGCAGGGTGAGTTTTGGAAAAGACTGTCTTTGAGCTTACTGTTATTTATGATTTTTACATTACCTGCATCGGCACAAGAAAAAGAAAAACTCTGGCGCACTTTGACGGTGAGTGGTCGTGGGGTGGAAACAATTCCTACCACCTTGTCGCAAGTGAATTTAGGTGTAGAGGTTCAAGGTAAAACAGCCCAGGAGGTACAAAAAGAAGCAGCCCGCAGGTCATCAGCTGTAGTCAATCTGCTGAAAAGCCGCAACGTAGAAAAATTAGAAACTACAGGTGTTCGCCTAAACCCAGTATATAGCTACACTAATAACGTACAAAAAATTACGGGTTATGCTGCCACCAATACGGTGAGTTTTCGTATTCCCGTTGATCAAGCTGGTACGTTGTTAGACGAAGCTGTAAAAACTGGAGCGACACAAATTAGCGGTGTGAGTTTTGTGGCTAGTGATGATGCGATCGCCAATGCCCAAAAACAAGCACTGAAAAAAGCTACTCAGGATGCTCAACAGCAAGCTGAAGCTGTTTTCAGCAGCTTGGGATTACAACAAAAAGAAATAGTCGGTATTCAAGTTAATGGTGCAAGTGCGCCACCTCCACCCATGCTTTACCGGACTGAAGCTAAGTTAGCTAATGCAGATGCTTCTACCCCCATAGTTGCTGGTGAACAAGAAGTACAAGCATCAGTAACGCTGCAAATTAGTTATTAGTCATTGGTCATTGGTTATTGGTTATTGGTTATTGGTCATTGGTCATTGGTCATTGGTCATTGGTCATTTGGAAGGTTATAGATGATTCTGATTTTCTTCTATTCTTCCTCCTGACTCCTGACTCCTGACTCCTGACTACATTAGAAATTATCTGGAGACATATCAGCCATACCGCCTTCTCCGTCACGTTTAGAACCTAGTAACTCTAGTTGTTCTACATGAATAACTGGACTAGAACGGTTGACTCCGGTTTGGCGATCGCTCCAGGAATCAAATTTCAAGGAACCTTTAACCCCGATCAGACTGCCTTTACGTACATAGTTCCCGGCGACTTCGGCGGTTTTTCCCCAAAGTTCCAGATTAAACCAGTCTGGCTTATCGTTGTTACGCGATCGCCGATTGACTGCTAGGGTTAATCGGCACTTAACTGTTCCAGACTCAAAATATTTTATGTCCGGGTCGCCGCCTACACGACCTACAAGAGTGACAACATTAATGCTCATAGGTTTTACCTTTTAGTATAAAAGTACTATATTATTGTGAATAATATAATATCTAATTGTAAAAATATTTAAAATATGTTAAGTAATTAGCAATATCATTAATTCCACACAATGATTCAAAAATTACTTGGCATCATTGCCAAAATTATACGGTTATACTGAGTGACTTGGGAATAGAGAAAATAAAAGACCTGAAACTTCCATCAAGATTGACAAAAGTTATGGAAAGAATAGTCTGTTTGACTGGAGTCAGGCGAAAAAACATAATAGAATCCATCACAATTAACTCTGACATTATAGTCATAAGTAGCGCAAATAGGGGGCTTAGAGACGCGTGGGTCTTTTCAGGAACTTTCGCTCATCATGGGATATGGGTATCGACCTCGGTACAGCCAACACCCTAGTTTATGTATCAGGTAAAGGAATTGTACTCCAAGAACCTTCAGTAGTAGCCATTGATAAAAATGAAAAGATAGCGCTGGCAGTTGGAGAAGATGCCAAAAAAATGCTGGGTCGGACACCAGGTAATGTAATTGCCGTTCGTCCCCTGCGTGATGGTGTCATTGCTGATTTCGATACCGCTGAATTAATGCTGAAAAGCTTTATCCAGCGAGTAAATGAGGGCAGATCCCTGATTTTACCTCGGATTGTTATTGGTATTCCCAGCGGGGTAACAGGAGTTGAAAGACGGGCTGTAATGGATGCGGCTACTCAAGCTGGGGCAAGGGAAGTATATTTGATTGATGAGCCAGTAGCAGCAGCGATTGGCGCAGGACTACCGGTTGCTGAACCCACTGGTAACATGATCATTGATATTGGTGGTGGCACAACAGAAGTAGCGGTGCTGAGTCTTCAGGGTACAGTAATTAGCGAATCAGTCCGAATCGCGGGAGATGAGTTGACTGAAGCAATTATTCACTACATGAAGAAAGTGCATAACTTAGTCATTGGTGAACGAACAGCTGAAGATATCAAAATTCGGATTGGCTCTGCCTATCCAACCAATGATGATGGCGATGCTATGATGGAAGTCCGAGGTTTGCATTTGCTTTCTGGATTACCTAGAACTGTTACCATTAAAGGCCCGGAAATTCGGGAAAGTATGTTGGAACCGTTATCAGTGATCATAGAAGCAGTCAAGCGGACACTGGAACGCACACCCCCAGAACTAGCGGCGGATATCATTGATCGGGGAATTATGTTGGCAGGCGGTGGTGCATTACTCAAAGGCTTAGATACGCTGATTAGTCATGAGACAGGTATTGTTACCCATATTGCTGCCGATCCCTTAAGTTGTGTTGTCTTGGGGACTGGTCGTGTGTTAGAAAACTTCAAGCAACTAGAACGGGTATTTAGCGGCCGTTCTCGCAATATGTAGCAAAAAAGTAGATTGATACTGGATTCTGTATATGTGAATTATAGAATCCAATATCCTGAATAGTTTATAGAATATATACAGGTATAAATGTTTACTGCACGCCGTTGGTGGGAACATAAGGGTTTACAAATAGGTTTGTTAGCCGTAGTAGTTGGTAGTGCTTGGACACTGCGACAGACTCAAGGAACAATACTGCTGGAGATATATCAAGGTATTACCCGTCCATTACAGATATTACAACCAGGAATAAGTCCTGAAGAACGTATCCGTGACGCTCGGTTTATGGAGTTACAAACACGTATAGTTGATCTGGAAAGTCAAAATCAAAAACTCCAAAGTTTATTAGGTTACGCAGAGAAAGATCAGGGTTCAGCCAAACCAGTTCTAGCGAGGGTAGTGGGACGCAGTGCTGATCACTGGTGGCAACAAGTGACTCTCAACCGGGGTAAAAATGCAGGTATTCAAGAAGGTTTTATTGTTAAAGCCGATGGTGGATTAGTGGGTTTGGTAGAAAGTGTCACTCCCAATACTAGCCGTGTGTTGTTAGTTAGCGATCTGAAGAGTCAAGTAGGTGTTACTATCAGCCGCACAGCGGCCAAGGGAGTTTTGCGTGGTGATTCTTCTGCCGAAGGAGTGCTAGAGTTTTACGAAAAAGTTCCTAATGTTAAAGTTGGTGATTTGATTTCTACTTCTACTTATAGTCAGAAATTCCCTGCTGGCTTATCGGTAGGACGAGTTAAGTCTCTGGATTTAAAGAAACTCCCAGCTTCAGTGGCGAAAGTTGAGCTTTTCCCGCCAATTCGATATTTAGATTGGGTAACGGTATATCCTAAACCAGAAAACACAGATCCGGAAAAACCCAATGTGACAAATCAACAGTCACAAGAGTCTAATTAAATAGTTGACAATTTGGCAAAACCATGAAAATTCCTGGATTTCCTGGCAATAGACAAAGAACAGCACCATCGCCAGACCGAAAATCCACATCCTTGATCCCAGAATTGAGGCATTGGTATCCTTGGGTGCGTCAATTGCTCGATTGGGCAGTCACATCTAGCTCTGTGCTGTTATGTCTAATGTTGTTACCAACCCGTTTACCAGGGATGGAATTATTGGGTATTGGCCCTAACTGGGTACTAATTTGGGTGGTGGCGTGGAGTGTGAAGCGATCGCTATTTGTTGGTGCCTTGGCAGGTGTAGTGATTGGTTTACTACAAGATGCGATGACATCGCCTCACCCTTCTCATGCTATAAGTTTGGGGATAGTAGGGATGCTCACTGGTCTAATTCAGAAGCAGCGTTTTATTCAAGAAGACTTTATTTCTATTGCTTTAATTGTCTTTGGGATGGCGGTGCTGGCAGATACAATTTTCGCTGTGCAGTTGTCTTTGGTAGGCGATCGCAAAGTGGAAGACATTTGGACATACTACCAGCGTGTTGCTTTAGCATCTGCAATTTTGAGTAGCTTGTGGGCCCCTGTTGTTTATTATCCCTTAAATCGCTGGTGGCAACAGACAAAATTAATTCGTAATTCGTAAGATTATTTGAGTACTTAGATATATATGTTCAAGAGTTAGTTAACATGAATAACTGCCCAGCGGTAGCTCCAGCAGATGCATCTTCACCCAAAAACACACAAGATAATCAACTTTTAGAACAATCTGTCATCAGCGTGGATATCCCAGCCAAAGCAATGGTAGGTAGTGAATTTGACTCCCGGATGATGCAACGGTGTTTAGAACTAGCCCGTCGCGCTTTGGGGCGGACTTCGCCAAACCCGTTAGTGGGGGCGGTGGTTGTCAAAGATGGGGAGATTGTAGGAGAAGGGTTTCATCCTCGTGCTGGGGAACCTCATGCTGAAGTTTTTGCCCTTAAAGCCGCCGGAGATAGCGCTCGTGGAGCTACAATCTATGTCAGTCTTGAACCTTGTAACCACTACGGACGAACTCCACCCTGTTCGGAAGGGTTGATAAATGCTGGTGTGTCTAAGGTTGTAGTCGGGATGGTTGATCCTAATCCTCTGGTAGCTGGAGGGGGGATTGCCCGGTTACGTGCAGCGGGAATAGAAGTGGTTGTAGGGGTGGAGGAAGCAGCTTGTCAAAAGCTAAATGAAGGTTTTATACATCGCATTCTTTACAAACAACCTTTGGGAATTTTGAAATATGCCATGACCTTGGATGGCAAAATTGCTGCTAGTTCTGGTCATAGTACTTGGGTGACAAATCAAGATGCACGTAGTGAAGTACATCAACTTCGGGCAGCTTGTGATGCTGTAATTGTTGGTGGAAATACGGTACGACAAGATAATCCTTATTTAACCAGCCATCAGGTGGGTGGGCATAATCCCCTGCGGGTGGTGATGAGTCGTAGCCTCAACTTGCCAGAAAATGCTCATCTATGGGAAGTTGCTGAGGCTCCAACTTTAGTTTTGACTGAAATTGGCAGTTCACGCGATTTTCAAGAAATGCTGCTCAAAAAGGGGGTTGAAGTGGTGGAATTTCCATCACTAACGCCCGAATTAGTAATGACTCATTTATACGAGCGAGGTTTTTGTAGCGTGCTGTGGGAATGCGGTGGTACTTTAGCAGCAAGTGCGATCGCTCAAGGAGCAGTACAAAAAATCCTGGCTTTTATCGCCCCCAAAATCATTGGTGGTAGTAATGCTCCTACGCCTGTAGGCGATTTAGGTTTTACTACCATGACTGAGGCTTTATCCCTAGAACGTGTTCGTTGGCGCGTTGTCGGTTCCGATTGCTTAGTTGAGGGTTATTTGCCACAAAGAAGTCAGTAATCATTGGTAATTGGTGTTGGCGGTAGCCGGACATTAGGCATATTGGTGACAGGGAATAGGTAATAGGCAAGAGTTAGAAGGTTATTCTTCCCCTCTCCGTGTCTCCGCGTCAGAGCGTCAGAGCGTCTCTCCATCTCCTCATCTCCGTGTCTCTCCAT
Organism: Anabaena lutea FACHB-196; assembly: GCF_014698305.1. Taxonomy (GTDB): domain Bacteria; phylum Cyanobacteriota; class Cyanobacteriia; order Cyanobacteriales; family Nostocaceae; genus Anabaena; species Anabaena lutea. Next base: position 26,316 of record NZ_JACJST010000027.1, on the reverse strand, counting down.
CCCGCCGTCCCCAGGATGATTATGACTGCTCACGTTCATACGCAAGATCGCGGATGAGACTTAACCTAGCTTGAATGTAGTCGCAAAGGTAGTCAGTTTCGTTTGGATCTAACGAAGCTTGCTTTGTGGTTTGTTTGACTAACCATTGTACCAAGGTAGCATCGTCAAGCTGCAAGAGAGTCACTGCTTGGGCAGCTTCAACTATAGACCAAAGCTGACGCATAATCGTAGGAGTCATCAGACCTCTATTAAATCTTGAGCTTAGTTGTTTTTAGATTACACAATTTCGATATGAGTTGACAAAATAAAGCTACAACATGAGACAACTGTTATTAAAAACTTAACAAACAGATTTATAACTTTATGAACATTCAGAATTGGTAAAAAACATCAATGAATTAACAAAAGTTAACCTGATATGATCCCGAATGAATGATTGAACATTCTGAATTTAGCTAATATTTTCCTATTATACAAATCGCATATCCAAATTACCAGCCCTGTCAGTTATGAGCAGTTGAATTTAGGGATTTAAACCCTAATACCAAAATAGTTATGGAAGTGGGAGACTAATAAGGGATTTTTGACTAGGTGCTAGAAATATAACTTAACGCTAATTTGTTTAATACCGATTAATTTTTTTATTAAAAAATTTATAAATTACTGTTTATGACTTAGAATTTTAAGAATAAAACAGGGTAAGTAACATTCTTGTTAGCAGTAGTTCTCTACTAATGACTGCAATGGTTAAACCTGACAATAGCTGGAAAATAGTTGAAGAAACTTCCTTAATTGTAGAACCGATTGAACTAAGTGCTATACCTACAGCGATCGCATCTGACGGAAGTTTGAGTATCGCTGATTATTGCCAAAACAGTAAATTTGGTAAGTTATTACCTGATGCCTTTTACATTCATGTGTTAGCACTGCACATACTTGACCCCTGGCTTCAGGAATATGAAAGCCGCGCCCGTAGTGTCGCACCGCAAGTACAAGGAGCTACATTAGTTAAATTTAGCACTAATAAAGCCAAAATTTCCTATTTATTTTATCCTGATTTTGATACTGACCCCCATCCTGCATTGCGGGCTAGTATCCAAGTAGACTTAGAAACTCGTGAAGTTGGCTACCGCGATTACAGCGACTCAGCAAATCCTCCCATTCTTCACCGCAAAGAAACTTTTGTCACACCAGACTATCCCTTTTATGAGCAGTTTGCAGCCTTAACCCGCACTCAAGAAGCTTTAGGGTTATTGCATAATACCAGAGGGATTGGGACACGAGAAGGTTGGGAAAAGCGGTTACAAGCTTATGGGGTGGAAATACAGGGACATAACCTGATTCAACGACAAATCGCCAATACAGCCAATTTAACCCCAAAAATCGAGCGACACAAAGCAGCAATTATTCGTTCTGATTTATCCCGTCCAGTCAGATTAGCCTTAGAATCAGGCTTATTTAGTCCAGAAACCAACTTTTTTGATTATGGTTGTGGACATGGTGGAGATGTTACTCGCATTGCTGAACAAGGTTACATTAGCAACGGTTGGGACCCTTATTACTCTCCAAATACTCCCCGTACACCTGGGGAAATTGTCAATATTGGCTTTGTCATTAATGTTATTGAAGACCAAAGTGAACGTCGGGAAGCTTTAATACAAGCTTGGGAACTAACTCAGAAAGTGCTGTTAGTATCTGCCCAAGTTTTAATTGCTGATAGTAGAAGAGGTGTAATTGCTTTTGGTGATGGGGTAATCACTAATCGCAACACATTTCAGAAATATTATGAACAAGAAGAATTAAAAATTTACATTGATCAAGTGTTAGGAGTTGATGCAATTCCTGTGGCTTTGGGTGTTTACTTTGTGTTTCGAGATGAAGCTGAAGCACAGTTATTTAGATCTTCGCGCTTTCGTTCTCGTGCTAGTACTCCCAGAATACGTGCTTGTGTGAAGCGGTTTGAAGAACATCAGGAACTGTTAGCACCGTTGATGGCTTTTATGACGGAACGGGGAAGACTTCCTAGTAAGGGGGAATTATCTCAAGAAGCGGAAATTTGTACAGAATTTGGAAGTTTACGACGTGCCTTTAGTGTAATTATACAGGCGACGGATTCTGAAGAATGGGAAGCGATCGCAGAAAAACGCCGTCAAGATTTGATGGTTTATCTAGCGTTGTGTAATTTCAGCCGTCGTCCCAGATTAGGACAATTAGCCCCAGCGGTACAAGATGACATAATTGGTTTATATAGTACTTATAAACAAGCTTGTATAGATGCTGATCAAATGCTACGCAGCTTAGGGAATACAGAATTAATTATTAAACGTTGTCAAGAAAGCAAAATCGGGAAAAAATTACCTAATTCTCTTTGGGTTCATATTTCTGCACTACAATCTGTTGATCCTTTACTACGTCTTTATGAAGGTTGTGCTAGTAGAACAATAGGGCGCTTAGAAGAAGCAAATGTGATTAAGTTCCATATCAAAAACCCGAAGATTTCCTATTTATTTTATCCTGATTTTGATATTGATCCACACCCAGCTTTATCTAAAGAAATGACAATTGATTTGCGGGATTTGCACGTTACTTATCAAGACTATGATCTTGAAGATGACCCGCTAATATTACACCAAATAGATGCTTTAGTGACTCCAGATTATCCCCAATATGAGAAGTTTGTGAAATTAACTCGTCAAGAAGAAGATTGGGGACTTTTAGATAATTGGCGCAGTATTCGTCGTCTTTCTGGTTGGAAACAATGTTTAAAAGAAAATTGTACTATTGTCAATGGTTATCGGTTAAGTTGGTGTAAAGACGCTGATCCATATAAATTAAAATTATTAAAAAATGCTGTAAATACTCGAAAAAAAAGGAAGAATGTTTCTCACGCAGAGAAGGACACTTGCTTGGGCGGGTTTCCCGACTTGTGCAAAGTGTCCGTCGCGCAGAGTCACAGAGAGGAGGAATAGAGATTTTGTTTAAATATTTTTTGCTAATTTTATCCAATCTGCAATTCCTTTTTTTGTGGGGATTCCTGAATTATTAAATGTCCAAATATCCCGTTTGTGTTGAATTCCATAACTAATGTGAATTGGTTGTTGATTACTGTAAAAATAGAGGGAATCAAAAGGTAGTTTGTTTTGTAAAATCCAATCAACAACCTGTTCACTGGGTAAGTTTGTAATCATAAAATCACAAGCAGCCCCTAATCTTTTACAGTAGTATTGACCCTTTTTGTTGATTTCATGGCTGATATGTTGATCGAGATTAGGGGCTACACGACCATTTTTTTGTCCTGTCACTGGGTCTTTTTTCTCAAGATATTTTTTTAAGTCTGGAGAACAAAAACCATAGGTAAGGCGAAATTGCTCTCTACCAAAGTAATCTATAATTGGGTCAATAATAAATTTACTTAAATCCTGTAATGCCGGAATTACTTCTGGTAAATTTTGCGGATATGGGTTGATATTTTGGGCATATTTATGATAGGTTTGACTACAAGTACAAAATTCTTCTAATGTAATATATTTACTAATTTTTATTTCTTTTATATTCATAATCTATTTCTCCACAATATGTTCTTAATTATATTCAAACCTTTATTTTATCTTGTAAGATTTTGTAGTCTGTAAGGTGCGTCAGAAAAGATAATTTTAGGTAGGGGAAAAGTTCTAATTTTTATAGTCTGATATAAGACTAATATTTGATTTTTGAAATATACGTAGGATGGGCATTGCCCACCCTACAAATACTTAGATCTATTCAAGAATCAAATCGGATGCCTATATACCCTAATTAATCTAACTAGCAACTTACATGATTACAACCTGTATTTGAGAAAGTATAAAGACGTTTCGTGAAACATCTCTAAATCGTTATTTTTGAGTTATTTATGGTTTATCGAGATAGATTAGGTTCAACAATCATGGGAAAATTGGCAAAGTTGCGTTTTGCCCAATCCATGCCAATTTCGTTACTCATTTTTATATGTTGAGGAATGTTGGTGTAGAGTTTACCTAAAATATCAGCATCTTGTTCAACAATTACTTCTGCTAACCGGATAAAATTCTTTTTAATTAAATGGGCGATAGGATGTTTGGCTTTACCATAAACCAAAACATAGGTACGAGTATGTGTTTGTGATTCGGGAACAAAGAAGTGAATTTGTTTAACACTAGCAAAAGGACTTTCACCATGTACAATTACACAGAAAGGAAAGAAATTTTCTAAATGGGCGTTAATTGTGTTTGGTATAGCTAACAGTCCGGGATTTTTAAGCAAGTCATTTAATTTAGGCTGTTTTCTAATTAAGTCAAAGTAAGCATGAGAGTGATGTCCGTTGTCAATAAATTTTTTAAATTGTACTTCGGCGATTTCAAATAAAGGACGGTGTGTGCCATTTTGATGATCATAGTCGTGCATATTTAGTAGCATTGTCAACAGTTCAGTTTGGACACTGAAGTTTTTGCTATGTCCGATAAATTCATATTCACTGGCAAAATCTTTGAAAATTGTCGGGATAGAAATTTTGGCTTCATATCCGCCATAAGTCCAAATAAAATCATCTTGAATAATTAATTCTAAGGGTTTACTTAAAGATTTTGTCTGCTTGTTGCTATTGGGTAATACTGTACAACCATTGCTATCAAATTCTAAAGCATGAAATGGACAAACTACGGTACTACTCCCGTCTGGTTTTGTCGCACACCAACCTTCGGAAAGCATTGCACCTAAATGAGGACAGGCGTTAGGTAAGCAGCTAATTTTACTAACACTATCTAGCCAAAGTACGTAGTCTTTTCCATATAGAGAAACTTTAAAAGGCTGATTTGGCTTGAGCATGGAGCAATGAGCCAATAACCAGGGTGAGCCTTGTAACATGATTATAAAAGCCTATGATTTAATTAACTAATTTTTTAATTAGTTTAACGAGGAAGTTAGATAACTATCAACTCTTGTTACACTAAACAAGCAAAATATGTCTGGAAATGCTGTGGTGAAGTTTGTTAAGAATGAGGAAGTTGCTAAATCTGTGCGTCAGGGACGAGATGCGGAGGTGACGCGACAGAAATAGAGTTTGCTAGACATGGGTTAAAGGGGGCGCGGTTGAGTGCGATAGCTTCTCTTCGAGACGCTGCGCGAACGCTCACCGCAGGTATCGCTCATCGTGCGAAAATTACCACAGCGATAAATCTATCCCACTAATATGATTTGCGGTAAAAATCTTCATTTGGTTGTAAATAAAGAACGAAAAATTAAGCTTTTACAGCACATCTGAGTTAAAAAAATATGCATTTTTGGATTAGTGGGATAAGTTCATGATACATTACTACTTTGAGAATAAAGAAGGTTTGTACAAAGCGGTTTTGCAGCGTCCGATTAATCAGTTAGAATTAGTAGTAGGTCAAATGAACCTTGACCATTTACACCCAGAAGAGGCGTTGAAGGAAATTGTTCGGTGTGCGATAGCTTCACGCTCACCGCAGGTATGGCTTATGAAGCGACTTATCCCCATCGCCAGATGCTGTGGTTTCAAGAAGCAATTCAAAATAAGGGTTTGTATTTTAAGCAAGTCAACCCTGGTAGTTTATACGAACCACTGCTAAAAGTCCTAGAAAGGGGAATAAAACAGGGCTGTTTTCGTCCATTAGACCCATTTTTAACCCTGACTCATTTGATTAGTGTCTGCATTTTCTATTTTGTAGTCCAAGAAAACTGGAAGCATCTGACACCAGATATAGATCGTCTGAGTCCAGAAATGGTAGAAAAACACACAGAAGGAGCGATCGCCCTAATTTTAGGTGGTGTGAAGCAAACACCATCAACTCAGTGTTCCAACTAAGTACGAGAACTAAAAAAGTATGAATGTTCAAGAACTTTTAGCTAAGTACGCAACAGGTCAGAGAAGCTTTAGCTGCATTGCGTTACCAGGAGCAAATCTTCAAGGAGTCAACTTGGGTGGTGTGGACTTCGGTCGAGCAGATTTAAGAGGAGCAAATCTGACAGCAGCTTCTTTAAGTGGAGCAAACTTGAGTAAAGCCAATCTTCAAGGAGCAACATTAGAAAGAGCGCATTTATCGGAAGTTATTCTCTGTGGTGCTGATTTAACCCAAGCTACTTTGACAACTGCTTATTTAAATGAATCAGACCTCAGCGGTGCATTGTTAACTGGTGCTAATTTGTCCGATGCTAATTTACACATGGCCTCAATTTCAGCCGCCAACTTGCAGGGTGCAAACCTGAGTGGTGCGAAAATGGGGGGTGTGAGAATGTGGAAAGCGAATTTGCAAAATGCTGATTTAACTGGTGCTGATTTAAGTGAAGCAAATTTGTGTGAGGTGAATTTGACAGGAGCTAATTTAGATGGCACAGATATGAGTGAAACCTTCTTAACAGGGGCAATTATGCCTGATGGTAGCATTCATAGTTGAGATTTTCAGATTTAACAGACAAGGTGTATAAGCCTGGGAATTAATTGCCAGGCTGGTTAGCATTATCTAGACTTGGGGGTGTTAAAAAAGGTGATATTTTATCTGTAGAGGAAGATGAAACACATATGCAAGTGGCACGGAATTTAAATCAAACAGTGGGTGATTTTGGTAAATCTATTTTACCTGATTTCTAGTTGCCTTAATCAGTTAATTATCCACAGCTACAATCAGATATAGACTATAAATTTATTGTAAGTTTTTCCTAATATTCCTCCCGTCAAGTCCTTCTTGAACCCATCTTAGACATTCATATTCTGATGAGAACAATTTGGGTGCTGCTAGATTATTTAAAAATTCGGGTGGATAATGGTCATAAAAAAATTTATTTTTCTCCTTAAACACAATTATTAAATTGTGGCGATAAACGTAGCGCGATCTAAAGCCATCTTCATAACTGATAAACTCTGCATTGATGTCAATATGTTCTTGGGCAATATCAACAATATTTCTGATACTAATTCCATACACTTTAGCCGGATTTTCTACTTTATGAAAATGGCTTTTTCGTCCAATTTCTGACAATAATTTGTATGAAAAAATTTCGTAATTATCGACTTTACCAAAAATAAATGGAATGATCAGATATCCTTTGTATGACACTGAGCTTTCATATAGAAGCCGACTCATCTCACCGTCTTTTGGTGTAAATTCTTCCATAATTTTACCTAAAATCTATATATTAATATAAAACATATTTTGTACTTGGTATCCATAACACTTAATATTTTATACATAAAGTTAGCCAACTTGCTGACAGTTAATAGCTATAATTGCTACCAAATATTGAGTTGACTAGGTGGCTGATTGAGGTTGTTCCAAGGCAAAGAGGGAACTGCTACACCGCTTTGTTCTAATAGCTGTTGGAAATAACGAGCATTATGAGGAGACAGATCTTCTGTGGGACAATGGACAAAGAAATAAATCCGTACTCCTGCTTGTAACCACTGCTGGATCTGTATTACCCATTCTTCCATAAACTGCTGATTAACTGACAACTGCGGATGAGAAATAAAGCGAATCAAACTAAAAGGTGCTGTAACACTAAATTGCACTGGTAGCTGAGGTTTACGCCGTTCTGATGCTAATTGTGGGTCATCATCTCCACTGTAAATAGGGCGTGAGTCTAACAACACTCTTCCCACCTCTAATTTCTCTAACAGTGTCGTCAAACTACTCCTATGGGGTTCTTGAAACCAGTCAGGATGTCTTACTTCTAGGGCTAGAGGTGCATCTTTACTAGGCCAAGCTTCCAGAAAAGCTGCTAAATCATCCAAAAATGCAGGTGAGTAACTGGGCGGTAGTTGGGCAAACATCGGTCCCAAATGTTGACCTAAAAGGCGCATTTTTTCTAAAAATTGTAAAGCTTCAGGGATGTGGGGGCGCAATAATTTTTGATGGGTGATATCTCGCGGTAATTTCAAGCAAAATTCAAAACCTGGTGGTGTTTCTGTAGCCCAACGGGTGACTATTTCTGGGTTAGGTACAGCATAGAATGTGGTATTTCCTTCTACAGTAGTAAAACGGCGACTGTAAAGATTTAAGAAGTCAGCATTGCGAGTTCCTGGGGGATAGAGTTCACCCACCCAACCCTTATATGCCCAAACTGCACATCCGATATAAAAGTTCACAAAATAAGTCGCTTTGATATGTTCTATTCAATTGTACAAGTAGTTAAAAAACATTGACTCTTGCTAGTATTGTATCAAGATTATACTAACTCAATAAATTAGTAATTTTATGCCAAGAAAAGAACAGGGTTGGGTGACATTTCAAACATCAGAAGAGGAGAAAAAGATTTTAGAGGAATTCTGTCAGCACTCTCAGCGAACTAAAACTGAGATTTTGCGGGAATTAGTACGTGGTCTTAATAAATACTCTTCACCGCCAACACCGTTACCAACTCCACAAGAAAAAGTGGAAACTCACACTTATGAGTTGGAAATTATTAATTCAAAAAAACCATTAAAAGTGAGTTCGCGTAATGTGCTAAAGGGAGTTGTGAAACGAGTTACTACAGGAACTGTGAATACTGAAGTGACTTTAGAGATTGTTCACAAGGTTGAGTTAACTTCCATGATTACCAGAGTTTCGGCTGAGGAGTTAGAATTGGTTGAGGGTTCAGAAGCTTATGCTGTAATTAAATCTAATGATATTGTCATTGCTAAAGAATAGAGACAGATATCAATACTTGTCAGTTAAGGTGGAAAGGGAACGAAAAACTGGTCTTGCTGATTTGATGTATGAACGTGATTTTTGATGATGTGAAAACCCTTTATAGAGACGTTCCATGGAACGTCTCTTCATCTAAACTATCGTAATTTAATGTTAGTCTAGGCTTCGACTTTTACACCTTTCCAGAAGGCAATATAACCTTCTATATTTTTAGCTTTTTCTTTGGTGCTGGGATAGTACCAAGCGGCATCTTTGTTAACTTGTCCATCAACTTCAATACTATAGTAACTAGCAACTCCTTTCCAAGGACAAGTGGTGTGGGTATTGCTATCGGTAAAATACTGTTTGTTAATAGCGTCAGCAGGGAAGTAATGATTTCCTTCGACGACTACGGTGTTATCGCTTTCGGCTAAAACTGTGCCGTTCCAAATAGCTTTCATAATGAGGATTGAAAAAAGTTAACAATTATTATTGTGACATTTTTAGGTGACTACTGGCTGGTGATGAGAAAATTGATTGCAAAGACTAAAATTACCATTTATTTGCGTGATATACTGAATTATATCAAGTTTGGCATCAGTCCTGATTTAAAACATAATTTGTCATTACCAGTAAAAACAAAAAATCCCTCCACGAAAGAGCGGGGAGGGGTAGGTATAGGTTTATTCTTAACTAAAACTGCTCAATAATCCCTCCACCTAAAACCTTATCCCCTTCATACCAAACCGCAGCTTGTCCTGGGGTAATACTGAATTGAGGTTCATCAAACACTAAACGCACACGGGAATCTTCACAAGGAATCACTGTCACGGGTACAGGTTGAGAACGATAGCGAATTTGTACTTCTGCACGAATGGGGGTTGCGGGTTCAGCAATAGAAACCCAATTTACTCGGTTTACTGTACATTCTGCCTCAGTTCCTTTGGTGCGCTCGCCCACGACAACACGATTATTGGCAGCATCTAGTTCGATTACATACAGCGCTTCCGGTGCAGCAATCCCCAAACCCTTACGCTGTCCGATGGTGTAATGATGCACTCCATCATGTTGACCTAAAATTTTACCAGTGGTATCGACAATATCACCTGGTTTAGGAGCTAGATATTTATCTAAAAATGCCCGCATGGAACCGTTACTTTCCACTAAGCATAAATCTTGACTTTCTGGTTTATCAGCTGTTTTTAAGTTGTATTCAGCCGCCATGCGTCGGGTGTCGGTTTTATTCAGTTCACCCAAGGGAAATATAGAAGCAGCTAATAAATCTTGGGATAAATCATAGAGGAAGTAAGATTGGTCTTTGTTGCGGTCAACTGCACGTAACAATTGGTAACGTCCGCTGGTGTCATCGTAGCGAATTTGGGCATAATGACCGGTAGCAATGCGATCGCATTCCAATTTTTCACGGGCATATTTTACCATTGGGCCAAACTTCACCGTCTTGTTACATTGGGAACAAGGCAACGGTGTAATTCCCGCACTGTAACCAGTGACAACGAAATCAATAATTTCTGTTTGAAAGACATCTCGAATATCGACAATTTCATGGGGAAGGCCCAGTTGTTCACAAATCTGAGCCGCGTCGATCATTCCTTCAGAGCAACATTGCCCTTTGCCTTTCATTAGCCAAAGGGTTAAACCAATTACATCATAGCCCTGATTATGTAGAATAGCGGCAGCTACAGAACTGTCAACGCCACCTGAAAGACCAACGACGACTTTTTTCATAAACCACACTTTTAAAAGTGCTAAATTTTTATTGCTAGTAGAGGTTTTTCATCCTAGCACAGCACGGCAATTGCCAGACTTTCCAATTGTAGCATATACTTCCGTAAAGCTTGGCGAGAAAAGCACTTCGGTTTTTATCTTAGTTACAAGTATTGAAAATTCCTCATTGCCTATTTAAAATGATGTCTGGTAAAAATATGTAACTGTCAGATTGTTTGGTTGAAAAAATATGTCTAGTAAAATTCCCAGTCAATTTACTTTCCTATCCATACTTTTTCTAGTTTTTGGGGGATTTTTGGTGCTAATTCCCCAACATAACCCAGCACAAGCCCAAATATCCAAAAATGGTTTTTTAATAGCGCAATCAGCATTACCACAGTTGCAACCAATGGAACCAGTGGAGTTGAATCAACCAAACCAAAATTCTGATTCCTATTCAACCACACAAATTAGTCAATCTAACCAAAACTTTGAGCGCTACTTTGTCTATGTTGACAGCAGTAATATGCAAACACTTCAACAAGTCCGTCAGGTGGAGAGCAGTGCTTATATTCGGGAGTACAATGGACGTAACGTTATCCAATCAGGTATTTTTACCCGACAATCTAACGCCCAAGAACGAGTGAGAGAACTGGAGTTAAAAGGTGTTAGTGGCGCTCGTGTTGTCAGTTTCTCTAACACGGAGCCAATATCTTATTATTCGGGTGCAGCAGTGCCGTTTTCCTCTCCTATTAGTGATGCTGTGATTACTAAACCTGTTAATGCTTACTATGTGATCATTCCCAGCAACAAAAATAATTTACGATACATTGCCCAACAAATTCAAAAAAATATAGGTCGAAATAGCAATGTGTTCCAGAGAAATCAACCACGAGGAGCGCATATAGCTGTAGGACCTTTTAGCGATCGCTCGATGGCAGAACAATGGAATAATTATCTACGAAAGTCAGGTTACGGTGATGCTAGGGTTTACTACGGAAAATGAGTGACTAAATAATTCGTAATTCGTAATAGTGCCTCCGGTCCCGCTAGGGATACGTAATTCTTAACTGGGAAAAATTGTTCCCTGTTCCCTATTCCCCATTCCCTGTTCCCTATTCCAAATGACTAAAGAACAAGTTATCGTTACTGCTGCACAAATGAGGGATATTGAGGGGCGGATATTTGCCGCTGGGATGCCTGTTGCGGCTTTAATGGAAAAAGTAGCGAGATTAATTAGCGATCGCTTACAGGCTATTATTCCCCAAGGACAGCGTGTAGGAATTCTAGTCGGTCCCGGTCATAATGGTGGTGATGCTTTAGTAGTAGCTCGTGAATTACATTTTCGTGGTTATCAAGTTTGGATTTATCAACCTTTTTCTAAACTCAAAGAATTAACTTCTCAACATTTCCAATATGCTCAAAGTTTGGGAATTCCTGTTTATCAAGAAATTGAAGAATTACCAAGTTGTGACTTTTTAGTTGATGGATTATTTGGATTTGGTTTAGAAAGAGAAATAACTGATTCTATTGCTTTGGCAATTAATCATTTTAATGAATGGAATCAGCCCATTTTTAGTATTGATTTACCTTCAGGTTTGCACACAGATACAGGTGCAGTTTTAGGAACTGCAATTCGGGCAAATCACACATTTTGCTTGGGTTTATGGAAACAGGGTTTATTGCAAGAACAAGCATTAGAATATATTGGTAAAGCTGAATTAATTGATTTTGATATTCCCTTAGCAGATATTCATGATGTTTTAGGAAATCCACCGAAAATAAACCGCATTACTAAAACAACCGCACTTGCGACTTTACCTTTACCTCGTTCCCCAGTTACACATAAATATAAATCAGGACATTTATTATTAATTTGCGGTTCAAGACGTTACGCTGGTGGAGCAATTTTAACTGGTTTAGGTGCGCGTGCTTCTGGTGTGGGAATGTTATCAATTGCTGTACCTGAATCTATTAAACCTTTGTTGGTGTCGCATTTACCAGAAGCTTTAATTATCGATTGTCCAGAAACAGAAACGGGAGCAATTTCTCATCTACAATTACCAGGAAAAACGCCTTTAAGTTCATTTACTGTAATTGCTTGTGGTCCCGGTTTAACTAAAGATGCAACTCCCATTGTAGAACAGGTAATTAATAGTGAAGTTCCTTTAATTCTTGATGCTGATGCTTTAAATATTTTGGCACAATTAGGAACTATTTCCACTTTACAAAAACGTAAAACAACAACTGTTCTCACTCCCCACACAGGTGAATTTCATCGTTTATTTCCTGATATTGATTTTAAAGATAGGGTGAAAGCTGTACAAACAGCAGCCTCTCAAACGGGGGCTGTAGTGTTGTTAAAAGGGGCAAGAACAGCTATTTCTAACCCTCAAGGTGTCGTTTGGATAAATCCTGAAAGTACGCCAGCTTTAGCCCGTGGTGGTAGCGGTGATGTGTTAAGTGGTTTAATGGGTGGATTATTGGCGCAGGTTGCAAATAAACAAGTTAATATTGAAGATGTTGTAGCAACTGCGGCTTGGTGGCATTCTCAAGCGGGTATTTTAGCAGCGGAAGAAAGAACAGAATTAGGTGTTGATGCTTTTACTTTGACGCAGTATTTAATGAAAGTTGTAATTGCTATATAGTTTGCTCATCATCCGAAAAAAAACAGTCCTTTATCATTTATTATGTAGAAGTAATGAGTAAATACAGTACAATTTTCATTAATAATGCGACGGGATTCTATTTTTTATAAATTGTTGGTACAGATTGAAGATTTATATGATGTCCTATTGGATTTTACCAATGTGGCAGATTGGGAAGGGTGGTTGCAGCAGCAATAAATTTCCATTACCTTTATAGTGCCAGCATCTAGCTGGCTATTTTGCAGTTTATCCCAATAACCGTTTTAATCTTTTGTAGACATCATCATCATTGCGCTTACCAACTAAAATTACTTCCACTAAATCTTGATCTGGAAAGTATTTATAAACAATTCGATATTCACCACTATCTACTCGATAAAAACCCTGATAACCAGATAATTGTTCACTATCATTTGGTAAAGGTTCAACATTTAAAGCTAAAACCTTCTTTGCTATTTGGGCGGCTATTTTAGGTTGTAAACCATTGAGAAAATCAAGAACAGTTGCTAAACCATCAAGCCGCGCCATTAGCTAAATGCTCCAGTGCTGATGTAAAGGCTTCTGTACCCACCATTTTTGATTGACTCAAAGCAATTTCAGCAGTTTGAACTAACTGCATATCTTCTAATTCGTGCAATCTATTAATTAATTTTTGGTAGCTATCTGCGGAAATAATTACATGACTAGGACGTGATTGTTTAGTTAGTAATACTGGTTCAATAGCGGCTTTGTCAAAAACTTCACCGTGTTTATTACGGGCATCTGTAAGAGTATAGGTTTGCATAGAATGACTATTATAGACACTTTGACTATATTTTAGCATAAATTCGCTTTCTATGGTAGAGAAGAGGGAGAAAAAGCGATCGCATTACGTTGTTTAGGCAATTGTTAATAAACAAGTTAATATTGAAGATGTCGTGGTAACTGCGACTTAGTGGCATTTGCAAGCGGGTATTTTAACAGCAGGAGAAAGGATAGAATTAGGTATTGATGCTTTTACTTTGACGCACTATTGGATGAAAGTGATCAAAAACTAGGAGGGACATAAATGATAAATCAATCTTTTGTCAATACTCAAACTCTCTATGATCAAGATTTTTATTTATGGACAAAAGCAATTGTTGAGCAGTTGAAAGAAAATAGATTTAATGAAATAGATATACCTAATTTAATTGAAGAAATTGAAGGTATGGTTAGAAGTGAAAAACGGGAGTTAAAAAGCCGTTTAATTCTGCTATTGATGCAATTAATAAAATGGCAATATCAACCAGAAAAACGCAGTGAAAGTTGGCGCAGTACGATTACAGAACAACGTATTTGTATTGAAGTATTATTAGAAGATAGTCCTAGTTTGCAACCTTTACTTACAGAAGTATTTGCAGACTGTTATGAAAAAGCTCGTCTAAAAGCATCTGAAGAAACAGGGATTAAGTTGAATTTCTTTCCAAAAGAATCTCCTTTTACTTTAGATGAGACTTTGAATGATTATTTTTTAAATAATTAAGTTATATTAACAAATAAAAATAAAATATAGATAAATAATCAAGAAATATAAGGAGTCATTCTCACGTGGAAACTGAAAATTTAAATATTTTGTCAGCAGATAACCCTTTAACTAATCCGAAAGATGACAAATTAGGATATGCTTTCTTTGCTGAAAATCTGGCTAACAGCATTTGTAAAATGTCTCCTCCAGACGGTTTAGTTATGGCGGTTTATGCTCCTTGGGGTTCAGGTAAATCAACTTTATTGAATTTTATCATTCACTACCTTGAACAAAAGCCAGAAGATGAACAGCCGACAGTTGTACCTTTTAATCCCTGGTGGTTTTCAGGACAAGAAGACCTCACTAAAAGCTTTTTTGATCAATTGCGAGGTGTTGTAAATGAAAAATGGAAATCACAAGGGAATCTTTTTCTAAAGCAGTTAGACAGTTTAGCTGATAGAGTATCTACAATTCCCGATGCCAAAGCCAAAATATTCGCAACAGTAGTAAAAACACTTAGACAGCCAAAGGACATATACAAATTAAAGGAACAAATTGAGAAAACACTGAGAGACCAAAACAAACGGATATTGGTTGTTATTGATGATATTGATAGACTGACGGCTGAGGAGATTAGACAATTATTTCGAGTAATAAAAGCAGTTGCTAATTTTCCTAATGTTATTTATCTATTGCTATTCGACAAAGATGTTGTTGTTAAAGCACTTAAAGGTATACAGGAAATGGATGGGGAAGCCTACCTTGAAAAAATTGTTCAAGTTCCTTTTGAGTTACCTCTTCCAGATAAATTGTCACTTCGCAGATTATTTGAGGCAGACTTACAGAAAATATTTGCCGATACTCCAGAAGAGCTATTTCAAAAAGACCATTGGCGAGAAGTTTATTTGCAAGGTATAGAACATTTTATAACTACACCTCGCAGTATTCGGAGGTTAATAAATACCTTAATGGTGACATATCCAGCAGTTAAGGGAGAAGTTAACTCTGTTGATTTTCTTGCGATTGAAACTATCAGAGTATTTTGTCCTTTAATCTACAATGTAGTTCGTCATAATTCTGAGATATTTTCTTCTTATAGGCTTAATCCAACACTGGCTAGTTTTATGAATGATGAAGAAATGAGTCAGTTTCATAATGATTGGATTAAGCAAATTGATGAAAAAGATAAAAAAGCAGTAAAGAATATAATGATGCTAATTTTTCCTGGAATTAGAAAGGCTATAAGACAACAAAATTTGATAACAACAAGTGAGGGGTTAGTAAGATATAGAAATCAACTCCGTATATGTGTTGGAGAAATATTTCCTCGTTATTTTCGCCTAGCAATACCAGAAGGTGATATATCAAATGCTGAAATGAAAGCTATATCAGCATTAGCAAATGATTCTCAGGCATTTGCTGAAAAATTATTAGAGCTTTCTAATCAAATCCGCCCTGATGGTACAAGTAGATTAAAACTATTTTTGCAACTTTTTAGAACCTTGGATGAAAAGGATATTCCATTAAATGTTATATCTTCTATTTTAGAAGCTTTATTTCAAGTGGGTGATAAGCTTTTAACAGTTAATGATAGAATTAATTCATTTTTTCATATCGGTACTAAAGATGAAATAGAATTTTTAATTGAGAAGATTTTAGAAAGAATAGAAAAAGAAAACCGGGGTAAACTGCTTCAGGAAACAATGCAAAATGGAAAAGCAATATTTACAATAGTTTGGCTAATTGTTGTTCTCAGACAACAGCACAGTAAACCTGAAGCTACAAGCAGTAAACCAGAAGAAGAAAGACTACTGAATGCACAACAACTAGAAGAATTAGAGCGATTAGCCTTAGATAAGATAAGAAAATCTGCAATACAACGAGATAAAATACAGTATGATTTATTAAAAGTGCCAAAGCTACAAGAGATACTAGATTTTTGGCGTGATTTAGGTGGTGTAGAAGAAATAAAAGAATGGGTAAAAAAAGTTATAGAAAAAGACCAAAATTTAGTAGAGTTGCTAGAAAATATGTTGTTTAAAGATATAAAAGGTTCTTATAAATTAGATCCTCAGTGGTTATCACCTTATTTAGAAGCATCTGAAATTATTAACAGAGTGAGGAATTTAGCAGAAGATGCAGGTTTAACGGAAACTCAAAAAGTAGCTATACAGCAATATATTAAAGAATATGAAATGCGGGAAAGATGAGAAAATACAAATCGCCCATTTCCTTAAATTGATAGTATATTTCAGGTAAACGAAGTTACAACTCCATGAATTTGTTATCATAGAGTAACAGGAGGTTAAATAATTATATGACAGCACCTCAACTAGCACTAACCACTAACACCAATCTTTACAACCAAGATTTTTACCTGTGGATAGAAACAACGGCCAAACAACTAAAAGCAGGTAAA
Organism: Anabaena lutea FACHB-196; assembly: GCF_014698305.1. Taxonomy (GTDB): domain Bacteria; phylum Cyanobacteriota; class Cyanobacteriia; order Cyanobacteriales; family Nostocaceae; genus Anabaena; species Anabaena lutea. Next base: position 9,396 of record NZ_JACJST010000027.1, on the reverse strand, counting down.
TTTACAGAAATTGATTTAGAAAATCTGATTGAAGAAATCGAAAGCATGGGAAGAAGTGAAAAAAGGGCATTAGAAAGTAATTTAGTAGTGCTTTTAATGCACCTGTTAAAATATAAATATCAGCCAGAAAAACGTTCTAAAAGTTGGCTTTCGACTATTTTTGAACATCGTCGGAGATTAAATAAACAATTCCAAGATAGTCCTAGTCTCAAAAAATATTTTTTAGAAACATTTGCAGAATGTTATGAAGATGCACGTCAACAAGCATCTATAGAAACTGGTTTAGAGTTAGATATTTTTCCTGTGGAATCTCCTTTTAATACAGATGAATGTCTAAATCAAGACTTTTTACCTGATTAATTAAATTCCTAATTTTTATCCTTGTAATTTCACTTTCATGCAGTCATAGCACTTACACCATCCCTAACCAGATGACCATCTTCCATATAAACAATGCGGTCTGCTATATCTAAAATGCGATTATCGTGGGTAACTAGCAGAATTGTACAACCATGCTCTTTCGCTAATTTCTGCATTAATTCTACCACATCCCGTCCCGATTGCTTATCCAGTGCGGCTGTGGGTTCATCTGCTAGGACAATTTTCGGTTGACTGACTAATGCGCGAGCAATAGCTACTCGTTGTTTTTGTCCACCTGATAAACTATCTGGATAGTAATCAATTCGATTTCCTAATCCTACCTCTTCCAGCATTGCTTTTGAACGATTGAGCATTTCTTGAGTTGAGATTTTCGGATGTAATTCTAAACCCATTCTCACATTTTGAATTGCAGTTAAGCTACCGTGTAAATTGTGAGCTTGGAAAATATAACCGTTATTTCGTCGCGCTTGGGTGAGTTGTTTAGCATTAGCGTTACAGAGTTCATTACCTAATATTTGCAAACTTCCAGATTGAGCAGAACGTAACCCACCAGCTAAGGTTAATAATGTCGTTTTACCAGAACCAGATGGTCCGGTCATAATGACAATTTCACCTGTGTTAATGGTGAGGTTGATATTAAATAATACTTGTTTTTTGAGTTGTCCAGTTCCAAAATAATGGTCAAGGTTTTGGATAGATATTACTGGTTTGGGAGAATTAATAGTTTGCATAATTAAGGTTTAAAAGAGGTTTTTCAGGCAGAGGCGCAGAGAGTAATTTTGATGTATTTAAAACATATCCGCAGGATCGGCTGATTGTAGTTTACTAGTTGCTATTGTGCCGGAAATTGCACACATGATGATTGTCAATAGAAAAACTATCAATGCTCTTGTTAAAGTCATGTATATCGGTAAATTTGTAGCGTTTCTAGTCAGTTGATAAAGTCCTAAAGGTACTATAAATCCAGGAATAAAACCCAATGCTGCTAAAATAATTGCTTCTTCAAAAATTACGCCTAATAGGTATGCGTTCTGATATCCCATTGCTTTAAATGTGGCGTATTCTTTAATATGGGCATTTACATCTGTGGAAAGAACTTGATAAACAATAATCACACCGACAATAAATCCCATAGATACACCTACAGTAAATATAAAGCCGATGGGACTTTCTTTTTTCCAATAATCTTCTTCAAATTTGATAAATTCTTGTTTAGTGAAAACTTTCACATCTTCATTATCTTTAAGGTGTGATTTTAATGCTGCTGCTACCTGTTCTGGTTCATAACCTGGTTGAATGGAAATTAATCCAAGATCGATGCTTCCTACCTTTCGTTTGGGAAAGATGCGTAAAAAGTTTTCATCGCTAGAAATTAACGTCCCATCAGCCCCAAAGGATGCTCCTAATTTAAATAATCCACTAATATTAATTGTCCGTTTTTCTATTTCTGTAGGGACACTTTGACCTGCATCAATTTTGCTAAAAACCTGATCATATTCACCTCTAGCACCACGGTCAAAAAGAAAGTTATCTGCTAATTTAAGTTTATCTAATTGAGCGTTGATTTCTGGTATATCTAATGCAGGTTGCTCAGGATTAAAGCCAATTGCTTGTACTGAAGTCTTGCGACGTGTTTGGGGATTTTTCCAGGTGACTAAACCGATATACATGGCTTGGGCTGATTTCACACCGGGTACATCAGCAGCTTGAAACAGCCGTCTTCGGGAAAAGGTGGACATATTTTGCATATTCCGGCTTTGCGGACTGATCAAAACGATGTCTGCAAGCACTGCACGATTTAAGGTAGTGTTGCTGTCATACAAGGCGTTCTGAAAGCCAAGCTGCATGAAAATGAGGACATCAGCAAAAGCAATCCCAGATAAAGCAACTAACAGCCGACTTTTATGGTGGTTGAGTTGCAACCATCCCAAAGGTGTGCGTCGTTGGAGTCTTTGAATGAATCCTATCATAGTGAAATTACTGCCTTGATTTGTAAATTTGTAAATTTTGCGGCTTTATTACTTGATTCTTTATCTAGCTGTACATGAACTTCTACAACTCTAGAATCAATATTTTCACTGGGGTCAGAGTTGATCACATTTTGCCGTTGTACTTTCCAGCCAACCCAATCTACTGTTCCGTGTAATTCACCTGCTAGGGAGTTGCTAGATATTTTTACCTGTTGTTGGGGACGTATTTTACTGACATCATTTTGGTAAACTTCCAGAACTGCATACATCTGGTTGGTTTGCCCAATTTCCACAATTCCGTCATTGGATACAACTTCACCGGAACGGGTATAAATGTCAAATATTACACCATCTTGGGGTGATTTCACATAAACTTGGTCTAAATTAGCTTTGGCCTGTTGTGCGGCAGCTATGGTACGGCTGACTTCGGCTTTGGCTGCTGCTACGTCTACCGGACGAACTTCGGCTATTTGGTTTAAGGTGGCTTTGGCAGAAGTAACTTGTTTGCTACCAGTGGCGTTAATCCGGGTTAGGGCAGTTTTGGCTTCACTAATTTGCTTGCGTCCTGTGCTATCAATCCGGTTGAGGTTTGCTCTAGCTTCACTTAACTGTTGGGTGATGGTATCAAAACTGAGCAGTTTTGTATCAAATAAAGACTGAGAAATTGCCCCATCTTGATAAAGTTGCTGATACCGTTGCAGTTCTACTTGAGCATTTTTGAGTTCGGCTTGTAGTCTATTAATTGTTGCTTGTTGTGCGCTTGTCTCACCTTGCCATTGCGCTTCTAATCTGGCAACTGCTTGTCTTTGTCCGGTTTCATCTCCGAGCTTTTGCGCCTCTATTCTGGCAATATCAGCTTTTTGTGCTTCTATTTCGCCTAATTTCGCACCTGCTTGTACTTTCTCTAAGTTTACCTGGGCAACTTTTACGGCTGCTTGTGCTTCTTGGTAAGCGGCTTGGAGACGGGGACGATTATCTAAAATGGCTATTACTTGCCCTGTTTTGACTTTATCCCCTTCTTTAACCAAAAGTGTCTCTACTCGGCTACCTTGACTAGATGTAGGTGCGGAAAGTTTAATTACTTTGCCCTTGGGTTCAATTCTCCCTAATGCTGTCACCGTCTTGATTTGCGGTGTAGTTATTTGGGCAGCTTGGATTACAGTGGTTTTGGAATTAGCTTGTAAAATTTTATATCCTTTAATTCCCAGAGTTGCCATCAATAAAGCTGTTGTCAGCAATATCAGTTGACGGGAAGTCGGTTTTAAAAATGCGGAATTTTTAGTTGTTACATCACGCACCATAAGTTTTCCCCTATGATTTAAGATGGGAAGTAAACTAATTAGTTTAGTTGTAACTAAACTAAACCGTCCATTACAATCTTGTCAAGAGTTACTGCAAAAATAATTAATTCATATGCGAAAAAAGAAAACCGAAGTAGAAGAAAGTCCGGTAGAGCGATCGCGCGGAGTGCAGTGCCAAAGGCAATCGCTGTTAGTGGAGAAAGTTGATGCTATCTTGGCTGGTGCAATGCAAGAATTTTTAGCACAGGGCTACGCTGCGACAACAATGGATAAGGTGACAGCAGCCGCAGGTGTATCGAAAACAACGGTATACAGCTACTTTCTGGATAAGGAAGGATTATTCACTGCACTGATTGAAAAATTAGCGCAGAAAAAATATTTGGAGATTTTTAATCCTGAAGATCCGCAATTTCTCGCAGGAGAACCGGAGATAGTTCTGCGTCGCATCGCCAATAGTATTTTAGATAACATTGCTTGTTCACAGGAGTTATTAAGTTTTGTGCGGTTGATTATTGCTGAATCTGGGCGTTTTCCGTCATTAGCTCAAGTTTTTGTTCGCAATGTAGATAAAACTAGTTTAGATGTTATTACTCAATATTTTGCAGCGCATCCAGAATTGCAATTACCTGATGCATCAGTAGCAGCACGAGTTTTTTTGGGGACTTTGGTGTATTTTACGATTACTCAGGATATGTTGCATGGTCGTGAGATTTTACCAATGGAGAGCGATCGCTTGATTGATAATCTAGTTAATTTAATCACTAGTAATAAAATAGATATACATGGTGGTAAGTATTCAGGAACAAGGCATAAATCACCCAGACGTAAGCGCACAACTGGGGGTAGATTTCAGGCTGATTATGGTGATGAGTCTAAAAAGCTGCGTTCTATCCGGCTCACAGATACGGCTTGGGCAAAATTGGATGAATTAGCCCAAGCAAATAATCTGACCCGCAGCGAGATGATTGAAATCTTTGCTCGTCAAGGGTTTGGAGATGGTCAGGAGTCAGAAGATTGATTACTTATTGTATATACATGGAGAAAATGTCGAAAATGGGCAAATTGTAGCTTTTGAGTTATCGTTGTGAGAGATAATAACTTTACTACGGAGCGCCCTATCTTTTATACCTGTTTTTGGCGAAAGTATCGATCTATGTATAACTTTTGTTCACAATCTCTTAGTACTTTATACCCACCCAATTTATGACAAAAGAAAAATTTTTAGGAACTTGGAAACTAGTATCCTGGGAAATCCGAGATGAAAATGGTAATGTGGCTTACCCCTTTGGTAAAGATGCTTACGGCTTGCTGATATATACCGAAGATGGATATATGTCTTCAAGTTTAGCAACAGCTAACCGCCCCAATTTTACTGCTTTTGATTTGCTTGGGGGAATTATAGAGGAACAGGTAAGGGCAGCTAAGACTTACTTTTCGTATTGCAGTAAGTACGAAGTTAAGGAAAAGAGTGTTATTCATTACGTCGAAAGTAGCTTATTTCCAAATTGGGTTGGTACTGCTCAGGAACGCTTTTTTGAATTTAATCAAGACAATCAAATGATATTGAGTACAGAGCCAATGTTAATAGAAGGTAAGCAGCAGACTAACTATTTGATTTGGCAGCATATTTAAAGCCAGAAATGGAAGGATAGAGAGTTACAGTATTTCTACAAGCTTTGAGTCATAAAATACTCTGCAACCTCCTTGAGCAAGATATCGGAAATCGAAGTTCTTACCTTGTATCAGTATCATGTAAGTTTTTCTGACAAGATGATTGGCCTAATGAACGAAAAAGAATAAGCCTTATAAATTCGTTTTTAAACAGGAAAGAAATATGGAGATTAGTCAACAAAAGCCAAACATAATGCCCTATAGTTTTGTTTCTGAAGAGTTCTTGAATAATCCTTATCCAACGTACTGTTGGTTGCGTGAAAACGCTCCCGTGTATTGGAGCGAGGAACTTCAGGCATGGGTAGTGTCACGATATGATGATGTGACTAAAGCTCTTGCATCTGATCAAATAGCAGCAGATCGAATCACGCCACGCTTTCTGCAACTACCAGAGGCTGAACAGAAACGCTACAAAACATTCGCCGAAAGAATGAAAATGTGGATGCTGCTTTTGGACAAACCTGAACACTCTCGACTCAGACGATTAGTAAGTTCTGCGCTGGATAGTAGTGTCGTGTTTAGTTTTCAGTCGAGCATTACTCGCTTGGTTGACGAGATGCTCAAGGACTACAAAAATGGGGGGAGCATGGATTTCATGGCTGATCTTGCTTCCCCATTACCACTTTATGTTGTATCGACGATATTGGGTATCCCAGAAGTTGGTTGGTACAAAGCAAAACTTTGCGCTGAAGCTATTGTCAACTTTGTGGGAACATCGCCTAATAGCTATATTGAAAGGCTGGAAAATGCTAAAGTGCATGTTGATGAGATGACCGAGTACCTGCGTGGCATTCTGCACTGTAGGAGAAGCCACTCTCAGAATGATTTCCTCAGTGCATTTCTCAAGGCAGAGACTGCGGGACAGATGATGAGTGAAGAGGAGATACTCGCCACTTGTATTATGATAATTTTTGCCGGGTTCGAGACTACTATGAACCTTTTAGGTAACGGACTTTTAACGCTTTTGCGATACCAAAATGTCATGGAGGACATCAGACGAAATCCTAAACTAATCCCTCTTGCAGTGAGGGAAATGTTGCGTTATGAGTCACCTGTCCAACGACTATCACGTATGGCGCTTGAAGATATCGAGTTTCAAGGCCAAAAAATCAAAAAAGGTGATTTGATCTTTCTGCTGATTGGATCGGCCAATCGCGATCCAGAAGTCTTTTCCGATCCAGATACATTTAATATCACAAGGAATAACGATAAGCAATTAGCCTTCGGCTTTTACATCCATAAATGTCCAGGAGCTTCCCTTGCCAACATGGAAGGGGAGATTGTTTTCACTGAGTTATTGCGGCGCTTTTCTCATATTCGTGCAGTAGATGAAAAACCGTGCTGGCAAAATAATTTGTCAGTGCGATCATTGAAGACATTTCGTATAGAGCTTACGGCTGCACAGTAACATTAATTGATAAGCCCGAAGTTTACGGAGAACTTAACATGAGCTTCTTAAAGAGTTAGCAACCGTCCCGCTACTGTTTGGCAAAGAATCCCATATCTCAAGATAGGGGCTTGATATAAGAACGCCCCCTCAAGGTGTAGTCTCAAAAGTTAAAAAAAGGGAGCAAACGTATGACACGGCAATTGGATGGAAAAGTCGGACTTGTCACTGGAGCTTCTTCTGGAATTGGTAGGGCAACAGCGATCGCATTTGCACGTAGTGGAGCGAAGGTCATAGCTGCCAGCCGTCGCGTCATTGAAGGCGAGGAGACGGTACGGTATATACAAGAGGCAGGAGGTGAGGCTATTTTCGTCAAGACAGATGTGTCAAAAGAGGCGGAAATGGAGATGCTGGTTAACAAGGCCATAGATACTTATGGTCGTCTTGACTGCGCTTTCAACAACGCTGGAATTGCAACTTTCAGTCCACTCTGTGATATGTCGGAAGAGGACTGGGATTACATGATCGATGTGAACCTGAAAGGAGTGTGGCTTTCTCTCAAGTACGAGATCAAAGCAATGCTCAAACAAGGTGTCGGCACAATAGTCAACATGGCTTCCATCGGTGGTGTCGTTGGTTGCGCCGGTTATACCAGCTACTGTGCTAGTAAAGGTGGGGTCATCGCCTTAACCCGAGCGGCAGCATTGGAATATGCCCAATTCGGCCTTCGTATCAATGTTGTGAGTCCTGCTTTTATTGAGACCGATATGCTGGCTACTGTTCCCGCAGATATGCTTCCTCAAATCAAGGCAAGGCATCCCATAGGGCGTGTTGGTAAGCCGGAGGAAGTCGCAGAAGCTGTAGTGTGGTTATGCTCGGACGCGGCTTCCTTCGTTACGGGGCATAACATGATGATCGACGGAGGATATACCGTGCAGTAAGAAGGTGATTATCGAAATGGCACGTCGGATACGGCGATCGCTTTCTATAACCTGGACTGATTTATCGTGAAGCTTATAGGACTAAAAATCCGTCTAATAATAATTTCCACTGCCCTTGTAAATCCAGGATTTATGAGGGGGTATTCCTGTAAATTAGGCAAGAATTAGTCAAAGCCAGTATTTAGAAAACCTGAAAGCTAGTGGGTGAGGAGGGAATCGAACCCGCAACCAATTGATTAAGAGACATCCTTACACTACTTTTTCAACAGAAAAGCCAGCAAGCATCTTGCTGGAGTTAAGAATTATTAATTAATAATTACTTGTTAAACTTTGGCGGCTTGGGGCGATCGCTTTTACTCATGGCCAAATCAAAAGCCTGTTGGTGAATTCGGCTGGTTATCCAGGTATGGTAAAGCGTCGAATGAACGTTTAAAGAATGCCCCATCTGTTGCGCTGCCAGTGAAATATCAATTCCATATTCCAGGGTACGAATAGCCCAACAATGGCGCAAATCATAAACTTTAAAGGGTATCTCCTGGTTACGTCTGAAATGTTGGCTAACAGTCCCGCCAATTGCTGAGTTATTCCGGTCTAGATTTATTTCGGGAAGTTTGACCGATGCCAAGTCAAATTCAGTGAACCACTCAGGATGAAAAGGCCACACGCGCCGATATCCTGTTTTACCGTCTAAGACCGTGACTACTTGGTTGCCTTCTCTTAGTTGATCCAGGTCCAGGAAAAATACCTCATGATTTCTCAACCCGTAAGTAGCCAGCATCCCAAATACCCAGCGCCACTTGTGATTTTCAATTTTGAGATACCATTCGGCAATTTTTTTATCTGTTGGTAAATCACGCGGTTTCCTTCTCTTAGAGCTATAGTTTCCCGAATAAATGGAAGCTTCAAAATCCAACCCAGCAAAATTAGCAAGTAGTCCAGTTACTAAGCAGAATCTTTTTCTAGTTCTGGTGTCTGGGTTGGTTTTTAAAATTGCCTGTTTTAAAATTTCACTACTAATAATTTCATCCCTGGGAAGGACTTTGAATACTGTTTTATATTCAACCTTCCAGGTCGTTTCTGTTTTCAGGGTTCTTTCTCTTCTGTTAAAATAATCTTCCTCAAATCTTATTATCCAATCACCAATTGTTTCAGGTGGTTTAATTTCCTCTTCAAGATAATTACCCCATTTAAAAGTATTGTCAGTAAGGTCCACACTAATTTTTTTGGCTTCACGTTCCGCCAGTTTTACTCCTTCAAAATTAGCGGGTGCAATACTTATCCTTTGCTGATGAGGCTTTGTATGCTTAGATTCCGGTTTGGGAGGTAGCACGGCACGTAAATATAATTTACCTCCTATTTGCTCAATGTTTACCCCACAATGATTAGCTTTCAACCTACCATTAGCTTCTTTGATTCTCTGTTCTATGCTCATCTAACTAACCTTTCTCAAATGATGAGAGTAGAAACTAATAGCAACTGTTGCCTTCGGAAACTTCACCCAACAGCAGAGGTCGATTCGCTCGACTACGCCTTTCTGTCCTTTCTTCTTCCCAGTGAAAATTACCACCTCATCCCCGACCTGTAAAGTTGTCAGCGGCGATTCTTTCAAAGCCACTATGTTTATCATTTGGATTGCAATTTCCCGTGATGGCACTCCTGGCAGAATACCAATTACTTCATCTTTAGTTGTTCGGATTGTTTTGATTTTAAATTTACCCTGTTCATCTTTCGTACCGTAGTAAACC
>NZ_JACJST010000026.1 GCF_014698305.1 Anabaena lutea FACHB-196 | reverse complement strand
GACAATGTATTTTTTCGCTAATATGTGATTTTTTAGCCTCAGTTCTCTTTCTTATTTCCGTAATTTCCCCGCGTGACAGCTAAGGGTGCGGAATGTGGGATCTAGAGTTTTTCGTAATCTTATAAAAGTTCAAATCTCACCCGTTTTGGGTATATCCTTCTTACTCTCCGCGCCTCTGCGTCTCTGCGTGAATCATTTACCCTCAATCTCAGCATAAGCAGCATAAACACCCTTAACATTATACCAATTCAAGAAAATCCGCGCAATTTCCAAAGCCAACTGCGGCTTACCAATATTAATCAACCATTGCAAAAACGGAGACATAGTTCTTTCATTCAACAACCCATTTAAAGAAAGAATCCCCCACAACAAACGATGAAACCAAGTCATTTGAATCATCATCTTTACTTCCCAAGTAGGATGCTTTTGATAAAACAAAACACCCATGCGTCCCCGTTGAATTTCCTGATCAATTAATTTGGGAATTTGCTTTAAACTAAAAGGTGGATGCCAATGATAACCAACAGCTTCAGGACATTTAATTAATTGCAAACCTAATTTTTTTAATCTCACGCCTAATTCTAAATCTTCCCAACCATAAAGTTGAAAACCAGTATCAAATAAACCTGCTTCTTCTAACCAATGTTTGGGAATAGCGACATTACCCGTAGCAAAGAAAGCAGCAGAAAAATCTGTGATTTTATAAGGTTCTGCGGTGGGATTTTCAAAATTGCAAGTATTAATTACAGCACCGTAAGTAAAAAACCTGTCGCTTCCTAATTTCTCCCTTTCCTGTACTAAAGCATTTGTATGAGCTTGCAGGAAATTAGGTAAAACCACTAAATCACTATCAATAAAAATAATTGTGTCACCTTGTGCTTTTTCTACCCCCAAATTTCGCGCAGCAGCGGGACCAGCATGATCTTGTTCAAAACAGCGCACATGAGGAAACTCATCTTTGTGTGCTGCTAACCAGTCCAAAGTTCCATCAGTAGAACCATCATCTACCAACACAACCTCATAACCTTGTATATGATTTTCGTTGCTAAACACCTGTCCCTCCAAAGCACGGAGGCACTTTTGCAAAATTGGCAAGCGATTATAAGTTGGAATTACAATACTAAAAAACATAGTTTCACCCATATCACTATTATTCATATTGAGAATATGACAAAGAGAAGATAGTCACGGTTTCTTGAAAAAACATCTGTATAAGTACATTAACTTGAATTTGAAGATACCATATTTGTACGTACAATCCTGCCCCTAAATCAATAAAAAGCTTATATGGTAAGGTTTTTCAACTTTTAAGTTTTAATTTTTAATTGGATAGCTGTTGCATTAGGAAAATATACGCTAGGCAAGTCAGATATAATAATGACTCATTCTTTGTTTTCCTAAGTGGAGAAACTAATGGGTCGCGCCAAAAAGGTTGTTCTAGCATATTCTGGTGGAGTAGATACTTCTGTTTGCATTCCCTACTTAAAGCAAGAGTGGGGTGTAGAAGAGGTAATTACCCTAGCAGCAGATTTAGGTCAGGGAGATGAATTAGAACCAGTTCGAGAAAAAGCCCTAAAATCGGGTGCAAGTGAATCTCTGGTAGCAGATGTTAAAGATATCTTCATTAAAGATTACGCATTTCCCGCGATTCAAGCCAACGCCCTCTATGAAAATCGTTATCCTCTAGGAACAGCCCTAGCTCGGCCGTTGATTGCTAAAATCCTAGTAGAAGCAGCTGCAAAATATGGTGCTGATGCGATCGCTCACGGTTGTACTGGCAAAGGTAATGACCAAGTACGCTTTGATGTTTCCTGTACAGCCCTAAATCCCAACCTAAAGATACTTGCACCAGCTAGAGAATGGGGAATGAGTCGGGAGCAAACTATCGCTTATGGTGAGCAATTTGGAATTCCTGCACCAGTAAAAAAATCCTCTCCCTTCAGTATCGACAAAAACTTACTTGGTCGTAGCATCGAAGCTGGGACGTTGGAAGATCCAGCCAACGAACCACCAGAAGAAATCTATGAAATGACTAAGGCCATAGCGGATACTCCCAACGAGCCAGAATATCTAGAAATTGGCTTCCAAAAAGGACTTCCTACCACAATCAACGGTACATCTAAAAACCCAGTTGAGTTAATCGAACAACTCAATCAGATAGTAGGAAATCACGGTATTGGGCGGATTGACATGATTGAAAACCGCTTAGTAGGCATCAAATCGCGGGAAATCTACGAATCACCAGCAATGGTAGTACTCATTAACGCCCACCGTGATTTAGAAAGCCTAACTTTAACAGCCGATGTCAGTCAATACAAGCGGGGTATTGAAGAAACCTACACCAAATTGGTATACAACGGACTTTGGTACAGCCCACTTAAAGCCGCATTAGATGCCTTTATTCAACAAACACAAGAACGAGTTTCTGGTGTGGTGCGGTTAAAACTTTTCAAAGGTAATGCCACAATAGTTGGTCGTTGGAGTGATAATTCCCTCTATACTCCCGACTTAGCAACCTACGGAGCCGAAGACCAATTTGATCACAAAGCCGCCGAAGGCTTCATTTACGTCTGGGGACTCCCCACCCGCATTTGGGCGCAGAGAGACAGGTAATAGGGGCAGGGAGCAGGGGAGCAGGGGAGCAGGGGAGGCAGGGGAGAGAATTATTTATAACCTCTTCCCAATTACGAATTACGTTGGCGGTAGCCTGCCGTAGGCATTATTACGAATTACGAATTACCAGTCCCCAATCCCTATTCCCCAGTTTCCTGTTTTATTTGGCGAGATTCCCACCAAATAGGGACAACAATCACAACAACTAAGATTAATAACGCCAAAATTGCAAATTTGCTCACCCAAGCCACTAATTGTTCTAGGGAAATAATTTTGCCTGCAAAGAAAGCTAAAGTCACCATCACACTAGCCCAGGCAGATGCCCCGGCAAAATTGTATACCAAGAATTTCCCGAAGGACATTTCGGCGATACCCGCAAGTGGTGCAGCAAAAATTCGTAGCAAAGCAAAAAAGCGACCAAAAAATACAGCTTTAGCAGCGTTTTCACTAAATTGTTCTTTAATACTCAGCAGTCGCGCTTCAGATATGCGGAATATCTTCCCCACTTGTAGCAAGAAAGGCCAACCACCAACCCTACCAATCCAATAGCCGCAATTACCGCCAATTACAGCACCTGCAACAGCGTCACCGAGAACCAGCCAGTAATTCAGTTCATCACTGCCAGCTAGAAAACCGCCTACTAAAGTCACGGTTTCACCAGGAAGAGGAATGCCCAAATTCTCTAGCAAAATTCCTAAAAAAATTGCCCAATAACCGTAATTACGAGCAATTTCTTGGATGTTTTCTAGTGAAATTAGCTCAAGAGACATCCAACACCGCCGACTTTACAAATTTTTACTTTTACTATATTTTTGCTTGTTTTTGGTTAGGGTGTCAATGAAAACGCTACAAGAAATCATGGGTTTTGAGTTTTATTCGCCTTCAGCGGTAGGTTGAGGGCAGAAGGAAATCATAAATTTTTAGATCAGCTTACCTGGCTTCAAAAATTTTGTTCCCGTTTACTTATAAAAAAAGTTATAACAATTCTTACTTTTTATAAAAATTTCGTAACAGATAAATTTGCTACCGAAATTACCAGGCTATTATGCTTATATTGAGAGAATCTATCATAAATTATACGAGATAAATACTGTATCAACTTAGATAGACTATAATTGCGGTAAGTCCTGACAATCGGATTAAATCAGTATATTCACTGTTGTAAAAAAACAGTATTAATGCAAACTTCTTTTTTCATAGCGTTTCAACTACACACTTAAATTCATGACTCTTACACAAGAACGTCAAGTGATTTTGTTTAAACCCCAAGGAAGCATAGACTTAGAAGGTGGTACGGCCTTAAGCGAACAGATGGCTAGAGTCAATCCCCACTCTCAGCAACTCTGGGTTATCGATCTAGCAGAAGTGGATTTCATGGATAGTTGTGGGTTAGTCCCCCTTGTCAAAGGGCTGAAAGCTGTGCGTGAGACTGGTTGCCGCTTAGTTCTTTGCAATGTGAAAGCCCCTGTACGGTTAATTTTGGAACTCACTCACTTAGATTCAGTGTTTGAGATATTTAACAGTTACGAAGATATATTCTCTGGCCTTAAGGGTTAAGTTTGGTGCTATCTGACTGAATCTCAATATTCTTCAGAAATGAAGAGGAAGATTTTACACTCTCCGGGCTAAAGCCACGGAGATTATTCTTAGTTCAACGAATTCACTGACACCATTTGGAAGTTTAGATTTTAGATTTTAGGTGGTGAAAGATTTGTTGCATAATGTTTTCTCTTTTGCTATTAGTTTAGCTTCCAGGCGTTGACTAATCAGCGAGGTGCTTCTTTTAAAGCGAAGCCCAGCCCATTCACGGAGCGTTCTATAGGCAGGGGCTATGGCGTTTAATTCTGATATGTGTTTTATCCCAATTTAATCTGAGGTTGCATAGAATCATGAAACCCATTAACTCATGTGTATTGATCTGCGTGCATCTGTGGTAAGTAGGTTGGCGTTAAAAATTGTCGTTATGACAAGGGAACAGAGAGCAGCGCGGTCTTGGGGTCTCCCCAAGTGGACCGACTGCGGAGGAACAGAGAACAGAGAACAGGTTTTGGGCAACTTTACTTTTCGTTACATATTACTCTTCGAGAAGCCGCTCCGCGTCTACGGTTTTTTTTGTTCACCTACTTAGTTGTCGTTGAAACCTTATTCTATGCAGCTTCAGATTAAATTGGTTTTACTGCAATGGTCTTAAAGAGAATACATTATGCATTCTGGGGAGCGGACATATTACTTTGTCCAGATATAGTACTAGAGAAATTTGGTAAATCAATACCACTGTGACTTGCGTGACGAGTTTTTAGTGCTAACCTGTAACTCACACTTTGCAGTTCTGCCTGTAGTTGCCTATTTTCTCGTTGGAGAATTGCTACCTTATCTCTCACCGGAGCCATGCGTTCCTCAAATTTACGACGGTAAATTTGGGGCAATTCTTGCACAACTTGCTCTAACATTCGACTACGATCAGTTAGTTCTTGGACTGACTGTCGCAATTGGTGAATTTCGGTATCACGAGATGTAATTTGCTCTTGGTAGAACGTTACCTGTTGTTCAACAGCTTGGAGTTGCTCTCTTAACGCCTCTAATTGACTCAAATCGCACTCAGACTCAGACCGTTGCGGGATAAAATTGGTATTCCCCTTGACTAGCCGGAATAGTTCTTGAGATAGCTGTTGCACTAATTGATCTCGAAGTTGCAACTCTTGGTGCAACTGGGATATTTCAGTAGATAAAGCTTGGGTGTTGGGTGTGTCAGATTGGCTCACAGTGGCTTACATCTTTTAGGTATAACTGCGATAATAGTTCCAAAAAACATCGACAAATATCTCATGCCTTTCGTTTGCCGGGAATAACCCCGACAGGGCGAACTACAACGCCCCCTATCCCTAGACTAAACGCTGTTGGGACTACTTTACGTAAAATATTTAAACTACCATTGACATCAGCATGAATCAATAAAGCATTACCTGCTTGATAAAGCTTAGTCCTGATTCTACGACCACTAAATTTAACTTCTTTCGAGTCAGCTTTTCCATAAGTAGGAATACTATCTTGGTCTAAAAAAGAAGCTACAGAAGTGTAAGAATCCTCAGAAACCAATACCTTGAAGTTTTACAATACTGTGTATGTATGGGAAAAACACTTCCCGCATTAATTTACGAAAAACATATCGCACTTAAGAGAAATTGACAACTGTTAAAATACACAAATTTACCTAAAAGTGAATTACACGATAGGACAGGTGTTTTGCCTGTCCTACAAAGAATAGATATTCTTTAGTGTTTTCGAGGGAAAATCCGGGAGGACTTATCCTCATGGACAAGTTTAAGCGGCAACAGTCTCCGTAGCTGATTGATCTTGCTTGATGTCCTGCTTAATAGTCAGATAGCGAATGACTTCCTCACTCAATCGCATAGCGCGTTCCAGCGGAGCGATCGCGGTTGCAGGGGCTGTGTAGTTAAATTGGATGTAGATGCCGTCACGATGCCTGTTGATTTCATAAGCAAGACGGCGCTTACCACGATTCTGAATTTCGATCTTCTCAGCACCTTGTTCAGTCAGCAAGTTCTGGTATTTAGTAACTGCTTGATCTACCTGCTCATCTCCCAAATCAGGACGCAGGATGTACATTGTCTCGTAAACTGTCGTCATTTATTTTTGCTCACCTTATGGACAAAAAGGCCGCTAATGATATTTTTATACAAACATAATAAAATGCTACGGATAAAAATAAACATAAGCAACAAGGAACTATAATCTTACCAGTTTTCAATTGAAATCATTAGCCAAATCTGCCGAATTTTGGATCTCTAAGGATAATAATCAAGGTTATGGCGCAGCGCTATGTGCGAGTTAAAAGTCAAGAAGGACAAATTTATTATGGGTTGTTGCAATTGTCCTTCAATGTGGAGGTTCTAGACGCTCCACCTTGGTTGGATGGTCAACCCACGGATTTAATCTTGGAACCGGACAAATACCAAATCCTGGCTCCCTGTGCGCCTTCAAAAATTGTGGCCGTAGGCAAGAATTATGCAGACCATGCAGCCGAAATGGGAACTACCGTACCGGCTGAACCGCTGATTTTCTTCAAGCCGCCTACATCTATTATCGCTTCGGAAATAGAAATTAAGTATCCTCACCAGTCAGAACGGGTAGACTATGAAGGCGAGTTGGCTTTAGTGATTGGCGATCGCATTTGTGACTGTACACCAGAACAAGCACAAACTAAGATTTGGGGTTACACCATCGCCAATGATGTCACAGCTAGGGATTTACAAAAAAAAGATGCCCAATGGACAAGAGCCAAAGGTTTTGATACTTTTTGTCCTCTTGGTCCTTGGATTGTCCGCGAATTAAACCCAGGCGCTAGATTACAGACATTTTTGAATGATGATCCTCATCCAGTCCAATCTGCTTGTATTGATCAGATGGTTTTTTCCCCAGATTTTTTAGTGTCTTATATCAGTCAAGTGATGACGCTCTTACCTGGGGATATCGTGCTAACAGGTACGCCCTTTGGGGTTGGACCCTTAAATATAGGCGATCGCATCCGTGTTGAAATAGAAGGTATTGGTCGCCTAGAAAATACCGTCATAGCCCGATAATCCCTAGCGCACTTGCATATGAACCGCGTCAGAAATGGCGGGAATTTCCGCATAGCGCCCCATCAGAGACTGGAATACAGAATAAGCCACTGCTGCAACTATCCCCATAAAAATGGTTGTATACAGTGTTTGCATAGCAAATCCACTACCGGGAAATAATCTCACCATATCAGTCACGATGCTACATAAAAATATAACAATATCCAAAATGATGGCTTGCATAGTGTTGAAACGAATAAAATGGCTGATTTTTTCATTTCTCACCACTAACAGCCATAAAGCAAAGAAAATAATTAGGCCAGCATAGCGGACACCATAGTAAATCCTTAACAATGGCAGCAAAGGTAAAAAGATGATTCCTAAGAATGGAAAATCTTTCAACAAAAACTGACCGAAGGCAAATACCTCAATCAGAGGCAGTAAATAAGGTAAAGAAGCGAAAATTCGATCAGGAACAGTTGTAGACCCGCGCCAAGACATATTGCGTTCTCCTGTGGCTTAAATTTCAATAGCTATTTGAGCCTAGGATAACGCAGTTGGTTAATATTGCTAGATAATTAGATTATTTTATATTGGCAATCCTAAAACCCATCACACACTCATACTGCTCTGGGTGCTGTTCAGTAAATCGGCGAATCGCTTGACCACAACGCAATTGACCTCCACCCCAGCGGGGTTGTCCGCTGCTGTTAGCAAGCAAACAAGACTGGCAAACTTGCTCAGGGGTAAGGATTTGCTCATCCATTAAAATTACTAACATCTGAATCCCTCCTGTAAATCCTCATTGCTACCCACATTTAACTTCGGAGAGGGTCAACTTTGTAGATACTTAAATGGATGTGGACAATAGCAGAAAGTTGCTCACCGCACCCTACTTTATTGTATATTATCTATCCTAGAGATTTAGTTTTTTGGTAAAAAGTAATACACCAATTCTAATATCAACGTTGATTCGTGCCAAATGATTTAGGATTGCTATATTCAGACTGTTACTTCGATGTTGCTACCAACCAACATCTAGAATTTCACCAATTTGGACAAGGATATTTAACGTGAATAAGACTAACTCAGACTTGCTTAAAATTTCAGATTCGACAATTAGCGAGTTAATTAACCAAGAACTCCAGCGTCAACGCGACCACTTAGAATTAATCGCCAGTGAAAACTTTACCTCTGCGGCTGTATTAGCGGCTCAAGGTTCTGTTCTCACCAATAAATATGCAGAAGGCTTGCCAGGTAAACGTTATTATGGCGGTTGTGAATTTGTTGACAAAATTGAACAAATAGCCATTGACCGTGCCAAACAGCTATTTGGTGCTGCTCATGCCAATGTACAACCCCATTCTGGCGCACAAGCCAATTTTGCAGTTTTCCTGACCCTACTAGAACCAGGGGACACAATCATGGGCATGGATTTGTCTCATGGGGGACATCTCACCCACGGTTCACCAGTGAATGTGTCGGGTAAGTGGTTCCAAGTGCGTCACTATGGTGTGAGTCAACAAACAGAACAATTAGATTATGACCAAATCCGCGACTTGGCTTTGAAAGAACGTCCTAAACTGCTGATTTGTGGTTATTCTGCTTATCCCCGCGTGATTGATTTTGAAAAATTCCGCAGCATTGCTGATGAAGTCGGTGCTTACCTATTAGCAGATATTGCTCACATTGCTGGTTTAGTTGCCACTGGTCATCATCCTAATCCCCTGCCTTATTGTGATGTGGTGACAACTACTACCCACAAAACTTTGCGTGGTCCAAGAGGTGGTTTAATCTTAACCCGTGATGCAGAACTTGGTAAAAAACTCGATAAATCAGTTTTTCCTGGAACTCAAGGCGGACCATTAGAACACGTAATTGCTGGCAAAGCAGTAGCTTTTGGTGAAGCATTGAAGCCAGAGTTTACAACCTATTCTGGTCAAGTAATTGAAAATGCTGGTGCTTTGGCTACTCAATTACAAAAGCGAGGATTTAAACTAGTATCTAATGGGACAGATAATCATTTAATGTTAGTAGATTTGCAGTCTATCGGCATGACAGGAAAAAAAGCAGATCAACTGGTTAGCAGTGTCAATATTACCGCCAACAAAAATACAGTTCCTTTTGATCCACAATCACCTTTTGTTACCAGTGGACTAAGATTAGGTTCTCCGGCCATGACTACAAGAGGCTTGGGTGTGGCAGAATTTACGGAAATTGGAGATATTATTAGCGATCGCTTACTTTCTCCAGATTCTGAGATAGTAGCCCAAGATTGTCGCCAAAGAGTGGCTGCATTGTGCGATCGCTTCCCATTGTATCCACACCTCGAAATTCCTGTCCCAGTTCTAGCCTAAGCGATTTTGGATTTTGGATTTTAGATTTTAGATGAAAATCCAAAATCCCCATACTGTCTCAACAATCGTATAGATTCTAAATGCAATCTAAAATCGAAAATTCCATGAGTGCAGAAATTATTTGTGTTGGTACTGAATTATTGCTAGGTGATATTCTCAACAGTAATGCTCAATACCTAGCCCAGCAGTTAGCAAAATTAGGCATTCCCCATTATTACCAAACTGTAGTTGGAGATAACCCGCAAAGACTCAAGCAAGTGATAGAAATTGCCGCTGCTAGAGTGAAAATTCTGATTTTCACCGGTGGACTCGGTCCCACACCTGATGACCTGACTTGTGAAACCATCGCTGATTT
Organism: Anabaena lutea FACHB-196; assembly: GCF_014698305.1. GTDB lineage: Bacteria > Cyanobacteriota > Cyanobacteriia > Cyanobacteriales > Nostocaceae > Anabaena > Anabaena lutea. The sequence continues at coordinate 64,760 of NZ_JACJST010000026.1, read as the reverse complement.
TTTTGGCGTTCCGTTGGTAGAAGATCCAGAAATTATTGAAGATATAACTGAGAAATTTGCTCAACGTGGCCGGGTGATGTCTCCAAGCAACCGCAAACAAGCTTTAATTCCCCAAGGTGCAAAAGTTTTACCCAATCCCACAGGTACAGCACCAGGAATTATTTGGCAACCCCGTCCAGGGTTAACTATTTTCACTTTCCCCGGTGTTCCTAGTGAACTTTACCCAATGTGGCAAGAAACAGCCGTACCTTTTCTCAAAAGTCAGGGTTGGGGTGAGGAAATTATTCATAGCCGCAGTTTACGATTTTGGGGAATTGGTGAATCAACTTTAGCGGAAAAAGTCTCTGACTATCTGAATTTACTTAACCCAACAGTAGCAACTTATGCAGGTAAGGGAGAAGTAAGATTGAGAGTTTCGGCAAAAGCAAGTTCAGAAACTGCTGCGGAGGCTTTAATTGCACCCATTGAGCAGCAACTGATAGAGATTGCTGGCTTAGATTATTATGGTGCTGATGATGACAACTTGGCTTCTGTGGTGGGTAAGTTATTGCGGGAGTTGAGGGAAACTCTGTCAGTAGCAGAATCTTGCACCGGTGGGGGATTGGGACAAATGTTGACGGATATTTCTGGTAGTTCTGATTACTTTTGGGGTGGGGTAATTTCTTATGATAATTCGGTCAAGGTTGGGTTGTTGGGGGTCAACCCAGAAGATTTAGATAAATTTGGTGCGGTGAGTGCAATTGTAGCAGAACAAATGGCTATTGGGGTGAAAAATCGCTTAGGTACTACTTGGGGTTTAAGTATTACGGGAATTGCAGGCCCGACTGGGGGAACTAATGAGAAGCCAGTGGGTTTGGTGTATATAGGTTTAGCCGGACCAGGATCTGATGTGACAAGTTTTGAGTATCGATTTGGGACTATTCGTGGTCGGTCTTTAATTCGTCATGTGAGTGCAAATGCCGCGTTGGATAATTTACGGCGCAAGTTGTTGACGAGGTAGGGGAAGCTTGAAGGCGATCTTGCCAGGTGTGCGAATAAGTTCCATATTGAGTGAATCCTAGAGATAATTTCTATGAGGAGTCAGACAAGGTACAAATAATACGCGGGAACTTTTATATATATTTTAGTTCTTGTATATATAAGATCAGGAATTTATGAAGATTAGATGAAGATTTTTTGTAGATTCGCTTATTCCTTCAGTGTTTTTTTATCATTACCTTTTATGTGTTGTACTCAACATAACATTTTGGTGCATACTAGTTTAAATTAATCATAACTAAGAGGATGTCTGAAAAGTTTTCGGCAAATTGTATTCGCTACTACACAAACAAAGTCCGCGCAGGCGGACTTACGGAAAATCAAGAATTTTCAACCCACCCAGTTGGTCTTACCTCTGGGAAGGAACTACGAGTCTTAGCTGTGTAGCCGCGTAATGCTAAATCGTGTTTCTTGTCTGTTGCAAAGACGCTAGGCGTTGGTGCGGACGCGCCTTTGGCGATAGAGAGGAGCTACAAAGACAGCGTAGCGAAAGCATCTTTTCAATCGCCTGCGGCTCAGATGAAATTAGACTATTCAGATATCCTCAGAGGATTTGTAAAAAAGGAGCTTTGATTTAATATGAAACTTAACTCGCTATCTTCTGCTTTAAACACAACAGATACATATTTGCACTATAAATAACTTGTTGTCATTTATAATGCAATTGCTTGATAACAGGTATTAGAGATTCAATAATTAACAGATCGGGAGTTCAAAAATTTTTTCCGAATCATCGCTGTCAATCCTCAGGAGGTAGGCAACACCCATCTGTGTTTAGTTTTGTAAATTGGCTGAAACCTATGCAAAATATGGACTGGAGTCAGGTTTACACATCTTCACATGGCTTGGTTTTTCACAGCCGACTTACCTGTAAGCATAAAAATTTTCTAAGGGAAACTACACTTATGGCATTCTGGCCGAAAAAGTCAACCACTTCTAATCCCAACATATCCCAGAATCAAACTTTTAAAAATGATAGAAATTTACTGACAAGAAAAACAGCAGATATTGACATCAAGCGAGTTTACAACGACAAGAGTGGGACTACATCAGCATTATCTCCGGCAGAGCTAGCTGAAGATAGCGAAATAAGGGAAAACTTGTATGATAAATTACTTAATATATCTGTAACTTCTGAGTTTTTCCCACCTGACTACGCTGCTACCGGACAGCTAATAGAAGAACTGGTAAAACAGCTAGAGCAGCAAGGTGTAAATATTGAAGTATTTACAGGACAACCAGGGTATGCATTTTCAACTGATAAGGCTCCGGCAGTTGAACACTCAGGCGGTATACGTATTCAACGATCACGCTCTACCCAAGTCTGGTCTGGAAGAATTCGTGGCAAAGCAGTCAATGGTGTTCTCTTCACCTTACGTGCTTTTATCCACTTAGTCAAAAATTTCCGTCGGCATAACGTATTTTTGCTAACTTCAGCACCTCCTTTTTTACCCATTGCGGGATATCTAGCTAACCTTTGTTTTAGAGTGTCTTACGTTTGCTTACTCTATGATCTTTATCCAGATATTGCGATCGCACTGGGAGTAGTATCTAGAAATCACCCTCTTACAGGGTTTTGGTGGGAACTGAACCGGAAAATTTGGCGAAAATCAAAAGGGATTGTGGTTCTGAGTCCTGATATGAAGGAGAGAGTAATAAAAATCTGTCCAGATGTGGCAGATAAAGTCTCTGTGATTCATAGTTGGGGAGATCCTGACTTAATTGTGCCAATGGCAAAAGAAAATAATTGGTTTGCCAAAAAACATAATTTAGTCAATAAATTCACAGTCCTCTATTCTGGTAACATGGGCAGGTGTCACGACATAGACACCATTTTAGAAACTGCCAAACATCTGCAAGATGAACCTATTCAATTTGTTTGTATTGGCAGCGGAGCAAAACGAGAACGTTTGATCCAAGAGGTCAATCAATTAGGACTAACCAATTTCCTATTTTTACCCTATCAGGATAAGCAAGTACTACCGTACTCTCTAACAGCTTGCGATCTATCTCTAGTTAGTGTCGAATCCGGGATGGAAAGCCTAGTCGCCCCTAGCAAGCTTTACCCAGCTTTAGCCGCAGGAAGACCAGTAGCAGTGATTTGTTCAAAGTACTCTTATTTACGACAACTAATTGCTGATGGTAAATGTGGTACAGCTGTTGAGAACGGAGACAGTTTGGCTCTAGCGGAGTTTATTCGTCGGCTGAATAGCGATCGCAAACTAGCAGAACGCATGGGCAAGGCATCTCGGCAGTATTTGCAGTCAAACTTTACGCCGCAAATCATCGCTAAACAATATCTCAGCATCCTAAAACAGTCTAATTTGTAATCAGTTGGCTGCACTATTGGTTAGTAATCACCATTCATGTGCTAAGATGTCACACTGACAAAGCTTGGCTTTGAAAATTGAATAACCCAACTTTTGAATTAGGAGTTGGGCTTTGATGGTCTTTTTGATCTCAGTCCCTCCAATGCAACCTTCTTGTGATATTTTTTTATCAAACTGATGCAGGAGGCCAAAGTGCAGAGAAGGTGTGACCGAAATCGGAATCGATCTAAGCGACGAGCTATCTACTGTCCTGTACATGGCTGCTATATGAATAGCATGAGTCAAAAATATGGGCTGTTTGCTGAACGAGCAGGACAACTACAGCAAAGAGGGATGAGACGAAAAGAAGCTCTGATGTTAGTAGCAGCAAAAACCGCAGTTGCTATAGAAGGAGAGTGGTTAGAGGCTTTTTGGTGTGAAGACTGCCAAGACACTAAGTGGTATCACGTCCGTAAGCGTGAATCCACCTATAGCTTGTCATTAGCACCTGCTGAACTTTGGCAGCAGGCAACAGGAGTAATTAATCCACATAGAAATCCTTCTGTAGGAGAGTTTACCTTCAGGAACTCCCATCTTGTGGGTGGCAATAATATAAAAGATTTTTGGGTGATCAACTGAGGTAATTTTCAGGCATTTGCATCCGTGTATTTAGATTAGCCTAAATTTTCGATATGAAAGACACCATTTCTCCACCAGAATTACTCATTCAAGCCGGACGGACAGAACAACAATATTGGAGAGACCTCTGGCGCTATCGGGAACTATTTTATTTCCTAGCATGGCGAGATATTTTGGTGCGGTACAAGCAAACAGCAATCGGCATGGCTTGGGCTTTGATTCGTCCATTTCTGACGATGGTGGTGTTTACAGTCGTGTTTGGGCAGTTAGCAAAATTGCCATCTCAGGGTGTACCTTATCCTATTCTTGTCTTTTCCGGAATGTTACCCTGGCAGTTTTTCGGCAATTCCCTCTCCGAGTGCAGCAATAGTTTGATTAGCAATTCCAACCTAATTTCCAAAGTCTATTTTCCTCGCTTGATAGTTCCTACAAGTGCCGTGGTAGTAAGCTTTGTAGATTTTTTGATTTCAGGAATGATCTTATTGGCGCTCATGGCATGGTACAACTTCGTCCCTAGTTGGCGCATTTTGACTCTACCCGTATTTATTAGTATTGCTTTTGCCGCTTCCATGGGAGCAGGCTTATGGTTGGCTTCTTTGAATGTCCAGTATCGAGATTTTCGGTATATAGTGCCGTTTATTGTGCAGTTTGGTCTATATATCTCACCAGTAGGCTTTAGTAGCAGTCTGGTTCCCGAAAAATGGCGATTTATTTACTCATTAAACCCGATGGTTGGCGTAATTGATGGTTTCCGTTGGGCAATATTAGGCGGTGAGTCGCATTTATATTTACCAGGGTTTCTTCTATCCTTTGCACTAGTAATCTCACTCTTATTTAGTGGTATTTGGTATTTCCGCAAAATGGAAAAGAAATTTGCTGATGTAATTTAGACAGGTTTTTTGCTAGAATTCTGCTAAAGAATTCTGCCGTCGTTCTTTGATTTCATTTGGTTGGATAGTATGCTTTATAAGCAAGACTTTTATACTTGGGCCTATGAGCAATCAAACCTGTTACGTCAGGGAAAATTTAATGAGTTAGATCTGCCGCATTTGATTGAAGAGTTAGAAGATTTGGGAAATCGTCACTATGATCAGTTAGAGTCTCGGTTGACACAACTTGTAGCCCATTTACTAAAATGGCAGGTACAGCACTGGAAACGAACCAATAGTTGGCGAGCAACTATCCGTGTACAACGTACCTCCATTGACAAGCTACTTCGTAGAAATCCTGGTCTAAAGTCTCGCTTAGATGAAGCTATGACGGAAACTTGGTCAGAAGCTAGAGATTTAGCGATCGCTGAAACTGATTTACCAGATGAGCAATTCCCTGAAAAATGTCCCTACACTCTAGAGCAGATTATGAATGCTGAATTTTGGCCAGAACAATATTGAGTAAATGATCATGAAACCTCTAAAAGTGACTTCCCTAATTTATGAACAAGATTATCCTGAGTGGTTAGACATTACCCTTAACCAACTGGAAAATCGTGATTTAGAAAACATTGATTGGGAACATTTAATTGAGGAAATAACAGCATTGGGAAACGAACAAAGGCATAAAGTAGAGAGTTATTTACTAAAACTTTTAATTCATCTACTAATTTATGATTACTGGAAGTCAGAAAAAGACAGGTCAGGTAGGGGCTGGGAAAAAGAAATTGATAACTTTAGACTTGAATTGGATTTGTTATTAGAATCTAAAGTTCTTTATAATCATTGTGCGAAAGTCATAGAGAAAATTTACATCAAAGCTAGAAATAATGCCATTCGTAAATCTAATCTATCTCCTGATATATTCCCTAAAAGTTGTCCTTATTCTTTAACAGAAATTTTAGATCCTGAATGGTTGCCCTGATGAAATTGCAGTTTTTCCATGAGGCTGCTTATAGTATCGCAACTTAAAAAATACTAAAAACTAGATTACAACTACATTAATAATGACTGATACCGTTATTCGCGTTGAAAACCTAAGTAAAAAATATATTATTGGACACCAAAAACAAGAGCGCCATACAGCTTTGCGGGATGTGATAGCTAATCAGGTGAAGTCTTTTGGTAGTTTAATAAATCCCAAAGCAAAAACAGAAAACCCTGCATTTGAAGAGTTTTGGGCGCTGAATGATATTGGGTTTGAGGTTAACCAGGGTGATAGAGTTGGAATTATTGGTCGTAATGGGGCAGGAAAATCAACACTCTTGAAGATTCTCAGCAGAATTACTGAACCCACCCAAGGAAGCATCAAAATTAAGGGAAGAGTTGCTAGTTTATTGGAAGTAGGGACTGGTTTTCATGGTGAGTTAACAGGACGAGAGAATATCTTTCTCAACGGTGCAATTCTGGGCATGAGTAAGGTAGAAATTACGCGTAAATTTGATGAAATTGTAGATTTTGCAGAGGTAGAAAAGTTTCTGGATACTCCGGTGAAGCGTTATTCTTCGGGGATGTATGTAAGGCTGGCATTTGCAGTGGCTGCACATTTAGAACCAGAAATATTAATCATAGATGAAGTACTTGCTGTTGGAGATTCCGCCTTTCAGCAAAAGTGTCTGGGAAAAATGGAAGAAGTGGGGCAAGAAGGCAGAACAGTCCTGTTTGTCAGCCATAATATGGCTACTGTAAAACAACTATGTACTAGGGCATTATTATTAGTTCAAGGTACATTAGTTTTTCAAGGCAATCCCACTGAGACCATATCTCAGTATATGCAAAAAATAACCCAAGAGAAATCTGAGTCCGATGCAAAAACCTATAGACACATTAAAGGTGATGCTAGGGCAGAAATCCAAAAAATTACAGTAAATGATATTAACAATTCTGATATAGTCGTATCCATTTTTGAAAAGCTAAAAATTTCTATTGAATATAAAATTAACGAGCCAATAGATGAATTAGATTTTTTTGTGCTTATCTACAATTTAGAAGATGGAGAAGTACAAGCTAGTTTATTTCAGAGAGATTTTGGTAGTAATACCCAACCATCATCGAATATAGGTAGAATAAATGTGGAATTTATTAACCCTTTAATGCCAGGCAAATATACAATATCTGCTGGGATTTTTGATAAAAATAAACGCTTTGTTGATTGGGTAGAATTTGCTGAGTCATTTTATGTAGAACCAGCTTTTATAAATGGCAAAAAATACGACCAGCGTTTAGGTAAGATGAGTATTCAAGGCAGTTGGTATGCTGAGTAAGAAAATTAGGGACATTATCATACCAATTAGAGTGAAATTTTTCCAGAAAATTAATGAATATCTGCTGGAAAGCCAAAAACATACTCTAATGCAGCAATTGAAAAGCTACGGTGACGAATGCCATTTTTATGTTCCATTATATATCAGTAAACCTAGCAATCTTGAGATCGGTAACGCCGTTTCAATTGGAACTTATGTACATATGTGGTGTCAAGGTGGAATCAAAATTGGTAACCGCGTATTAATTGGTTCTCACACCGCGATTACTTCAGTTACTCATGACTATGAGCAAGAGGATATGCGGAAAAACACTATTCTACAACAAGTAGTTATAGAAGATGATGTTTGGATCGGTACACATTCTGTAATTTTACCTGGTGTAAACATTGGCAAAGGCTCTGTTATAGGAGCTAATTCAGTAGTTACCAAAGATATTGAACCATATTCAATAGTTTTTGGAAGTCCTGCAAAACACTATAAGTATCGAGATAGCAAAGAATGCAACCAAATTTAAAAGAGCTACCTCCTCCTATATCTAATCAATTAGGTTTGTATTGGGATGAACAGGAGTATTCTTTATCTGCAAAAATATTATTAAATATTTCTGATTTACCTCGAATTAGTATTATTACACCCAGTTATAATCAAGGTCATTTTATTGAACAAACTATCCGCTCAATATTATTACAAGGGTATCCCAATTTAGAATATATAATTATTGACGGTGGTAGCACAGATAATACAGTAGAGATTATCAAACAATATGAACCCTGGATATCCTATTGGATAAGTGAGCCAGATAATGGTCAAGCTCATGCTATTAATAAAGGTATTACCAAAGCAACTGGTGAAATCATCGCTTATATAAACAGTGATGACTATTATTTACCAGGAACATTGTTTAAAGTTGCTGAACATTTTCGCCAATTTCCTAACACTGACTTACTACATGGAATTTGTCGTTATGTAAATGAAGAAGGGGAAAAAATTGGTGAACAATTTGCAAATATACAAACTCTAGCAGAGATTTTAGATGTATGGGATGTATGGTGGAAAAAACGCCAATTTGTACAGCCAGAAGTTTTTTGGACAAGACGGATTACTGAAAAAGTTGGCTTCTTTAAAGAAGACCTAAACTATGTGATGGATTATGAATACTGGTGTAGAATTTTGCAAGAAAATAGTGTGGTTGGCAAAATTGATAGTGAATTATCTTGCTTTAGATTTACTAGTAATCAAAAATCAACTCATAAAACAAAAGTTGCCCAGGAATTGCTCAAGGTTGTATTTCCTCTGATTTGGAGTGACTCCAAAAAATTAAAAATCAAAAGTCGTATGACTTTACAAGGCAAATGGTTGTATCATGTTGTTCTCGATCAAGAAGTTCAAAAATCATTGAATGCAGGGGATAAAAAATATTTTAGATTTATAAAAATGTTAATTATCGTCTTCAGTAATCCCCAAATTTTATTAGTATCAAATCTTCAAGATAGAATTAAAAGATTTCTATTTCAGTCGAAAGTAACGAAAATAAAGCACTGATTGCGTTTGAGGCAAATATAGCTATGAAAAGTAAGTTGAGATTGGGATATTTGTATTTAAAATTGCAACAACTAAGGGGGAGCTTAAATGTCAGCAGTGAAAAAATAAAAAGACAATTTAGTAGACCAACACTTCCCGTAGATAATAAAGAAATTAATTTGCATCTTGGGTGTGGAAATATTGCTCACCCAAAATTTATTAACATTGATGGCCGTCCTGCACCGCACATTCACTATGTTCGAGCCATCGATAATTTGGCTCCATTTAAAGATAATAGTGTTGACTTGATTTATGCTTGTCATTGTTTGGAACACTTCTCTTACAATCGAGTTCCACTAGTTATCAGCGAGTGGCATAGAGTTTTAAAAGATAATGGAATTCTCCGCATATCAGTACCAGATTTTGATCTGTTAATAAAAATATATAATGATTGTGATCAAAATCTTGATTCTATTATTGGATTACTAATGGGAGGACAGGATTATCAATTCAATTTTCATAAAGCTGCTTTTAATGAAGCAAGTTTGAGAAGGTTACTATTGAATGCAGGTTTTAATGAAGTCAGATCTTGGCAACCTGGTTCAACAGAACTCATGACCTTTAATGACTGGTCAGGACGTTTGCTGGGAGGAAAATATCCTGTAAGTTTAAATCTAGAAGCCATTAAAAACTCAAGTTCATAAAATAAATTTATTACTCCATGCGGATAAAAGTAACTGTTGGCTATCCAAATTGGATAGGAATACGCCAGACACCTAATTCTCAGGGAATTTGGGGAGACTGCGAATTTATCATTAATCAAGAATGTGATTCCTGCGATGCTTGGGTGGTATTGCAAAGTTCAAAAGGGTTGCTTAAACAAGAAACTACACTTTGTCCATCAGAGAATCTGATTTTGATTACCCGTGAACCACCTGAAATGATGTCATGGGCAACCAACTATATTAAACAGTTCAATGTTGTAGTTACTTGTCATTCTGATATCAAACATCATAATAAAATTATTTCTCAGCATGGTCAAACTTGGCATCTTGGTGACAGCCATTCCTTTGATAAATTGGTTAACATAGAACCCCCACAGAAGCAGAAATTATTATCTGTGATTTGTTCTAACAAAACTTTTACTTCTGGTCATCGTGCGAGACTCAAACTGCTGGAGGCACTCAAGAACCATTTTAAAGAACTAGAATTTTTCGGCAGACCAATTAGACCAATTGAAGATAAATGGGATGCTATTTTTCCTTATAAATACAATATTGTATTAGAGAATGGTAGCGTGCCACATTACTGGACGGAAAAATTGACAGATGCATATTTGGGATATGCTTTGCCTCTGTACTATGGCTGTCCCAATATAACTGATTACTTCTCTCCAGATGCATTTCTGCCTATTGATACAGAAAGAATTGATTGGACAATTCATACAATTGAACAAGCAATTAATAATAATTTGTATGAAAAGTCTCTGCCGGCAATTATTGAGGCTCGTCATCAGGTACTATATCGCTACAACTTATTTCCTATGTTGGCTGAACTGTGTAGTCAGTTAACTGGTAGTTCAAAACAAAAAATCACACTTCGTCCAGATTTCGAGTTTAAAACTGAATCGAAAATCTCCTTACTAGCTAAAACTAATCAAGTATTGCGCTCGGTGGTAAGGAATTTTATTAAAAAATAAATAATTCAATGCTAATTTCTACATTTTAAAAATTGTTTTATAACTCATGAAAATTGCGATTTTTGGATATTACAATGCCCTAAATGCTGGAGATGACCGCATTCAATACTGCATTACTCGATTACTTAAAGGTAACAATCTTGTTTTTCTACCTCATTATCTATCTCCACCACAAGAATACCTTCAGAGTTTCGATTGGATATTAATTGGTGGAGGTGGACTGGTATTTGAAAGGGTAGGAATATGGGTTAATATAAAGCAATGGATTACAAAATGTAAGGCTAAAATTGGTGTCTTTGGTTTAGGAGTCAATCGAGTTTCTGAAGATTTACTGCCAGAATTATTGGATTTAATCGAAAAAGCTGATTTTTTTTATGTAAGAGATGAAATAAGTAAGTCATTGCTCAACGAGCATCCTAAAGTAGAAGTGCATCCAGATTTAACTTGGTGTTTTCCTTTTCCACCAGTTGAACCAACTACCTCTAGTAGCAGTAATAAAATTGCTATTAATTTAGCACCATGTCACTGGAAAGATTTTGAACCAGAAATGTGGATAAAAGAATTATCTCAATTTCAACTTAATCCTTTTCCTTTTGACTTTAATGTGAATAGAGATTTTGATTTACTGGAAAAATACTTGGGGAAAATACCTTTTCAAGAATTTACCTTGCAACCACTAATAGATAGTGAAATACTCGTTGCTTGTAGATTTCATGCCATCATTTTTGCTATGCAAATGGGAAAACCTTTTCTAGCTATCAATTATGATGATAAGGTAGAACGATTACTAAAAGAAAGTAATCTTTCAGAATGTTGCTTAGAAACTACAGAATATGCTGTTTTAGGAGAAAAAATCAATTTTATCCGCGAAAATCAGGAAAAAATTCAGGAAAAAATTAATGCATTTGCAGCTTTACAACAAGAACGGTCAATATACTTAAAACAAGCTATTCAAAATCATCTTGCAAATAAAGAAAAAAGGGAAAGTAATTCATTTGCGACTTTGAAAGCCAGCGTCAAAAAAATTCTGATGAGGAGTTGAAAGAGTTATGTCTATTGGTTCAATAATTTATCAGATCCGCAAAAAGTATGAGCATGGTCTGCCCACAGCTTACTACAGGGATTCAGTTAGAAAAAATATATTAGGTTCCAAACCGATTACTAACACATCTGATACTAGTTGTGAAATTCATGTTTTTACTTCTGCCAATGATTGGCTAAATTTAGTCTGGGCATTAAAGTCGTTTTATCATTTTTCTCAGCGTCATTATGCTTTGTGTATTCATGATGATGGAACTCTGACTGATGAAAATCTAGCAACTTTGCAGCATCACTTTCCCAATGCTCGCATTATTGACAAAAAACAGGCTGATGAAAAGGTTTTAGCCTCTCTAGCATCCTATCCTCGCTGTTTGGAGTTTCGCAAAACAAATCTCCTCTCACCCAAGGTGTTTGACTTTGCTCTATATTTGCAGTGCGATCGCTTATTACTGTTAGACAGCGATATCCTGTTTTTTGCAGCACCTACAGAACTTCTGAACCGCATCGATAATCCAGATTATCAACTAAATACACTCAACGCTGATGTGGAGAGTTCCTATACAGTTGAAGCGGATGTAGTGAAAAATCATTTGGGCTTTGATTTGTCCGAGCGAGTAAATTCAGGATTGGGACTAATTCACAAGCGATCGCTTAATTTAGATTGGATAGAAGAATTTCTGGCACTACCAAATATTATTGGACATTTCTGGCGGATTGAGCAAACTATCTATGCCTTATGTAGCTCCAAGTTTGGAGTAGAACTGTTACCACCTGCTTATGACGTGCATTTAGAAGGAAGTATCAACGGTTCCCCATCTCGTCACTATGTCGGCAAAATTCGACACTTAATGTATAGTGAAGGCATTCGTCATTTAGTCCAAAATGGATTCCTCAAGGAGTTACAGTAATGAGTTATGGTAATTCGCCCGCAGAAACTTTGAGGGTTCTGATGATGCCAGATTACAGCGTTCATAACCCCTATCAAACACTCTTATCTAAAGCTTTAGAGAATCAAGGAGTGGAAGTCTTATTTTCTTATGGTTATCGTCGAGTGTTGCCCATATCCAGAGCTATTCAAACTAGTCCAAATAAAATAGATATTTTACATTTACACTGGACAACTCCCTATACCAAAGGAAAAAATATAGTAATTAGATGGATCTATACCATCAAATTATTAGTTGATATTTTGCTAACTAAATTAACAGGTGTAAAAGTAGTTTGGACAAATCATGATCGTATTGACCATGATTCTAAGTTCCCATTGATAGAACAGTGGATGAAACAAAATTTGCTCAAACTAGCAGATAAAATCATTGTTCACCAGGCTTCATCTGTTCAGGATCTTGCTCAAACCTACAACCTAGAAAGCAGCAAAATTGAAGTTATTCCTCATGGACACTATCGAGAATTTTATGGTAGATCAGTTTCTAAAATTGAAGCCAGAAAAGCTTTAGACATCCCATTATCTGGACGTGTTTACCTTAACTTAGGTATGTTACGCCCTTATAAGGGAATTGAACGCTTACTAAAAGTTTTTGAGGGAAATCAGGAATTGCTCAAAGAAAGTATCCTATTAATAGCAGGAAAAGCATTAGATGAAGCCTATGGTCAAAAACTCAAAGAACAAGCTGCTAAAATCCAGGGAGTTTTCCTTTATGATCAGTTTGTAGAAAATAGCCAAATACATCTTTTTTTTAGTGCTGCTGATGTGGTAGTTCTGCCTTTTAAAAGTATTTTAACTTCAGGTAGTCTGATTCTCGCAATGTCATATAATAAACCAATTATAGCTCCTCGCGCTGAAAGTCTCATGGAAACATTAAATGGAGCAGATTGGTTGCTATATGATCCAGAAGATGAGCAAGGATTATTACAGGCTTTAAAGGCTAGTACTCAGCTTGATTTAGACAAATTGAGTGATGTAGTTCAGGAGTCATGCGATCGCTTGGGTTGGGACTATATAGGAACACAAACTCAAAAATTATATCAAAACTTAATTAACTAGTTGATTAATAGTTAAAAGTTTACATATTGAAATTTAATGTATCCATTCAATCAATTTAAATTGAATTTAACTAAAACTAAATCAAATTATGCTACCAAAAATTAGTATTTTAATTCCCTGCTACAATGCAGAACAATGGATTGCACAAGCTATAGAAAGCTGTTTAAATCAGAGCTATCCTCACAAAGAAGTAATTGTTGTTGATGATGGCTCAACAGATGGAAGTTTAGAAAAAATTAAAAGTTTTGGTAATTCCATTCACTGGGAAACAGGAGAAAATCGCGGGGGGAACGTTGCTCGTAATCGTTTATTAGAACTCAGTACAGGAGAATGGTTACAATATCTAGACGCAGATGATCACTTACTTCCTAGCAAGATTGAACAACAAGTCAAATTTATAGCTCAGGTTCCCAGTGCAGATATAATTTACAGTCCCAGTATTTTTGAATATTGGGAAAAAGATATATCTAGACAAGAAATTTTACCTATTCCTGAACCTCACGATCCTTGGATTTTACTAGCTCGTTGGTACTTACCTCAAACAGGTAGTCCCCTTTGGAGAAAGCAGGCTCTTTTAGATGTAGGAGGGTGGAAAGCTAGTCAATCATGCTGTCAAGAAAATGAATTGTATTTACGACTGTTAAAAGCAGGGAAAAAATTTGAGTATTTTGCCGAATCTGGTTCAGTTTATAGACAATGGAGTGAGTCAACAGTTTGTAAGAAAGATAAATCTAAAAATTATCGTGAACGCTTAAATATTACAGATCAACTAGAAGAATTTCTCAAATCTATTGGTGAATTAACAGAGTCAAGACAATTAGCAATTAATCAAGCAAGGTTTGAGTGCGCTCGAATTATTTGGTTATCTAATCCAGATTGGGCAAATCAACTTATTCACCAAATTAAGATGAAGCAAAAAAACTTTATACCTGAAGGTAATTATGCTCCTCAAACTTATAGGTTAACTTACAAAATCTTTGGCTTTTCCGTAGCTGAAGAAATAGCTGCTTGGAAAAGAAAATTTCAAACCAAATTTATTACATAATAACTAACTGTGTGATACCTTACATATTTCATCACAAGATTAAAAGCTCGGATACCATCCGTTCTGTCTAGGTGCAAGATGTGAGGTAAATAAAAAAAGAAATTTAGCATATTTAATGGAGAACTTATGTCAAATAATGATTTTAAAATTCACTCAATTTGTTTAGTTAAAAATGAAGTCGATATTATTGGATACTGCTTAGAACAAGCTTCTCAGTGGTCTGATTATATCTACGTTTATGATGGTGCAAGCACAGACGGAACCTGGGAAAAAGTCCTGTCTATGCAAAGCGAGAAAATTATTCCCTGGAAACAAGATGGTAAAGTGTTTCAGGAATCTCTAAGAGGTGAAGTATTTAATGCTTTTAAGCATCAAGCCAAACCAGGTGATTGGTGGTGTCATCTCGATGCTGATGAATTTTATAGTCCATCTCCGCGTGAATTTCTCTCAAAAATTAGTCAGTTTAATCACGTTGTCTGGGGAATTCCTATCGAATACTATCTAACTGATAAAGATATAGATTTAATAGATTTTAATCAACCTATATCGGAAATATTATCATCCCTAAAGTTCTATCACATAGTAAATTCTGAACCAAGATTTTTCCGGCATCGTGATGGATTAATCTGGGATAATGGTTCTTGGCCACATCACATGGGAGTAGTTAATAAAGAACGGATTTTATATAAACACTACAAATACAGAACTCCTGAACAAATTCAGAAAAGATTAGATACTCGTCGTCTTGCTAGAGAACGAGGCTTTCCCGGATGGGATCATGCTGTAGAAAAAGATTGGCGAGAAAAAATTACCAATCCTGATACATTAAATTACGATGCTCAAGATGGAAATTATGTGATCAATACAGATAGTCTTCCTAATCATTTAGAGTCTTTCCCTCGAAGAATAATGAAAAGATTTATGCATGGTGTTGGTATCTGGACTTAGTTATCATTTTCAAATTTATAACTGAGGAATAAAAATGAAATTATACTATGCAAACAAAACCAGAAGTTATGTTCCCTTTGCTAACTTTGGTGACGATCTAAATGGCTGGCTTTGGCCACAACTTTTACCAGGAGTATTTAATGATGCTTCTTCTGAGTCCGCATTTGTCGGATTTGGCACATTGCTAAATGAAAATTTGCCTAAATTCAAGCAAACTATTATTTTTGGTACAGGCCATGGATTTGGTAATCTTCCCCAGATAGATGATACATGGAAAATATATTGCGTGAGAGGACCTTTAACTGCTGCCGCTTTAAACATTCCACCAGAGTTGGGAATTGCTGATACTGCTATTTTAGTCAACCGAGTTTATCGTCCCACTGATACGAAGAAAAAGTATAAATTGGCGTTCATTCCCTATGCATGGGAGATGGAAAGTAGCCCGGAAATATTTTTAGAAGTTTGTCAGCAATTAGATTACATTTGTATTGATCCACGCTGGGAGGTGGAAAAAGTTCTTCAGGAAATTAGCAAATCCGAACTTGTCGTCAGTGCAGCAATGCATGGTGCAATAGTCGCTGACGCACTGCGTGTACCTTGGATTTCTCTAAAATCTAATGCGGGTATCCCTGATTTTAAATGGACTGACTTCTGTCAATCATTAGAACTTGAGTACAAAGTCAATCGTTTTTATCGATTTAATAGTATTAGTAAGAAAATTCCCAGTTTAAAATTTATTGAAATCAAACGAATGGTTTATTATATTCGCCAACTTGTTCACAAAGCTCAGTTTCAGTTAAGCAAAGATCATGTTATGGAGAATAAATTGAATCAATTAGATGAAAAACTGGATTTGTTTAAACAAGACTTGAAAGCCGGGAAATTTAAATAAATAATTTTTATCAACTTAATTAAATATGGTATTTTTCTCCGTTGTTATTCCTGTTTACAATAGAGTGAATATTATCAAAGCAACAATTGACTCTGTATTTAACCAAGATTTTGATGATTATGAAGTGATTGTTGTCGATGATGGTTCCACAGACAATACTATTGATGCATTAGCACAGTATGGACACAATATAAAAATTCTCCAACAGAACAACCAAGGCCCCGGAAAAGCCAGAAATATGGCTATTCAAATTGCTCAAGGAGAATATATTGCCTTTCTTGATAGCGACGATATATGGTTTCCCTGGACTTTAGGAGTTTACGCAGCAGTCATTAGAGAAACACATCAGCCTGCTTTTTTGGCAGGTAAAGCTATATTTTTTAGTAATGAAAATGAAATAAATTTTGACCAAGTTTCACAACTAAACTATACTGCCTATAAAGATTTATATGCATCGCATAAAAATGCTAATTCATTTCTCACGAGTTCCGTTACCATTCGGCGAGATATTCTCCAAGAAGTAGGTAGTTTTACAGATAAATGGATTAATTCTGAAGACAATGATTTGTGGTTGAGATTGGGAACAGCAAAGGGATTTATTTACATTAATTCTCCTTCTGTATTAGCCTATCGTCAGCATTCTAATAGTGCAATTGCTATCACCACAAAAACTTATGAAGGAACTTGCTACCTGATACAACAAGAAAAAATCAGTCAATATCCCGGTGGTAAAATACGAGAGAGAGAAAGACTGGAAATATTGACAAGGCACATTAGACCTGTAAGTTTAGAGTGTCTACGTGAAGGTGAAATGAAAAAAGGTTGGGAATTATATAAAGAAACATTCAAATGGCATCTTGGTTTAGGACGTTTTCGTTATTTAATCGGGTTTTTATGGCTGTTTTTACTAGCAAGACTGAGTGATAGCCGTAAATAAAATTAGCTAATTTCCATTCCTCAAATCCTGACAGGATAGTTGTCATAAATGATTAACAATTAATATAATGAATAATTGTAAAATTAGTGTAATAATTCCCACGTATAATCGGTTATCCCAACTGTTAGAAACAGTGGAGAAAATTTTAGAATGTAATCCTTGTCCCAATGAAATCATTATTCATATCGATGGTAATGACATCACAACTGAGCCAGGACTCAAACACTTAAATTTTCCGGCTATCAAAATTATTAAGAGTTCTGTTCAAGTTGGTCCAGGTGGTGGGAGGAATATAGCCATTGCTCATGCAAATAACCCAATCATAGCCAGTTTTGATGATGATTCTTATCCTCTAGATACAGACTACTTTGAACGCTTAACAAATCTTTTTAATTCTTTCCCCACAGCAGCAGTTATAGCAGCTAGTATATTCCATATTAATGAAACAATTACACCAGCACAATTGACTGGTACATGGGTATCTAATTTCATCGGCTGTGGATGCGCTTATCGGAAAGAAGTATTTCAACAAACTACTGGATATGTTAATTTGCCAGTTGCTTATGGAATGGAAGAAGTTGATCTATCGCTGCGGCTTCATGATATGGGGTGGAGTATTCTCGAAAGTTCATGGCTGAGAGTATTTCATAACACTCAATTAGAACACCATAACAACCCACGCATTACTGCTGCAAGCATAGCTAATCAGATTTTATTAGCTTATTTGAGGTATCCTATCCTCTTTTGTTGGTTAGGCATTGGACAGTGTATGAGCCGTATTTTCTGGTTAATCAGGCACGGAAGAACGTCTG
The DNA here is from genome assembly GCF_014698305.1 of Anabaena lutea FACHB-196. GTDB lineage: Bacteria > Cyanobacteriota > Cyanobacteriia > Cyanobacteriales > Nostocaceae > Anabaena > Anabaena lutea. The sequence continues at coordinate 46,681 of NZ_JACJST010000026.1, read as the reverse complement.
GCATTGTAGAAGGTTTGTTTCTTATCCCTAAATTGATTAGACAATATCATCAACAACGTCAACCGATTTCCTCCAAATCATTACTTTCTTATCTCCATTTACGTAGGAATACTCTTCCTGTATCTTCAGAGAAGATTTTACCATCGTGAAATTATTAGCTCAAATAATTCCCATGAATTTCCATAATCATAGGCTATACTCAATCAACAAAGTCAGTAGTTTAAGTAGACATTGGTAGATTTTTTGCAACTTTGCCGATGTGTAGTTTATACTGAATGAGTCTTAGCTAACAAGTTAAAATTCTGGTGGGGATATTTTTTTAGATCCTGACCAAAGACTAGCAAAATTGAGTTAAGTTCCAGACCTGGATAACAAAAGGAGTCTCTCGAAAATATGGCAAATTTCATTATCTATAACGGCTATTACACTGTAGATGGAGTTGAAGTTGCTAATCCTACCAATGCAACGATTATCGGTACAGGCGCTAACGATGTCTTTGTTACTTCCACTCCCGCTGTCACTAACGTCAAAATCCGAGCCGGAGCGGGAAATGACATTTTAAAAGGAACAGCTGGTGGCAGACTCGACGGGGAAGCAGGTAATGATACTTTTGATCTCACCGCTACTTCAGGTGTTTATATAGGCGGTGCAGGCGACGATCTTTACAAAGTTTATGATTTTGCCTACACAGGTCTGTCTATCAACGAAATCGGTGGTGGAACAGATACTGTTTTTTCACAGCAGAACTTTTCTTTGTCAACAGGTGCTGCTGGAATCAATTTAAACAGCAGTAGTATTGAGAACCTGACTTTTGACGCTCTCAGCGCCGCGATTGTAGGTGAAGGCAATAACCTAAACAACCAGATTATCGGCAATCAGCAAAATAATATCTTAATCGGATTAGCTGGTGCTGATACCATTTTTGGCGGTTTAGGCAACGATATAATTGATGGCGGTGCCGATAATGATCAATTATTCGGTAATCAAGGAGATGACCTTTTAATTGCTGGAACAGGCACAGATACCGTGACTGGTGGAGTTGGCAATGATAGGTACATTATCGATTCTCTTGATACTGTAGTAGAGCTTGCTGGCGAAGGCACTGAAACTGTTGATGTTACTGTTCTTACTGCTGGCGGTACTTGGGTTACGAGTGCAGAGGTTGAATTCATTAATATTGCTGGAACTAACGCTGCTAATGTCACCCAGACCAACGCTGTTGATACTACTATAATTGGCAACTCTGCTGCTAACACTCTCATCGGTGGGGCGGGCATTGACATCCTGAAAGGAAAAGCTGGTAATGATATTCTTACAGGTGGTGCTGGCCCTAACGGTTTTGAATTTGGTGGTAATGCGTTAGCTGTAGATCCAGTCACAGGGTTCCTAGAAGAAATAGGTGTAACTTTAGGGTTAACAGGAACAGCAACTAATACCATCGGCAAGGATACAATTACGGACTTTGTGTCTGGAATAGATGCAATTGGTTTGAATGTTGCCACCTTTACAGCTGTAGCTGGTTTTGCAGGGTCAGATTTATCAGCAGTTGCGAATGGTTTTACTGTAGTCAACCAAGCTACTAATGCTGGTATTGACAGTCAAAATTTCTACTTTGTTTATAATCAAGGCACAGGAGACTTGTTCTACAATGTCAACTTGTCTGCTTTTGGTTCTGGTGGAGGCGGAATCTTCGCTAACTTGATAGCCGGTACCGCATTAGCCGCGACAGACATAATCCTCTTCGCTTAATAGCCATGCTTGACTTATAGTTAAGCGTCTTTCAAAAGTAAAAGTTAATATTTACTATTTCAGATCCCCGATTTCTTTGAGAAGTTGGGGATCTCATTTTTCAATAACCTCTGATTGCAAAAGTCGAAAAAATCGTGATGTCATTGTGAATGAAATGGAGAATAGCCCCAGATATTAGAGAATGCGCGGAACTTTAGGGCGTAGATAATAGAGTATATCTATGTTTAGTATTTAGTCTATATACATATAAGTACAAAATATTATGCTAATACATAAATTAATCCAAGTCTTGCCGAAGGTTAGATGGCGCGAAATACAAAAAAATATTTTTTAAGTCTGTATATGCAACATTACTTTTAGTATATGCAACGTATAGTCACTAATGTTAGCTATTTAAGTTTGTTAAACAACAAGTATGGTACACTCTCATATGTAAAACCGAATCAGTACTCTAACAGGATTGGAAATTCACATTAAGCTAGGGATATTTTTTTATCCTGAGCAAGAGTACCAAAGTCGAATTAAGTTTTACACCTAGATAACAACAGGATTCTTCCGAAATATGGCAATATTCAATATTTTTGACGGATATTACACTGTCGATGGTACTGTAGTACCCAATCTTAGCAATGCAACGGTAATCGGTACAGGCAGTAACGATCTGTTTGCCAGTTTTACCACTAACACCAAGGTAAAAGCTGGAGCCGGGGATGATGTTTTAAGAGGAGCCGAGGGTGCAAGACTCGAAGGGGAAGCCGGCAATGACACTTTTGACCTTATTGGTCCTTCTGGTGTCTATATAGGCGGTGCAGGAGATGACTATTATCAAGTTTATGATTCTATTACCTACACAGGCTTAAATATCAATGAAACAGGTGGTGGAAACGATACCGTTTTTTCTACCCGTGACTTTTCTTTGTCGACTGGTGCGGCTGGAGTCACATTTATCAGCGGAAGTCAGATTGAGAACCTGACTCTTGGTGGAAGCGCTGTAGTTGGTGAAGGCAATAATTTCGCCAATGTTATTACCGGCAACGGCAGCGATAATATCTTATTTGGATTAGCTGGTAACGATACAATTACTGGTGGTTTCGGCAACGACATAATTGATGGCGGTGCGGGTAATGATCAATTATTCGGTAATCAAGGGAATGACATCTTAATTGCTGGAACAGGCGCAGATATCCTCAGTGGTGGAACCGGTGATGATAGCTACATCATTGATTCTCTTGATAATATAATCGAGCTTCCCGGTGAAGGTTTTGATAGTGTTGACGTTAACGTCCTCGGCACTGGCAATACTTGGACTAATATGGGTAGTGAAATTGAATTTATCAATATCGCTGGAAATAATGTTGCCAATGTCAGACAGAACAGCAATGTTGATACTACAATAATAGGAAATTCTGCTGCTAATATTCTGACAGGTGGCGCGGGCAATGACACCCTGAATGGAAAAGCGGGTAATGATACTCTCATTGGCGGCTCTGGCGCTGATATTTTTGAATTTGGTGGTCAAGCTTTAGCTGTAGATCCATTCACAGGGTTGTTAGCAGAAACAGGGGTTACTTTAGGGTTCAACGGATCTACAAGTACTACTGTGGGCAAGGATAGAATTACAGGCTTCGTATCTGGAATAGATGGAATTGGTTTGAATGTTGACACCTTTGCAGCTGTAGCTGCTTCTGTGGGGTTAGATTTGTCAGCGGTTGCTAATGGTTTTATCTCAGTCAACCAAGCTACTAACTCTGGTCTTGATGCTCAAAATGCATACTTTGTTTATAATCGAGGCACGGGAGACTTGTTCTACAATGAAAATTTGTCGGCTTTTGGTACTGGAGCAGGTGGAGTCTTCGCTAACTTGGGAGTTGGTACTGTATTAGCAGCAGCAGACATAACACTCGTTTAATAGCCATGCTTGACTTATAGTTAAGCATCTTTCAAAAGTAAAAGTTAATATTCAGTTTTTAGATCCTCGACTTCTTTAAGAAGTGGAGGATCTCATTTTAGTATTATAGAAGTTACGCATTGACAATCAATGTTAAATATGTATTGTCTAAAAACCATATCTTCCGTAGGGGTAAAGCGCATTGCTAAACCCCTACAATACTGGTCTATTTACAATCAAAATAATTGTGGATAAAAGCCGGAAACGACCTACTTTCGTGAAAGCATACTATGATTAATTTGTACAGTGCGTAAGTCCTATAGTTAGAAATAAATTCCGCATCCATGCCTACAGCACCTTATAATTGGATATCTTGCCAGATTGGAGCGCGTGAACATTACACCATACCCAGAGCTTTACAACAGCAGGGACAGCTTGCTCACTTGATTACAGATGCTTGGGTATCACCTCAGTCTCCACTAAATTTTTTACCTAAATCTTTCCTAGCTAATTTACGGGAAAGATACCATCCAGACTTAGATCAAGCATCTGTTCACGCTTTCAATACTTCTTTAATTAGATTTGAATTAACTCAACGTCTGCAAAAAAAGACAGGATGGAATCGAGTTATTGCTCGTAATCAATGGTTTCAAAAACAGACAATCAAGACCTTAACAAGGCTATCTGACCAGATTACACATCCTCCCATACTATTTTCCTACAGCTATGCAGCTTTAGATATTTTTCGATTTGCAAAACAACAGGGATGGTATACAATACTAGGTCAAATTGACCCAGGTTTGTGGGAAGAAAAAATTGTTACTCAAGAGTATGAACGATACCCCCAATATCGTGCAGACTGGCAACCAGCACCTTCTGAATATTGGCAAAGCTGGAGAGAAGAATGTACTCTAGCTGATGCTATTGTGGTCAATTCCAATTGGTCGCGTCAACTCCTAGAAAACACAGGTGTTGAGCCTAAAAAAATCCATATCATTCCCTTAGTATATACTCCACCAGAGGCAGCTAGTAAGTTTGTCCGCACTTCTCCAGAATTATTTTCTCAAGAGCGTCCTTTAAGGGTATTATTTTTAGGACAGGTAATTTTGCGAAAAGGAATTGCGGCTGTATTAGATGCTGTTCAATTACTTGAGGGATTTCCTGTTGAGTTCTGGATCGTTGGCTCTGTGCAAATTGAGATTCCATCTCATTTCCAAAACCATCCACAAATTCGTTGGTTAGGCCATGTTAATAGGAGTGAAACAGCACAATATTACCAGATGGCAGATGTGTTTTTGTTCCCGACTATTTCCGATGGGTTTGGATTAACGCAACTAGAAGCACAAGCATGGAAATTACCTATTATTGCTTCTCGTTTCTGTGGTGAAGTGGTTGTAGATGGTGTAAATGGTTGGATTTTGGAGGAAGTTAGTGGTAATGAAATTGCTAATTTGATACAGTCTATTTTGAGAGAGCCAGCGCAATTACGATATTTGTCTCATGGTTTAGCTTTACCATTGAAATTGAGTCTTGAAAATTTATTTCAGTCATTACAAAGTTCCATTCTGTAAGGATTTAGCCTCTATCACTACCTGAATTATTTCTAATAAACTAATAAATATTAGAATAGAAGCTGATCATTTTCGATACAGGTAGCGTTGTGAATATAGGCTTTTGTATTTGTAATATTTGTACTACTCAAGTTTTATGAAAATTTCCGTAATAGTTCCTTCCTATCGGCGTTTTTGGCCTCTTATCAATACAATTCAGGATTTACAACAACAAAACTATAATGACTTTGAAATCATTGTGGTTGATCAGAATCAAGTTTGGCCGGAAGAATGCGAAGAGAGTTTAGCAAAAGTTCGTCAAGACTCTCGGCTTGTTTGGTTAACTTTAGATAAGCCTGACGTTGTAATTGCTAGAAATATGGCTGTTCAGCAGTCTCAAGGAGAAGTTTTACTTTTTATTGATGATGATGTAAAAATTCCTGATCAATTATTTATCGCCAATCATGCTGCAAATTTTATAGACCCTAATACTCACATAGTTTCTGGACGCGAATGTAATCCCGATTCTATTCCCGAAACAAAAGTAGATAAAATCCCTCAATCTTCTGCTTATCTGGAAAAAATTAAAACTTTCTCTCCGCTACAGCAAACTCTGTGGTTTGATCGGAATAGCGAACACAGCACAGAAGTTTGCACTTTTTCAACTTGCAACGGTGCAATTCGTAAGAGTGCTTTCCTTGCAGTGGGTGGATTTGATGAAAACTTTTGTGGTAATTCCTATGGTGATGATTATGATCTGATTTTAAGGCTGCATCAATTAGGCTATAAAAGTATTTATGATCCTCGTCCTTGGCTGATTCATCTGAGAGTTCCTATGGGTGGATTGAGAATGAGTGATTTAAAAAATAAAGTTAATTACGTAAACACAGCAACAGGCTTTTGGTTATTTCTCCTGCGTCATGGTACATTCAGTATGTACTGGCATTTGTTATATAATCATGTTTTGAGAAAAACAGTATTTCTGAAAGTGAATTTACAAAGACCGTGGCGGCAATTATATGTAATTCCAGGGGTAGTTGCCGCATTTTTTCGAGCTTTGTTGTTATTGCGTAGAGGCACTAAATCGGGAATATTAATTTGTAATTAGAATTAAGAAAAAATTAGCTTTTTTTGATTAAAAGTGGATACAAGCATGAAGCAAATTATCAAAAAAATATTCTATCATTTTGGTTATGATATCCAGTCTCGCAGTACTTGGTATTCACATGATGTACGCCGCATAAAGTTCCTCAATGATCATCATGTTTCTTTGGTTTTAGACATTGGTGCTAATGAAGGACAATATGCCCAATCTATACGCAAAGCAGGATATAAAAACCTGATAATATCTTTTGAACCCATTAAAGATGTGTTTGATTTGTTAAATCAAAAAGTCATATCTGATTCACAATGGCAGGCTATGAACATAGCCATTGGTGATTTTGATGGCTATACAGAAATAAATATCTCTAACTTATCTCAAGTTAGCTCGATATTATCAGCAACGGGTTTGGGTGATACTGATTATTGGAAAGGAACTCGCCAACAGCAAGTACAAGTCAGTAAATTAGATTCTCTCATTGATGAACTGAATATTAAAGACCATCGCGTTTGGTTAAAAGTCGATACTCAAGGTTTTGAAGAGCAAGTATTAAAAGGCTGTCAAAATTTAATTAAAGAGAGCATTATTATACTGGAGATAGAACTATCTATGAGGCAGTTATATTCTGGTGAAAAACTTTTTCCAGAAATGTTTATGTTGATTTTGAACATGGGGTTTGAATTGGTTTCTATGTCACCAGTTTATGTGGATTCAGTGACAGGATATGTGTTGCAGTATGATTGTATCTTTATAAAGAAAAGTATTTTAGATTTGGAGGAAAAATAAAGTCTTTACTTTCGGGAAGGGCTGTGAAATTCTAAATTTAGAACTAAAGAAAATATTGAATAATGTCAAATAAATTTAATTTAAGAAAGTATCATTTAAAATACTAACTAAGTTAAGTTTTTTCGGAAATAGAAGAATGTAAGTATGAAATATGCTCATGTTCCAAAAATTAGTGTGATTTTCTATTCTATACTCCCATCTCCATATCAAAGAGATTTATTCTACGCCATATCTCAACATCCTGATATAAACTTAAAAATTTTATACTTAGAACCAGCTTGCGCCGATTCTCCTTGGCCTGAAAAGCCTTTGCAACCTTATGAACACGTATTACCAGGGTTTCATTTAGCTTGGGGTTTATCTCGATTTCATTTTAACTGGCATTTTCCATCAACCTCTCAAGCTGATGTGGTGGTGCTAAATGGCTATATGAATGTAACTACTCAGTTGTTACTCAGATTGCAAGCTCAAAAAATTCCTTGTATTTTTTGGGGTGAAAAAATGGTGGGTAGTTCACAGGGAATTAAAGGAAAATTACAAAAATACTTAGCAGATAGTTTAAAATGTTGTCGAGCGATCGCAGCCATTGGCACTAAAGCACAACAGGACTACCAACAACGGTTTCCTGATAAACCTATTTTTAATATTCCTTACTACTGTGACTTGAACTCTTTTAGCCAAGATTTACCCCAGCGTCCACGCAATCCCATTACTATTCTGTTTTGTGGTCAGATGATTGCGCGCAAAGGAGTCGATATTCTGATTCAAGCATTTGATCAGCTGATTCAAGCTGGTTTAAATGCTCGTTTACTGCTGGTGGGAAGAGAAGCAGAACTTCCTCAATTGTTAGCAGTATTACCCATTATGACTCGGCAAAAAATTGAATATGCAGGATTTCAATCTCCTGAAAATTTGCCGCATTTTTTTCGAGAAGCTGATATATTTGTCTTACCTAGTCGATATGATGGCTGGGGAGTAGTTGTTAATCAAGCTCTTGGGGCTGGATTACCTATTATTTGTTCTGATACAGTTGGTGCTGCTTATGATTTAGTTGAACCTGGTAAAAATGGCTTTCTATTTCCATCAGGTGATGTTATCAGTCTAACTGAAATTTTAATAAATTATTTAAACAATCCAGAAACAATTGCAGCAGCAAGCGAAGAATCACTCAAAAAAGCAATTAAATTTTCGCTACAGGCAGGTGCAGAAAGTTGGATTGACGTGTTTCAAAAAGTTGCTCCATAGTTGGTTTGGTTTATTGATGTTAGAGATTGTTCAAAAATTAATTATCACAATTTAATGCGAATCTTATTTGTTAGCAGCAGTTCTGGGTCACGCGGTGGAGGTGAACTCTATTTAATTTATCTAGGGCAAGAACTAGCAAATCGGGGCTATTCTGTGGGATTATGGTGTTCTCAACATCCAATCATGGATGAACTTGCTAGTTCATTTGGTAGGTTTGGAGAAGTATTGCGATCGCCCTACGTCAATACATACAATCGTAAATTGCGTTCCTTTTCAGATGTTTTCCCTCGCTCTCATCATGGTTGTATCTCAGATTGGCAAGCTTTTCAACCTGATATTATTCATTTCAACAAGCAAAACTTAGAAGATGGGTTGGATTTATTAACATGGTCTGATTCTCTACAAATACCGACATTGGCAACTATCCATATTACCCAAACTCAGTCCAGTTTAGGAGCAGTTTTAGGCACATGGCGGGACAAAATAGCTAAAAGAGCATTAAATAATTTTAGCGGTTCACTTCTAGCCATTTCCGAAAATCGTGGTCGAGAATTAAAAAAGTTTCTCCCTTCTTTGGCTGAGAAAATAACAGTCATTGACAATGGAGTTTGCATTCCTGAAGATACAGAACGTTTGACAAAGCGTCAATCCGCTCGTTCCCAACTAGGAATCCATGCAGATGAATTACTAATAGTAGCAGTGGGAAGAATGGAAGCACAAAAGCAACCGCTGCTATTTTTACAATGGGCTACTCACCTCAAGCGTAACATTCCTACTGCGCGTTTTTTATGGGTTGGAGATGGGCGTTTAACTCCCATGTGGGATCAATGGGTTGTCGAATATAATGCCCAAGAATACATCCAACGCTTAGGTTGGCAAAAAGACGTGACACCATTTTTAGCAGCAGCAGATGGATTTTTTCATCCTGCTCAGTTTGAGGGATTACCATTTGCTTTGTTGGAGGCCATGGCTTGGTCTTTGCCATGTATGATTAGTTCATCTCTAGCATATGAGCTAAAGTTTCCCCCAGAGGTTTGTTTCATAGCTTCTGGAGAAGACAACCTCACTGGGTTAGACGCTTTTGTTAATCCAGGTTTACGGGATTCTGTGGCTAGTGCAGGTTATCAATTAATCAAAGAGCGATTTTCTTTAGCAAATATGGTAGATAGTTATGAATCTCTCTATCACAAGCTCATTCGTAACATATCTGGCAAATTACCCATAATGTAGAGATGTTGTATGCAACGTCTATTAGTTCGCAGATTCGCAGTTTTTTATTGGACATGATATCAAGCTCATGAGCATCTCCAGCAATCCCTACTATTCACCGCAAAAGCCACCTATCACCAAAAAACGCATAACAAAGGCAACATTTTTGGGAACAGTTGCCTTGATATCTAGCTTAGTCATAGCATATGTAAATATTAGTTTAGATCAAGCTCCTAGCCTCATGGCTAATCAGGTAGCTATAATCGTGATAGTGGGAATAGCTCTCAGTATCTGGAGTGACAGTCGTCGCGGGTTGCAAAATTTGTTTCGAGCCGATTTAGCTTGTATAGTATCTCTGTATTTTTTAACACTGATTGAGTTTCTCTATCCACAGACAAAGTTTGATCAACTTTTGACTTCTGAGCAAACTGCCCATGCTCTCTACGCTCTTTTGGTTGGATTTGGTGGACTGGGAATTGGTCGCCACATAACTTTGTTTAAGCCAGCACCTCCCAGTTGGTTAGACTTCGGTAATATTCCTGATAAAGCGCTGTTTCGGATATTTTGCATCTCAGCCTTTCTCGCATACTTATATGTTTTTATGTCAGTTGACTTCAATCCTATTAAGCTAATGGAAGCTCAACTTGGTCCACGGTTTGCTGTGCCGTGGGGACGAGGGCGTTTAGGCGACTGGCGAGTATTTTTGTCGGAACTGAAGCTATTTTCTTACGTCTTACCACCCCTAGCAGGTATTATCTGGAATCGTCGTCAATCTTTTCGCAGTTGGCAAATATTTTTGGTTGTAATCGTCTTTGCGTTCAATTTGTTGGATGGATTTGCAGGCGGAACACGCAGTGTTGTTGGTGCCTATATTGCCACATTCCTGGGTGGCTATTTACTAACATTACAGCGTCCTAATCTGTTTAATGTCACTGTTCCTATTGCTGTGATGGGATATGCTATGGTGTTTGCCACCCGTCATATGCTGGGGTTTAGAGAGATGGGCATCAGCAGATATTTAGCAACCGCAGCCTACGCTAGTCAGAAGGTACAAGGAACGCTAGCAGTGGATTACAACCTGAATAGCATCGGTTTATTAGTTGATGCCTTCCCGATGAAGCATGATTTTCTGGGACTGGAATTGTTATTTGTATTTGCCACCAAACCCATACCTAGAATTTTGTGGCCTAACAAACCGGAAGGTCTAAGTATATCCATCGAAGAAGTCGTGGGTGCTGATGGTTGGACAGTAGCTACAACTTATGTTGGCGAAAGCTACATGATGGGTGGTATGTTGGCAGTTATATTAATATCCCTGTGCATAGGTATATTAGCAACTTGGTGGTCTCGCACAGCTACATTTCATACTACTGGTTACGGTATAGTAGTCAACGCTTTAGGCTTTTTTACAGCAGCAGTTACTATGCGGAGTCTGATTATCTTTACAACTTCGCTCCTACCTATTGTGGGGTTAATTTTTATTGCCAAGACTTTTCCGGGTTTATTGGGGATTAAACGCTTACGTAACCAGTATCCGCGAAGTTAATTACACTGAAATATATTAAAAAATGAAAGTTTTACACGTAATTCCTTCTATCAGCCCTAAGCTAGGAGGTCCGACGCAGGTAGTTCTTAATTTGGTACGAGCCTTGAGAGCAGAAGGAATAAATGCAGAGATTGCAACTACTAATGATGATGAGGGAATGCTGCTGGATGTGCCATTATTTGAGCGTGTAGAATACCAAGAGCTACCAGTTTGGTTTTTTCCCCCTGCGGCTCGCATCAAAGCGTTTCTACCTTCACTAGAATTTACGCAGTGGCTATGGAAAAACATCAAAAATTACGACATTTTAGATAATCACTATTTATTTTCATATCTTCCTAGCTGTGCTGCTATTTTTGCCCAGTGGCAACAAGTTCCATACACAGTGAGAATCATGGGACAATTAACACCTTGGGCATTGGCGCAAAGCCAGTTAAAAAAGCAAGTTTATAGCACTTTAATTGAGCGACGTAATTTAAATAATGCTGCGGCTATCCACTGTACATCTGTGGGTGAGATGGAAGATGCGTTGCGGTTTGAAGTTAAGCCACCTAAAATAGTTTTGCCTTTGGGAGTGAATCCACCTGTATTGATTTCTGATGCTAAATACAAATTGCGCGATCGCTATCATATCTCTACTGAAGTTCCGATTGTTCTGTTTCTTTCCCGTCTACACTACAAGAAACGTCCTGAATTGTTGATTCAAGCACTGGGTGAGTTAGTAAAAAAAGAACAGAAGTTTCACTTACTTATTGCCGGTTCTGGAGAAGATTTATATGTTAAATCTTTACAGCAACTAGTGGCATCCCTCAATCTCACAGCGCAAACTTCTTTTGTCGGGTTTGTCAGTGGATATGATAAGGATTTGCTGTTGCAAGGTGCGGATTTGTTTGTATTGCCCACTTATTCCGAAAATTTTGGTATCGCCCTAGCAGAAGCGATGGTATCGGGTTTACCAATTATCACCACGCCCGGAGTGCAAATTGCGCCGGAAATCGCTGAAGCTCAAGCTGGAATTATTGTAGAAGGAGAAATAGAAGCTTTGCAAGGAGCGATCGCTAATTTTTTAAATTCTCCCCAATTCCGGGAACAAATTGGTCAAAATGGCCGTTCATTTGCTTTAGAACGTTATTCATGGCAGACAATTGCTAAACAGTTAGCTACTGCCTATCAAAAAATCATTAATCAATAATAGCTGTTAAATTGTATGATGCCAATGTGATCAGGGTGGGCGAATTCATTTTTCTTGTGTACCCTTTGTGGAAGACAGTCCAAATAAACCAACTGAAAACACATTGATTTTACTCATGAACTGGTCATATCGCCAATTCAAAAAATATTGGGTTTTAAGTTTAGTCGGCTTTATCCTGGTGATTATAACTGTTATTCCTATCAGAATAGCGATCGCCTCTTACCAAGCGCCCCATCCCCAAGCTATCCTTACTCTTGGTGGTGGACCAGAGCGAGAAAAGTTTACAGCCGAATTTGCTCAAGAACATCCTCATCTAGATATCTGGGTTTCCAGCGGTATACTCCCAGCCCAAGCCTTTGCTATTTTTGAGAATGTAGATATTCCTACGAACCGTATTCACCTCGACTACCGTGCTGTTGACACAGTTACTAATTTTACTACCCTGGTTGACGATTTCCAGCAACGCCATATTCAGCACATCTACCTGGTTACTTCAGATTTTCATCTCCCAAGGGCAACAACCATAGCCACCCTAGTTTTAGGTAGCCAAGGCATTACTTTTACCCCAATTTCTATTCCCTCCGAACGACCTAGAGAATCAGTTGCTCGTATTATCCGCGATAGTGGACGTTCTCTATTGTGGATTGTATCAGGTCGTACTGGAGCCAGTTTCAACCCTCGTTTTCGTCCCCCAATTTATGCATCTAGATAATTACACAGTCGGCAATTATACCCCAGGTGCGCCCTACCTTCAGCAACTTTTGTGGTACTTTTTGGGTTCACCTTTAGTTGAAAGTTATTTGCTACCAGTATCATCAGTAAAAATTGGTATTCTCCGTATCTTTGGTGCAAGTATCGGTAAAGGAGTCCGTATAAAGCCGGGGGTACGAATCAAATTTCCCTGGCGTTTGAGTATCGGTAACTATGTCTGGATTGGGGAAAATACTTGGATTGACAACATTGCACCTGTCGTGATAGAGAATCATGTCTGTCTATCCCAAGGGGTTTATCTATGTACTGGTAATCATGATTGGAATCATCTGGATTTTCAATTGATTCCTGCTCCCATACATATTGAAGAGAGTAGTTGGATAGCAGCAAAATCGGTCATTGGTCCGGGAGTCACAATTGGACGGGGAGCAGTTTTAATCCTAGGTAGTGTGACTGGAAAATCCTTAGAGTCAATGATGATTTATGCAGGTAATCCTGCTCAACCTATTAAGAAAAGGAAAATGGGACAAAAAGCTGAATAGTTCCCCCCACATCAAAATCTACTTATTCTTGAAAAATTACCCAAATTATATATATAGGATTTCTATAGTAATAATGGCTACACCACCCAAGTTAACAGTAATCAAACCAAATTTTTATATCATCAACAAAACACACAACGGAGAAGCTAGGGTGTAGAATGTAAACAAATTTTTTTTATCTTCCCATGATGATACAATTCACACAAGACTATAATGGTAGTAAATTAACTCAGGGATCAAAAATGCTATTATGTAAAGATACTGAAAAAGAAAAAAAAGAAGGCATCTACGGGATGAGTAATTTGGAAATTTTAAGTTTACTCATTGGGAATTTTAGAAATTAGTTCAGTACAAGTGATACCGAACAAACATAAAATATTTACCTAAATAATTCAACGATACAAATCCATGATAAATCAGAATTCTAATATAGTCTCAAATGCTCATGAGAATGGAAAGGTAACTGTTGCACCAGCATTATTGCCATTTCAGCCTTTTTCACCTTTGGAAACAGAGGATGAAGATTGGAATCCAAGAGAATTATTAGGGATTCTGCGACGACGAGCCTTAGTGATCACAGTGGTTGTTGCATCTGTTATGGGTGCTGTTGCTTATTCAACATTGAACCAAGAAAAGATATATCAAGGCAATTTTCAGCTTTTAGTTGAACCTGTAACAGGAGACAACACTTTACAAACACTCAATCTTCCAGACTCTACAGTTCCTAAATCTGGACTAGATTACGACAGTCAAATTCAGGTTATGAAAAGCCAGGAAGTCATACAAAATGTTATAAAGGAGTTGCCCTCTTCCTCTTCAAATATTACTTATAATTACCTAATCAGAAATTTAACTATCCGTCGATTAGGTTCAACAAAACTTATAGAAGTGAGCTATAAAAGCAAGTATCCTCAGGAAATTAAAATTGTCTTAGATACAATTTCTAAATATTATTTAAAGAACAGTTTGGAAAAGCGTCAAACCAAGTTACGTCAAGGGCTTGAATTTGTAGATAAACAACTGCCTTTACTCAAAGAACGAGTAACTCAGCAACAACAACTACTGCAAATTTTCCGACAAAGATACGAGTTTATTGATCCAGAAAGCAAATCTACTTCAGTTGCTCAACAAATGCAAACCTTGGATCAGCAACGACTAGATGTTAATCAACAGTTAGCCACAGCGCGTGCTGCTTATATCAGTTTATCAACACGAGAAGGAAAACTAGCAACATTAAATAACGCACCTATATATGGGCAGTTAGTAGTCCAATTGCGCCAATTGGAAGCCCAAATATCAGCTGAATTAGTTCGTTTTCAACCTGACAACCCAGTTATAGAATCACTACAGGAGAAAAGACGAAATCTTCTGCCTCTTCTGGAAGAGGAAGCAAATCGGTTTTTAGGTCTAAGAGTAGCAGAAGCGACTACTCAGATTCAAAAACTAGAGGTAGAAAGCCAAGAACTGGCTAAGGTTGAACAGCAATTAAAGCGCAGATTTCAGCAGTTACCAATTTTAGCCAAACAATACAGCGAAATTCAACGTAATTTGCAAGTTGCAAATGATAGCCTGAATAAGTTTTTAACTACAAAACAAGAACTTTCCATTGGTGTAGCACAGACAGAAATTCCTTGGGAATTAATACAAGCACCTTCTCAGGGTGAATTGCCTATATCTCCAGATATTCCACGTAGTTTGTTGCTGGGATTAATGACCAGTTTAGCTGCGGGAATTGGTATTGGCTTGCTCTTAGAAAAAATGGACAATACCTATCATAGCGTCGAGAGCATGAAAGAGAAGATAAAACTCCCATTTTTGGGATCTCTTCCCCTTGATAAACAAATTTCCACGAATCAATTATCTAATCCTAACAACGGCGTTGCCGGAGAAGAAAATTGGTCAGGCAATCTTTCCAAAAATATAGGTTGGTTTTCTAATCTCTTCCGTAATCGCAATGGAAGTGATGGCTATTACGGACAAGGAATATTTTGGGAATCTTTACAGGTTCTTTATTCCAATATTCAACTACTTAATTCTGATAAACCAATTCATGCCTTAGTTGTTTCCTCTGCTATGCCCGGAGATGGAAAAACTACAGTTTCATTCCATATCGCCCAAATAGCCGCAGCCTTGGGAAAACGAGTACTACTTGTAGATGCTGATCTCCGCCGCCCCCAGGTTCACAAAGTATCAAATTTACATAATCTATCGGGATTGAGTAATGTAATATCTTCAAATATGGCAGTTGAGCAGGTAATTCAGCAAATACCTTCTATGGATCTATTATCTGTGATTACCGCAGGACCCACACCGCCCGACCCTGCCCGGTTACTCTCATCAGATAAGATGAAGCAACTGATGGAATATTTTAAGAAAAACTTTGATTTGGTGATTTATGATGCCCCTCCAATGCTGGGATTAGTTGATGCCCGACTCCTAGCACCCCACACTGATGGTATGGTGCTGGTGGCAAGGATCGACAAAACAGATAAATCCGCACTGATACAACTTCAGGATACTCTCAGAACTTCTCCCATCAACGTCTTGGGTGTTGTTGCTAACGGGGATAATAAAAAATTAAGTGGTTACAATAATTACTACTATACCAATAGGAAAGAAACAAGATTTGGTTAGATATCTGTAGATGGAAAGCCTGTTTTCCTGGGTTCTGGATGCTTGGCGGTGTAGGTGTAGCCAGCCGCAGGCATGGCTCTACTAACTTAATTATTTTATTTGTTGAGTAGGGTGCGTATAGCCCTTCGGGCATGGCTAAGTGCAAAGCACACGCTGTGCGAACGCTAGAGCGGGAATGTAACGTACCAATTTTTTCATTTTATGATGTTGAATATATTTGTAAATCTCAACACGCACAGCAAATATTGTAATATCCGACACATTTATTTACCAACCATCAGTTAACCTGCACACAGCTATCGGAATATTAAATCTGGGGATCGCTTGCACTATTGTTGACAATTTGTTACAAAAGTACAAAGAACTTCTAGAGACCCAGAACCTAATGTTAGGCGGACTTACTGGTTTAACAGATCCCAAAAGCAGCGATTGGGGAGAGCGAATGCTCAACACAGTCGCCAGCCAAACGATTCGCCACCTGTTTAGCATGAGCGAGTCAGTAGAAGTCTTTGTGCGCTGCTATCCCTCCAGCAAACTGTTGCAAGGCAGCATTGATAGCTTTAAAATGAGCGGTCGTGGTTTAGTAATTCGTAGAGACTTCGCAGTTGAAGAAATGTCTTTTGAAACCGATGCAGTCTCCATTGACTTCGGCTCGGTTTTAAGTGGCAAACTCAGCCTCAAGCAACCTACCCAAGCGGTAGCTCAAGTAATATTATCAGAAGTAGGAATCAATCAAGCTTTTCAGGCAGAATTGGTGAAAAAGCGCCTGCTAAACCTTTCTGAACCGACTTTGATGGCCATATCTGGTGGGGAACCAGTTTCGTTTACAGAAGTGCAAGTACAACTATTACCGGAAAATCGGTTACATCTTGTAGCTAAAGCCGATTTAAACAATGGCGAACTCATACCCCTGAGTATGAATCTTGGTATAGGTATTGAAAGACGACGACGGGTTTCTTTCAAAGACCCGAAAATTGAACTTGAGCAAGTTCCAGAACCACAAAAAGAAATTTCCCAAACTTTAAGTATTGCACTGGTGGAAATTTTAGATAACATGGTCGATTTAGATCGCTTTGATCTTGATGGGGTAAAAATGCGACTTAACCGTTTAGAAACTGAAGGTCAAAGGTTAATTTTTAGCGGTTATGCAGAAATAGAACGTATCCCGCGTAGTTCTTGAAATGGAAAAAAATTAAAATAATTCGTAATTCGTAATTCGTAATTTGTAATCCGTAATTAAACGCCGCCCAGAGTAAACTAGGCGGCGATGTCATTAAAAATTAAAAAACACAAGTTGCATAAATTTTTTAATTTTTAATTTTCAATTTTTTTTATCGTCCCACACCGACATATTGGAATCCCGCTTTAACCATTGCTTCAGGGTCTAAGAAGTTACGACCGTCGATCATCACGGCGTGACTCATCAATTTTGCCATTTTCGCATAATCTAAAGTGTTGAACTGTTGCCATTCAGTGACGAGTACCAAAGCATCACAGCCATCAGCTAGTCTTTCTGCATCGGTTTCTACCAATACACCAGAAAGACCATGACGCATACCTGTTTGGGAAATAATCGGGTCATAAGCCTTGACTTTAGCTCCCAGTCGGTTGAGTTGCTCAATTAAGTTGAGCGCAGGTGCATCACGTAAATCGTCGGTATCTGGCTTGAAGGTCAAACCAAGTAGTCCAACAGTTTTACCTTTGAGGATTTTCAGGACTTGCTGGAGTTTTTCCAACGCAATCAAACGTTGGCGTTCGTTCACACTCACAGCGGCTTTCATGAGTTGGGCTTCATAGCCATAATCATCGGCTGTGTGAATCAGCGCCGAGACATCTTTAGGGAAGCAGGAACCACCCCAACCAATACCAGCTTGTAAGAACTTGTTCCCAATGCGGGAATCTAAACCAATACCTTTTGCGACTTGGGTAACATCTGCACCAACGCGATCGCAAATATTAGCAACTTCGTTAATAAAACTAATCTTGGTCGCCAAAAAAGCATTAGCAGCGTATTTGATCATTTCTGCGGAACTCAGGTCTGTAACCAATACTGGTACAGGGGGTAAAGATTGGTCAGCAGCAAACTTGCGTTCCACAATTGGGGCATATAGTTCTTTCATCATTCCGACGGCTTGTTGACTATTGCCCCCTAAGACAATCCGATCCGGGTTAAAGGTGTCATAAACTGCTGAACCTTCCCGTAAAAACTCTGGATTGCTGACAACATCAAACTGAGCAGCAATATCTGGTAATTTCTCCTCCACTGCTGTCCCACCTGCTGGTATCAATGTTTTTTGGCGTTCAGCAATGCCATCTAAAACAATCATCCTTACCCAGTCACCAGAGCCGATAGGTACAGTAGATTTATTAACAATGACCTTATAACCACCGTTAAGATTTGCCCCTATACCGCGAGCTACAGCTTCTACATAACGGGTATCACTTTCACCAGTGGGTAAAGGAGGAGTTCCCACGGCAATAAACAGAATTTCGCCGTGAGCCACTCCCGCAGGCAGATCCGAAGAAAATTGAATATTTCCAGTATTAATGGCAGACTGCATAATTTCCGAGAGTCCTGGCTCGAAAATTGGCGACTGACCAGACTTCATTAATTTTACTTTTTCTTCGTTGTTATCTATGCAAATAACATCATGTCCAATATGAGCCAAACAAGCACCTGTTACCAAACCAACATAACCAGTCCCGATTACACAAACACGCATTTTTTAACTCCTTGCTTTTTTGTCATTAGTCATTAGTCATTGGTCATTAGTCGTGAGTTCACAAATGCCTAATGACAACTAACTAATTGTTACTTTCAATACGTTGGCGAAAATCTTCTATTGCCAGTTTTAACCCATCTTGCAGAGGAATGGTAGGTTCCCAATTTAACCAAGTTTTTGCTCTGGTAATATCGGGACGACGACGACGAGGATCATCTGAAGGTAAGGGTTCAAACTTAATTTGTGCATCTGGGTTAATCAAATTCTGCACAGCCTGTGCCAATTCCAAAATTGTGTATTCATCAGGATTACCCAGATTTACTGGCCCAATGTACTCACCATTCATCAACCTGATTAGTCCTTCCACTAAGTCAGAGACATAGCAGAAGCTACGAGTTTGTGTACCTTCACCGTACACAGTTAAAGGATTACCCCGTAAGGCTTGAACTATCAAGTTGCTAACTACCCGACCATCGTTTTCTAACATTCGTGGGCCATAGGTGTTAAATATTCTGGCAACCCGAATATCGACTTTATTTTCTCGGTAGTAGTCAAATGCTAAAGTTTCAGCGATTCTTTTGCCTTCGTCATAGCAAGAACGGATACCGATAGGATTGACACTACCTCGATAATCTTCGGTTTGGGGATGAACTTCTGGATCACCGTAGACTTCACTGGTGGAAGCTAACAAAAACCTGGCTTTCACACGTTTAGCTAACCCCAACATATTCATTGTTCCCATCACGTTAGTTTTAACGGTTTTAATGGGGTTGTACTGGTAATGTACCGGAGACGCAGGGCAAGCTAAATGATAAATTTGATCAACTTCTAACCGAATTTCTTCGGTGATGTCATGACGGATCATCTCAAAGTTAGGGTTGTTTAACCATTTGAGGATATTACGTTTATGTCCGGTATAAAAGTTATCCAAACATATGACTTCATGACCTTCGGTCATTAGTCGGTCGATCAAATGGGAACCAATAAACCCAGCACCGCCCGTCACCAAAATTCTCATAAATTTCTCGGTAATTTTACAGTTATTTCCAATTGGTATGATCTTGATTCTTGGATTACCCAGCTAGGGTACAAAAATAGATAACTAACGAAGATCACGGAAAAATGTATTTGTGGATCGGATAATTTTTCTACATATACAATGTTGTGATCCTCATATTTGTTGCCTGCATGATTAAAGAAGCAAAATAACTAACATCTTCTAATAATTCGAGGATTTTTAGCTAGAGTTCATCAAATCTTCAAAAAGAATATAAAGCAACGGACAGGGCGGTGAGGACACCAACTGATTATAAAACCTAGACACCAAAAGACTTTTCAGACTGTCAAGAGTCTCCTGTTCTCTGTCAGCTGCTATAAATGTTTTTTAAAGTATTTTTACACAGAAGCTGTATTACTAGGAATAGTTTTTGACCAAAGTACATTTTGATTGTGTTGGGGTTCTCCCAGAATAATGATTGAGCAAGTCAGTTGGCTAACTAATTGGTTGGTAACATCACTAATGGCTAATCCTCCCGGACTAGTACGATTACGGATAAAAGGCAACACAATTAAATCATATAGTCTGGCGGCTTGCAAAATCGCTTGGGCAACATTTTCATGAGCAATAATTTGAATCTCAGGCGGATGAGCCAAAGCTAATTTAGATACTAGTACAGAGAGATGCGATCGCCTAGCAGCAATTTTACTCGAACTGGTGCGGCGATCGCACACATTCAAGATAGTAATGTGGCTCTGATTGGCATCGGCTAACATCTGGGCAAATTTCACAGGTGTTAGTGTGGGAGTCATTAAGTTTTCTATTGGCACGAGAATGCGCTGAATTTTTTTTGGTGATTCCACCAGACGTGCCACCGCCACAGGGCAATGGGATGCCCAAAGGACACTATCAATCACATTACCCAACAAACGCGCCCTCAAGCCGGTACGTTTACCCCAACCCATGACAATTAAATTTGCCTTTTGTTCACGAGCCGCCCGACTAATTCCTGGGGCAAAGGCATCATCAATTCGCAGTAATGGTTCAGCTTTTGCGCCCAATAATTGACTTTGTGCTGTGGCTTTTGCTAATAACCGCTCACTCCGTTGCCAAGCGACTTCTAACTGGGGTGTATCCATCTGAGCCGTAGCATGAGCGATCGCTAATGGTAAAATTTTGCCATTGGACTGACACGCCAATAATGCCGCCATTTCAATCAAATACCTTTGATTATGGGGATTATACAAAGGTACAACTATAGTCAAATGATCATGTGCTGATTCTCCTTGCTGTTCAGACAGAGTCCTTGGTGATTCCTCTTGAACTGATGAACAAGTTAAACCAGTAGCACTCGCAGCCACCACACTCGTCAGCCAGGGACCCAAAGTCGCTGTCATCACCATTAAAACAATCACACTGTTGAATACCAATGGTGGCAGTAACCCTGACCGATATCCTCCTAATGCCACAGCTAATGTCGTACTTACCAAAGGAATTGACAACGACCAAATTGTTAGAGTTTCCTGCCAGTTATAGCGGTAAACCAGTTTTGCCAACAAAGCAGCTATAAATTTGCTAGTAATCAAACCGCAGAAAATTAACAACAATAACTTGATTGTGCTATCGCCGTCAAAAAAGGCAGGTAAATCAATCCTTGAACCTAGATCAACAAAGAAAATGGGAATAAATAACACACTGCCAATAAACACCAATTTTTCTTTAACTGGCCCTTCGCCCACAGCTTCATTCACCGCCAAACCCGCTAAAAACACACCGACTATTTTTTCTAACCCCATCATTTGAGCAACTACAGCGGCAACAAACACAGACATTAAGACAAATAAAAACTTGTTGCCCTCGTCGTCTCCAGACCTTCTGAAAAATTCTTTACCTGCCCAATCAAATCCTACTAACACTATCAAAGCGTAAATTGTTATTAATGCTATTAAGGGAATTAGTTGCTCAACGCTGAATACCCCCGCCTGAGAGCTTGCTATACAAACACTTAATATCAGCAGTGTGCCGATATCAGTAAAAATTGTAGCTCCCATTGTCATGGTGATAGCCTCGTTATTGACTACTCCCAAATGACTGAGAATCGGATATGCCAAAAGAGAGTGAGAGGCAAGTAAAGCACCAATTAATATGGAAGTATCCCAGCCAAAGCCCAAAAATCGTCCTACTAATGTGCCGATTATCAGGGGTAGACTGAAAGTCAAACTACCAAATACCAAAGAACGAATTTTCTGTTCACGAAAAACTTTGATATTAAATTCCAATCCAGCTATAAACATTAAGTAAACTAACCCAATGTCTGATAGCAAGGTAATCATTGGCGATTCTGACTCCAATAAACGCCAGCCTGATGGACCAAGTACTACCCCAGCGCAAACCAAACCCACTAATCCTGGCAATCTTAGCCGATCAAAAAGGATAGGTATAACTAAGATAACCACCAATAAAATAGCAAAGGGAACAATGGGTTCCTTACCAAGAACTTGGGAGGTTGGTTCCGAAGCCAGCACTTGTAATAAGAGTTCCATAGGTAGGACTGAAATGGGCAACGGTGCAGCTGCGATAATCGGAAGAACTATCGCCTGATTTATATAACTTTCAAAAGCTCCCCTGAATAAATATTAAAAAAACTTAACTTAACACTAACCAGGCAATTGTTTAGGAACTAACAGCCTACGGGTGGATTTGACTCAAAATAAACCGTAAGCGATCATAATCGTCTTTTAGCAGCACACTCAGGTGTCGTCCAGCTTTAATCAACCATTCTCGATCAGCTTTGCGTAACTGGTAAACTTCACGAATGGCAGACGCGGCCAAAGATTCTACCGGCGCACCGTTAATCAAAAGTAATGTCCGCAAAAAATCTAGTTTTTCAGTGAACTTGACAATTGCTTCTGGTTGACACCGATAAACAGCTTGATGAATCTGAGGTGGACGGGGGGGGAGATACTGATATATTCCTTGGTTATAACTTAGATTTTGAGACTGCTGCTCAAATCCAACAATCGCAGCCCGAAATTCAGTTCTGAGCATAGCAAATATCTGGGGTTGTTCCTCGCGCAAAGTTTGCAAGGACAACCCCAACGCCCTGGCTCTGTGTACAGAATCTATAGGCATAGTTGTGGCATGATACACCACAGCATAGACTTGATTGCCAGATTCTTCATCCACAGCACAAACCCAACTACCAAAAGGTGGCATAGGCGGAAAACTCAAGTCTTCCGGTTCTAAACACTGTGCCAAAAATTCAGTAGTCGCGGTTTCGATCACCTCCCCAATGTGGTGAGGATGGCGATCGCCTGTAGCAAACTGTGGTAAAGGTAGACGCATGGGAGTGCTGAGTAACGAGTGCCGAGTAACGAGCGCTGAGTCAACAGTTGAGAATTATCATCTAATTACCTATCACCCATCACCCATTACCTATTAGCTATTAGCTATTTTCCTTTTTTCTTGGCTGTAGTATCTACAGGTTCTAATTCTGGCAAGCGAAAGGTAATTAATTTATCCCAATTACCACCTTCAAAAAGTACAGCTACCTTGCCATCACTGACCCGTTGCACAAGTCCTTCATAGCGATAATAGGTGTCTGCGGGATTTTTGACGCGAACAGTTGCTCCAGGAAGAATCATGTTTTTACCCTCGGTTTATTCTCTGTTAATACCTTAATATTAATTGTTTGTCAGTTGTCAGAGGGAATAGGGAATAAATCGGCTTTCTTGCTGGGGGCTTTCTTGCTGGGTGCTGGACGAATAAAGATAAATACTCTCCCCATCTTGAGCGTCCCCGCGTCTCCCCATCTCCCTAGTCACCTGCCACCTAATTTAATAATATTTTTGACGTTGGCGGAAATTGGCTACAGATTCTACTATTCCTAAAGAGATGAAGTTGGTCAGCATCGCAGAACGACCATAACTCATCCAAGGTAAGGGTATACCAGCTACAGGTGCTAAACCAACAGTCATGCCCACATTCACAATTAGTTGAAACACAATCATCGATAAAACACCGATAGCCAACAACGAACCAAAATTATCTTTGGCGGTTTGAGCTACGTGTAGTAGACGGAAGCAAATCAAGCAGAAGACAAATAATACTATTAAACAACCAACAAAACCGAATTCTTCACCAACGGCAGAGAAAATAAAATCTGTGTGCTGCTCAGGTACAAAATTGAGTTGAGTCATCGGACCTTTGAACAAACCCCATCCCCAAACTTCTCCGGCACCAATGGCAATACGAGATTGAATTAAGTGATAACCCGCACCAAGGGGATCATGTTCAGGATTAATAAATACACTCAGCCTGTCTTTTTGATATTCTTTTAATACGTGATTCCAAGCGAAAACTCCTAATTCACCCCCCAACATATTGAGACTAAAAGCAGCAATAGCACCAACATTAAATCTCCGCCAGGGTAAAGTCTGCCATCCCACAATCCCCATAGCACCTGCCCACGCTAAACCCAAAGGGCTAAAAGATAGTTCTTTAAGCAACACTATCGGACTTGACAAAGGCCAGGATATACTAAACAGAATTGCCGACACCACCGGGGAAATCATCAGGATTAACCAACCCGGATTGGCATTTGCCCAATAAAGCATTCCTAGAACTATCGCCCCAAATACTAGAGATGTAGCCAAATCTGGTTGTAAAAATATTAATGCCCAAGGAATAGCAGAGATTGCCAAGACACGGAACACACTGTCAAGGGTAGAAGCTGTACGTCTGTGCAGTAAAGCTGCTAGGGTGATAATCATCCCTATTTTGGCAAATTCTGAGGGTTGGACATTGAAGCCACCAATGCTAATCCATCGCTGTGCGCCTTTGGCACTAGTACCAGCGATCATCACAATTATCAAACTAAAATTAGTCAGCGCGTAAGTTATCCAGTGCCACTGAATCAGGTTTTCGTAGCGGCAACGAGCCAAAAACAAAGCTATGATTGAGCCAATCCCAGCTACAAGCCAGTGCCACCACCAGTCAGTTACTGGCTGCTTCAGTTCTGTACTCAGAATCATCAGACCGCCAAACATACTCAGGGCTACAGGTAAACAAAACAATAGCCAATCTACTTGCTGCCAGGGTTTAACCCAATATTGCCAGCGGATTTTGGGGAGTGAAGGTTTTAATAACATTGTGCGAGGAGAAACTTGAGCGTTAAACGGGGATTGGGGACGCGGAGATAGGGAGATAATAGGGAGACACGGGGACGCGGAGATAGGGAGACGCGGGGAAGAGAAAAGTAAGACTTACCTGCCTTCTGCCTTCTGCCTTCTGCCTTTTGCCTTCAGCATAGCTGCCTTATGTTAGAGCAGCCACTGATACTTTACCGGCGATAGTTAAAGCGATCGCTTTCAGGGCAATAGCCGAAGCTGAATCTGGTTGAGCAACAACTATTGGCACACCATGATCACCGCCAATTCTAGTAGAAATTTCTAAAGGTACACATCCCAACAGTGGTACTCCTAATTCTGCGGCAGTTTTTGAGCCACCTCCGGAACCGAAAATATCATATTGCTTATCCGGTTGATCTGGGGGAATAAAATAGCTCATATTTTCCACAATTCCCAATACCGGGATATTCAACTGCTGGAACATCCGCAACCCCTTCCGCGAATCCAATAGCGCTACTGTTTGCGGTGTGGTGACAATCACTGCCCCAGCTATCGGTACTGCTTGGGTTAAAGTTAACTGAGCATCTCCTGTTCCTGGTGGCATATCCACAATTAAATAGTCCAGTTCTCCCCATTCCACCTGATAGAGAAATTGGCGAATTATGCCATTGAGCATTGGTCCACGCCAAATCACAGGCTGATCTCGGTCAATTAAAAAGCCCATTGAGACTAATTTAACACCATGATTAAAAGCAGGTTCCAGGATTTCACCTGTTTCTGTGGAGCGAACAGCAATTTTGGCATCAGCCAAACCCAGCATGGTAGGGTCATTAGGCCCGTAAATATCCGCATCTAACAAGCCGACTTTAGCTCCTGTTTGTGCTAGAGCCACGGCAACATTTACCGCCACTGTGCTTTTACCAACGCCGCCTTTACCGCTAGAAACAGCAATAATATTTTTTACGCCCGGAACACCATTACGGTCAGGTAAGCTTTTTTGTTGTGGTGTTTCTGCTGTCACTTCTACACTGATATCTATCACACCTGGGAGCTTGTATACCGCTTTTTTACAATCTTCAACAATAAATTCCCGTAAGGGACAGGCGGGAGTTGTCAACACCAAAGTAAAGCTAACCTTGCCAGCGTCAATTTTGACGTTGCGAATCATATTCAGTTCTACCAGGCTTTTGCGAAGCTCTGGATCTTCAACTGGTCGCAAGACTTCTAGGACTGAGTGAGCATCTAAAACATCATACATAGCGTGTATACCCTTGCCGCCTTAATAAAATTTAAAAAATTGTCATTTTTACCTACTTGCATCTTAACTTTCTTGGGTCATTAGTCATTGGTTTATTAATTTTCCCCTGCTTTCTGTCACCTGTCACCCGACTTAAAAATCAAAACAACTATTATCCAAAGATTTTTTCTTGCCTGATACTGTTGGTAATGCTGCCTTTTCTACAGCTTCAACCAAGGAACGTGCTACCCGATCTGCATAAGGACGAGAGAACGACCAAATTAGAGGTGATAACCAACCGCGTAATGTCACAGAATAAGATAAATAACTTCCACAAACAGTTGACTCCACTTGGTATGTCACCCGTTCCTCAATTCCGGGAATTGCCAAAATGCGGATACTCAGCATTTTTTTGGGATTGACGCATTCTACAAAAATCTGGATGGGAATCGGCGAAAAGCGTGTGAAAGCCTGGAAAATCAATCCAGGTTTGGGGACTAGTCCTAATGGTACGTTGGTACTTTTGAGTAGTGGATGCCAAGAAACATCTGTGAAGTCAACTACTTGTTGCCACAGTTCATCTACAGAAGCAGAACTGATCTCTCGATACGTCCGCACCAGAGCAGCGCAAAATCGAAGACGTTTGCGGTGGCTGAATTTTGACAACCAACTTTGCACTTTTCTCATCCTCCTCTAGGAGCAAACCTACACAGTATCTGGTAACTTTGGCATTTTCGGCAGTAGCTTTTTGCTTGAGCCTTTCATCTATTTGCCACAGATGCCAGACAACAAACAAACTACTTTGTAGACTAATTGGTCAGAGTCTGGTATTCGTACCAGAATGTTCCAAGCAAAAAGTCGAAAAAAAACTTGGTTAATATACAAGCCTATACGCATTTGAGGGACAATAGCTCTAGTCATGCCCATCAATGGTGTAAAAGCTTGACAACTAGGAAAAAGCAGTTTTGGCATTCTTGAGCTTTGGTGGCTCTGATTGCCGACAAATTTTGAAAATGAAAATTTGTAGCTTTCACAGAAATTGTAATTTTAGGTTCGGGAATCTATGT
The DNA here is from genome assembly GCF_014698305.1 of Anabaena lutea FACHB-196. Lineage (GTDB taxonomy): Bacteria > Cyanobacteriota > Cyanobacteriia > Cyanobacteriales > Nostocaceae > Anabaena > Anabaena lutea. The sequence goes on along the minus strand of NZ_JACJST010000026.1, from coordinate 19,377 downwards.
TGACCAACTCGCAAACACCCACTCTAGCAGCAGAATCATCCCACTTTCTTCCAGCATCTGACGCTCAGGCTAGAGTCAGTCAGTTTATGCAAAATTTACAAGCCGAAATTACTCAAGGTTTAGAGGAACTGGATGGTGTTGGTAAGTTTCAAGAAGACAGTTGGCAGCGTCCAGAAGGGGGTGGCGGGCGATCGCGTGTACTGCGTGATGGGGCTATCTTTGAACAAGCTGGTGTAAATTTTTCTGAAGTTTGGGGTTCCCATCTGCCACCGTCAATTTTAGCTCAACGCCCTGAAGCAGAAGGACACGGCTTTTATGCCACAGGAACTTCACTGGTGTTACATCCCCGTAATCCTTACGTACCCACAGTCCATTTAAATTACCGCTATTTTGAAGCAGGCCCAGTATGGTGGTTTGGTGGTGGCGCTGATTTGACACCTTATTATCCCTTTGCTGAAGATGCAGCCCATTTCCATCAAACTCTCAAACAGGCTTGCGATCAACATCACCCAGAATATTATCCGGTGTTTAAGCGTTGGTGTGATGAATATTTCTATCTCAAACATCGAGATGAAACACGCGGTGTGGGCGGTTTGTTTTTGGATTACCAAGATGGTCAAGGGGCTATATATCGCGGACCCGACCCCAATGGGGCAGCAGCTATTTATAGTAATGAGGTAGGAAAACTACCACCACGGACTTGGGAAGAATTATTTGCATTGGTGCAAGACTGTGGTCGAGCCTTTTTACCAGCCTATGTACCAATTGTGCAAAGACGACATGGGATAGAATATGGCGATCGCCAACGGAATTTTCAACTATACCGTCGCGGCAGATATGTAGAATTTAACTTGGTTTACGACCGGGGGACAATTTTTGGACTCCAAACCAACGGACGCACAGAATCCATTCTCATGTCCCTACCACCTTTAGTGCGTTGGGAATACGGCTACAAACCAGAACCCAATTCGCCCGAAGCTGAGTTGTATGAAACTTTTCTCAAGCCTCAAGATTGGATCAACTGGACACCAAGTCATACTTAAGGTATGTGCGTTAAACTACTAAATACGGACATTTCCCAAAAATGTCGTGTTTTTAGCTGTAGCTTGCTCATCTCCAATTTCATCTGAGGATGATTCTGTGTCTGGTGAGCCAACTAACTTACTAAAAATCTAAGAACTATCCCAATGAAGGTGAAATTTAAAGATGAAAAGAACAGCAAGTTTTTTGGCTCACTAATTTTAAGTCTATATACAAAAGTAGTTGATATTCAGCCCATATCACGGAGAAGTACAGTGAATATAGACCAAAAAGCCTATACAACCCAAGACGGCAGTACTGTAATTGTTTTGAAACCTACAGATCGCTTAGACATCACAACTGCTTGGCAATTTCGTCTGAAATTACAGGAATGTATTTCCAAAATCAGTCGTCATGTAGTTGTGAACCTGGAACAAGTAGATTTTATTGATAGTTCTGGTCTCACTGCTTTGGTCGCTGGGATGCGTGATGCTGATAAAGTTAAGGGCAGTTTCCGCATTTGCAATGTCCACCCAGATGCCAAACTTGTTTTTGAGGTGACAATGATGGACACAGTTTTTGAAATCTTTGAAACTGAAGCAGAAGCTTTAGAAACCCTGTTCCCCAGCTTAGTCAGCAACGATCATCATCTTTTCGAGCCAGGACATCAAAATACTCACCAGACAAGCCCCACGTCTGGTTTAAATTCCGCATCTGCTCAATTTGTCCAATCATTGGCAGATGAATCGACTTGACGTAAAGAGTGGATCTTCAATGAATCTTCGTGTAGCGATAAGGACCGACTGTTGCTCCCCATGTGGCTTTTCCAGTCTCGGAATCAATTCCTTTGTCGTAGCTGAGAAATTTGGTTTCAGTAGCCTCAAAACCCAAAGAAACTTGTATCCTGTTGCCAAGATAAGTAAAACTGCAAATACTTGCTGGAGGTGCAGAAGCAGTAAACCGATAAAGATTAGGGGCTAGGGTTTCCTGAGTCACTGACAAAATACAGCCTGGTAGTAAATCTAACTGCTCTGATGTCAACTGATTCAGTAAAGCGGGGTTACTACCTGCGCCTCGGAGGGCATTTGGATCTTTAGGCATATAGTATTGCACTTGTAGAAACTCAGACTCCTGTCTTAACCGCATGATTCTTTGGCGGTAAGGTTTGTCTAGGTTGACAGTATTCGCTTGTTCAGCAAATAGGGTGATACTGTCTTCTGAGAAAAGATTAATTGGTCGTTGCCATAAACGCAGGTGAACATACCAAACAGGTTCTGCCATAGCCTGTTCCTGATTGTCAAATTCACCAGCCAGGTACTGACCCAAAGTGATTAATTGTGGGGACAAGCTCATAAAATATCCGTAGATCAAAAATGATTATAAATCTGAGTTAGTTTGATCAGCAAGAGTAAGACAAAAAATAATTCGTAATTCGTAATTCGTAATTCGTAATTCAGTTTTGCAATAGCGGGACTTAAACCCCCACCTCTGCCTTCATAATTCTGCTTGATCCCCAGAAATAAAAATGATAGTGACAGAGAAAACTGCAAAGCTGATGCAGTAAGTCTTTGAGAATCAAAAATCCGTCTTGGAAAGTTTGCTCAAGTCGGCATAGCCGCCCACGCAACTTTCCGCAAAATCTAAAATCCAAAATTGTATAACTTGGCAAAGAAGCCTTTAAGCTAGAAAATAAGAACACGTCGCCCTTAACATTTTCTCTGTGAATAACGTCCGTACTGTCTCTGATACAAAGCGAACTTTCTACAGTCTTCATACCCGTCCAATCAACACTATTTACCGCCGGGTAGTGGAAGAGTTGATGGTGGAAATGCATCTGCTGTCGGTCAATGTCGATTTTAGCTACAATTCAATTTATGCCTTGGGCGTCGTCACAACTTTTGACCGCTTCATGCAAGGCTATCAACCCGAACGGGATCAAGAATCGATTTTTAGTGCCTTATCTCAGTCTGTAGAGCAAGATCCACAACTTTATCGACAGGATGCAGCCAGATTGCAAGCTGTCGCTCAGAGTTTACCAGCTAAAGACTTAATTGCTTGGTTGAGTCAAACCACTCACTTGGATGTAGATGGCGATTTGCAAGCACAACTGCAAGCAATAGCTCAAAATCCTAATTTTAAATACAGTCGCTTGTTTGCTGTTGGTTTATTCTCATTGCTGGAACTAGCAGATCCCGAACTAGTCAAAGATGACAAGCAACGCAATGAGGCACTCAAAGCGATCGCTAATGGTTTGCATTTATCAGAAGATAAACTTAGCAAAGATTTAGAATTATACCGCTCTAACCTAGACAAGATGGCACAAGCACTGATAGTGATGGCAGATATACTCACCGCTGATCGGAAAAAACGTGATCAGCGTCAACAAAAATCTACCACCTCAGTTGCCCCTCCTAGTAACAACGAATAATTCGTAATTCGTAATTCGTAATTCGTAATTCGTAATAGTGCTTACAGTCCCGCTAGGGATACGTAATTAAAGGTTGCCAATCATAAAATAGCCAATGCAAACCAACCTTGTTTACAACTAAGAAAATTTACAATGTAGTAAATTCTAAATTACGAATTAGCAATTACGAATTACGAATTATTTACACACCCAGTAATTTGTAAAGTACGCTGTTAATAACAGTCAGAGCAAAAGCTCCTAAAACAGCACTCCAAACACCATAACGTAAGCGAAAACCCTCCACTAACCATGCAGCTATACTAAAACAAGCCACAGCAATCATAAATGTGAAGATACCAGATAATAAGTCAAATGTGGCAAAATTTGGGATAATGAATACAGCACCTAGAATTGGTCTAACTAATGCTGTAATAATACCAAGAATTGCAGCGGAAAAGACGGCTTTTCCTGGAGTATCAATTTCAACCCCAAAAGGCAATTTGCTAATAATCCACAAGCTGATAGAAGTGACTATCCAAACAATTAACAGTGTCACAATATTCATTGCCGCAACCCTTGAAACGTAAATGGTGATGGCGATAAATTACTTGGTTTATTGATAGAAAAATCTGTGTAGCTTAACCAATTATTTATAAATTAGCAGCAGTTCTGACTCCAACTGGATTTTATTTTAGATATCTTTAGGTTTATCCAATTTTTCTTGATATTTCTAAAAAATAAAATTCCCCCTAGCCCATACTATTAAAGAGGGTTTGGGGGATTTTAACATACAAACGTTTACAGAAATTGTGTCACCTTTTAGGTGTAGAATTGCTGTTTCCCGGTGCTACAGGCACTTGAGGGACGCTGTTGTTGGGAACTATAGGCGAAACACCAGGATTGATACCTTCCCCAGTAGCAGGCAATTGATTTGGGGCTAGGGGCAGAGAAGGGTTAAAATTGCCTTGAGCATCACTGCCTGGAATTGGTACCGTGTTAGGTATTGGCATCATCGGGGTAATTGGTGAGTTGGTGAGTGGTTGCGATGGCCCAGGAATAATTCCCAAAGACACACGATTACCTCCCACTTGCCGCAGCAAATCTAATGTTTGGATGACATCGTTATAAGTTGCTGTACGCGATGCATTCAGCACCAAGATGCCATTAGGATTTGCTTGGACATATTGCTTTAATCTTGCTTCTAATTCCTCCCGTCTGACAGGATCTTTTTCAATGTAAGTTTGACCAACAGCATCAATAGTCACAGGTAAGATATTACTACTCTTCTGTGAACTAGCAGCAGAAGTTGTACCAGTGCTGGCTTTGGGTAAATCAACATTAATTGCTTGTTGACGAGTAAATTGCAAGGCCGCTAACAAAAAGAATGTCAGAATACAAAAAACGACATCAATTAAAGGGATAATTTGAATTTGGACTTCTTCAACGGGAGTATGCAGGTTAACTTTCATTTTCTAGCTCTGGTGACGAGTTAGGGTGAGAACTTTGGGGTGTTTCCTCTGGAGGGGTTTCGGGGGTTTCTGTAAACTTGTTTTTACCTCGCTTGCGGGGTGGATTAAAGCGTTCCCGTGCAGATTCCCGTACAATTCCTGATGTACTTTGATGAGGATCAGGGGGAAACTGACGATAGAGTAACTCTAAATCATTCCCAGCTTTATTAAAAACTTTGACTTGGTTAACAACAAAACCCTGAAACAGGCGATAAAATACCAAAGTAGCGATCGCAACGATTAAGCCGGCAGCGGTACTAATCAGGGATTCCCCAATCCCCGTAGTTACGCCAGCCGTCGATTCAGTACCCAAATCGCCAATGCGAATTGAGCGCAAAGAGTGAATCAAACCTAAAACTGTACCCAACAATCCTAATAGCGGGGAGAGAGCAATCACAGATTCTAAAAGTTTTTCTCCCCTCCGCATACCTGCTATTTCTTCTGCGGCTGTTGACTCTAGCGCCAATCGAAAGGTTTCCGCATCACCTTTTTGTAAACGTAGCGGTGCATAGAGAAAACGTCCAATCGGCTGATCTACTGCTTTTTGGGCAATTTCTGTAGCTATTTCCCAATTCTCCGCAGCAGCATCAAGAACGCGCTCAACTATTTCCTTTTCCTGTGTCAAAATCCGCAACCAGAACCACAGACGCTCGAAAATGACACTTAACGATAGGACAGACAGCACCAGTAGAGGCCACATTGCTGGGCCGCCCTTCTTAAACAAATCTAAAATATCCACTGTGTAGGTTTCCTCCCTCCATTACTAGAGCAACAATGCTAGAGCATTTTAATTCTAGAGATTAATGCACCATTACCACACTCAGCCACTTTATCGCTAGATAAGTAGTAAATAACTCCTTACTACTACCATCTTCTATACACACTAGGGCGGTTATTCCCACCGGGAGTTTAGAAGAGAATTTGCCAAAATAAAAATAACTGGAGGTTAAAAATATGAACTTCTCAATTCAATCGCTTTACACATGGTATCGGAACACACTTCGTAATCCCAAATACCGTTGGTGGGTAATTCTGGGTACAATAGCGTATCTTCTCAGCCCCATAGATATTGCTCCCGATTTTATACCTGTTATTGGACAAATTGATGATGTTTTGCTTTTGACTTTACTAGTTTCTGAAGTTTCTGGATTAGTTATTGATGGCTGGAAAGCGAAAAAAGGTGATGTAGAAACTAGTGTTAATGAGTCTACATCTACAGATAATACTGTTGATGTTGATGCTGTTTCTGTGAAATAAGTTTTTTTAACGCAGAGGAACGCGGAGGTTAACGCGGAGGTACGGGGAGTTAGAGGTTGTTAGCTACTCGTTTGATGCCATCTTTGAGGTGAAGGACGTTAAAGTTGATGAGGAGTCCGAGTTTACATTTGGCTAGTTTGAGATAAGTGAGAAGTTGAACGGAGTGGATTGGGTTTAAGGATTCCAAGGCTTTAACTTCTACTATGATTTTGTTTTCGACTAGTAAATCTAACCGATAAGCACAATCTAATTTTACATTTTCGTAAATCAAGGGGACAGGAATTTGTCTACCAATATTGAGATTGGCTTTTTTGAGTTCATAGTCTAAACATTCCTCATAGGCTGACTCTAACAACCCAGGTCCCAACGCAGTATGTACCCTCATCGCACAACCAATAATCAACCCACTTAACTCATTCTCTTGCATTCTCTGCGTTCCTCCGCGCTTACCTCTGTGTTCCTCTGCGTTTAAGCATCTTCACCAAACTCTATCAAGAACCTAAACGCCTTCAAAATATAATTAGCGCAATCTTGAGGAGAAGTGTTGTAAAAATGTGGCCATGCTAAACCTTTATCTTCATCATAATGATTACTGCGATGGGGATGATTTTCTAGCCATGCTAACCGCACTGCGTGACCGACTAACACATCTAAAACTATATATTCTTCAATTTGTAAGCTGGGGTTATTAGCGACGATTGCGGCTAATTCCATCAATGCTTCTACATTAACTTGGCGATATTCTGGGGCTTCAATTTTATTCAATAAATGTTCAACTAGCAAAGCAAAATTTCTTTCTCCTGATGTCATTTCTGAAAGCATTACTTCACTATCTAAACGATTGCGTCGTTCTAATTTATCGCCAATTACTAGACCTTTACAATGTTGCATTAATAGCCAAACTTGTTTAAAAAAGTCTTTAGGAACGCGGTTGAGTGCGCCTTCGGCTTGGCGAAATCTGCGCCAGTTTTCGGAATTAATGGCAATTTCTTCGCTAATTGCTGGTAAAACTACCCAAGCGATATCACTTTCTTTTTGTTTGACGTGAAGTGATTCTTGTTGACGTAATAAACCACTAACGCCACTATAACCAGTTAATACTTTATACAAGCGGATTTTTACTTCAAATGGCGAAAGTTGCATTAAGTAATCGTAGGCTTCATCTTGAGTGACGTGCAATTCTTGAGCTAGTTCGCTGGTAATTAATAGAATCAGATAACCGACTCTTAGGGTTAGCAGTCCTTGAAATAATTCTGGTTCTGATTTGATTAATATACCCAAATAAATCAAAATCTCTTGGGTCAAAACGCGATCGCGGATATCCTCACGACAGAAGTTATTAATTTTTTCCGCAATTTCATGGTGAGACATGGGTACAACCATCAGAGAAGCCTCACTGTAAGCCCTACCCACAGCAATTTGCTTACCTCGTACCACTATACTTGTGACTGCATCAGATAAGCCAATATCCACCATTCGGCGCAAACCCGCAGCGCGACGCACCACTGCCCAAATACCTAAATCTCCGGCTTTGGTGTAAACTTCATCCAGTAAATCTGCTACTGTTACAGGTCTTCCGGGGCCACCATATCCTGTATCAAATTCTAAACTCTGTAAACGTTTTAAAGTTTGCAATAACTCAATTTGCTCATAAATATTTTCTGATGAACGCAAATGCAGCAACAATGAATTCAGGTTAGTTTCACATTCCATTTGGAATTCTTGGGTATGTCCTAACCGCCAATTTTTTGCCGGATTATAAGCTAGATAATAGCAACGTATCCCGGCATTTTTTAATGGTAATTGGGAAAATTCCGCATTGGGAAGAAAATCAATTGTTTGCATTCCTGCTGTCAGCATCAACTGATTTATTCGCCCTAATTTTACCTGGACACCGTTACAAACACCATCTTTTAGTTCTTGCATTAATTCTAATAATGCTTCGGAACCGATTTCTAACATGGTGTGAGTTAACATTAAAGTTAGCGTCGGACGACCTAAATCACTCCAATATTTTTGGATATAAGCTAATTCACTTCTCAGTTGATCTACCAAAAAGTGGTAATCAAGAGTTAAATAAAACTGCTGAGAATCTAGAAAAGATGGTAAAAATACGACTGTTTCACCGCAAATCCTAAAAATTCTTGATGTCGTCAAACTCCGCAAACGTCTTATCGGACGACCAGTTAAACCGAGTTTATCATTCCGCCCAATTTGTGTATAAATGTGGGAAAGATCCCCAGATTTTCTCACTTGAATTGGTTCAACTTGGGTAGGAGTTTGGGTTTCAATTCCGTGAACTGCTAGCTTGGCTTGTAATTCTTCGTCTTCTGCTAATAAAGCAATTTGTATTAATGCTTCGCGTTTTTTGTTGATACACAAATTTCTACCTAAAGGGTCAATTTCGCCAATTGCTATTAATCCTTCACTCAACATTTGACCAAGTAAGTATAAACTTTGCGCCCAAACTAAAGGGATATTTTCATTAGGTAAACGGGGTTGAGTTTGTGGTGCTAATTTTTCGGCTTCGACGTTTTCAGCAGGGACATAATAAAGTTCAGGTAATAACCGTTGTCCTTCACTTTCTACAAGTAATGATTCTAATAGTTGTTGATATTTTTTAACTTGTTCTTGTTCTCCGCGAAATATACCATCAAGAACTAAATATGTGAAAAATAACGGCCATTCACATTCAATATCTTCAAATTGCTTTAATTCCCCAGGTTCATAATGTAAGCGTTGAGTGTCTTCTAAAACGGTTTGATGTCCATCCCGCAAAAAGCGTTTACAACCGTATTTACCTGCGAGTTTGGTGATAATTTTATTAAAAGTCCGTTCTCGCAATTGCACATCTTCCACTGCAAAAGCGGGATAACTAATAATACTTAAAAGTGCTGCATCAACTTCTTTGGAACCTGATTCTCTTGGTAATAAAGATTCTAAGGTAATTCTGGCTCTAGCAATTTCATCGGGTAGTACATGAATTACTGAAGTTTGACTTCCATGTATACCAAAAAGATTGAGTCCGTTGATAGCTTCTAAAGCTGCTTTAGCCATTCCTACGGAACTAGCATTTAATTCAGCACTACCATGATTAATTTTATTTCCTCTTTCCCAAATGCCAAAGTCTGGAGTGCGGTAAGCTCGGCCAATATAATAAACTAAATTCTGGACAAAGTTAACTTCATCAAGTGTATAAATAATTGATAATCCCCCAGCAGTCATTTGCGCCAACATCAGTAAAAATATTGATGTTGCATCAAGTTGCAAATGTCCCCATTCGTCATCACCAACTACAATGTCACCAGTGGCTGTATTGTATTTAGCGTGCAGTCCATCTAATAAAGATTGAGTATGCTTAAATGTTTCTACTTTTTGTGCTTGTCGCATCATGGCAAACAGCAAGCCCCGCATTAGCTTGACAACACTGTGCTGAAGTTCGTAGGTGCGCCCCTCGTCGTGGTCTAGTTTACGATATGCAAGAGCTAAACCCCAAACTGCTAAAATGCTGTAGACGTTATCTCTTACCCAAGCATCGGTATAATCACCATGAGCGGTAATTGCTGTACTCGCAGGGAGCAAACCAGTAATGGGATTTTGACGAGCTATGATAATTGTCTTGATTTGCTGGTAATAAGTATCCAGACGAGTTGACAATGCTATGGGTGTTTTCATAAGTTGCTGGGGAACGGCTTGGTAAATTCAACCTTATAACGGCGAGGTAAATAATATAACTCAATACAGAAAGACTTTTGTCAATGGTGACAAGATGACAACTAGCTAAGGGTTATGTGTTTACTGAGATATGAGCTAGAAAACAATTTTCCTACTTATCCGTACAAAAAAACTATTTCTACACAATTTTAATCACAATTTGGAAGATACATACCATTTTCTGATAAATTAAATTATTTGCCATCTAGCTCTTAAGCTCTCGGTGAGACAAAAGCTATTAGCGATGATGATTAAATCCTAATTTTTAAGAGCTTACTACTGTAATAGGAAATTATTCAATCTCATGAAACTCAAACATATTGATGCTTTAAGAGGAATTGCTGTCCTATTAGTTATTTTGGTTCATACAAACGACAGTGTGAATGGAGTATCATCACCATTACTATACTTTTCAAAGTATGGACAAATGGGTGTGCAGTTGTTTTTTATTATTTCTGCTTATACTTTGTGTCTTTCTATGGAAAGACATCAAGGAGAATACTTGAAATTGCTAAATTATGCTATTCGTAGATATTTTAGAATAGCACCTCTGTATTACATAGCAATATTTATTTATATGTTACGGAGTGGTGTAAACATATATATTGATTCGGGAATTTTTACAATTGACGGAAAATACAATTTTATTAATATTGCTACCAATTTGTTATTTGTGCATGGACTTTACCCGCCTGCAAATAACAATATAGTTCCTGGCGGTTGGTCTATCGGTACTGAAATGTTGTTTTATATGATTTTCCCTTTTGTATATACATTATATAGGAAAATACAACGAGACAAAAGTATTTTATATCTAATTTTACCGTTGATAATGCTATTCATAAATATTATAGTTCAATATGTCATTGGGGTTGAACCTACGAATGGTGGCTTTATTTATTTTAGTATTATTAATCAATTACCTGTATTCTTGTTAGGTATAAGTTTATTTTTTTTAGATAAAAATCAAATATTAAAATCCTTCACTTATCAGCTTGATATTATTCTTTTTATTTTCTTAACTGCTATTTCCATGATGTTAATGTTTAAATTTCATATTCCCTATCGAGACGCTCTTATACCATTTATATCGGGATTATCTTTTATTTTTTTATATGATTTCTCTTCAAAAAAAAATTTTCTCAATCGTCAAACTCTGATGAATTTAGGCAGAGTATCTTTTTCTGTTTACATATTCCATTTCTTATTCGCCTGGGATTTATCTAGAACGATATACGGTTATTGTAAGTCTTTTTTACCAGGAGATATCTTATTAGTTATGTGTTTTATAATCACAACTATTTTAACGTATAAAATTGCGGTAATTACAGAAAATCTCATTGAAAAAAGAGGGATAAATCTAGGAAAGTTATTGATAGAAAAAATCCAAAATAAATCAGTCTCATAGATTTAAAAAACTGGGGTTGACAATGACTAGGAAAAGGTTGAGTCTGATGGAGATGGCATGGGTAAAAAAATAGTATTGATACGGAGTAACCACGCCTCTATTGATTGCTGAATTCCGCTTTAATTACTGAGGTCTAACTGATGTCTAAATGTGGAAATTATTTATGATCAACTTGCACTTACTAATTGATGCTCAAAACGATATCATATAAAGCATCACTTCAGACATCACAGCCTAGAACGCGCCATGAAAGCAGAAACAATTCGCACGACGTTAACAATCCCGAAAGAACTGCTAGAAGCTACAGATAAAGCAGTGCTAGAGGGAAAAGCCAAAAGTAGGAATGATTTTGTGGTGCAGGCTTTGAAGCGGGAATTAGCAGCCCAAAAGAGAGCCGAAATTGATGCTGCTTTGGCAGAAATGGCAAAAGACCCAGATTATCAGACCGAAGTATTAAAAATGGAGGCTGAATTTGCGCCGGCTCAGTGGGAGGCGTTGCAGCTAGGGGAATCTCCAAGATGAAAAGGGGTGAAGTGTATGATGCGCGTCTAGAAATGACAGAAGGTTCGGAACAGGGAGGAACTCGCCCCGTAATTATTGTCAGTCGTGACGTGATTAATCTATCTAGCCCTGTGGTTTTAGCAGTACCTTGTACCACCTATCAAGACGGGAAGCGAGTTTACCCTACCCAAGTTTTAATTTTAGCACCAGATGGCGGACTGAGGAAAGACTCAATCGCAATGGCAGATCAGGTGCGGGTGTTGTCTAAAACCCGCTTTTTGCGTTTAAGAGGGGTACTTTCTGAAGTGGTAATGGCGCATTTGGCACAGGCTTTGTTGATTGCTTTAGATTTGCCCGGTTGAGTAGGAAGTAGAGTGCGTTAAATGCCGTTAACGCACCATTCATATCATGTTTATAAATTGCTAACCGCTGCCGCAATTTTTCCGGAAACAAAAGGTAAAATTTCCCGGCTTTTGGCTTGCGTTTTCCCTTCTGTAAATACCACTAAGAGATAAGGACGTTGATCTGGTAATTCAATATAAGCGGCATCGTGACGGACTGTGCTTGTCCAACCTGCTTTTGACCAGATTTGACTATTTTGGGGTAATCCACTGCCTAAGAAGCCTGTAACTTGGTCTTCTTCTACATCTTGGGGTAACTCCAGAGGGTTGAGACTGCGTTTGAGTAAAGCCATCATGGATTGCGATCGCCCACTCGACACCGCTACCCCACCCACGATACTATGCAATAACCTGGCAGTAGCATTGGTAGTCAGCATATTCCGATTTTCAAACATCTCTCCATAAAACGCCCTTTCTCTTCCATAGGGGCCATCACCCCAAGTTTTTTGACAGACGTTAATAGTCGCCATTTCTTCCCACCCCAAAGACTGATAATAGCGATTAATAATATGGCGCTGATATTTCCAAGTTTCAAAAGGGCCAGGGGGTAACTCTGCTCCAGATGTAGTACCGCTGAGAATATCGACAATTAAACTGGTAGCATCATTACTAGAGTCCACAATCATATCCCGCAAGGCTCGCTCCAATTCCTTGGAAGTATTGCTCATTCCCTTTTCTAGCCATTCATGAACTGCTACTAAATAAAACAACTTGACTACACTAGCGGGATAAGTGCGTTCTACACCACGATAACTAAATCCTCGCACCGGATGATTCCAAAAAGCATCAGGAGTCAACGCACCACCTGTATTTACTAGCACTGGTGGATCATAAACAACCCAAGTTAAAGCAATTTGGTTACGGGCTAAACTTGTAAATTTAGACCAAGTTGCCTCTAAAATTTCATTACCGAGATGTTCTAGTTGTTCGTTTTTATTAAAAAAAACCATTTGTGAATAATGTCCTTATGCTATCAGGAGTCTCGTTTCTCGCTTAATCCTATCATTACCTGTATAATTACTGAGATGGTAACTATGATTAGGCTGATTTTAGGTAATTTATCATGACACTTGATTTAATGAGGTTTTATCAAGCTTGCAACCCGAATAAAACTCTTGATAAAAGTAAAGCTGAAGATAGACAATACTATATTGATTTTTCAGAGGTGCAGCGGTTGTGTGATCATGTCTGAATAAGGATTTAAAGATTAACAGAATAATAGATTATATAATCCTGTTCATCCTTAAATCCTGGATATCCTGATTCAGATAATATTAATCATGTCAATAAACGTACTAATTCCCCATTCCCCAACAACAGAATATCACTGTAACATTGACCTAAATATCTATGATTCTCCTGAATGTGTCCGTTTAGCGACCCAAGCCGCAAAAGGACGACATTTAAAAATCACATCCAATCATCAAAATACAGCTATAGAAGTTCTTTTATGTGAAGATAACTATCCAGGATGGTTATCTGTTCAAGATTTGCAATTTCTCCAACCAACAGAAACAATATATCAACCCCAATTCATCTCAGCCGCAGAAATTCAACAACACATACCCGCAGTTATCGCTTTTACTCAAGCAGCAAAACGACAAGATAATTATTACCTTTGGGGTGGAACTGTAGCACCAAATTATGACTGTTCTGGTTTAATGCAAGCCGCTTTTAAATCTGTGGGTGTGTGGCTACCGCGAGATGCTTATCAGCAAGAAGATTTTACTCAACCAGTTGATATTAATGAAATACAACCAGGGGATTTAATCTTTTTTGGCACTCCCCAAAAAGCAACTCATGTAGGTTTGTATTTGGGTGATGGTTGCTATATTCACAGTTCAGGAAAAGAACAAGGACGCAACGGAATTGGAATTGATCAACTTTCGGAACAAGGTGATACAGTTAGTCAGTCATATTATAAACAATTACGCGGTGCTGGTAGAGTTGTGAAAAGTTATGAACCGCATAGAAAACAAAGTAGGGTGGGTTAGCGACAGCGTAACCCACCATTATCCTTGAGTTGATGGTGGGTTACGGACTAGCGTCCTAACTATCAACAATTACGCGGTGCTGGTAGAGTTGTGAAAAGTTATGAACCACATAGAAAACAAAGTAGGGTGGGTTAGCGACAGCGTAACCCACCATTATCCTTGAGTTGATGGTGGGTTACGGACTAGCGTCCTAACCCACCCTACAATGTAAAATCAGCTATCAGCTATCACCTACTAGCAATGATTAATCACCAACTACCAATTACCAATCACCCATTACCAATTACCAATCACCCATTACCAGATGTATCCGTAGTTGTACCCATAAAAGATGAAGTAGAAAGTTTACCTTTATTGTTGGAGGCGATCGCTTCCACTCTCAGTGCTAGTAATTTAAATTATGAAATCATCTGTGTAGATGATGGTTCTAGCGATGGTTCGGCGGAATTTCTCAAGGAACAAGCCCAAATTCGTTCTGATTTAAAAGCGGTAATTTTGCGGCGTAACTACGGACAAACTGCGGCTATGGCGGCTGGGTTTAATTATGCCACAGGAAAAGCGATTGTGACTTTAGATGCAGATTTGCAAAATGACCCAGCTGATATCCCTATGTTATTAGCAAAGCTGGATGAAGGTTATGATTTGGTCAGTGGTTGGCGGCAAAATCGCCAAGATGGGGCGGTAAATCGGTTGCTTCCTTCTAAAATTGCCAATTGGTTAATTCGTCGCAGTACAAGCGTTTATATTCATGATTATGGTTGTTCTCTGAAAGCCTATCGTAGCGAATTAGTTGCAGATATGAACCTTTACGGGGAATTACACCGCTTTTTACCGGCTTTGGCATATATCGAAGGGGCGAGAATTACAGAATTGCCTGTGCGTCATCATGCGCGACGGTTTGGAAAAAGTAAATATGGGATTTCACGGACTTTCCGGGTGTTGATGGATTTGTTAACTATTCTGTTTATGAAAAAATTCCTCACCCGGCCAATGCACGTTTTTGGGCTTTTGGGCTTAATTTCAATGGTTTCTGGGTTGGGAATCGGCATTTACTTGACTTTTCTGAAATTGGTTTGGGCTGAAATGATTGGAAATCGCCCTTTGCTGATTTTGGCGGTTTTATTACTAGTAACAGGCGTGCAGTTATTTTGCTTCGGTCTGTTGGCAGAGTTATTGATGCGTACTTATCATGAATCTCAAGGAAGGCCGATATATCGGGTGCGGGAAGTAGTGGCAAAAAATGTTAAGTAACGTAACAATAGAAAGACAAATTACTTAGCATTAAAATTGCATCTGCCGTGAAAGCTTTTGATACTTTTGACGCTGATCTGCGGCGAAACCTGCTGATATTGTTTGCGGCGGGTTTATTATTCTGGTCAAGTTTAGCTTCGTTGTTGCCCACTTTACCTTTATATATCGAGTCTATTGGCGCGACAAAGCAACAAATTGGAATTGTGATGGGTAGCTTTGCTATTGGGATGTTGCTATTTCGTCCCCTAGTTGGTGCATTAGCAGATAGTCGGGGGAGAAAGATTGTCTTGCTGATTGGGATGTCAGTGGCTGCGATCGCACCCCTTGGTTATTTGGTAGTAAAATCAATTCTACCTTTAATGGCAATTCGCGCCTTTCACGGTATCAGTATAGCTGCCTTTGCCACAGGTTACATCGCCTTGGTAGGAGATTTAGCACCAGAACACCGACGTGGTGAAATCATCGGTTATATGAGTTTGGTTAATCCTATCGGTGTAGCACTTGGCCCAGCTTTAGGTGGATATTTACAAGCCGCATATGGTTACACACCATTATTTTTGTCATCGGCTATTTTAGGTAGTTTGGGTATATTATGCATCCTACCAATTGCCAATCCATCTATTGTAGAACAACCTACAAACTCCACGGGTGATCGATTTTGGCAATTACTAATTAGTCCCCGTGTGCGTGTACCTGCTATTGTACTTTTACTGTTTGGTTTAGCTTTAGGTACTGTACATACCTTTATTGCGTTGTACATCAAATCAACAGGAGTAAATTTAAATGCCGGATTATTTTTTACAGCTGCGGCTATATCCAGTTTTAGTGTCAGGGTATTTACTGGTCGGGCTTCTGATCGATATGGGCGAGGTTTATTTATCACCTTCAGCTTAATGGTTTATACTTTGGCAATGATCTGTATTTGGCAGGCAAACAACCCCTTAACTTTCTTGCTGGGAGGATTTATAGAAGGTGCTGCTTCTGGAACAGTCATTCCTATGATTTCAGTAATGATGACAGATAGGGCATTACCCCATGAACGAGGGCGGATATTTGGCGTATCTTTAATGGGATTAGATTTTGGACTGATTATAGCTGGCCCAATTTTGGGTGCTGTTGCCCAACAAATCGGCTATCGCAGTATGTTTGGTTTTGCGACTGGTTTAAGTGTCTTGGCAATTCTGATTTTCGTCACCCAGTCCAGCCGAAATTTATCCAATTCCCTCCGCTTTGCCTTTGGTCGTGGTGAAGATGTTTATGCTTTGAAAAGCAGGGTGTAGGGCATTGGGTAGCATTAGGTAGAGGAGAAATTTTTGCCTCCTATTCCCTAATTACTGTCACCTGTCACCTGTTCCCT
Source organism: Anabaena lutea FACHB-196 (assembly GCF_014698305.1). Taxonomy (GTDB): domain Bacteria; phylum Cyanobacteriota; class Cyanobacteriia; order Cyanobacteriales; family Nostocaceae; genus Anabaena; species Anabaena lutea. The sequence continues at coordinate 2,559 of NZ_JACJST010000026.1, read as the reverse complement.
GTCACCTAAAAACAAAATGCACAAACCCTAAACAAAGAGCTTGTGCATTTTATTGTAATTAACGGGCGAGGAGGGATTCGAACCCCCGACACCGTGGTCCGTAGCCACGTGCTCTAGTCCACTGAGCTACACACCCTCAACCGACTGCATCTAATAATAACACATCTTTCTCAAATGACGCAAGATATTTTTTCAAATTCTGTTAACTTAACTCATCTCGATGATCAGGGAGAGGCGCAAATGGTTGATGTGTCTGACAAAATCCCTACTGTGCGCCAAGCTGTAGCGAAAGCCAGGGTGCGGATGCTGCCAGCCACCTTTGCCGCCATTCAAGCCGGAAATGCTCCTAAAGGGGATGTTTTGGGAACTGCTAGGTTAGCGGGGATTATGGCCGCCAAACAGACATCTAATTTAATTCCCCTTTGTCATCCTTTACCCTTACAAAAAATTACAGTTGAAGTAACACCAGATCCCCAACTACCCGGTTATCAAATTTATGCCACAGTGAAAACTAAAGCTGAAACTGGTGTGGAAATGGAAGCTTTAACTGCGGTTTCTGTGGCAGCGCTGACTTTGTACGATATGGCAAAAGCTTTAGAAAAGTCGATTCAAATTGAATCAATTAGTTTGGTAAGTAAGACTGGTGGAAAATCAGGCGATTATTCCCCACCAGTTCAATAAACTACTGAATCTCACCTATAGCTTTGTTAAGGTCGGTTGGATTTTCATATTCTTCATCATCTGGCAATTGTTCTAGTAATGAAAGCAGCTGCTTATCGGCTCCTTGCTCTCTAGCGTGTTCAATCAATTCTTCCTTATTAGCAGGATAGTCAACACCTTTCAAATGTTTTTGGAGTTCAACTGGATTTGCTTTAGGCATAATCATTCACCGCTTAAGGTCATTACCATCTTCACAAGTGGATTGATTAACTCCCTCTATCAAAAAGATGAATAAATGTTAATTCAAAAAAATAAAAATTCATCCACTTGGTTGATGTCAAAATTTTGGGATAAAAACTGATATTTCTCTCTTTGGTTTTGTTTCTTAGGCGGCGTGTTAGAAAATTTCTCATTCATCAACCAGCATTTCTATAGCTGTTGAGACATGAGCAAAAAAATTGATATTATTTGATAATATCAACCTAAAAATGATAAAATCTACGCACCAAAATTATTTGCCTTGACAGAGTGTGGTGAAAAGAGTGGAGAAGGGCTTTGACATTTTCCCAAAACTTTCTTTTTCTTCCCCTACACTCTGCCTAAACCATTGATTTTTACTCTCCGTAAGTTCTCAGTGATATTTCTTAATCAAGAGATGTTAAAACTATGTCCCCTCAGGGAAAGAATGCAGTAGAAGCAGGGCTTATATACACATCAACAGGCGGAATTCGTGCTGAGATGTTGCGCTCAGAAATCTATCGTGCTTGGGAAAGATCGCATTTACAAGGGGCTGATAACCGCGCTCTTCAAGCTGAGAAACTATCTAGCTTGGAGACTGAACGTTTAGTAAAGCAACATAGTGATCTGATTAATTTAGCGGCTCCCTACTTCCGAACCTTATCACAGGCTGCGGGAACAGATCGTCATGCAGTGATGTTAAGCGATCGCCAAGGCATTCTACTAGATGTAGTGGGAGACAAGCAAACCATACAAGCTTCCGAATCATTTCCTACTCCGGGTTCTCTGCTGTCGGAAGCTGTCGCTGGTGCCAATGGTATCGGTACTCCCTTAGCTGAAGAAGGTTATGTAGAAATCGTGGCCGCAGAGCATTTTATTCAAGGATTTCATCCCTTCACTTGCCAGGGAATTCCCCTGCGGGACGAAAACGGGGAGATTATTGGTGTGTTCAGTATCTCAGTCCGTCGTCCTGATGCAGGACAAAGATTGAAAGAGATATTGCTGTGTGCATCTCACGGTATTGAAGCAGAATTATTGATAGGAAATTTAGAAAAAGATATTCGCCGTGTGTTAGCATCAAATCCTGATGATTATCAACCATTAGAAGAACTGCGTCAAGATATCATTCAAGGGCATCAAGCCGCACGGTTAAAACTGGAAATTGGCTCTCGGATGGTAGCTGTTAATCGCTTAGATTATGCAATGCAATTGCTGCAACAGGCAGAAAAATCAATTCAAATATTTCGTCATCGTGCTGCAATTTGGCGGAGTTTAGCATCATTAGAAATCGGACAAATTCAACCTCTATCACTTAGTGATAGTTTGCACGATTTGGTAGACCTTTTAGCAACTGAGGCTGCTATCCGCAAGGTGGAAATTCTCACTTACTGGACAGAGATAATTACAGTATCAGCAGATATCAGATCGCTGTTACGCAAGCTGCTGCGCTGTTTTCTCAATTCTTTTGAGAATGCAGGTAAAGGTGGCACAGTAAAAGTTATAGTTGAAAAAATGCCCTATGCTGAATTTGCACAAGTCCGTTTTACATCTCTTCCTGGATCAGGGTAAGAGCATCTCAATTAGGCTTGACATAAGGGATGAGAGGAATCTAATGTAGAGTCAATGAAACAGGAACTGAGAACTCGAATCATATAATTGTTA
>NZ_JACJST010000025.1 GCF_014698305.1 Anabaena lutea FACHB-196 | reverse complement strand
ATGTTGGGAGTAGCAGGTGTATTCGGTGGTTCCTTGTTCTCTGCAATGCACGGTTCTTTGGTAACATCTTCCTTGGTTCGTGAAACAACCGAAACCGAATCACAAAACTACGGTTACAAATTCGGTCAAGAAGAAGAAACCTACAACATCGTTGCAGCACATGGTTACTTCGGTCGCTTGATTTTCCAATACGCTTCATTCAACAACAGCCGTTCCTTACACTTCTTCTTGGCTGCATGGCCAGTAGTTGGTATCTGGTTCACCGCTTTGGGTGTCAGCACAATGGCGTTCAACTTGAACGGTTTCAACTTCAACCAATCCATCATTGATTCTCAAGGTCGTGTAATTGGTACTTGGGCTGATGTAATCAACCGCGCTAACTTGGGTATGGAAGTAATGCACGAGCGTAACGCTCACAACTTCCCCTTAGACTTGGCTGCTGGTGATGTTGCTCCTGTTGCTCTCACTGCACCTGCAATCAACGGTTAATATTTCAACTGGGTTTAATAAGCTTAGTTAAATAAAAAATGCCCTCCAGAAATGGGGGGCATTTTTATTATGAAAAATAAATTATTGTTAATCAGAGTTTGAATTATAATATTTGTGCTAGAAACAAAAATGATATATGAGTCAAATAAAAGTTAAAAATTTCGGACAAATTAAGTCAGGTTTTGCAGAAAATAATGGATTTATAGATATCCGCAAAATTACTGTTTTTATTGGTAATCAAGGAACAGGAAAAAGTAGTCTTGCTAAACTAATTTCAACCTTAAGTTGGTTAGAAAAACAGTTGTATCGTAGAAATTTAGAAATAAAATATGTAACAAACTATAATAGGTTTGTTAAAACATATTGTAACTATCATAACTTAAAGAATTATTTCTTGCCAGAAACTGAAATTAAATATGTAGGCAATGCTTTTTATTTTTCTTTTCAAGATGAAAAATTAAACATTGATCCTATTACACCTGGATTGCTATTGTTGAGAATAATCAAGGAATAGAGGTAATATTTACCGCTATTGATAATTGTATTGAAATTCTCAAACCAGATGGTAAAATGGATAGTCGTTGTGATGGTATGCTAACTTATGAAAGCAAAATTATTTTTGTGGAGTTGAAAGAGAGAAACTATACTAATATTGTTTGGATAGAAGACGGTGATAGACAACTTAGAAATACAATTAGTGTTTTTATAAATTATCATGATTTAGTAGAATATAAATCCAAAAAAGCATATATAGCTAATAGAAAAAAACCACAATTTCAATATTCTCACAAAGAGAAGATGCAAAAATTTAAAAATGATACTGGGTTTATATTAATTATTCAAAATAATATAAAAATTTCCTAATTTTCCAAATTATATTCCAATTTTATCAACCAAATTTTATTATGTATTCCTATGAACATTTTATCTTTCATAATGGGTAGGATACATATTTCAAAATTCTGTAAATACTGGTTTTGTGTTTATATCTTTTGATACAATAGTTTGCGTAATCTTCCTATACCCGCCTAACTACCAGCATTAAATATCATATTTAATTTTCCATATTTAATTTTCAAAAATATCATTTAACAACGCAATTCAATATAAAATCTAAAATTTAAAATCGCACAAAGCACAATGACAAATCTAACTCCTAATTCTAGTTTTAGTGTCACCCTGCGGTTGCAGATTCCCAATCGTGTGGGGATGTTAGCATCTGTAACTCAAGCGATCGCTCTGTGTGGTGGTAATCTGGGACAAATTGATTTAATTGAACAAACTCGTCAAGAATCAATCCGTGATATTACAGTTGATGCGGCTAGTACCGAACACGCTGAAACCATTGTCCAAGCTGTAAAAATATTACCAGACATTAAGGTAATCAGTGTCTATGATCGCACTTTTAATTTACATCGTGGTGGCAAAATTAGTATTACTAGTAGAATCCCCTTGAGGAGTGTTTCCGACCTAGCAATGGCTTACACTCCTGGAGTTGGCCGGATTTGTACAGCGATCGCCCAAAATCCAGAAGAAGTTTACAATCTTACTATCAAACAAAACACCGTTGCCATTGTCACCGATGGTAGTGCTGTATTGGGATTGGGCAATTTAGGGGCTGCTGCTGCTTTACCAGTCATGGAAGGTAAAGCCATGTTATTTAAGGAATTTGCAGGGCTTGATGCCTTTCCTATCTGTCTTGCTACCCAAGATACAGATGAGATTGTCCAAGCCGTGAAAAATATCGCCCCAGTTTTTGGTGGTGTGAATTTAGAAGATATTGCTGCACCGCGCTGTTTTGAAATTGAACAAAGACTGCGAGCAGAATTAGATATCCCGATTTTTCACGATGACCAACATGGTACAGCAATTGTCACCTTGGCCGCATTGTTTAATTCTCTAAAACTCGTACAGAAGTCAATTGCAGACATCCGCATTGTCATTAATGGTGCTGGTGCTGCTGGAGTAGCGATCGCTCGTTTACTCCGCAAAGCTGGAGCAGAACACATCTGGATGTGCGATTCTAAGGGAATTATATCCACTACTCGTACCGACTTAACCCCAGAAAAACAGGAATTTGCAGTTAAAGCCCAAGGAACTTTAGCCGGTGCAGTCCAAGGTGCAGATGTCTTCATTGGTGTCAGCGCACCCGGAGTTTTGACACCAGAGATGGTACAAGGAATGGCGAAAGATGCAATTGTGTTTGCAATGGCTAATCCCATTCCTGAAATTCAACCAGAATTAGCCCCTAAGAACGTCGCTGTCATGGCTACGGGTCGGAGTGACTACCCCAACCAAATCAATAACGTCCTGGCTTTTCCTGGCGTGTTTCGTGGGGCTTTAGATTGTCGGGCTAGTACGATTACTACCACTATGTGTTTAGAAGCTGCCAGTGCGATCGCTTCTTTAGTTAAACCCTCGGATTTGAATCGGGAACATATTATACCTTCCGTCTTTGATAAACGTGTTGCTACTGCGGTGGCTGCTGCTGTTCAACAAGCTGCACGAGAAGAAGGTATTGCTCAAAGTTAGAGTTAGTTAGTTTATGGGATGGGCATCATGCCTGTCCCGATGGTAAAACAGATTAAGAATTTAAGTTGTCTTTTTGGGAAACTAACATTTTTTCCTCTATAGCTTTCCTCGCTTCTTCTATTTGTAATGCCAGCTTTTCTTCATCAGGTAATTTTAGTTGATATTCTGCGGATAAAATATTGGGTAAATTTGTTAATGCATAATGTGCAACAGCTTCATCTTTTTCACTACAAAGTATTAGTCCAATTGGAGGATTTTCTCCAGGATATGTCCAATTTTCTCTAGCATAATTAACATAAAAATTCATTTGTCCAGTATCAGCAGGAGTTAATTTACCAAGTTTCAAATCAATGACAATCAGACATTTTAATACACGATTAAAAAATAATAAATCTACTCTATACCATTCATCTCCAATCCGCAAACGTTTTTGACGACCGACAAAAGCAAATTCACTTCCTAATTCTAACAAAAAGTCTTCAAGACTATCAATTAATGCTTGTTCTAAATCACTTTCTGAATATTCATCCTTCAATCCTAAAAATTCTAATACATAAGAATCTTTAAGTTCTTGCGCTGGAGTAATGATATTTTCTGGCTGTGTTTCTTCACCTTTTTTGAGTAACGCAGTTTTATTTTGTGATAGTGCTACTCGTTCATAAAACTTACTTTCTATCTGCCTTTTTAGTTGTCTTTCGCTCCAACCAGAACGTAAAGACTCAGTTTCATAAAATGTTCTAGCTTTTAAATTTTTGACTGACATAAGACGAACATAATGCGACCAAGGTAAAGGAAATTTTTCAGCTAAAGTGGCTAAACTGAATTCCGCAGACACTGTTTGCGAAATTTGCCATTCCAAATAAAAAAGACGCATTAACTCTAAATTACGTGTAGAAAAACCTTTGCCAATTCTTTGAGTTAAGTCTGTAGAAAGCCTTTTGATAACTGATGCGCCGTACTCCGCTCGTTTCTCTCCACCTTGCTCAAGTTCTACAATTCGCCGCCCAATTTCCCAGTAAGTGGCTGTCATGATAGCATTAACTGAACGAGCGGCTGCACGTCGGGATGATTCTAAAAGTTCAATTAAATCAGTGAGAGTGTTTTCGTACTCATTAATCACGATATTTTTATCAGTTTACTTTCCTTAAGTATCTCACGCAAAAGTGCGATTCATTTCATTCAGCTTTCACAAAATCTAAATACCCCTTACTCAATTCCTCCACAGACAAATCATAAAACTGTTTACCGTGTTCTGGAGTAGCTAAAGCAGGATTAGAACCCATCCTTCCATCAGGGTAACTTTCTCGAAAATTAACTGCACCATAAATTCTATGTCCAGAAGCAACTTCAGGAGATAAATATCCTTGTTTAATTGCTTCAGGATAAACGTATTGAGTCACAGCTACTTCACTAGGGGTAGCATGAGAACCTTCTTGATTTCCATATAATTCCTTGGCAAGTTTATACACAGAACCACACATAAACCAATTAGCAACTTGACATTGCACTTTTGCGGAATTGGGAATTTGCAAATCTTCTAAATGAGCGTAAGTTTCTGAAAAAGCAGCTTTGAGAGTAGCGATATTTCCCCCATGTCCATTAATAAAATAGAACTTGGTAAAACCAGCTTTAACTAAACAAGTTAAATAATCTTTCACCACTAAAATTAAAGTGCTAGGACGCAAACTAATTGTTCCCGGAAAAGCAGTATGATGTAATGCCATTCCCACATTTATTGTTGGTGCAACCATCGCTTGAGTTTCTTCACCAACTCCACGGGATATTGCTTCTGCACAAATTGCATCAGTACCAATTAATCCAGTTGGGCCATGTTGTTCAGTTGAACCAATTGGTAAAATAATACCTTGAGATTGCTGTAAATAAATTTCAACTTCCGTCCAGGTGCTTAAATGTAATAGCATTTTGTATTTGAATTTATTCTTAAATCTATTATAAGTGATTGTTTGTCTATTCAGTATTACCACCGAATTAGTCAAGAAAATATTAGTGAATTTACTTAAATTATCAAAAATCAAATAATATCTTGCTGAACAGTGACAATCTTGATATATTCATGAAATAACTTAAAATATCAATTCTTATGGTGAAGGGTGTTATTTCACGGTCGCCTTTTCTGTTAATTTCTGCGCTGACTTTGGGTTTCACCGTTGCTTCTTCTGATGATGTTCAAGCTCTCACCTTTGTCGATTCATGGAACTTCAACAACAGCAACTTAAATTCTAGTCAAGGTAATGGTACGCTAACAAGTAATTTCGTACCTGCAAATATTACCTATTTTGGTGGTACAACCATCAATGCTGTGGGTAGCGCTCCTGCTGGTAATGCTCTTGCTCTGCAAGGTGGTATATCCAATATTAATAACGGTAACAATATTACACTTCAGTTTAATCTCTCACAATATTCCGACCCAATTCTCACATTCGCAACCCAAAAAACAAGCACAGGTTTCAATAGCGATTTAGTTGAATGGTCTATAGATGGAACTACATTTTCAACAGTAGGAATTAGCGGCACAAATCCCTATAACCCAACAACAAGTTTCGCTCTACAAACTTTTGACTTCAGCAATGCTAATGCCATAGATAGTGCCTCTACAGCCTTCTTTCGCATTACTTTTAATGGCGCAACAAATAGCGCAGGTAATAACCGAATTGACAATATACAACTCAATGCTACTTTAAATGCTACTCCTGTTTCTTTTGAATTTAATTCCACTACCGGTTTACTGATTCTAGGGGGAGCTTTTGGGTTACGCTACTGGCGTAAGCGCCGCTATAATTATCATAGAAATTCTCTATTAAGAGATGGAGTCGCAACAAGTTTTGAACGACACGGATATAAACAATTTACCGATACTGCAACTTTAGCTAATAAAACTCATTGCGAATCTCCAGATAAAACTGACTCTAACTAAATGATGAGATGTTTTTTTCTGGATTGTCAACAATCCTAAGAGATATAGAAAATATTGGTGCTTGACTAATCAAAGCAATAATGTTTTTTTACGTCTTTGGTAATTTCCCACATACAAGACATACCTGCGGGAAAAGTTACCAAATCACCTTTACCCATTTGCACTGGTTGTCCTCCATCAGGAGTTACAATTACATCACCTTCTAAGAAGTAACAAGTTTCTTGAGAATCATAAGTCCACGGGAATTTGGAAACTTCTTTTTGCCAAATTGCCCATTTGTATACACCTAAATTGTGGAGATGTTCTTGAGTAGGTTGATGCTCGACTTTAATTTCCATGCGATGTTGGATCTAGTTGTATTTAGCAGTAAGATTGGATATCTTCTCCGCACTGATCTACTAAATAGCACAATGCACGAAAACGCAAGCCTACAAATTGATCATACAGTGGATTGAGCTTGCACATTGGGGGAATGTGACCAATTTTGCGACCAAAAACGATAATATCGCGTTCAAATGGACACTGAGCAGGAATCAGTTTGGCAATAAATTTAGCTAATTTGCGGTTCTGAATCTCCATTCCATCCAACTTTTGACGTATTGGTTGTAAAAAATCAGATTTATTACCAGCTTGGTGGCTTTCTCCCATAGGGTTAATCAAGGTAGGGAGAATGATAGGTTGACTATTGGTTGTGATCATAATTGTAAATCCAGTTGTACTTAGATTAATGAAAGATGTACCTTCTTTGACTTACTTCCATGCAATTTGTTTCACAAATCTGCACTGTGTTGAGAAAAAGATGGAAGACAAATTTAAGTAGGATCTTCTCTATGGAATAAGCAGAGAACAGGTTTAACTAATTGCTATTTAAACTCAGACTATGTTCAAGAACTGTCCCGTTAAATACAAAATAACAAAGAAATAATAAAAATGGTATTACCTTAACTTATTAATTACTGATGTTGAATATTGCTATCCCATATATAGCAAAAAAAATGCTTGAAAGTCTTTCTATGTCTGAGTTTTATTATCAGTGGATGTCCTAACCTACCTGCTTTCACGAATATTTAGCAATGATAATCACTAAATTTTAGCGCCAATAATATATATAAAAATGTTATATGAGTTGCATAAGTAAACTGTAACCATTTGGCTTATGTTTAACTGTTTAGTTTTAACCAAATCCTATTGGGGCGGGTGTGGGGTTGAAAAGCTTTGTAAAATATAACTAGATAACTCGCAAAATCCTTCTCCTTCAGCCGCAGTAGTTAAATAAGCAGGTTGATACTGTAACTGATTTGCATATTGCAGCACATTAGCCACACCTACAGAAAGAGGAAAATAACGCCGATTAAATAAACTCTCATCATTGGGGCTATCACCAACAGTCACAATTTGCTTAAGTGAATATTCAGGGAAGTATTGGTGCAGTACTTGCAACAATCCCACAGCCTTATCTTGTCCTTGGGGTTTAATGTGACACTGGACATTGCTGTACGTAAATCCCCAACCCATGTCCTGACAAATATTACCAATATTTTGCAGTTCATTGAGAGTCAAAGAAGCGACATCAAATGTCCAGTCAGTCACACGAAAGCGATTATCAGCAGATTCCCTGATTTGGGGAAATTGAATTTGTAATTTTGCAAAGACTGTGGCTAAATGTTGACGATGTACAACTAAATCAGGAATGGGTGTTAAAGCTACTGGTTCTAGATGTTGAGATGGGTAGAACAAACCCCCATTTTCAGCCATAGCACCGGCAACTGGCATTAAGCTACTGAGTCCGCTTACCCATCCGGCTGAACGTCCAGTCACAATCAGTACTTTAACTCCAGCGGTAGCTAAATTTTCTAAGGCTTGTAACAGTACCGATGTAAATTTTCCCTGGTTCGTCAAAGTACCATCCATATCTGTGGCTACGAGACGAATATTCCTGAAATCAGTAGATATATTGGACAATTGTTGTAGATTCATCAGGGTTGCCAATGTGTCGGTACATATGAAAACTACCACAAGATGTAAAAAAATATTAACATTACAGTAATTTCACATCAAAGATTGGGGCATCCTAAACATTAGGAGTCAAATCTTTTAGTTTGTTAACCATGCTCAGTAAAATTTTTCTGGCCCAGTCTTCAGGTTCTAACCCAAGAAAGACAACCCAGGTGGTACAAGCCAGCGAGTCTTATATACCACCGTTATTGATGGTTGCCAGTGGAGGACTGCTTTTAGTGCTAATTGCTGTAATTGTGTATGGCAAAATTTTAGTGCGTCAGTATGAGAAAAAAGTCAAGTTTGAAAAATTTCGCACGCGAGAACTAGAAAAAAAGTTGAAGTTAGCCCTGGAAACCATTCGCAAAATGGAAACTAACCCAGATTTAGTTCACTCACGAGACTTTAACCTTGATTATTTGCGAATGCGGATGTCAGAGGAGGTGTTTCATTTTGGGATTGTTAATCAAGTTAAACTCAAGATTAAAGATAGAATTTCTCTGGCACTGCGCCCAAATCAATCTCAACAGGGACAAGTTGGCATTGCCAGCAACACCGGTAGGCAAGTAGATGAAATTTTTGATGTTGAGCATGAAACTGGTATTTCGCCCAACATTGTCAAGCGAGTGCTGTTTCGGATTCAAATTCGGTTGATGAAGTTACCTACACAAGCTACTTCTGCTACTATTAGCCAAATAATGGATTGTATAGAAACTTACCTTAGTCCTAGGGAAGATGACGATACATGGCAACCAACTATTCAAGGTCGGATTGTCTATATGCATTGGGATCAGAAGGCTAAACCCACGCCTCTACTTGTTTTGGAACAATCCAATGAAGGGGTAAATGTGACTTTTCGTACTACTCGCCAACCAAATATTTCTGTACCCCAACAGAAGCAAACTTGAAACTTTCAGGTTTGAGTAAGTAAACAATAATTGTGTATTCAAGGTGCAACTAGTGGGCTTTCCAGAAACAAATGAGACTACATCTTGATATTTACCTATATTTCAAGGTGTAGTTAATGAGGATGTTCAACTTGCTGTCCAGGTTTGTGAGTGATAGCTAGGTTTTGGGCATCACGAGTTAAAAGACCATCTTCCATTTCCACGATGCGATCAGCGATATCTAAGATGCGGTTATCATGGGTGACTAACAAAATAGCTGTTCCCTGTTCTTTGGCTAGACGCTGCATAATTTCTACAACGTCACGTCCTGATTGTTTGTCTAATGCGGCTGTAGGTTCATCTGCTAGGACTAATGGGGGATGATTGACTAAGGCGCGAGCGATCGCTATTCTTTGTTTCTGTCCACCTGATAAATTGTCTGGGTAGTAATTCATCCGTTCTGCTAAACCAACTGACCCCAGCATTGCTTCTGACTTACGAATAGCCAACGATTGAGAAACTCTCGGATTTAATTCCACTGCCATTTGGACATTTTGTCTAGCAGTTAAAAACCCCAACAAATTATGAGCCTGAAAAATATAACCAATGTTGCGTCGCATCCGTACCAGCTTGCTTTGACTAGCGCCTAGTAGTTCTTCACCTAACAATTTCAGACTTCCTTCTTGTGCAGACCGCAACCCACCAATTAAGCTCAATAATGTAGTTTTACCTGAACCTGATGGTCCAGTCATAATTACAATTTCTCCAGCATATATATCTAGGTTGATATCAAATAATATTTGTTTTTTGAGGACTCCTTTTCCATAATAATGGTTAATATGTTTGATGGCGATTACAGGTTCTTTGCTAATCATAAAGTTAGAAGATATAGAACTGCATGAGATAATCTAGGGTTGAGAATAATTATTGGCTAAAGTTTTGCAAATCTAAGATCATAGACTATGAGTAATAACATATTTATCTATTTCATATTTTTTCAATTTTATCATATGCAATTTTTCCCTAAAACTTGATTTAAAAAATATCGGCTGGATCGGCAGAACGCAATTTACGCATCGCAATTATTCCAGAGATAAAACACATAATTATAGTTAACAAAAGCACCATAATAGCACGGTAATTACTCATGGCAACTGGTAAAAGTGTCGCATCTCTGGCAACTTTGTACATAAAAAGAGCGCAAGCAAATCCTGGCATATATCCTAAAACTGCTAACATAAAAGCTTCTTGCAGAATGACCGTTAGCAAATAGTTTTGTGTATAGCCTATGGCTTTAAGGGTAGCATATTCAGACAAGTGATCTGTTACTTCTGTATATAGAATTTGATAAACAATTACAGTTCCGACAATAAAACCCATAATTGTTCCTAACGTAAAAATAAAGCCAATAGCTGTGCTACTTGCCCAATAATTTCTTTCAAAATCAATAAATTCTTGTTTGGTTAAAACATTCACATCCGTAGGCAAATAAGTTCGTAAATATTGAGTAACTACGGCTAGATCTGCTCCTGGTTTTAATTTAATTAAGCCAATATCAATTAATCCCCGCTGTCGATTACTAAATAAGCGTAAAAAATTGACATCACTTGTAATTAAATTACCATCTGCGCCGAAGGATGCGCCTAAAGTAAATAATCCTACTACTTTAATTCGCCTCCTGCGTACTTCGGCTGACACAATTTTTCCCTGATCAACATCTTCTGCAATTGGTCCATATTCTAATCTAGAAGAACGGTCAAATAAAACAACATCAGGCAGTTTAAGTTTATTTAAATTTTCATCTACACCAGCCAAATCAAACACATTAACTTCTGGATTAATGCCAAAAGTGAGAATACTCCGAGGGCGGCCTGTAACTGGATTTTTCCAGCTTGTATAGTCTAAGTATATAGGATATACCGACTGCACTTCTGGTAAATCTAAAGTTTTAAATAACCGCCGTTGAGAAAAAGGTTTCATTGCTAAAACAGCATTAGATTGACTGTTAATAAGAACAATGTCACCTTTTAAACTTTCATGCATTCTCACGTTACTGTAATACAATGCATCTCGGAAACCAAGTTGCATAAACATTAAAATGTCAGCAAAGGCAATACCTGATAAAGCTACAGCTAGGCGAGTTTTTTCTCTTGTTAATTGTAGCCATGACAGAGGGATTTTTTGACCCATTTTCTAAATTCCCCAGCAGTTATACCAAGTTTGGATGTGAGATATTGAATTGAGAATTAGTTTGATAGGTTTTCAAGGAAGATTACTGTTTTTTTGTGCTTTCATCAGTCTTGATTTCAACAACAACCTTAGCATTTGTTAACCCAGAAACTCTCTGGCTATTTTCTGGAGAAATCGCAATTTTTACTTCTATGACTCTGGCATCAACATCAGCTGCTGGATCTGTATTTAGTACATCCTTTTTGCCGATTTTTCGACCAATACTAGCGATTGTTCCGGTTAATTGCCCATTAAATGCTCCATTGTCACTAGTAATTGTCGCAAGTTGACCCACACGAACTTTACCAATGCTGTCTTCGGGAACTTCAGCAACGACAAACATCTGATCAGTTTGTCCAATTTCCGCAATACCATTGCTACTCATGACTTCGCCTGATTTAGTGTGAATTTTTAAAATTTCACCAGGGCTTGGGGCTTTGACATAGCTCAATTGGAGTTCGGCTTGCGCTTTTTTAATGAGAGCGATCGCATTGGTAATTTGGGATTGTGCTATTTGCACATCAGTAGGACGCACATCTACCAACCGATTAAATCTAGCCCTTTCTTCATCTATTTGCTTTTGCAAAGTGGCTATAGTTTTGTTGCGGTTAGCTGTGGCTTCGATTAATTGCTGCTGCAAAGTGGCTATAGTTTTCACTTGAGTAGCTCTGGCTTCGGCAATTTGCTGTGACAGCGTTCCTAAAGCTTGTCTCAAACTAGCTTGGCTTTCACGCAGCTGCTGAGTAGCAGTAACCGCACTCAAACGCCTTCTATCTCTTTCTTGTTGAGAAATAGCGCCTTCTTTGTATAAGAACTCATAGCGTCCAGCATCAACTTGGGCATTGCGCTGTTCGGCGCGGATTCGGTCAATCGTAGCTCTGAGACCATCTTTTTGCCCCCTGAGTTCAGCTTCTAGACGTTGAATTGTGGCTTGTTGAGCAATTTTTTCACCACTTAATTCAGCAGCAAGACGAGCAATTGTCGCTTGTTGAGCATTTTTTTCTCCAACTAACTGAGCCTGTAAACGAGCAATTATTGCTCTTTGGGCTTGAATATCTCTGGGTGAAACTGCTGTGATTTGAGCTAAATTAGCACGAGACTCTTGCAGCTTGGCTTTTGCTTCTTCCACCGCTGCCATGTTAGTATCTCGGCTGTCTAAAATGGCTAGGACTTGACCTTGCTGAACTCGCTGTCCTTCTCTAATCAAGAGTTGCTGCACTCGTGATCCTGCTGATAGTCCAGAGTTGGGAGCGGCAACTTTAATAACTTCTCCTCGCGGTTCCAAACGCCCTACAGCAGTAATACTACTGACAGATGGTGCTATGTTGACAGAGGAAGTGAGTTTTTTTAATTGCTCCAGTCTAGCTGTAGCTATGAACCCAGCAGCGATCACTACGGGAAGAGCTACAGCAACTTTCAACCAAACTTTAGATTTTTCTAGTCCCTGTTCCGTTGACTTTGGCTTTTCAGTCACCCTTGACATGGTATGTTGCTCGGTTATCTGAATTGTGCTGATGGAAGTAAAAAAAACAAATTAGCCGCAACTGATAACTGTTAATAGGTTCTGAGTATGAGAGGTAATTGCACTAGAAGTTAAGGGAATTCAAACTCTTGAATTCACAAACTCCAGCACTCAGATACTCTTTATTTCTAAAAGCAACCTGGTATAAATTGGGTAGGTAAAAGTAGGTCGGCGTAAATAATTATCGTTGGCATCAGGCAGGAGTAAAGAGGGTTTCAGCCTTGTTTACCTTTGTTTACATACTTTGGTTTGATTGTGCCGACTAAGCTAATGTAATAGTTCAGCTATCATCCAGAAAAGCTTAATTTCCTAGTTTGGACTTGGGGAAAGTTGTATCATGTCCTGTAAAATACTTATCATGAGGGAACCGCAGGTCTAGTTTTTGATAAGTAATTAGCCCGACATGATCTTACATACTACATTCTTGAACAATCTTGATAGCTGTTAGCTGAATGCTGACGCTATAATAATGCAGACATCTTTAGGTAGTAGAATATAACCAAGAGTTTCTACAACCGGGGAATGTGCCAAAAAATCTAAAATTGTCTTTTCTGAAATCTAAAATTGGCACGGTTCACGACCAACTGAAAAACATCTGTCAAATAGAGCATTCCCAACATCAAACTTCCCTTAATTTGATTCTTAATCTGTGAGCTTTCTTTGGTTATTTACACCTAAGAAAAGAATAAATTATCTCTGAGTATATATTCCAAAAAGTAGATGTGTTACTATTCCCACTACTATTTTTAACTCCATTGAACTCTGGCTTAAATGAATTCTACATTTATCAGTTATGGGAAAACGTAACGGAGCTTACAGATAAAGATATGAGAAGGTAGGGAGATGGAAAATGATTATTGTGGTAAGTCAAATAATACAGTGGTCATGTAATTTTCTGCCCAATCTTGACCAAAGGCTTTTTCTAGTACACGACGGGTTTTATCATTTTGTTGTTGTTTGCTACAATAGTTGTGTTGTCCAGCCAGAATTAATGCGACTTTTTCTGGGGCAACGGGACTAGATAGGCTTGCTTGACGACAATGAATCTCTAAAAAATCTTGTACCCGCGAGAGAAACATGATTTCTTCTTCTGGGGAACTAGGACGAACAAACAGACAAAAATCAGAAAAGATATTTCCCCACTCTGGTAACTCACGCGGTTGGGAAAAATTGAGTACAGTTAACTCACTCAAGGCAGAATTATACTCTGCGGGTAAGATTCTATCTAAGCTTACAGGAGAAAGGTCTGCGATCGCGGCACTAATTTGACCTCTACCTCCAACTAAGTCGCAACCAAACATAGGAATGTCATATTCTGGACGCGGAAACATCACGCAATGCAAGATATCCAGCATATTTCCCACCTTTGCCAGTTCTAAGTGCATTTTGCGGAACTGGGGTGTTTGATAACAGCGATTTTCTATAATCAGTTTTTCGCCTTCTAGTCTACCTTCTACATATCCCAACTCAGCAGGCAAATTGTAAGGTGATAAATCTAGATGTTTATGCCAGACTGTCTCAATACAATCAGCTAGTTGACGAATCAGGGGATGTTGTTGCTCACGCAATGATGGAGTAGAGGTAGAAGACATATTATTGTTGGGCAATATCAATCTATTTCTGAGTTTACAGTCATTTTGACGTAAATGAACCACATCTTCAGGAAACTTTCGCACAAGAGCGCAGTTTGTAGGGTGGGTTAGCGATAGCGTAACCCACCATTAATTTTTAACTAGCTGAACTCGCTTGATTATTTAACCAAACAACCAAATCAGCTTTACTAGTAAAATCTAACAACGCTAAACCTAAATTCTCCAAATCTTCCACAGATAACTTATTAATTTTTACTTGTAAATCCTGACTAACTCCACCTATGCGCTGTTCCAACTGACGTATGACCAGATTTAACTCAGACTCATAGCGGACTTCTTGATAATATCTGGTATTGCGTAAATCACTAATACTAAACATTCTTGCTAACTCCTACAGATGCAAAATCATAAATATCTGCTTCACTAGCTGGTAAATTGATCAATTCAACAAAAGATTGCGGTAAGGTTTGAAAAATGCGATAAAAGATAGAATCGGTTTTCATGAATATTTCTATTAAATATTTTTGTAAATGTTGATTGGGTAAGAACTATGAAGCATGATACAATAGTAATTATGCAAAATATCATATTAATTTCAATACACTAAAATTTCAACTATGAATCAGCGATTGGTTGATTCCCTTGTGCAAGTAATTGAGGCGCTTTCCCCAGAAGAAAGAACACTTTTAGAAAGTCGTCTTAAACTCAAAGCAGTGCAGAAAAAACCTGGAGTTTGTGGTGGTTATGCTTGTCTTCGTAATACTCGCATTCCTGTATGGGTATTAGTTTCGTTGCGTCAGCAGGGAGCGAATGATAGAGAATTATTAGAAAATTATCCCAGTCTCACACCTGAAGATTTGATAGCAGCTTGGGAATATTACGAACAGCATAGTTCAGAAATTGATCTGGCTATTGTCGCTCAAAATGAGGATGATTAATGGTCAGACTGTATGCTGATGAGAATTTTCCTCTAGCAATTGTGCGACAATTGCGGCAGATTCAATATGAAGTAGTGATATAATGATATACAAGAATTATTGAAAACCAGAATATGTTAAAATACCTGACGATTACAGAAGCACAAGAGCAACTTTTAGATTTACCAGATGATTTACAAGAAGAACCAATAATCATCACCAAACATGGTAAACCAGTAATGGCGGCCATTAGTTTTGAACAATATGAATCTTTGCTAGAAACATTAGCAATTTTATCTGATCAAGAATTTAGTCAGCAATTACAAGAAAGTATAGCTCAAGCAGACAGGGGAGAAACTATTAGTTGGAATGATGCAAAACTCAAACTCGGACTTTGATAAACCACAATCTGAAAATATTGAATTTGAAATTCAGTTAACACCTCTAGCATTAGAGATGTTAGCGAATATTAAAGATAAACGTCAGATGAAAACTTTGAGTTCACGGATTGATAAATTAAAAATAGAACCTGAAAAACAGGGAAAACCTTTAACTGGACAGTTGATTAATTATCGCAGTGTGAGGGCTGTAGGTCAACGTTATCGTATAGTTTATCAAGTAGAAAATGATAAGGTGGTAGTTTTAGTAGTTGGTGTAGGTTTAAGAAAAGAAGGTGATAAGGGAGATATTTATAATCTATTGCAGAAATTACTATAGTTTGTAATACGCAATTGAGGAAGTATCTGCTTGGTTGCAAAGAAAAAAGTGATAGATTTACGCCACACTATTTTTGATAAGAAAATTATTAAATATTCTTAAACCTATTCTAATATCTGTGTCAGACTTGGCAAGTAAACATAAGAATGTCAATTTTAGAGTTTCTCATTGCGATTAATGGCATGGCTGAGTTATGGAGTGCTGATAGAGTATTTCTAGGATTGTTGTCAAGTAACCAGTATAGCAGTCCTACCCTAAACATGAGAAAATACGTAAATCTTGATGGCATATACGGCAGTTTTAGTGGAATCCAAAGCATCCGTAACTCTGTTGGAATGTATAGCGGTACATCTGGTATTTACAGTCCTTATAACATTTTCTGCCTCAACCCCCCTTTTGTCCTTTATCAAAATCAACCAGTTTTAGTTGTGACAAGAAACGCTCATTTTCAGACCAATGGTGTGCCAGTTGTTAATCCTGATTTTCTTTTAGGTGTCTACGCACAACTGGACAGTTCAGCACAAATATTAAACAATTCTACCCCAATGGACAGAGTGAATGAGGCAGCGCGAAATACTATGGACGTTTTGAACAACGCATCGGCAATAGCTGCTTCTATGTTCCATTAATCCCTAATTAGTTTGTAGGGTAAATTAGCGATCGCATAACCCACTATTAATATTAAATTAAATCCCCCCTCCATCAAAAAACGAAGGGGGATAAAAAACTAAGCCGTGAAATACTTCGCTACAGGGTGATAAGTAATAATCGCCGTCGTAGACTGTTCAGGATACAATTGCTCACTTTCATCCATGTGCATCTTCATCCTATCAACCCCCAACAACTCCAACTGCTTATACTGATCTTGGATATTCGGACAAGCAGGATAGCCGAAACTATACCGAGAACCTTGATAACGCTGCGCCAAAATATCCCGAATATTATCCGGTTCAGCATCACCAAAACCCAACTCCCGGCGAATTCTAGCGTGAGTCCATTCTGCCAAAGCTTCCGCAACCTGCACCGCCATTCCATGAAAATACAGATAATCAGTGTATTGATTATTGGCAAATAATTTTTGTGCAAACTCCGTTGCCACTTCCCCCACAGTCACCGCTTGCATAGGGAAAACATCAATTATTCCCAATTCCTTTGGTGCAAAGAAATCAGCAATACATAACCTATTAGAAGACTTCTGACGAGGAAACTCAAAACTTGCCACCTGTTTTGATTGATTCTCCACATCATATATATGTAAAGTATTCCCCTCAGACTGACAAGGAAAATATCCATAAATCACTTGAGGATGCAATAAATTCTCCTCAATAATTCGCTGTTTCCAATCTTCTAAAATTGGATAAACCTTTTCAGCTAAAAACGCTTGATATTCCTCCTTAGATTGTTCTTTCGGCTTGCGGAATTGCCATTGTCCAGCCACCAAAGCTTGCAAATCTAAATACCAGAATAACTCCTCCAAAGAAATATCATCAGGTTGTAAAAACTGTGTTCCCCAAAAAGGTGGTTGGGGACGTTCAATATCTATTGCTACAGCTTCCGAACGTCTGGTATCTATTTCTTTGGGTTCAGCAGAGGTTTTTTCTTCAGAAGTGATTTGTATTACTTCCTTATGACCATTGCTTGATTCTTCCGACTCTCTTAATTCATCCAAAAATCCCTGCAAATCATCCCAATTACCTGCGGTTTTAGCAGGCATTAACTTATCCATGAAATGCAAATCAGAAAATGCATCTTTGCCATAAACAACTTTACCTTTGTAAGCATTTTGGCAATCTTGATTAACAAACTTAGGAGTTAAAGCTGCACCACCTAAAATTACCGGAACAGTAATTCCCTTGTCATTAAAAGCCTGTAAATTCTCCTTCATAAAAGCGGTGGATTTTACTAACAATCCACTCATGGCAATACAATCAGGTCTATACTGTTCATAAGCTTGAATGATGTTTTCCACAGATTGCTTAATGCCCAGGTTAATCACCTTGTAACCATTGTTAGATAAGATGATATCCACGAGGTTTTTACCAATATCGTGAACATCGCCTTTTACCGTCGCAATCACAAAAGTTCCCTTTGCATTATTACCCGATTCCGACTTTTCCATGAACGGTTCAAGATACGCAACCGCAGCTTTCATGGTTTCCGCTGATTGTAATACAAAAGGTAATTGCATTTGTCCAGAACCGAACAATTCACCCACAACTTTCATCCCGTCTAACAGAAATGTATTGATGATTTCTAAGGGAGGATATTGTTCTAAAGCCTTGGTTAATTGTGTTTCTAAACCAATGCGTTCACCGTCAATAATGTGGCGTTTCAAACGTTCTTCAATTGGTAAACTTTCATCAACACCTGTGTTCCGTTTGGTTTTGACTCCTGCAAAAATTGTTGTTAATTCTCCCAAAGGATCATAAACGCAGACATTACCATCAAATTTGCGTTCATCATAAATTAACTGACGACAAACTTCTTGATGTTGGGGATCAATCTTCGCTAGTGGTAAAATTTTACTCGCGCTGACAATTGCTGCATCCATGCCCGCGTTCATCGCTTCATGCAAAAACATCGAGTTTAACACCATCCGCGATGCTGGATTTAAACCGAAAGATATGTTAGAAACACCAAGAATTACATGACATCCCGGTAATTCTTGCCGAATACGACGAATTGATTCAATGGTAGCTTTGCCATTTTCCCGATCTTCTTCAATCCCAGTAGAAATCGGTAAAGCCAAAGTATCAAAAAATATTTCCGTAGGAGCAATACCATATTCTACAGCTTGACGGTAAGCACGTTGGGCAATTTGAAACTTTTTCTCGGCTGTCCGCGCCATCCCATCTTCATCAATTGTCCCAATAATTACACCAGCACCGTATTTTTTCGCTAATTCCAACACCTTCAAAAATCGCGGTTCGCCATCTTCATAATTAGTAGAATTGAGCAAACACTTACCACCAGCAACTTTTAAACCCGCTTCCATTTTTTCCCATTCGGTGGAATCGAGCATTAAAGGCAATGTAACATTATTAACAATGCGGGAAACCAATTCGTGCATATCACGCACGCCGTCACGTCCCACATAGTCAACGTTAACATCAAGGATATGTGCGCCTTCTTTAACTTGACTCCGCGCCATTGATACTAAACCATCCCAGTCTTCGGCGTTGAGTAAATCACGGCATTTTTTAGAACCACTGGCGTTGAGACGTTCACCGACAATCAAGAAAGAATTATCTTGGTCATAGGGCTGAGTAGAATAAATTGAAGCCGCTGCTGGTTCTAAACTCGGCTGTCTAACTTTCGGTTTTAAATCTTTGGCAATTTCCGCTAATTGTTGAATGTGTTCTGGCCGTGTCCCACAGCAACCCCCAATCACTTGGACACCCAAATCTTCGATAAAGTGCATTAAGGACATCCGTAATTCAATGGGTGTCAGTTTGTAATGCGCTTGACCACCGATGTTTTCTGGTAAACCCGCATTGGGAATACAGGAAACTACGAAAGGTGAATGTTCTGATAAATACTTGATGTGTGGTTTCATCAAGTCGGGACCAGTGGCGCAGTTCAAACCGAGAATATCAATGGGGTAAGGTTCGAGGATAGTAAGTACGGCGCTGATTTCTGTACCTACCAGCATTGTCCCCATGCTTTCCATAGTTACAGACACCATTAAGGGTCTTCTTTCGCCTTTTTTGGTAAAAACTTCTTCAATCCCATTTAACGCCGCTTTAATTTGCAGCACATCTTGGCAGGTTTCCACTAGGAATAAATCAACACCACCATCAAACAGCGCTTCTGCTTGTTCAGCAAAAGAGGCTTTCATGGTGTCAAAGTCAATATGTCCCAAGGTGGGAAGTTTGGTTGTCGGGCCAATAGAACCCGCTACAAATCGGGGTTTTTCGGGAGTGGAAAATTCCGCAGCGACACTTTTGGCGAGTTCGGCGGCTTTCTTTGTGAGGTAGTAAGCCTGGTCTGCTAAGTCGTATTCTGCTAAAACTATGGACATAGATCCAAAGGTGTCGGTTTCAATGACATCAGCACCAGCAGTCAGAAAGTCACGGTGAACTTTAATTATGGCTTCGGGTTTACTGTGGACTAGATATTCGTTACAGCCTTCATATTGTGCGCCTCCAAAATCTTCAGCAGTGAGGTTTTGGGTTTGCAGGTTTGTTCCCATTGCGCCGTCAAAGACGATTACGGGACGTTCTGGACTGTGTAGGTGTTTTAGAAAAGGATGGGTCATATTGTGTTAAAAAATAGAGTTGGTTTTGTGACACTAGTGCAGCACGACAGAAGGAAGGTTTTTGCATACTCCCTTCCTACTAAAAGAATACGGATTAAATGTTCGCGGAGCGTGCCGTAGGCATACCGCAAAGACGCGTTCGTCGAAGACGTTCCGTTCGCGCAGCGTCTCCGACAGGAGAAGGAAAGAAAGAAGAAAGAATATGATAATTTTACTTTGGTCGGGGAGTCAGCTTTTTTAACTGGTATAGTTATTTCCGCTGTGAATCACTAGATTTAGTTTATTTTTTTCCAAAGTTTAGATGGTTTTAGACAGGTTTTAAAGAAAATAAGTATTTTAATTCTGGAGATTGCTTTTAACCAGCCGTTTTTAAGTGGCTGTGTTTTGTATCTACAATATTGTGAATGCTAAAATGATCCTCAAGACAGGTTGAAAAAGTTATTGGAACTACATTTAGTATACTAGTATCCTTTTTTCCTGAGCAGTAAAATCATAATATCAATGTTAGCCATATTACTAGTATTACATATATGAGATTTAGGGATTGGGCGACTAGAGTAATGTTAATCTTTTTCATGTTTGCGGCGCTGATTTTGGCAGTGTTTATCGGTGGTGCAAGACAGATGAAAAATCATAACGCTGCTTCAAATCCAGCAGTTACAACTTGGAGTCAATATCCACAGGCACAACTACAATCGACCATAACTACCGAAGAGAAAAAAGTAAATTTACCTAAATCCCCAGTCAAAACCAATAAAACCAATAAAATTAATCTTAAATATGCAACTACGGCGGCTTTTGCCAAATATAGACCTAATCTTGCCAAAGCTGAAGTGCATTCTAGCAATTATGGCGATCGCTTTGCTACAGATGTTAACGGTGTAGTTTTCAACAACCAACCGATTATTGTCATTCACGAAACTAGCAATTCTGCTTCTAGCGCGATTAATTTTTTTCAAACACCCCATGATGATGAAAATGTACAAGCGAGTTATCACGCTTTAATTACCCTAGATGGAACGGTGGTTTATCTTGTTCCACCAGAAAAACGCGCTTTTGGTGCGGGTAATTCTGTTTTTGAGGGTGTTAATGGTTTGGAAACTGTGCAGACTAACTCCACTTTACCCCCATCTGTGAATAATTTTGCTTATCATGTGTCTTTAGAAACCCCTGCCGATGCTTGGGGTCAAAATGATATCCAGGGTCATAGTGGTTATACAAATGCTCAATATAACTCTTTGGCTTGGTTGATTGCTCAAAGTCAAGTTCCAGATGATAGAATTACCACCCATCGGGCTGTTGACCGTTCTGGACAAAGAGCAGATCCAAAGAGTTTTGATTTTGATAAGTTTTTTAATTTACTTCATAGCTATCGTCAGCTAAGAACAGTTGATACTGCAAGAACTAATTAGCATCCCAAAATTAAACATTACCAAGTAGACTAACTCCAACCCTTCTCTATTGGAAATCTTCTTTAATGTCAGCCGATTTCGCTCCAGAAACGCCTATGCTAACGATTGGGTTAGGACTAAACTGTAAAGTCTTATCCCTTAAGCACCATAGAAACGAAGGACAAAACACGAATGACTGCATTTCTAGATACTTCTATTGAAGCAATTGTATCCCGCGAAATCCTTGACTCACGGGGAAAACCAACAGTGGAAGCGGAAGTACATTTGGCTAATGGGGTTGTGGGACTGGCTCAAGTTCCCAGTGGTGCGTCTACTGGCACATTTGAGGCTCATGAATTGCGGGATGACGATAAAAGCCGCTATGGAGGTAAAGGGGTACTCAAGGCGGTGCAGAACGTCAATGAGGTACTAGCACCAAAATTGTTAGGTTTGGATGCCCTCAACCAAGAAGCCTTAGACAGGACAATGATTGCTTTGGATGGTTCACCTAACAAAGCCAATGTAGGTGCAAATGCAATTTTGGCTGTTTCCCTGGCTGCTGCAAAAGCTAGTGCTGAGTCTTTGGACATTCCCCTATATCGCTATTTAGGCAGTCCTTTATCAAATTTGCTACCTGTTCCCTTGATGAATGTGATCAATGGTGGGGCGCACGCATCTAATAACGTTGATTTTCAGGAGTTTATGATTGTACCTATTGGCGCTCCTTCCTTCAAGGAAGCTTTGCGCTGGGGTGCAGAAGTATTTGCAACTCTCAGCAAGGTTTTGGATGAAAAAGGCTTGCTGACTGGTGTAGGTGATGAAGGTGGTTTTGCACCTAATCTCGAATCTAACCAAGTGGCTTTAGAATTGCTGGTAGCGGCGATTAAAAAAGCTGGTTATAAGCCAGGAGAAGAAGTGGCTTTGGCTTTGGATGTGGCTGCGAGTGAGTTTTACAAAAATGGGCAGTATGTCTATGATGGTAAACCCCATGCACCAAGCGAGTTTGTTGATTATTTAGGACAATTGGTTGACGAATATCCCATTGTGTCAATTGAAGACGGTTTGCATGAGGAAGATTGGCAAAATTGGCAATTGCTGACTCAGAAATTAGGCTCAAAAGTGCAGTTAGTGGGCGATGATTTATTTGTTACAAATGCTACTCGCTTACAAAAAGGCATTGAGCAAAAAGCAGGTAACTCGATTTTGATTAAATTGAATCAAATTGGTTCACTGACTGAGACTTTGGAAACTATAGATTTGGCAAATCGCCACGGTTTCCGGTCAGTAATTAGCCATCGTTCCGGCGAAACTGAGGATACCACTATTGCCGATTTGGCTGTGGCTACTCGTGCAGGTCAAATTAAAACCGGTTCTCTCTGTCGTAGTGAACGGGTAGCAAAATACAATCGCTTACTCCGTATTGAGCATGAATTAGGCGATCGCGCTGTTTATGCTGGTACTGTCGGTTTGGGACCAAAGTAGGTAATTGGTAATTGGTAATTGGTAATTGGTAATTGGAAAAACTTCTACCCATTACCTATCACCCATTACCCATTACCAAATTAAGGATAAAATCCGACTTTGGGCAACCCCAAGGTTTCATCCCAGCCCAGCATCAGGTTCATACACTGGATTGCTTGTCCAGCTTGACCTTTAATTAAGTTATCAATGGCTGACATGACAATCACCCGGCCTGTGCGGGGATCAACTTCTATGCCGATATAACAATTGTTGCTACCACAAGCCCATTTTGTTTGGGGGTATGTGCCGCTATTACAGATTTTTACCCAAGGGGAATTACGATAAAAAGCTGTAAAAATTGTGATTAAGTCGTCACGGACTAAACCAGGGTCGCGCAGTGTGGCGTATACGGTTGCCAAAATCCCCCGCACCATAGGGATGAGATGAGGTGTAAATTGGATTGTGACTTCGTGTCCTGCCAATTCGCTGCAAATTTGCTCAATTTCTGGGGTGTGACGGTGACGGGCAACGTTATAGGCTCCCAGAGAGTTATCTGCTTCGGCTAATAAGAGATTAACTTTGGCTTGTCTGCCGCCGCCAGATGTTCCAGATTTAGCATCAATAATGGCTGTTTCTGGAACTATTAAACCCTGTTTTAAAAGTGGAGAAAGTGCGAGGAGGCTGGCTGTGGGATAGCAACCGGGACAACCGATGAGTTGAGCTTCCAAAATGCGATCGCGGTACAATTCCGGTAAACCATAAACTGCTGTAGCGGCAACGGTGCGATCGCTTCTTTGTGTACCATACCAATTTGTATAAGTTGTCAAGTCACTGAATCTATAATCTGCACTCAGATCCAGTACTTTACATCCTTTTTCTAGTAGTTGAGGTGTGATTTGGCAGGCTAGTCCGTTGGGTAAAGAAAGAAACACTACTTCACAACGACTGGCAATAATTTCTGGATCTACAGCCTCAATTGGTAAGTTAACTATATTACCTAGATGTGGATAAATATCAGCAAAGGATTTACCCGCGCTGCTTTCACCACCTAAATACACCAGTTCAACTTCTGGATGATCCATCAGTAGTCTAACTAGTTGGACTCCGCCATAGCCTGACGCGCCAACAATCCCAACTGGTACGCGTCTGAAATTACCCATGTGATGAAATCCTTATCTACTTTTGTTAATTTGTTCTCAGCTATCCACAATATCAGCGACTAGATGGGAAATACGCAAAACAGGTGATTGAGAAAATTATTTGCCCAACTCCCCATAGCCTCAGTCTCCATTCCATTGCTGCATTTTTAGTAGCAGAAATTTTTGTCATTTTATCGAATGATTGCTAGTCTACTTCTGTATCCGATAAAGAAGCTACAATTTAAAATAAGAAATTGTTAAAAAAATTTACGTTGGTAGCTGGAAATTTTCTGTGTTACAGCCTAAGACTAGCCAAGCTTTTGAATTCGATTCCATAGATGCCGCTTTGGCAGACCTCAAAGCAGGACGCTCCATTGTGGTAGTGGATGATGAAAATAGAGAAAATGAAGGCGATTTAATTTGTGCCGCCCAATTTGCCACCCCCGATATGATCAATTTTATGGCTGTGGAAGCCAGAGGACTGATTTGTCTGGCAATGACAGGCGATCGCTTGGATGAACTAGATTTACCATTGATGGTTAGTACTCTGACAGATACTAACCAAACTGCCTTCACTGTCAGCATTGACGCAGGACCTCATTTAGGTGTCTCTACGGGCATTTCCGCCGAAGACCGCGCCCGCACTATCCAAGTGGCTCTCAACCCAGCCACAAAACCTGAAGAGTTACGCCGTCCTGGTCATATTTTCCCACTTCGGGCTAGGGCTGGAGGTGTACTTAAACGGGCTGGACATACGGAAGCAGCCGTGGATTTAGCTCGATTAGCTGGATTGTACCCAGCTGGGGTTATTTGTGAAATTCAAAACCCTGATGGTTCTATGGCGCGATTAACGCAGTTAGTACAATATGCTCAAAATCATCAGCTAAAAATTATTAGCATCGCCGATTTAATCAGTTATCGTCTCCAAAATGATCGCTTGGTATATCGAGAAATCGTTACTAGGCTACCCAGCCAATTTGGTCAATTTGATATTTATGGCTATCGCCACACCCTAGATAATACAGAACACGTAGCTATTGTCAAGGGCGATCCTGCAAATTTTAAAGATGAGCCTGTGATGGTGCGAATGCACTCAGAATGTTTAACAGGTGATGCTTTGGGTTCTTTGCGCTGCGACTGTCGAATGCAGTTGGAAGCCGCATTGAAAATGATTGAGTCTGTCGGTCAAGGTGTCGTTGTTTACCTACGGCAAGAAGGTCGGGGTATTGGCTT
This sequence comes from Anabaena lutea FACHB-196, assembly GCF_014698305.1. GTDB lineage: Bacteria > Cyanobacteriota > Cyanobacteriia > Cyanobacteriales > Nostocaceae > Anabaena > Anabaena lutea. The sequence goes on along the minus strand of NZ_JACJST010000025.1, from coordinate 69,271 downwards.
GATTAATAAACTCAAAGCCTACTCGTTACAGGATATGGGACTAGATACAGTGGAAGCAAATGAGCGTTTGGGATTCCCCGCTGACTTGCGAGACTACGGTATGGGGGCGCAAATGCTAATGGATTTGGGCATTAAAAAGATTCGCCTTGTTACCAACAACCCCCGTAAAATTGCTGGTGTTAAAGGCTATGGATTGGAAGTAGTAGATCGTGTGCCTTTGTTAATTGAGGCTAATGATTACAATTCCTATTACCTGGAAACAAAGGCGAAAAAGCTAGGGCATATGCTGTTACAAAGTTATCTTGTAACTGTGGCTATTCACTGGCAAGATGACCCGCAATTGGTGACACAACGCTATGAACGCTTAGAAAAATTACGCTACTTAGTCAATAACCATGATTTGTTATTACAGGAAGAAGCACGTCCGGTAGGAATTGCTCTGTTTGATAAGCCATCTTTAACTGTACATTTGGGTTTTGACCAAGCGAATGTAGCTGAATCTGATTGGTATCAACAAAGCGGTCATCCTTATCTGCAAGCAATCTGTAAAATTCTGGATGAATTAGTAAATTTACCTTATGTCCAGAAATTGGAATTTCTCATTTCTTCAGGTAGTGATCCGCTGAGTAATTTGCAAGTGCAGTTAGATCGACAAATATTTACTGCCGATCTCCTACCTTCGTCATTGAAGGAAAACTTAGAGACACAGCACATTTACAGTTTTAATAAGTAACGTTTTGTTTAAGTAGGTTGGCGTTAAAAATTGTCGTTATGACAAGGGAACAGGGAACAGAGAAAAGGTTTTGGGCAACTTTACTTTTCGTTACATATTACTCTTCGAGAAGCCGCTCCGCGTCTACGGTTTTTTTCCGTTCACCTACTTACTCATTTTTAATCTATTTCCTGGGGACACAGAAATGCTGTGTCTCTTTTACCAGACGCGGGGACGCGGGGACGCGGGGACGGGGAGACGGGGAGACGGGGAGATGGGGAGATGGGGAGATGGGGAGATGGGGAGATGGGGAGACGCGGGGAAAATTAAGAATTCCCTGTTCCCTGTTCCCTAAAACTAGAAAACTTTGTACCTCACGAGCATGGGAACTACTATAAATTATCGTTACTTAATATAGTTTGATTTATTTGTGTCTACCTACTTAAAAATAGATAATACGAGGAAAAAATAATGCAAACTAATTGGAAAATTGGCTCTTTGTTTGGTATTCCTCTGTTTTTAGACCCGTTGTGGTTTGTAATTTTGGGGTTAGCAACCCTAAATTTTGGAGTGGCTTATCAACGATGGGGTACTGTCACAGGTTGGAGTGCTGGACTAGTGATGGCACTGCTATTATTTACTTCTGTGTTATTGCATGAGTTGGGACACAGCTTAGTAGCACAGTCTCAAGGGATTAAAGTTAATTCGATTACGTTGTTTTTTTTCGGTGGGATTGCAGCAATAGAGGAAGAATCGAAAACTCCAGGAAAAGCATTTCAAGTAGCGATCGCAGGCCCTGCGGTTAGTGTAGTCCTGTTTTTGCTGCTACGTCTAGCTTCTAACGTGATTCCTGATACCACACCGCTGAGTGTAATGGTGAGAGATTTAGCGAGAATTAACTTAGTTGTCGCTTTATTTAACTTAATTCCCGGTTTACCGTTGGATGGTGGACAGGTATTAAAAGCAGCACTATGGAAAATCACAGGCGATCGCTTTCAAGCCGTACATTGGGCAGCAAGGTGCGGACAGATTTTAGGTTATAGTGCGATCGCTTTAGGATTTGCCATAGATTTCTTCAGCAGAGAATTACTCACAGGTTTATGGATTGTACTCTTGGGTTGGTTTGGAATTCGTAACGCCAACAGTTATGACCGTGTAACCACATTACAAGAAACCTTACTCAAACTAGTAGCTGCTGATGCCATGACCCGTGATTTTCGGGTAGTAGACGCTGACCAAACATTAAGAGAGTTTGCTGATTTGTACCTTTTAGAAACAGCCTCCTCACAAGTTTATTTTGCCGCTGCTGATGGACGTTACCGGGGAATGGTGACAGTTGATGATTTGCGGACAACGGAAAGAAGTCAGTGGGAAACCCAAACACTGCAAAGCATTGTTCATCCCCTGACAACAATACCCACCGTTACAGAACCAACTTCCTTAGCCCAAGTAATTAACAAACTAGAAAACGAACAGCTACCCCGAATTACTGTTCTCTCTCCCGCAGGTACTGTAGCTGGCATCATTGACCGAGGAGATGTAGTCAAGTGTGCCGCACAAAAATTAAATTTGCCAATCACCGAAGCTGAAATCAAGCGGATTAAAGAAGAAGGTAGTTTTCCACCAGGATTACAACTGGGAATAATAGCGAAGTCAACCACAAATTAAACGAGAAAGGAGAATTTACAAATGGACGAATTTATGCAAGCTGCCATTACAGAAGCAAAACAAGGTAGACAAGAAGGAGGAATTCCCATTGGTTCCATTCTAGTTAAGGATGGTAAAATTCTCGGCAGAGGACACAACAAACGCGTACAAGATGGCGATCCTGTCACCCATGCTGAAATTGATTGTCTTCGCAATGCTGGCAGAATTGGCAGCTACAGAGGGACAACATTATATTCAACATTAATGCCATGCTATTTGTGTGCTGGTGCTGTGGTGCAGTTTGGCATTAAAAAAGTAATTGCTGGCGAATCAAAAACCTTTCCTGGTGCGAAAGAGTTTATGGTTTCTCATGGTGTGGAAGTAATAGATTTGAATTTGCATGAATGCGAACAAATGATGAGTGAATTTATTCAAGAAAAACCAGAATTATGGAATGAAGATATTGGTAAATAAACATATTTCATAAAATGCCTTTGTCTTGCAAGAAAGTATCAAAATTCCCCCTCTCAGGAAGCGATGCTTGCGCGCCTCTTTTTGTAGCTGCTAAAGCACCTGCTGCTGCACCCCAAACTACTGCTTTTCGTAAAGGCAGTTTTTGAAAAAGTGCTGCTGCTAAACCACCATTAAAAGCATCACCGGCGGCAACGGTATCAACTGCATGAACTGGGAAAGCAGGTGTAAAGAAAGCTTCTTCAGCATTGGCACAATAAACACCTTTTGCACCCAATTTTATCACTGCACATTTTACTCCTCGTTGCAATAAAATACCTGCGGCTTTTGCGGCTGTTTCCTCTCCATCGATAGAAAAACCCACCAACTGTTCTGCTTCTATTTCATTAGGTGTGATAATATCAATTAAGGGGTAAAGTTCATCTGGTAAATGGGTTTGTGCTGGTGCAGGATCGAGAATGACACTAATATTTGCATTTTTCGCCGCTTTGGCAGCAGCAACTACTGTATTAATGGGAATTTCTAATTGTAAAAGTATTGCGTTTGCTTCTGGTAATAAATGGGATAATCTTTCTACATCTTCATCATTTACACGCCCATTTGCACCGGGAATAATAATAATTTGATTTTCTCCACTATTATCAACCGTGATAATAGCAACTCCCGAATTAACGTTATTATCTATGAATAGATTTGCAGTTTTTACACCTGATGATTGCAAATTTTCAATTAATTCTACACCGAAAGTATCCCCGCCTACACGTCCTACTATATGGGTAGGAATTCCCAATTTTGCCAGTGCTACGGCTTGATTTGCACCTTTACCTCCCGGTGTCTTAAAAAAATCTTTTCCCGTTAGTGTTTCTCCGGGAACTGGTAAGCGCGGTGTTGTGACTACTAAGTCTAAATTAATACTGCCAAATACGATAATGTTCATGATAATGGTTTAATTGGCAAAATTATTAGTACATAGTTACTAAGGTATGGTACTCTAGTATTAATGATAGATTGCTGTCAGTACGCGTTCTGTGAAATTTCCCTCAGTTGGTCGCTGGGGGATTTTTATCGAATAGAATTCAGGAGTGAGGAGGAAGAATTAGAAGCATTAACTGCTATAAATGGCGAATAATGTGGCAAGGATTACCCGCAGCGATGACATTTGCTGGTATATCTTTAATTACTACACTACCTGCCCCAATGGTAGTATTATCACCAATGGTCACACCTGGACAAATAATTACACCACCACCTATCCAGACATTGTTACCAATTTTAATTGGTGCAGCTAGTTCTCTACCCGTTAGCCGAGTTTCTGGGTCTGTGGGATGATAAGCTGTGTAAATCTGCACGTAAGGAGCAATTAACACATTTTCGCCAATATAAACGTTATGACAATCTAAAATTACACAACCATAGTTTATGTATAAGTTATTGCCAGCGTAAATATTACTGCCATAGTCGCAGTGGAAAGGTGGAACAATTTTGATTTTTTCTCCTATTTCCCCAAACAAGTCTTGTAAAATTTGCTGTCGCTGCTGTTGCTGTTCTGCGGTTGTTGAGTTATAGATTTGCAGTAGATGACTAGCACGCTGACTTTCAGCAACTAATTCCGGATCTTCTGATAAATATAACTCCCCTGCCAGCATTTTTTGTTTTTCTGTTTTTTCCATGACAGGGTATTTAATTAGACTTGCTTCGTGTTAACTCAATGCTAATTTTGCCACTAAAGTCAGGAATAGGTGCAGCGGGTTTACTGAGAATAACTTGTACTTGATTAATACCACCGCTATCTTCTAAAATACCATCTGCGATCGCACCTGCTAATCTCTCTACCAAGGCAAATTTTGAGGTTTTGACTAAATTTTGAATTAAACTAATTGTGCGACGATAATCTATTGTATCTTCAATATTATCTGTTTGAGCAGGTTGGGAAAGATCCAACCATAATTTGACATCTACCTCAAACCATTGTCCTAATACCTGTTCTTCTGGTAAAAACCCAGTATAGCCGTAGCAGCGAATTCCTGTTAAATGGATACAGTCCATAAAATAATAATAGGTGAGGAGAAAGGTGATAATTTTACCTAACTACCCATTATCTAATTAAATGCAACTTACTTTTAATAATCTTAATCAACTTTGGTCTTATGTATTAACGGAAACCCTCAAACGCTTGGGTTTAAATTGTGCTGTTATTTGTCCTGGTTCTCGTTCTACACCCTTAACTTTCGCATTTGTCCAACAAACACCCGAAATTGAAGCTATTTCCATTTTAGATGAACGTTCTGCGGCTTTTTTCGCATTGGGACAAGCCAAAGCAACAGCAAAACCTGTAGTATTAGTTTGTACTTCGGGAACAGCGGGAGCAAATTTTTACCCTGCGGTAATTGAAGCTAGAGAAAGTCGTGTACCTTTATTAATTTTAACCACCGATAGACCAGCAGAATTACGAGATTGTCATTCTGGCCAAACTATCGACCAAGTAAAATTATACGGTAATTATCCCAATTGGCAAACTGAGTTAGCCACACCCGTTGCTGACGTGGAAATGTTAAGTTATCTCAGACAAACGGTAATTTATGCTTGGGAACGTTGTCAATTTCCCAAGGAGGGAGTCGTGCATCTAAATATACCATTTCGTGATCCGCTGGCACCAATTCCGAATGGTATAAATTTTACCTTAGATGTTGAAGATTTCTTTTCAGGAATAGTCTCGACTCCATTACCAATTACCCATTACCAATTACCGATTACCCATAACCAAAAAGGTATTATTATTGCTGGTGTAGCCCAACCAAAAGCACCTGAAGAATATTGTAGAGCGATCGCACAACTTTCTCAATCTCTCCAATGGCCTGTTTTAGCTGAAGGACTTTCCCCAGTTAGAAATTACGCAGATTTAAATCCTTATTTAATTTCTACCTACGACATCATTTTACGTAATCAGCAACTTGCTCAAGAATTAACACCAGAAATGGTAATTCAAATCGGAGAAATGCCTACAAGTAAAGAATTGCGTAATTGGTTAATTGCGACTAAACCTCAACGTTGGATAATTGATAGTTGCGATCAAAATTTAGATCCTTTACATGGAAAAACAAGACATTTAAGGACATCTATAGAGTATTTAAAGACTGAAAATTGGAAACCAGAAAATGGGAACTTAGAATATTTGCAAAAATGGTGTGATCTAGAAGTAAAACTTAGAAAAAATATTGATGTTAATTTTGGAAAGATGGAGGAATTAATTGAAAGTAAAGCTGCTTGGTTAATTTCGCAAATTCTCCCACCGGAAACACAGCTATTTATTGCTAATAGTATGCCTGTGCGGGATGTGGAATTTTTCTGGAAACCAAATAATTTAAGAATTAAACCTTATTTTAATCGCGGTGCAAATGGTATTGATGGTACACTATCCACCGCTTTAGGAATAGCACATCATCAAAAAAGTAGTGTCATGTTAACAGGAGATTTAGCTCTGTTACATGATACAAACGGACTTTTAATTAGAAATAAAATTATTGGACATCTGACAATTATCTTAATTAATAACAATGGTGGCGGGATATTTGAAATGTTACCAGTTGCCAATTTTGATCCACCTTTTGAAGAATTTTTTGCCACTCCCCAAAATATTGATTTTGCTCAGTTATGCGCTACATATGGTGTGCAGCATGAGTTAATTAGTTCTTGGGATGATTTGCAGGAAAGGTTGAAGGTTTTACCAAATACAGGAATTCGGGTTTTAGAAATTAGGACAAATCGGAAGAGGGATGCTATGTGGAGGAAGGAGAATTTAGGGAAGTTTGCAGTGGATATTGGGTTTTAACTATTGCTTTGTGAAAAAGTAGCTCTTTTCAACAACTCACAAAAAGCTTTATCTGCCTGATATTGTAAATTATTTTTTGACTTTATGGAGACAATAATAAGACTTTTCTCACGATTAACTTTAAAAACTGTCATTCTTAAACACAATTTTGTTTCTTCATTTACCTGCAAAAGATAGCCATTTACCAAAACCTTACCGATTTTAGAAATGGGATCTTTCCAAAGAAAGAATATATGCAAGGGCTTTATCAAAATTTTTGGTACTAAAACAGCTTTCAATTAAAACACCAGCATAAATATTCATAAATATTTCGGCAAATCAGTCAAAAAAATATGCTAGACAATATGCTTATTATTAGTATGAAAGTTGATTTCATGATGATTATGAATTATTGGTCTAATAAATTACTTTTATGTTTATACTTTTTCTTTTCCAATAAAATAGCTTTTTGTTTTTTATAAAAATGGCTTTTTTGTTCTTTACTTCGGATTTCTACTTCTTTGAACCAGGAATGTTGTTTCAGCATTAAACCTTTGAGATAGCAATTTTTATCACCACATTCATGTTTTGAATAAATGCCAAAATTGCGGTGCTTAATACGTTTATATTTCAATATTTGGGACTGGTTTTCAAATATTTTATGCCATAAAGCCTGTATATCACCTGCTGTTAAATCTTGCCCAATTGTTTGCAAATTAAAAAAAGTATGAGGATCTTTAACTTGCAAAAAATTATAAAAGTTCCCAAATTTTTCTTTTGCTAAATCTCTAACTTCAATTTTTTGCTCAATATCTAATTTTTCATTCTCCAAAATAGAACGAAATAAACCCAATGTATTAAAATCAGTGTACTTTTGATGATGATTTAAAACACACAACAGTTCAGAATAAGAGAGTTGATTTATTTTTTTATTAATTTTCACTTTTGTATTGATAAATATCTTAGCGTTAATACATTTCTTCCATCCAATTTCTTTGGCGGTTTTTAAATTTATTAATAACACTTCTGTTAAAATTTAAAGCAATATTTAAATATGGGAATTGCCAGTAATTATCTAAAACAACAGCTAAATCAAGCATTCCATAAACTATACTAAAAATAGGTTGTGGATGGTCTTCATTATACCCTTGTTTGAAATTCAACAAACCGTTATTATTCAACTCTGTATAGACAGGTTCAATGATTTGACAACGAAAACTTACTTCATTTTCATTCACCTCTATTGCAAATACTTTTACATACAGAAGCATATCGACGCATTTATAAATGGCTTCTTTGCTTTCGTAATCGAGCATTTTAACTAATTTGGGGTGTATCATTTTTTGTAAATCACAAGGCTTGATATTTTCAAATATTAAACTTTCTATAATTCTGGTTATTTTTTAGGCTTTAACTATTCTTGCCATAAAAATTATATTCTACTCCATTGACTTATCACAGGAATAAATAATCAAAAATTACCGTTTGTCTCTTTTCTCAAAAGTATAAGTTGCAAATTTGACCCTTATCCGCGATAAAATTTTCAAGCACAATCAACCCACTGTATAACCATGCAAATCGACTGGAAAACCGTCAAAACCTACGAAGACATCCTCTATCAAAAAAGCGACGGTATCGCCAAAATTACCATCAACCGTCCCCACAAACGTAACGCTTTCCGTCCTAAAACCGTATTTGAACTATACGAAGCCTTTTGGGATGCCCGTGAAGATACCAGCATTGGTGTAGTTCTATTTACGGGTGCTGGCCCCCACACAGATGGTAAGTATGCTTTCTGTTCAGGAGGTGATCAAAGTGTACGCGGACAAGCCGGTTATGTAGATGACTCAGGCATTCCTCGCTTAAACGTCTTGGATTTACAGCGTCTGATTCGTTCCATGCCGAAAGTAGTTATTGCCCTAGTAGCTGGTTATGCTATTGGTGGAGGTCACGTTTTACATTTAATCTGTGACTTGACTATTGCCGCCGATAACGCCATTTTTGGACAAACAGGCCCCAAAGTTGGCAGTTTTGACGGTGGTTTTGGTGCAAGTTATCTAGCCAGAATCGTCGGACAAAAAAAAGCCAGAGAAATTTGGTTTCTGTGCCGTCAATATAATGCCGAACAAGCTTTAGAAATGGGTTTAGTTAATACCGTCGTTCCTGTAGAACAACTAGAAACCGAAGGTATACAATGGGCGCAAGAAATTTTAGAAAAAAGCCCCATTGCTATTCGTTGTCTCAAATCAGCATTTAACGCTGACTGTGACGGACAAGCTGGTTTACAAGAACTTGCCGGTAATGCCACCTTGCTCTATTACATGACAGCAGAAGGAGCAGAAGGAAAACAAGCATTTTTAGAAAAACGTCCTCCGAATTTTCGGGATTTTCCTTGGTTGCCTTAAATATTGTTTAAAATCGCACCTGACTACAAGGTGCGACATTTGTTGATATTAACTTTGACCAATAATTCCTTGATAGTACAGAGCAAGCAGATTTATCCATGGAATCAATCCAAAATCCCAAATCCTGTTAGAGGATGACCGAATCAAAATTTTAAAATCAAATATTATGTGTAAGCGGACAAAAAATTTATTACAGTAATTATGGGTAATTAAATGAGGATTACATTGGCTGTCACCTCTTGTGTTGAACAAGTAGGTGCTACTTCTACCGGAGGAAGTGCAAGATTGTCTAAATCTGAATTTATGGTGTGAGAAGCAGATATAACTGGTTGTGCTACCGGTAAACTCCAAGCATCTTCTAAAGTTTCCCAAGAAGGAGCAAACGCGGGTAGAGCTAAAGGACACGCTTTCCAAGTTGCTTGCACTGGTGCGCCTAACTGTTGACACATTCCACCGCGACGACCCTCTGGCTGGTAATGACGGCAATATCGACAGGCAGATGTTAAATGTTTAATAGGTTTCATTTGGGTTCATCTTTAGTGTCATTTAGGGCTAACTTTCACACTTAATATTTTCCTTCTATTACAAAACGGGGATCAAAGCCGACAAGTGATTATTTTATCTGGGTTCCAGCCATTTTTGTAGGTAAATAAACTTTAGGATGTCTTTAGAATCTTGTCATATTTGTAAATGATTATGGGAGTGTTCACATACAAAGGTTTAACTAAAACTGATTGGGGATCAAGCCTAAAACTCTAATTTTACATTTCCCTAGGATTTTCAACTCATCCTTGAGACAGACTAAAATCACTTTATATGACCTAAATTAGTATTTATCCTTTCACAGGGATAGATATAGTAGCAGATAATTTTAGTCTGTTCGCAAAAAATGCATGAATTTGTCCTAATGTCCTAAAACCTATTTAACCTAAGAGGACGCTCCAGAGTGGGAGACGCGGCGACGCGGAGAGATTATCCCCGTGTCTTCTTCAAGACTGCTGGGCAGCACAGAGAGAACAAACACCCCAGCGCTGGAGTTCACCAGGTGGAGTGGGACATTGACAATGAGGACAAAGGGGCAAACCAAGCGATCGCTCTTGCTTCACCCTAGCCCAATCCTCAAAAGCAGCACTAGCATTGTTAACAGCGGTTTTAACCTCAAAATCACCCTTTCTCGCCCCTAAATAACTGGGATGTTCTTGTGGTGTCACAGTCTGTGGTTTTGGCGTTATCGGCGAGATCTTCCACTCAGCAGTAGAGAAGCGAATATCAATCAAAGGCGTAGATAGCTTTTGATTTAATTTCAAAAGTATAGTTTTGCGTCCAAAAGTCAAATTCTGCGCCCAAGCAGCACTAGCAGTTGCCACCCACAAAACATCACGTTGAATTGACAAAGGGCGAGTTTGGGCAGCAACCACAGTACCAACTACTTCTCCCCAACATTTGAGCAAAAGTTGAAACGGTTGCTGTTGCCATTTGGCTTCTTGTTCCAGAATGCCTAAAATACTATTAACTGATTTCAACGACATTGTTCAACAGAGCAAAAATTTAGCTTAATTGTAAAATCAACTAAAATTCATCCAGCAGTCTTCGTTTCAGGCACAGTGGCAATGAGTCAAAATCCCATCATCGATTCCGGCACTCAATCGTCTAAAACACCAGGCTTAAAGCCTGCACTAGCTTTATCACTGGCTAGTTTAGAAGTGCAGCTAGATCAAGAATTAACCAGATACCGACGCACACGTAATGCATTGAGGCAGCCGAAAGCATTTAGTACAGAAAGTTATAGTCCTAACCAACCCCAACAGTTAAAGGGTATGACTGCCACAGTGGGAAACACTCAGCCATCTGTAGCCGAAGTCAACACTAACGCAATTTCTTGGGAAAAACCAGCAATGGAAGACACCCCGGAGCAAAATCATCTCCAGATGTCCTCCACTCCAGAGTCTATCAAACCACCAACTCCACCAGCGCCAAAATCCCTCAGCAGTGGTAGTATAGTCCCCACCAAAATTCAGGCTGCTGAAAGCGAAAATATACTACCCACAGAAGATCCTCCCCAACACCCAGATGACTATTTAGAATCCAGTGAAGCGCTGCTGCGGAGTCTGAAAGAAAAACCACCACAACCCAAGAAATCTAGTACTGCCAGCGACAGTCTGCTGTCACCTTTGGGTATTGGTTCTATGTTGCTGCTATTATTAGCCAGCCTGATGTTAGGCTATGTAGTCCTGAATCCCAAAACTTGGCCATTGAATAAAGGTAAATTTACTAATAACAGTTCTTTACCATCTGCTCAAAACCCTCAAGAAATTAATAATGCCCAACCTGTAGCAGTTCCAGAAATCACCCCCATACCTAAATATCCCGATTTAGCTGCCCGTGAGTTTCCCAAGGTGAGAGATCCTAATGATGTTGTGGCTTTAAAACCTAAAGTTCAATTAACTCCGACAATAATACCTAAACCTATCACTATCCAACCATCCCTAAAACCAGTTCCCCCCCTCACTTCAGTTCCTCTTGTCACACCAATACCTGAGATTCAGAAACCGGAAACCTTACCAACGCCAACTGGAGAAATTAAACCGTCAGCGGATGGATTTTATTATGTAGTAATTGATAATAAAGGAGATGGTGCCTTAGCTAAGGCGCGGCAAGTTGTTGCTGATGCTTATTTATCTCCTAACCAAAAGTACATTTATCTAGGTGCATTGAAGACCAAAGATGAAGTAAAACTCAGGTTGCAGCAGCTACAGGCAAAAGGAATTCAAGCCCGCATACAGCAATGACCGAAGAGGACGCTCCAGAGTGGGAGACGCGGAGATGGGGAGACGCGGTGACGCGGAGAGATTATCCCCGTGTCTTCTTCAATTGAGGGAGTTTTCTAGCAGCTGGCAAAAAGTGAATGGAGCAAAGCCAAGATGAAAGTGATGAAGCGTATCCTGCGGGTGATTAATGCTAATTTCAATAGTTTGGTAAGCAGTACAGAAGATCCAGAAAAAATTCTGGAACAAACCTTTCTGAAGATGCAGGAAAATTTGGTGCAATTACGGCAAGGTGTAGCAGGGGCGATCGCTACCCAAAAACGCACCGAACGCCAAGCCGCAGCAGCCCAATCCCAAGCCGAAGAATGGTATCGCCGCGCCCAAATAGCGCTGCAACAGGGTAGCGAACATCTAGCACGGCAAGCTCTCACTAAACGCCAAGCTTACCAAGAAACTGCTACAGCCCTGTTTAACCAAATAGAGCAGCAAAAAAATGTGGTGGGCAAGCTTAAACAAGATATGCGGACGATGGAGTTGAAAATTGTTGAGATAAAAACTAAAAAAGATATGTATATTGCTCGCGCTCGTTCTGCTGAGGCATCGTATAAACTTCAGGAAATGCTCAACGAAGTTTCTGCTACAGCAAGCATGGGTACATTCGAGCGAATGGAAGAAAAAGTTTTACAGATGGAAGCGCAAGCTGAAGTAATTGGTCAACTTAGTGGTGACGATCTGGAAACAAGATTTGCTAAGTTGAAATCTATGAATAACATTGATGCTGAACTGGCAGTAATGAAAACTCAGATTTTAAGTGATATAAACAACACAGAAGCAGAGAATAGCTTGCCAGAAAGTAACTCCAGTCAGGTGCTGACACACCAACAGCAGTTACCCAAACCAGAGGGAGTTGTAAATTTGGAAGTTAATGTGGCTGATTCATCGCATCATGATTCAGAATGGAGAGAGAATACCAAGCCAAACTGAAAAGATTAAATTGAAATAGGTAGCTATTAAACAGTAAAAAAGCTAATTGTCCAACAAAGCGCGTAAACCTCAAAAGGAAAAAAGTTATGGGATTATTTGATCGCCTTAAACGAGTAGTTGGTGCTAATGTTAACGATTTAATCAGTAAAGCCGAAGACCCAGAAAAAATGCTAGAACAAGCCCTCCTGGAAATGCAGGAAGACTTGGTACAGTTGCGTCAGGGCGTTGCTCAAGCGATCGCAGCCCAAAAACGCACTGAGAAACAGTACAATGATGGCCAAAATGAAATCAATAAATGGCAACGCAACGCCCAACTAGCTCTACAAAAAGGTGATGAAAACCTAGCACGCCAAGCTTTGGAGCGCAAAAAGACCTATACAGAAACTAGTACCGCTCTCAAAGCCAGTCTTGATCAGCAAGTTACTCAGGTAGATACCCTCAAACGCAATTTAATCCAGTTAGAGAGCAAAATTTCGGAAGCTAAGACCAAGAAAGAAATGCTCAAGGCTCGGATTACTACCGCTAAAGCCCAAGAGCAACTCCAAAGCATGGTCAGTGGTTTGAACACCAGTAGTGCCATGTCTGCCTTTGAGCGCATGGAAGAAAAAGTCATGCTCCAGGAAGCCCGCGCTCAGTCTATGGGAGAGTTGGCAAGTGCAGATTTAGAAACCCAATTTGCAAAATTAGAATCTGGTAGTGATGTAGATGATGAATTGGCAGCTTTAAAAGCATCCTTAGCTCCTGCCCCTGAGCCAAAATTACTAACCCCAGAACAACCAAATACCGCATCCCCAGCACAACCAACAAGTACAGCTAAACCTCCTGAACCTGTTGATCGTGATTTGGAAGCCCTTCGCAAGCAATTAGATCAACTGTAACCTTTGCAGAAACATCATTGGAGAGAATCCCACACCTCTTGGTTGTGGGATTTTGTTTCCTTGGTAATTGTTAATTGGTGATTGGTGATTGGTAATATCATGTCCGCATAATCACTTGCGATATAACTTGTGTGTGCAGAAATCCGAAAATTCTTCTCCCTCTGCTCTCTATTCCCTGTTAAGAGTTCCCTGTTCCCTCTGATTGGGATAAAGTGTTCTGTGTGTCAACTTTGATCAATGCCGCCTAATGGAGACTGTCATGAGTACGGGTGTAATCACTATCACTGATGCCGAATTTGAAACCGAAGTGTTGCAGGCCGAGCAGCCTGTATTAGTTTACTTTTGGGCTTCCTGGTGTGGGCCTTGTCAATTGATGTCACCAGTGATTAACTATGCTGCGACTAAATATAGCGATCGCTTGAAAATCGTAAAAATGGAAATTGACCCTAATCCCTTAACTGTCAAACAGTTCCAGGTGGAAGGTGTCCCCGCTCTCAGATTAGTGAAAGGAGATCAACTATTAGAATCAACTGAGGGAGTGATTAGTAAAGATAAATTACTCAGTCTTCTAGATCCGCATTTAAATAAGAATTAGTCGATGGTCAGGGGTCACTCGATTTTGGATTTACGATTTTGGATTTTGGATTGACTCCACCCTCAAGTGTAGAGCTTGAAAATTTTGGATTTTGGATTTACGTTAGCGAAGCCTACGCAGCGCAGCGAGTATTTTGCCGTCCTCAAGGACGGGGAACCTATACCCAATTTTTTTTAATCTAAAATCTAAAATCTAAAATCTAAAATCTAAAATTCCTGGTCAGTAGTCTTTAGCGAAGACAAAACTTAGCAACTGACTAATGACCAATGACTAATGACCAATGACTAATAACTAAAATGCAATTTGCAAAGCGTTTACAACCCCTACAATCTAATGTATTTGCCGATATGGACAGAGCCAAAGCTGCGGCTGTGGCTGCTGGAAGAGAATTAATTGATTTGTCTTTGGGATCTTCGGATTTACCAGCCCAGAATCATGTAATTGAAGCGATCGCTAAATCTCTCTATGACCCCAGTACTCACGGCTATTTGCTGTTTCGCGGTACGCAAGGATTTCGCCAAGCCGCAGCCCAATGGTATGAACAAAAATTTGGTGTTGCAGTAAATCCCGAAACTGAGGTTTTACCCCTAATTGGTTCTCAGGAAGGAACAGCCCATTTACCTTTAGCTATCCTCAATCCCGGCGATTTTGCTCTATTATTAGATCCAGGATATCCTTCTCATATGGGGGGAGTTTATTTAGCTAGTGGGCAAATTTACCCAATGCCATTAAAGGCAGAAAATAATTTTTTACCCGTGTTGGCTGATATCCCCGCTTCAGTTTTGGCTCAGTCGCGGTTGATGGTGTTGAGTTATCCCCACAATCCTACCAGTGCGATCGCTCCTTTATCGTTTTTCCAAGAAGCTGTAGCTTTTTGTCAGCAACACAATATTGTTCTTGTTCACGATTTCCCCTACGTCGATTTAGTTTTTGCTGAGAATGGGCAAAGTTCTCACCAATCACCAATCACCAATTACCAATTACCAATTACCAATTCCCCAGTTCCTTCAATTTTGCAAGCTGATCCAGAAAAAAGCGTCTCAATTGAATTTTTTACCCTGTCCAAGTCGTACAATATGGGTGGTTTCCGCATTGGTTATGCGATCGGTAATGCAGAACTTATTCAAGCTTTAAGGCAAGTAAAAGCTGCCGTTGATTTTAATCAGTATTTAGGAATATTAAACGGTGCGATCGCAGCACTCACAGGAAATCAAGATAGTGTCAAAGCTGCCGTTGATACATTCCGTCAGCGTCGAGATGCTTTCATTAATGCCTTAAACCACATTGGTTGGAACGTCCCTACACCCGAAGCCACAATGTACATTTGGGCAAAATTACCTACACAATGGAGTAATAATTCCATTGAATTTTGTACAGAGTTAGTTAAACAAACTGGTGTTGCTGCTTCCCCTGGTGCTGGCTTTGGTAAATCTGGTGAAGGTTATGTTCGCTTTGCATTGGTACAAGAACCAAAAGTCTTAGAAACTGCTGTCGAGAAAATAGCTGAATTTCTTAATTCAGGAGTGTTTCCGCTTTAGCAACAATGGTATAAATTTAAATTTTTTTACTCAGTTATACTCAACACGGCTTAATTATTTGATTCTGTAGGTAGGGGTTTAGCACTGGCTTTACCGCTACAAATCTCAACCGTGTTTAGTATAAAACCTTATAAATGCTGTTATGCCAATGTATAGCAACGGACAGGGCGGTTAGGACACCAACTGATTATAAAACCTAGACACCAAAAGACTTTTCAGACTGTCAAGAGTCACTTCCTGTCAGCTACTATAATTTCAAGAAAGTTAAGTCATGTCAGTAATTAAACGTAGAGAATTACGGAAACATTCTTCGTCTTTTCATTGAAAAAATACAGTATCTTTATCTAATCAGCTGCGAGATTCTCGTAAGATAGATTTGTGTGTTCAGCTACTAAATCGGGAATAGCACTGCTGCTTGATCCCAACCCTATTAATAAAACACCAATATACTTGGTTAACTCGGCTCAAACATAGACACAGTATTAAACACAACTCTAAAAAAATGAAAAACACTTTTGGGAAATTGTTAGTTGGTGCGTCAATGGCTATTGGTTTCGGTGCAGCTGCTGCTAACCCAGCACAAGCTGTATCCTTTAGTTACAACAACCCCAATCAAATTAAAACCTACACAGGTGGGTCAAATGGAGTTTTCATCCCCAATAATACCGCAGCAGCTACCAATGCTTTAACTGATGGTGATGTCACCTCCAACGTGGAACTTTGGTATTCTGACGAAAATCCTACAGCCAATGTTGGCTTTACCGCTACACAAGGAGCATATAGCGCTACCGTCACCAGTGTTACAGCTAGTGACTGGAATTCTTTTGGTTCTCAATGGTTAGGTGATTTATTAAGTACATATACACCATTTCAATCCGTATGGAATAGTTTTTCGGCAAATACCAAATCATTAGTTACAGGTTATTTTCCTCTATTGGGCATGGGAGATCCTAACATTGGTAATTTTGCATTCGGTCAAAATGGCGGTGTAGAACTGAAATTGATTGGTCACTTGGATGTGAAATCCAAACTATCGACTACCATTTCTACTAAAGCTACTGAATCATGGAATGGAGTGAAATCACAACTTTCAAGTATTCCAACTATTCCAACTCTTCCCAGTGTTCCAAGTGTTCCAGCACTTTCAACCCTTTCAACACAATTTTCAGCACTTTCTACATTGCTTTCAACACTTTCAACTCAAGCGAGTGTACCAACCGTTTCACAAATTACAGACCTGAGTTCAAAAATTGTCGCACTTCCAGGTCAGATTGCACAACTTACAGCGATTAAAAATTCTCTTCCTGCATCTACGTTGAAAAACCAACTGACAACGGCAATAAATAACCTAAATACTCTAAACTCAACCCTGCAAGCTCAAACAACCCAATTGACATCTTTCAAGGACGTACTGACTTTACAAACTACCTTAAACGGATACCAAGGTCCACTCCAAGCCAGTGAAATTGCTAAGGTTGTGACTGGTGGTCAAACTCACTATGCTTACAGTTTTAATCCCACGGCATCTGGAATTACAGCTTCTGATGACGGCGTATCTTACAACGCAATTTATACCTGGAATACACCTGGATACGAAGCAGCGGCAGTACCAGAACCTTCTGCTATCTTTGGTGTTCTTGGTGTCGCTGGTATCTTAGCTGCAAAACGCAAGTTGAAAAAAGTATCTGGTTAAGATGGAGATTTTATTAATCCAGAGAGGGAGCGATTAGCTCCTTTTTTTTATCTTCAACAGAATTTTCATTAAAATGGAGAAGGGTATATTTGTAAAATTACCTAACTTTAACCGTGACTTTATCTGCTCAAACTCTACCACTAGTTAAAAATCCCGAAAGGCTGGAAAACCGTCTTGGAGAAATTCCCGCTGAACCGGGGGTTTATTTGATGCGAGATGGGAGCGATCGCATAATCTATATAGGTAAATCTCGAAAATTGCGATCGCGTGTCCGTTCCTATTTCCGTGACTCCACCAACAAGACGGAACGCATCAACACAATGGTGAAGCTGGTGACAGAGATTGAATTTATTGTCACCGACACCGAAGTAGAAGCTTTAGCGCTAGAAGCCAATTTAATTAAACAGCATCAGCCATACTTTAACGTCCTACTCAAGGATGATAAAAAATACCCTTATCTCTGCATCACTTGGTCAGAAGACTATCCGCGTATTTTCATTACCCGCAAACGTCAATTAGGAAAAGCCAAAGATAAATATTACGGGCCTTATACAGATTCTGGTTTATTACGGGAAGTTGTTCATTTATGTAAACGCATTTTTCCCCTCAGACAAAGACCCCAACCTCTATTTAAAGACCGTCCTTGTTTAAATTATGATATTGGTCGCTGTCCTGGTGTCTGTCAAAAATTAGTTTCTTCAGAAGAATATGGAAAAATTGTCCAAAAGGTAGCAATGGTATTTCAAGGAAGAACTCAGGAACTAATTGATATTTTGACAGCACAAATGGAAACTGCTGCGGAAGAATTGAATTTTGAAACAGCAGCGCGAATTCGTGATCAAATTACTGGTTTAAAATCTCTGAATGCACAGCAAAAAGTATCCTTACCTGATGATACTGTATCACGGGATGCCATTGCTTTAGCTACAGATGACCAACACGCCCATATTCAATTATTCCAAATTCGTGCAGGTCAGTTAGTGGGACGTTTAGCATTTATGGCTGATGCTCATCCTGAACCTGGAGCTATTTTACAACGAGTTTTAGAAGAACATTACCAAACTGCGGAAAATGTAGAAATTCCTAGTGAAATTTTGGTACAACATGATTTACCAGATGGGGAAATATTGGCAGATGTTTTGACTGAACGCAAAGGTAGAAAAGTGACAATTTTAGCTCCTTTGCGACAAACGAAGGCAGAATTAATAGAGATGGTGGAAAGAAACGCCCAATATGAATTACAGAGAAGCCAAAAATTGGGTGCAGTTAATCAACAATCTCTAGAAGATTTAGCTGCTATTCTTGATTTACCAGATTTACCCCATCGCATCGAAGGTTATGATATTTCTCATATTCAAGGTTCTAATGCGGTAGCTTCTCAAGTTGTGTTTATTGATGGTTTACCTGCTAAACAATATTACCGTCATTACAAAATTAAAAATCCCGATATTACTATCGGACATTCAGATGATTTTGCTAGTTTAGCGGAAGTTATTAATAGGCGTTTTCGTAAATATCTTGAAAATCCCCAATTATCACGAGTGGGTAATTCTGACTGGCCTGATTTAATTATGATTGATGGTGGTAAAGGTCAGTTATCTGCGGTGGTTGGTATTTTGCAAGAAATGGATTTATTGTCAGATTTGCGCGTTGTGAGTTTAGCAAAAAAACGAGAAGAAATCTTTTTACCAGACTCATCTCAACCTTTAAAAACAGAAGCAGAACAACCGGGAGTACAGTTGCTGCGACGCTTGCGAGATGAAGCACATAGGTTTGCTGTGAGTTTCCATCGTCAGCAAAGAAGTGATAAATTAAAGCGATCGCGTTTAGATGAAATTCCCGGTTTAGGAAATCATCGTCAAAAGTTGCTTTTAGCCCATTTTCGTTCTGTTGATTATATCCGTCAAGCGACACCTGCACAACTCGCTGAAGTTTCGGGAATTGGAACGCGTTTAGCACAAGATATTTATGATTATTTTCATCCAAGTTAAGGAATTTAACTTTATTTCTACTTTAATCATCAATCATTAATCTACCTAAAATTTCATTCCATTTTTCTTTGTGAATTTTTTGAATTTCAGTATCTGATTCAATTAATTTAGAATAAAGCTCAATAAAATCAGTGATAGACATGATTAACCTTAAATAATATTTAATCGTGGGGATAATTCCATTAACAATTACTTGACATCCATGTTCTGATGCCATTTCTTTAATAACTGCATTAAGCTGTTGTGCAGCTTCGGATTGTTTAACGTCTTTTGATGCAAAAATATAATATCTGCCAGGATTATATTTCAGAATTTTATCTTTAGCGCGATAAACAATTTGCAGAGTTATTTCTTGTCCATGTTTTATTTCTACAGCTTCAACAAGATGATTATTTTTATTAAAGATTTCAATATCTCCAGCAGTTTTAGAAGTTCTGTCTGAAGCTGTATGACTACCTAATCTTCCTAGTGTGCAGGAATTATACCTAGAAATTTCTCTCACTAAAATTTGATAAATAGCATAAAAAGCAATAACAGGTAATTTTGAGCCACCCTTAGTTTCATATTTATAATTAAAATGCTCTTCTAAAGCATTGATTAAACTTTTTATATCTAAGTTTTCAGGATTAGTTAATTTAATTATTTCTATTGTGATTTAAGGTGATATTCAGCCTTGAAATTGATTATTTCAGGTTGCATCTTACTATCAGTAAAAACTTGTTCTTTGATTTGATTAGCAAGTTCATACATAACTGGTATAGATACAGAATTACCTATTTGTTTATAACATTCTGCTAAATTATTGTGAGTTTTGAAATTATCAGGAAAACCCATAATTCCATAACACTCTCGCAGCGTTAATTTACGAACTGCATTTTCTTCTGGGATATAAATAAAAAATCTACCTGAAGTTTCTTGAGAAGGTATTGTTGGATGAACCCCTTCTATAGAATATATTCTATTAGGCTGATGATGAACCCTTGATAAATGTTCTGTGTTTGGCCTCACACCTGTTTTCCAGATACTTTTATTACGATATCCTACAAAAATTAAACCAGATGGTTGTTCTTTTGGATTATCTATCATTGTGTATTCTTGAGGGTTTAAATATTCAAATTCTCCAGAACTACACAAAAATTCTCTTAGCTTGGGAAACGGATGAGTTTTATTGAGAAGCCCAAAATCAAATTTTTTGTCTTTTGTGGCAACAAAGACTACTCTTTCTCTATTTTGTGGTAAACCAAAATCCTTAGAGTTAAGTATCTCGTAATTAACTATATAACCTATATCTTCCAAAGAATATAATATTACTTCTAATGTTTTACCTTGATCATGATGTAATATATGCTTAACATTTTCCAGGATAACTACAGGAGGTTTTATATATTCAATGATTTCACACATATGAAAAAATAAAGTTCCCCTAGTATCATGAAAGCCTTTTTTTCTACCACAGATACTAAAAGGCTGACAAGGAAAACCAGCCGTTAAAACATCGAAATAGGGTAGGTTTTTAAAATTAATTTTTCTGATATCGTCTTCGGGAATTTCTCCAAAATTATTAAAATAAACTTTTTGGCAAGCTTCATTAATTTCACATGAATATACGCAGTCATACCCGGCTTTTTCAAAGCCTAATCTAAAACCTCCAATACCTGCGAAGAGGTCAGCAAATTTGAGCCTAAATTTACCCATAAAAAATTAGTCAAATACTATTTGATACCAAATCAAGAGGTTCAATATTATAGCAAAATTTAGGACAACATCGTCAAAAGTTGCTTTTATTCCATTTTCGTTCTGTTGATTATATCCGTCAAGCGACACCGGCACAACTTGCTTAAGTTTCGGGAATTGGGACAAGTTTAGCACAAGATATTTATGATTATTTTCATCCGGTATAAAATTTCTCACATCTTTAAGAATTCGGGGATTGGTCGTCTACCAAATATTAATTAAATATAAAAAAACACGTTTTGTAACTTGGGCTACAGTTTTTCCTATCTGGTAGCGCTTGAATACAAAAACAACTAATTTTTCCAAGAGCAAAAACAAGACTATCTCAAGGCTAAAGTAATAGGGATCACCCTAAAACTAAGAGAAAGTTACATTCAAGTAAATTTATATATCTGAAGTGTGATGACAAAAACTATAAAATTTATGATAGTAAATGTAAATATCAATTTTTTTCACTGTTAAAGTTTCTTAAAAAGAATTAGCCGAT
The DNA here is from genome assembly GCF_014698305.1 of Anabaena lutea FACHB-196. GTDB lineage: Bacteria > Cyanobacteriota > Cyanobacteriia > Cyanobacteriales > Nostocaceae > Anabaena > Anabaena lutea. The sequence continues at coordinate 47,563 of NZ_JACJST010000025.1, read as the reverse complement.
ATTACGGCTGAAATATTGAGTGACGAAAGATTCTTTTTTTTTCAAATTTTCTAAAGTTTTATTAAATCCAGGGGTTTTAAAATGCAAGTATCACAAAAAATTCACTGCCCAAATTGCGGCAGTGCAGCTGAACGTCACTACATTGCTGAGAGTCAAGTTACAAGAACACAATGCCCAAGCTGTGATTATTTGATGATCACCTGCACTCGGACTGGTAAAGTAATTGAGGCTTATGCCCCAGGCATTTATGCCAAAAGATAGGAGACTGATGAATAATTTGTAATTACGAATTACGTATCCCTAGCGGGACCGAAGGAAATATTACGAATTACGAATTACGAATTACGAATTACGAATTACCTTTTAGTAGTTCTTAATTGTCCACAAGCTGCATCAGCTTCTAAACCGCGAGAATAACGGACACTAACCGCAGTATTTTGTTGTTGGAGAACGTTAACAAAGGCTTGAATGCGATCGCGGTTTGGTCTTTTGTAATCTACTTCTTCAATGGGATTGTAGGGAATCAAATTTACATGACTTTGAAAACCTCGCAGACGTTTTGATAGTTCTAAAGCCTGTTCTGGTAAATCGTTCACCCCAGCTAAGAGGATGTATTCAAAGGTAACTCTGCGTCCAGTGATTTCTACATATTCTCGACATTCATCTAGTAAATCTTCTATGGGGTAGGGTTTAGCACTGGGGATGAGTTGTTCACGTAATGCTTGGTTTGGTGCGTGGAGACTGACAGCGAGAGTAACTTGTAATCGGTGTTCAGCTAGTTGACGAATGCGATCGCGGATGCCTACAGTAGAAACAGTCAGCGATCGCGCACCTATTCCCACATCTTGATTAATAGATTTGAGCGCAGAGATGACATTTTCCGTATTCAGCAACGGTTCACCCATCCCCATAAACACCACATTACTTACCCGTTCTTGAAAATCTTCTTGCACAGTCAAAACTTGATCAACAATTTCTGCACAGCTAAGATTACGCTTATAACCACCTTTACCAGTAGCGCAGAAATCACAAGCCATCGGACAACCGACTTGAGTTGAAACGCATACCGTTAACCGCTTCTCGCTGGGGATACCCACAGTTTCCACAATTTCCCCATCTGCAAGCTTGAGTAAATATTTTACCGTATCATCCGGGGCAACAGAACGGTAATGTAGAGTTGAGCGGCCAATGGGGACATCTGCAACTTGTGTACGCCAATTTTTTGGGAAGACAGAAATATCAGCAAGCGATCGCACTCCCTTATTATAAATCCAATCATGCAATTGCTTTCCCCGATAACCAGGCTGTCCCTGTTGCTGCACCCAAGCAGTCAACTCCGCTACCGAAGCACCGATAAGGGGGGGAATAAGTTCAGATTTTTCGGAATTGGGTGAATCTACTGGAGATACAAACGGTGTAGCAGACATAAAAAATCACGGATTGATGCTGGATCTCTATCCTACACCTGCCATCTCAACTTGTCTTGGCTTTTTGACTCAAATTGATAGGAATTTCAATTAAAAATTCTGTTCCTTTTTCAGGTTCAGATATGCACTCTATCTTACCACCATGCTTGTCCACCACTATTTGATAACTAATTGACAATCCTAAACCTGTACCTTCACCAACAGGTTTTGTCGTGAAGAAAGGATCAAATATACGTTGCTTAACTTCCAAACTCATTCCCATTGCATTATCTTTGATCGCAATTCTTACCCAATCCTGGTTAATGACTTGGGTATGAATAATAATTTGACTAGAATTAATTTTTCTTGTTTCTGGTGATAAATTCTGCTCATATTTATGTAGTGCATCAATAGCATTGCTAAGAATATTCATAAACACCTGATTTAGTTGAGAAGGATAACAAGTAACTAAAGGTAGTTCAGCATAATCCTTAATCACTATATTTTGTGAATATCCTAACTTATCCTTAAAACGAGGCTGTAAAAGCATTAATGTACTTTCAATACCCTCATGAATATCTACAGGCTTCATCTGGGATTCATCAAGTCGGGAAAAATTACGTAAGCCAAGAACAATCTTGCGAATCCGTTCTGCTCCTACTTTCATTGAATCTAGAACTTTGGGCAAGTCTTGAATGATAAAATCAAAGTCAATAGCTACTTTATTTTCCTGAACAATACTAGGAGGAGTTGGATATTCTTGTTGGTAGAGATTGAGTAAGTTTATTAAAGCCTGAATATAGTTACTCGCGTGTTCAATATTGGCATAAATAAAATTTACAGGATTATTAATTTCATGGGCAATACCTGCAACCATTTGCCCTAAACTAGACATTTTTTCTGTTTGAATAAGTTGGGATTGTGTCAACTTTAATTCATGTAATGTTTTTTCTAGAAAAAGATTTTTTTCATTTAATTCCTGGGTTCGGTAAGCCACATTTTCTTCTAACTTACTATATAATTGAGCATTTTCTAGGGAAATAGCTGCTTGAGAAGATAGAAGTTGTAATATTTTTAATCTTTCCGGAGTAAATGCACCTGTAATTAAATTATTTTCTAAATAAATAATTCCAGCAATTTTTCCATGACTAATAATAGGACTACATAATATCGATTTGGGTTGAGATTTAATAATATATGGATCAGCAATAAAATCCTCCTCAACACTAGCATTATTAATTAATAAAGATTCTCGCGTATTGTAAACATAATTAACTATACTTAAAGGTATATTTTGGCTATTATTAATAGGGATAGATTGTAATCCAATTTGCTGATCATCACTAGATTGTGCTACCAGGATTAGATTTCCTCCTTGTTGCAAGATCAAAGCAGCTTTTTTTGCTCCTACATTTTCGACAATGACTTGCAAGAGCGTATACAATAATTTGTCTATCTGAATTTCTGAAGAAATAACCAGAGATGCTTTAGTAACAGTTTCTAAATCCAAAATAGCAGAAGCGCCTGTATTATTTGGCTCAGATATAATCTTGCTGACAAAAGCAGGTGCTTCACTTTGGTGAAGTATAATTTCTTTCTGCTTAAGGATGGGATCTAGTAATTGAGGATAGGATTTTTCTAAATCTTCAACTTTCGCTTTAGCACCCCAATTAACGTAACAGTAATAAGCATCTATTAAATATACTTGAGCAATTTTTTCCTTATCCAAATTAATAAAAAATTGAGCAGCTAATTCATTAGCTAGAGCTTCTTCTTGAATGTATCCTGTTTCCTTAGCCCCCCTAACTGCTTGCTCATATAGTTCTACCGCTTCCCAATTTTTCCCTAAAACTCTGGCTTTTTCAGCTTCCACTAAATCATATTTATGTTTGAAGTTACAGGGAGAATAATTATTCCAAATTTGCATTTGGTTTTGATTCTCTAAAACTTGTTGTAAATATTGTTCTTGTTCATTGATTGTTTGGTGAGGATATGCAGCTAAAAGAGCCAAAGAATAGTAGAAATTATGTTCACAGACGAGAATTTGTCCATTTACAGCCGCTGTATATTGTTTGCCTAAAATAGCGCTATTAACAGCCTGCTTATTTTCTCTAAACAAATAAAATAGGATAGTTTTAGCTAGATAAAATGCAAATAGACAATTATAATTTTTAGTCTCAACAAATGATAAATATAATTCCTCATTGACAAAATCACCATTTAATTCATATTGATCATCAGTGATTTCCATCAGATTAAATATCATCTGCTTCCAAATCTTTTGATTACTAATACTCCATTGTTGTTTGAGATTAATCATTAAAGCAAGATGCTGATCTATGGATTGGCATATATCTATTAAATTCTGACCAGCGAATACTAACTTAAATACATGATTAGCCGAACAGTAGCCGACATATTCTATTTCGCCAATTTCCAAACCGTAACTGACATTTTCTTGTAAAGGAAGTATCGATTCTCGAAAATGCTGTTTCCAACATCTGATATTTGCATACCAAAAAAGTATAACTCTAAATCTGATATTGCTGGCATTAAATTTGTCTGATAAATTCAATGCCAGTTCACCATAACGATATCCAGTATCTATCTCCGAAAAAGCGCCGCACAGGAGGAAACCATAGACAACATAACCGTAAGCAGAAGTTGAAGAGTTGCCATATTCAACAGATAGATGTATCATAGTGAATATAATTGGTAGCAACAATTCTGGATTCACAAAATAAGCCGCTGCACTAACACTCATTAATATCCGCATGACTGCAAGTTTATCGGGAGCCGTCATGATTGGTAAATTGATTAAATCCTCAATGTTTACTATTTGAGGAGGTGCTTGTTCTAAACTAACTCCAAGTATATCCAATATATTTAACCCCGTATCAATTGCTAGTTGCATTTGTACTTGAGCCATATACATTTGTATTTGAGCTTCATAAACTTGTACTTTGTCAAGTATATTAGTAGCATTCTGTTTAACTATTTCTACATAAGTACTAGATTGTTCAAAATTGACATTTAAATATTCTGCTTCTACAGCTTCGACGTAAAGATTTAATGTTAATTGATACTCATGCTGCCAACTATCTTTTGCTAACAGTCCCAAACCCACATTCAAATATCTAACAGCAGCATCATAAGCTGTCGCAGATTTTGCTTTACGAGCGGCAATTATATTAAGTCTAGCTAATTCATATTTTTCTGACTCAGTGGTAATTAAATCAATTCCCAGATTTAGCTGATTTACTATTGTAAATATATTTTCCTCTAGTTCAACAGCATTTGTATTTTGTAAAATGAGATTACCAATCTTTAGATGAGTTGCTTGTTTATCAGTTTCGGGGATGAGATAATAAGCTGCTTGTTGAACTCTGTCATGGAGAAATTTGTATTTAACTATTATTTCTTCAGAGTTATTAATTTCTAAATCTGCGGTGGACACAGCAATATTATCTGTAAAAAACTTGTAAACTTGATTTTGTGGTAAAATTAATCCTTCTTGTAAAGCTGGCCACAAGTCTGCTGCCGTTTCTGTATGGGATTTTTCACAGACTATAGATAAAGTATGCAAATCAAATTGGTTGCCAATACAAGCTGCTATTTTTAATATATCCTGAGCATGATTTGATAACTTTTGTAACTGTATAGCTAAAAATTGCAGTACATCATCATATTGATGTAAAGCCTTCGCTTCATTAATATCACATTGCCAATAACCAAGATGATAATTAAAACTAATTAACCCATCTTCATAAAGAGATTTTAGTAATTGATTACTAAAAAAGGGATTACCTTGGGTTTTTGTTAAAAGTAATTCAGTTAAAGGTGTGGCTTCTTCTTTTGAGCAACCTAGAGTGTCTGTAATCAGAAGATTAATGTGCGATTCATCTAAAGGTTTGAGAGTTATTTGATTGACAATAGCTTGAGTTTGACGAATATCATCTAATGTTAGTCCCAAAGGATGTCCCGGATTAACTTCATTATCTCGATATGCGCCAATTAACAACAGATATTGTACATCTGTTTCATTCATTAATAATTGAATTAACTTCAAAGAAGCAGCATCTGCCCATTGTAAATCATCTAAGAAAATTACCAATGGATGTTCTTTGGCAGCAAATACTTGAATAAATTTACTAAATAACAAATTGAAGCGATTTTGAGAAGCAGTACCGATAAGTTCTGGAACATTAGGTTGTTTGCCAATGATGTTTTCTAATTTGGGAATAACATCAATTATGACTTTTCCTTGCTCACCCAAGGCTAATAAAATCTTATCTTTCCATTTTTGCAAATTATCTGTACTTTCAGTTAATAGTTGATTTAATAAACTATCTAATGATTGTAATAAAGCCGAAAAAGGGATATTGTGCTGAAATTGGTCATATTTACCAGAAATAAAATAACCTTGTTTATGAATAATAGGCTTATGAACTTCATTAATAACAGCCGTTTTTCCAATTCCAGAAAAACCTGCAACTAACATTAATTCTTTATTGCCATGACTGACTCTTTCAAAAGCATTTAACAAATTTGTAATTTCATTGTCTTTACCATAAATTTTTTCAGAAATTAGAAAGCGTTCTGATGTATCACCTGCTGCTAATTTAAAATTAGAAATTTCTCCGTGCTTTAATAACATCTGCTGACAAATTTCTAAATCATGTCTAATTCCTTTCGCTGTTTGATATCTATCTTCAGGCATTTTTGCCATTAACTTAGTAATGATATCTGCAACAATGTCAGGAATATGAGGATTAATTTCTTTCGGACTATTGGGTTCTTTAGCAAGATGGCAATGTAACAATTCTAAGGGATTTTTACTATCAAAAGGTAATTTGGCTGTGAGTAGTTGATAAAAAGTAACGCCGAGAGAGTAAAAGTCAGTACGGTAGTCTATCGCTCGATTCATTCTTCCTGTTTGTTCAGGTGACATATAAGCAAATGTCCCTTCCAATACATTCGGGCTTTTTATTTCGGCGTTTTCTTTGGGCAATAGACAGGAAATACTGAAATCTATCAGCTTAATTTGTTTATTCTCTGGATTAATGATAATATTTTTAGGCTTGATATCTTTATGAATAATATTTTGTTGATAAAGAAACTCTAATGCTTTAGTAATGGGAATAGCAATAGTCAAAAAAAGCTCTAGGCTTAATGGTTGGGAATTAGCATACTGATTCAGAGATATTCCGCCAATGTCTTCTAGAATTAGCGCATAACTATTACCATATGGTTCTAGACCGTAACATTTAATAATATTTGGATTGTCTATTTTTTGGGCAATGGCAAATTGATTTTTTAACGATATCAACTCGCGCAATTGGGGATATTGTGCATTCAATGTTTTGATAACGACGGGAGTCTGTGTCTTCTCTTGCTCACCACGATAAACAGTAGTTCTAGAACTAACATGAATGACTTCCGTAATTCGATAACCAGGAATGGTGATAGCAGGAATATGGCTTTTGCTCATAAAGCTGGGGTCAAATCAATTCAAAATAGTGCTTACAGCAGGACACTTTCGCAAAATTCAAAATAAGAAAATCATGGAGAAAAATTAATTCAAAATTTCAGAAAAATACTGGTAATTGGTTAATGGGTAAGAGTTTTGAGCAATTACCCACTACCAGTGTCAACCAGATAGCAGCTTGGATAATCGTGAAAACATTAACCAAAAGTTGTACTGTTCCAACCCCACATTGCACCTTTGGCATCTGCAAACTCTATGTAAATTCTATTTTTTGGTATACCCAAAACTTGGTTAATTTGCTGGCAAAAATCCTGGCTCATAGCTGCGGTTTGCTCAGGCTTCATTGTGCCAACACTTTTAATTTCGATATAGCAAACTGGGTCAGTAGTTCCGCCAAAAGTCATAGGGATTGCTGGCTCAAAAGCCGTCATCACATAAGATTCTGGTTTACCTGTGTGTTTAGCTAATTTGGCTGATAGACTTTTGAGCATTGATTGAATTACAGTTGTTTCTGGAGCAGCTACAGAAGTTTGGACTTTAATTAATGGCATAATAGGCAATTGAAAATTTGAAAATTGGAACTTGAAAATCTCAAATTGAAAATCTCAAATTGCTAACACAAATGGTAGCAATCATGCTATTAATTTTACCTTTCTATTTCTTATTTAGTGATGAGATGAGCGAAATAAATGATTATGTTCAGGATGGTATAAACGAGAGCGACCGGTTACGGGTAAAAGTGCAGGACTAATTATATAAAGTGTAGACCGTAGTAATTGTTCTTCATGGGTACAACTAGCCATTTCCTGAAGTGGGACAACCCGGATTTTTTCATCAGGCCACCCGACACGAAAACAAATCGCTACTTGGGTTTGTGGTGGGTAATGTTCTAGTAGTTTAGCTTGAGCATCGACAACATGACGCGCACTGAGGTACAAGCAGAGACTAGCTTGATGTGCTGCTAGGCTGGCTAATTCTTCTGTAGCGGGAACCTCTGTACGTCCACTAATGCGAGTCAGGATGATAGTTTGTACTAATCCAGGGATAGTTAATTCGATTTTCAGTTTAGCTGCGGCAGCTTGAAAGGCACTGATGCCAGGGATGACTTCAAAAGGGATGTTAGCTGCGGCTAAAAGCTGCATTTGTTCGTGGATAGCACTGTAGAGACTAGGATCTCCCGAATGAAGACGAACCACAGATTTATGCGATCGCACTCCCTCAATCATAATCGGCAAAATCTCTTCTAAAGTCTGATTCGCCGTTTGAATTATCTCGGCATCTTGGCGACAAATATCTAAAATCTGTGTTGGTACTAAGGAATCAGCAAATAGAATCACATCAGCCATAGCCAGCAGTTTGTGAGCCTTAACCGTTAATAAATCAGGATCTCCGGGTCCTGCACCCACAATATAGACGGCTGGTTCTAAATAATCTAACTTAGTTTGATCACTCAACTTACTCATACAGCAGGAAATAGGGAATAGGGTTGAAAGTCTCTTACCATCAGGTTTTGTGCTTAAATTTTGTACCTCCTGCACCACTAAGATGCTGTATATTCATTAGATATACAACTCCACAGTAATTCCGCAAAAAATTCTTTTGGCAAATCTTTCAGCACCTTTCCGGATTACCCCCTTTAGCGTTGTAGAAAGAAATGGTAGATGCACCCTGGTTAAGCCCTAGAGAAAACTCTGGGGCATTTTTTATTTTTGGGGACAGGAGGGAAAGAGCAAGGGGGCAGGGAGCAGGGAAAAGAAGGAAGACACGGGGACACAGGGACACGGAGAAAGAGAAAGGGACAATCTCTCCGCGTCACCGCGTCTCCCCCTCCTGACAAGGGTAGGTTTTTAATATTATCTGTTAAGGCAGGACTAGGAAGACAAGGAGGGAAAGTAGACAAGGAAGATTTTCTCCGCACAATGGTTTTTTGTTACCAAGAGAATATGATTTTGTACGGTTTTCCTCCCTTGTCCACTGTCCTTCCTTGTCCCCCAAGTCTTGCCCTCACGACAATGTAAAATACCTACCCTTGTGAGGTCTCCCCCTCTCCGCGTCTCTTTGTGCCTGACTCAGCGCGTATTGCTAACACTGCAGATTATACAAGTTAAAAACATATTAACTGATTTATTTCCCATGCTCCCACGTCAGAGCGTTGCCGTTAAGAATCAATATTCAATCAGACACGATATCACTTTTTGAGGGTGGAACTACATCGGGTAAAGGACGTTTCAGCAAATAAAGCCAAGCTAAACCAGTTAATCCAAAAATAATGCCGCTTAAACTGACTATTTGTGCAATCCTCAGTGGACCTAGCATCAAGCTATCTGTGCGTAAGCCTTCAATCCAAAAGCGCCCTAAGCTGTAGGCTACCCAGTAAACTAGAAACAGCGTCCCGAGCTTCAGCCGTGGCTGATGAGATAAAGCCCGAAAAAATAAAGTCAAAAGTAGGGTAAACACCATTAAATCCCACAGAGATTCATAGAGAAAGGTGGGATGAAAGTATTCAAAACTAGCCAAGCTGGGGGGACGACGCTCTGGGGGAATATACAATTTCCAAGGTAAACTTGTCGGTCCGCCAAAAGCTTCAGAGTTGAAAAAATTTCCCCAACGTCCGATCGCTTGCCCTAAAATCAGTGAAGGCGCTACCAAATCAGTTAATTGCCAGAAAGATATGTTTTTCAGTTTGGCAAAAATTAACGCCGCCGTTACACCACCGATAATTGCACCATGAATGGCAATACCTCCTTGCCAAATAGCAATTATTCGCTCTGGGTGTTGGGAGTATTCTGACCATTGAAATAAAACATAATATATCCTGGCTGCTGGAATAGCGCCAATTACCAGCCAAATTGACAAATCACTCAGCAACTCTGGATTAACGTGACGACGCTTGGCCAGGTACTGGGAAAGACTCACACCAATTAACACGGCTGAGGCAATCAACAAGCCATACCAGCGGATAACTATTGGCCCTATTTTTACCAGAATTGGTCCTGGAGAAGTAAATTGAAACGCTAAGGGCAAAGCGGAAAAATCCAGTTCCATGCAAAATTACCTAAAAGATTGGATTACGGGAGGATTTTAAAATTCTTAGGCGCTACCCACCCTAAAAATCATAAGCTGTCGTGATTTGAATTTGTACATTTTGGGGAGATGGGGACAAATCAATTCAAAATTCATAAGCACACCTACCGTCTGCATCCTCCTTCTTCCCTTTGGCCGTAAATGTTAGATTTAAGTAAGTTAAATTAGATTATGTCGATATAATCACCTAAAGTACATTGATGCATCTACGATTGTGATTGCGATTTATCCTGGTAGTTTTGACCCCATCACCTTGGGACACCTTGACATAATTCGGCGCAGTAGTCGGCTGTTTGAGCAGGTGATAGTCGCCGTATTGGGAAATCCTAACAAAACGCCACTGTTTACAGTGCAGCAAAGGCTAGAACAGATTCGTCTAACTACAAAACATTTACCAAATGTGGAAGTAGATAGCTTTAATGGTTTGACTGTCAACTATGCCAATGTGCGACAAGCACAAGTTTTAATCAGGGGTTTAAGAGCAGTTTCCGACTTTGAAATCGAGCTACAAATGGCCCACACCAATAAAACACTTTCTACTCAGATAGAGACAGTTTTTCTGGCTACCTCCAATGAGTATAGTTTTTTAAGTAGTAGTGTGGTAAAAGAGATTGCAAAGTTTGGTGGCTCTGTTGATCATCTTGTTCCCCCACACATTGCCCTGGATATATACCAATGCTACAACCAAAACTCTCCAGTCCTGAGTCCAATCACAACGGCAACAATCCTCTCCCCCAAGACCATCCCAATGGACAGCCAGGGGTAGATATTCAGCAGGAACTCAACCGTCTAGAGGATATGGTTCTCTCTAGTTTACGAATTCCGCTGACGGGACGTACGCTCATAGATGAAGAAAAGCTCCTAGAACAGCTGGATTTTGTCCGTCTTTCCTTACCATCTGTGTTTCAGGAAGCAGCAGAACTACTCCAACACAAGGAGGAAATCATGCTGGAAGCTGAGGAATATGGACAGCAAGTGGTGGAAGCAGCGCAAGCTAAAAGAGCGCAAATTTTAGCGGAAAGCGATATTATCAGACAAGCTGAACGGGAAGCTGAACAACTGCGGCGAAAAGTCCAGCAAGAGTGTGACGCAATGATGCAAGACACGGAGGCGGAAATTGAGCGTAAACGGCGTGCTTGTATGCAAGAATTGGAGGAAATGAGACAAAGTGCGATCGCACAAGCTCAAGAAATTGAAGATGGTGCTGATCAATATGCTGATAATGTCCTGGAAAATATCGAACAGGATCTTCAAGAAATGTTGCGAATTATTACTAATGGCAGATTACAACTGCGAGGAGATATTCCCAAGCAGCGTAATTCACCCAATCCTAAAAAGAGATGATAATTCTTAATTCATAATTATGGCGAAGTTGAAAATTATCTTGATGCCTTACCTTTCTGGGTATTGCATCCAATTCTTTGTACATTCATGATTATCTATTATAAACATTAAAATGTCAGAATCAGGATACCCAGGATTATAGGATTTACAGGATGTTTATTGTCTACATCAAATAGAGCATCAATTAATAATTTACTTGATCAATATCGGTGTGAATAAAGTCATTACCTTTGAATAATAAAGGTTGATTTGTAGATTTTGCTAAAGCATAAGAAAAGCAATCTCCCATATTCAGTTTTGCAGGATGACGGCCTTTACCAAATTTCAAAAATGCGGCACTTGCTAATTGTGCCTGTTCTACAGTAAAAGGTACAATAGTTATAGATAATGCTGCAATTAATAAATTCAAATTTTCTACACCTTGCTGACCATGTTTAGTACCTAAAACGATAGATGCTTCCACATAACCTGGAGAAGAAAGTAAACAATCTACACTTTCGTTAATAAGTTCAATAAATATCAATTCTTCAGGTTCAGCATAAATAAATTATTGCCATAATAGCAGAAGTATCAATAACCATTATTCTGGGATTCCAAATTCGTTATAACCAATAATTTCATCAGGAGTTCTGCTATTAAGAACTGGTAAGTTTCTAATCTGATGACAAATACTCCGAACAAGATTAATATCAATTTTATTCTCTTTATGATTTGGTAAGGAAAGAGGATGAACTTGATATAAAAGTTTTCCTGTTATTGCCATCCCGGCAAAATTTGGGGGAAGTTTCAAGTATAAACAACCATTTTCATCTACACGAGCATCAAAATTAATTTGTTGCATTGTCTTTTCTGATCAATTTAATTACGGAATTTTTGATTTTACCTCTATTCCGATTGTAACATATTGTATGATAGCGTAGCGTGGCGTAAGCCATATCAGGATAACCAGGAAGGATTTACAGGATGTTTATTACAAAATTTCTTTAGTCCGTTTTAACGGACTTTCGCTATGAGACTGGGAATTTATTCCCAGGCTAAATATGCTAATCTAATTTAGATTCTCCAGCTAATTTGAGGACATCATTAATAATGCTATCTGTCAACCACATTCCTTGTTGTCGTAGTATGGTAATTACAGAAGCAACAGAAGACAAATAACCCAGTTTTTTCGCCTTAACTAAAACACCCACTGTTCCTGTATATTTTAAGTGATATATATTAGCAATTCTTCGGGCTAATTGATCATCAAAAATCAACAAACTACCAGGATTTTCTAATCCTAATGCTAATACTTCTGCTTCTCCTTGTCCTAAATCTATAACAGCAGGAATTAAACTGCTTGATTTAACGGAAGTAATAGAAATCCATTCAATAGAATGAATATCTGGAACATTAATTCCTTGATTTTTACCAACTGCTAATTCTGCAATTACCGCAGGAGGTGTGATAACTTCTCCATACAAGTTTTGCAGTAGTTCTAAATAACCAACTTGATGAAGATATAGTAAAGGAGAAGTATTGACAATCACTAAAGATTCAGGCATTGTTAACATCTCTTTCTAATTGTTCTAAAGTTAAAGAAAAGGGAGAAACTTGATAACGTCCTAAAATTGTTAAAAATTCTACCCGTGACATTCCCGCTAATTGTGCTGCTCTTCCTGATGAAAGTTTACCAAGTTCAAAAAGTTTAACTGCTGCTAAAATTTGTATTTCTCTAGTCAGACTTTCTGGAGTTTCTTTGAGACTAATTAAGATTTCTTCAGGTATTTCTAAGGATACGGTACTCATAATATGATTGTCTAATTGGGTTTGGGGTGTTGATTAATCTTTATTATAGTCAGAATCAGGATAACCAGGATGAGAGGATTTACAGGATGATTATTTGATACTTAATATGGCTGTCGTTTATTTATTCTTACATCTCACTTCATAAAAATTAACCTTTCTCCATACTAATCATCAACACCTAACCAATAATCAAACAATCACATCCTGTACATCCTTAAATCTTGAACATCCTGATTCTGACAATAATATGCTATTTTTAATACAGCATACATGAAACCAACCATTAACCAATCATGAATAATCCACAACAACCGCGAGAATACGATGCTGTGCTTGGTGGTAATAGTCCATCCCTAGAAGGTGCGGCGGTTTTAGGTGGTATTGAAGGGGTAAAGTTGCGGTTAAAAAATCCAGATTCAAAGGTGAGAATTGCTGCACTTGAGCAAGCATTGAATTATGGAGAACAGGGTTTAGATTTGGTAATTGCAGGTTTAAAAGATAAATCTTGGGATGTACAAAATGCAGCTTATTTAATATTAAATAAAAGAACAGAACCAAGAATTAAACAAATATTAGAAAAGCCTAATCATGAAGGTTTAACACTAGAACAAATAGAAGTAATTACAGTTGACAAATTTGGTGAAATTATTCAACGTCAGCCGCGTATAGCTAGATATTTTACTGAAGATTTAGGTAATGGCGTTACCTTAGAAATGGCTGCAATCTCTGGTGGTACTTTTATGATGGGTTCACCAGAAAATGAAATAGGAAGACGTGATGATGAAAGTCCTCAGCATCAAGTTACAGTTCCTAGTTTCTTTATGGGAAAATATCCGGTAACACAGGCACAATATCAAGCTATCACGGGAAATAACCCTTCTTGTTTCAAAGATAGTAATCGCCCTGTTGAAAGAGTTAGTTGGTATGATGCAGGTATTTTTTGTCAAAAATTAAGCCAAAGGACAGGAAAAAACTACAGATTACCTAGTGAAGCCGAATGGGAATATGCTTGTAGAGCGGGAACTACCACACCATTTCACTTTGGAGATACGATTACCACAGATTTAGCTAACTATCATGGTAATTATACTTATCGACAAGAACCAATAGGAGTTTATAGAGAAAAAACAAGAGAAGTAGGGAGTTTTGGAGTAGCCAATAACTTTGGATTATACGATATGCACGGCAATGTATGGGAGTGGTGTCAAAATCATCCAGATATTGAAGAGAATGCTTACAGAAGACCGAAGCGCGGTGGTTCGTGGGACTATATTCCTGGCAATTGCCGTTCTGGTTATAGCCAAGACTACAGCAGTAACGGCAGAAGCAACAATCTCGGTTTTCGGGTGGTATGTAGTGGTGCGGCGGGGACTTAGTATCACTATGCGCTTTTGCCCTCTTGCTTTTTCTTTTTTTACCTCTCTCGCGTAGGGAGAAAATTTTTTGTCTGAATCAGGATGTCCAGGATTAAAGGATTTACAGGATTGTAATTTGATGGTTGATAGATGAGATTCATATATTTATTCTTCCATCTCACTTCATAAATATTCGTTTCTCTCCATACTAATCATCAACAACTAACAAATAATCAAACAATTACATCCTGTACATCCTCAAATCCTGGTCATCCTGATTCAGACAATAATATGCTATTTTTAATCAAGTATAGATGAAACCAACTATTAACCAATCATGAATAATCCCCAACAACCGCGAGAATACGATGCTGTGCTTGGAGGTAATATTCCATCCCTAGAAGGTGCAGCAGTTTTAGGTGGTATTGATGGGGTAAAATTGCGGTTGAAAAATCCACATTCAAGTGTGAGAATTGCTGCACTGGAGCAAGCTTTGAATTATGGAGAACAAGGTTTAGATTTAGTAATTGAATTATTAAAAGATGAATTTATAGAAGTGCAATTAAAAGCTTATTCATTGTTAGTCGCTTGGACTAAAAAACATGAACTACCAGACTTGGGCTTGCTTGATAAAATAGGAAAATTGATCTTTAAAACCCCAACACATCAAAATAGTGAACAAAGATTAATAGGGAAAGTTAATCAAGCATTAATAGATTCAGATGCAGATTTCAGTTTAGGGTATTTAATCAAAGTTACTCGATTAATTGATGTGCTTACTGCGGAGAAGTTAAGGATCGCTACAGAAAAGTTAAAGACCAAAGAGCAGAAAAAACTTGAAGATTTGAATATACAGGAAGAGAGCGTTAAACATAAAATTACGGAAATGGAAATTGCATTTTCTTCAATGATCAAGTCAACGAGACATCTTATGGAGTTAAATAGACATCTTATGGAGGCAAAAAAAGCTAACGAGTCTCTTTTCGATACAATCCAACAACTAAAACAGAAAAGGCTCGACAAGCAGAGGGCTAAGAGAAAGCAAGCAGATGGAGTTAAATGAAATATAGGTTTTTTATCTGTATCTGCAAACCCAATAAACTAACAACTATCCACCCTATTTATATAAATGAATAACCCCCATCAACAACTACTCCAACAAATAGACCTCATGCTTCGCGCCCGCTATCCCCTACTATATATAGTCGGAGTCGAAGAAGAACCAATAGAACAAGTCCTCCAACAACTCACCCAAATATCCCAGACACCACGACAACTATTATTATGGGATATCGTCACCGGTTGGGATGATAATGGCACTGATAAAGGTTCAGTCATGGGTGCATTATCAAGAATTACCAAAACCCCAGAAAATACAACCACAATATTTGTATTGCGAGACATACATTTTATCCTCAAAAACCCCGACACAGAAAAAAATGCGCCCGTAATTCGTGCTATCAAAAACCTCACCCGTCAACTCAAATGCACACGCCAAACCCTCATCCTCACCAGTCATACATTAACCATTCCCCCAGAACTACAAGAAGAAATTACAGTAATTGATTTTCCCTTACCCAACATCCAAGAAATAGATTATTTAATTCATCAATTAATAGTCCCCGAAAAACTTAACTTAAATGGACTAGGAAAAGAACAATTAATCAAAGCCTGTCAAGGATTAAGTCGCGCCAGAATTAGAAGAGTTTTAGCCGCCGCTTTAGCAGCAAAAGGACAAGTCAACGAAACAGATATTGATAGAGTTTTAGAAGAGAAAAAACAAGCAGTTCGCCAAACAGGAATATTTAGAATTTTACACGTCCAATGAATCATTAAAAAACGTCGGTGGTTTGGAAAATCTTAAACAGTGGGTGCGAATGCGTCAAGATGCTTTTACCGAAGAAGCACGACGTTATGGCATACCCAACCCCAAAGGCGTTTTATTAGTAGGAATACAAGGAACAGGTAAATCATTATCAGCCAAAACTATCGCCCATGAATGGCGTTTACCATTGTTACGTTTAGATGTGGGTAGATTATTTGGTGGCATAGTCGGAGAAAGTGAAAATCGCATTCGCCAAATGATTCAATTAGCAGAAGCAATATCACCCTGTGTATTGTGGATGGATGAAATAGATAAAGCATTTGGTAATATTAATAGTGGGGTTGATGGTGATTCGGGAACATCGCGCCGAGTATTTGGAACGTTAATAACTTGGATGCAAGAAAAAACCAGTCCGGTGTTTATGGTGGCTACTGCTAATAATGTGCAAATATTACCAGCGGAGTTATTAAGAAAAGGGCGATTTGATGAAATATTCTTTTTAAATTTACCTACAGAAAAAGAACGCCATGATATTTTTAAAGTCCACATTCATAAAATCCGTCCTTCCCGACTGCGAGAATTTGATTTACAGAAACTTGCCAAAAATAGCGAAAACTTTAGCGGTGCGGAAATTCAACAAGTAATTATTGATGGAATGCACCGCGCTTTTGGTAGTTTAATTGATGGTAATAGGCGGGATTTTAATACAGAAGATATATTAGCTGCGGTATCGGAAACTGTTCCTTTGGCGGCTATTGCTAAGGAACAAATTACCATTTTAAAACGCTGGGCTGCGGAAGCTGGCGCAAGAACGGCTTCTATTGATACACTGCTAATTGAGGAGTTGAAGGTTTATTCTCAGCAGCAAGGTTTGGGTCCTTTGGAGGTGGATTAATAATTCGTAATTCGTAATTCGTAATTCGTAATTCGTAATTCGTAATTAAGAGTTAAAATGAACCACGAAGGAACGTTCGCGCAGCGTCTCGGAGAGATAGGGAAGAGGTTTTGGAGAGAGATTTTTTTATAGGAGTTAATTTTTTATGTCTCATTTTACAACTATCAAGGTGCAAATTAAACAGGGTGAAGTGCTGCTTCAAGTATTAAAAGAGTTGGGTTATCAAGTTGAACAAAATACAAATGTACGCGGTTATATGGGTGATAGAACTAATGCTGAATATGTGATTAAGCAATCTAATGGTTATGATTTAGGTTTTCGTAAAAATGGAGAAGGTTATGAATTAGTTGCTGATTTTTGGGGTGCGAAAATTAATCAGCAGGAGTTTATTAATAATATTAGTCAAAAATACGCCCATAAAACTTTGATGGAAACTATACAAATGGAGGGTTTTAATGTGGAAGAAGAGGAAGTTTTAGCAGATGGTACGGTGCGGGTTTTAGTTGGTAGATGGGTTTAAATAAGAATTGATCCCCCCAACCCCCCTTATTAAGGGGGGCTAAATATCAAAGTCCCCCTTTTTAAGGTAAGAGGGGCTAAATTCTTCAAAGTCCCCCTTTTTAAGGGGGATTTAGGGGGATCTAAAATGTTAATATTATTAACCAGGAAAAATCATTATGGCTGAATATCAAAAGATTGAATATCGCATTGGTAAAGATGGTAAAATTGTGGAACGGGTTTTAAATGCAACTGGTTCTAGTTGTGTGGAAACAACAAAAGGGTTAGAAAAATCCTTGGGAGAAATAGAATCTCAGAAATTGTTATCAGAATATTATCAAGATGATGAGTTAATTACCACTTCAGAAAATCAATCTTTACAACAACAATAATTCCTCGTTTCTTGTCTCTGACAAGGAATGCAATATAGAGGCTCTGCCTCTTCTGATAAAATAGAGGTAGAACCTCTAGAATTGCATTCCCAGTCTGGAGACTGAGAACGAGAATAAAAAGTCGGGGATTTGCAGACAAACTACATAAACAAATAATATGCTAGAACAAATTAATCATATCGGTTTTGCTGTAATTCTCGTAATCATCGTTTATGTTATTCTGCGGATATTATTCCCAGAAAATAATCAAGATACATCTAATAATAATGAATCTGTAACCTCTCCAGACACAGAACAGAAGATTAAAGAGTTAGAAATTCAATGTCAACGACTAAGGGAGGAATTAAAACAACAATCTCAACAACTACAAAGCGATTTTCAAAATGAAACCTTTACCCAATTACAAACCTTACTCAGCAACTATCCTACAGTCAAAAAAATGGCTTTAGCTAAACCTGAATTACCAGCTAAGAACCTAATTTCCCTATTAACATCTTTAGATAATTTAATTACAACTTGGGGTTATAATGCTATTGGTGAAACTTGGGAACAAGTTAATTATAATCCCCAATTACATCAAGCTGATAGTGATGATATTCAAGAAGGGGAATTAGTCTATATTCGTTTTATTGGTTATCAAAATGGTGATAAAATTCTCTATCCTGCTAAGGTTAGTCGCACTCTACCCGCAGGATTTGATAATAATTAAATGATAATATCGTAGGTTGGGTTAAGCAAAGCGCAACCCAACATCATATATTTTGTTCGCGCAAAGATGCAAAGAATTTATCTATTCTGTTTAAACTCAGCATGATGATATTATTTATTGTTTTTGTTGGGTTTCGTTCCTCAACCCAACCTACTATTAATTATGACTATTGTTGCAATTGATTTTGGTACAAGTAATACTGTAATTAGTATTTTAGAACCTGATACTCAACAACCTAAAAGTTTACGTTTTCCTAATTTATCCCGTGTATTTGTGGGTGTCACTCCTCAAGGTGAAAGATTTGAATTTCCTGCTATTCCTAGTTTATTATTTATTAAATCACCTGATAATATTATATTAGGTGAAGCTGTGAAAAGTCAACGTTTAGGACTTTCTCAAAATTACCCTCCAGAACGGTTATTTAAAAAGTTTAAACGTGATTTAGCTGGAGATTATCAACCACCACCACGTCAAATTGATGGAATAAGTTATAATTCTGTTGCTGTTTCTGAGTTGTTTATCCAAACTATTTGGAAGGAACTCAAAAAGCAGAATATTGAACCTATTCATTTAGTTTTTACTGTTCCTGTTGGTGCTTTTGAACGTTATTTAGATTGGTTTCGAGATTTAGGGACAAAATTAAATGTTCCTCAAGTTTCCATTGTTGATGAATCTACTGCTGCGGCTTTAGGATATGCGGTAAAAAGTCCCGGTAAGTTAATTTTAGTCGTTGATTTTGGTGGGGGAACTCTAGATTTAAGCTTAGTGAAAACTGTGACTAATTCTGATGAAATTAACAGTTTACGCGCTGAGGTTTTAGCTAAGTCGGAAGCTTATGTTGGTGGTGAAGATATTGATGTTTGGATAGTTGATGATTATTTGCATTCTCAAAATTTAACACCGGAACAAATTGGAAAAATTGGGTATCAAAATTTATTAGAAATTGCAGAACGTTTAAAAATTCAATTATCAAAAAATCAATCTGTAGCTGAAAGTTGGTTTGATGATGAATCTTTTATGTCTTATGAATTAAAAGTTAATCGAGAAAAGTTAGAAGAGATTTTAGAATATAAACAGTTTTTACAACAGTTACGAGATGCTTTAGATGAGGTTTTAAATTTTGCTTTAAGAAAGGGTATTGGTAAAAATGATATCGAACAGGTTTTATTAGTAGGAGGAAGTTGTTTAATTCCCGCAGTCCAACAATTAATTATTTCCTATTTTGGTAAAAATAAAGTAAAATTAAATAAGCCTTTTGATGCTGTATGTCATGGTGCGTTAGCAATAACGCAGATTACTGAAATAGATGATTTTCTCCGTCATAGTTACGCAATTAGATTATGGGAAAGTTATAGCAAAAGTTATATTTATCATCGGTTATTTACCAAAGGTGACAAATATCCTTGTCAACGTCAAGAATGGTTAAATCTGCAAGTTGCTAATCATGGACAAAAAGAGATTCGTTTAGATATTGGTGAATTAGGTGATATGTCACAAACAGAAATTGCTTTTGATGCTTCAGGAAAAATGACTTGCAGCACTCTTCAATATCAAGAAAGTTACCGTTCTTTAGATACTCAAAATCAACAGGTTTGTGTCGCTAAACTTAACCCACCTGGCGAAGCGGGAATTGATAGAATATCGGTGTTATTTGAGGTTGACTCTCGACGGACTTTATTAGCCACTGTGAAGGATTTATTAACAGGAGAGGTGTTGGTGAATAGGAGTGCAATTTATAAGTTAAACTAATTTGTAATTAATAATAAATCCTCATTAAGTATGATAGCAAATATGAGTTTATTCACACCATTTTATAAAAAAATTAGTTATGAAAAAGCCATCCATCTTGCGATTTAAAAGTATTACCCATCGGTTGATCTTTAGTTGTGTTGTCGCGGCGATAGGAATTTATGGAGTTTCCTATTGGCAAGCCCGCCAACTGATGCATAAAACTGTAGGTACTTGGTTGATTGATTTATCTCAGTCTCGAATTAACACTGTAGCAAACGAGATCGAAAGAAAATTACAAGCCATTGAGCGAAGTATTTTCCTGTCGATTCATTCTGTTGAAAAGGTAGAAAAAAATTCCAATTCTGTTTATCAAAATGAACTCTTGCTACGGCTAAAAACCCTGCTTGAAAAACAGCCTAAACTCCAGGCGATTGCACTCATTAATGCTAACAATATTCCTGACTCTGGATGGTACTATGACCGACAGAGAAAATATACCAATCTCAACCAGGAAATAACTAATATTTGGCTCACTCGTTGCACAATCAATGGTAAAAAACCTGCTAATTCACCGTTTTGGACGCAACCCTATTCCGTTAATAATTCATCAGCCATTACCTATTGCATTCCTCTATCTACTAATTCAGTAACTATAAGTTGGCTGGCAATTGAGGTAAATTTGGATTGGGTATCTCCGACTATAGCAGAAAAGTTAGCCCAGTCAAATGAATTGCATGATCTTGAATTGGGCAATTCTTTTGTATTTTCACCATCAAATAGGCAATGGATTGTTAAACCAGCAAATCCGCAATTAGTTGAGTCGTGGTTATCTCAGCAAAATATTATTTTAAATAATAGCCAACAAAGTCGAGGGTTGATTAACACCAAAACTAATTTTCAAGAACTGTTGATGACGAGAACTGTTACCTCTACAGATTGGATTGTCGGTATCACATTTCCTGCTGCTAAGTCAGAACAGTTGGAGCAACAATACCTGTGGTTGGTAATTGCTTCTATGTCTAAGGATATGGTGTTGATGTGTGTGGTGATTGCCTTAATTTCTCAACTGACTACCCGCCCTCTGCGTAAACTCAACACCAGCACACAGGAAATGGCTAAGGGAAACCTTGATACCACCCTACCTCCTGTGACTTCCGATGATGAAGTGGGGCGTTTAACCCAATCTTTTCGGCAAATGCGCGATTGTCTGCAACTCTATATTCAGAACCTGCAAGAGACTACTGCTGCTAAACAAAAACTAGAGAGCGAACTTTCTATTGCTGCCCAAATTCAGCGCACAATGGTTCCCCGGACTACTGTGGACAGTAGTTGCAATTCGCCATATCAGATATCTGCCTTATTGAAACCTGCGCGGATTGTGGGTGGTGATCTCTACGACTTTTTTCTTTTAGGAAGCGATCGCTTGTGCATCATTATTGGCGATGTCGCTGACAAAGGATTTCCCGCTGCACTGCTAATGGCACGCACAGTCACCTTGATTCGCACTCTCACCAAACCCTTCAATACCCCTAGGGAAATCCTACACACTGTTAATCAGGAACTATGTGCCGAAAATGAAGAATGTTTATTTGTTACCGTATTTTGCGGTGTAATCGATCTAGGCAGCGGCAAGTTTACTTACGCCAGTGGCGGTCATGATGCCCCCTTATTGATACACAATCGACAAGTTCAGTATCTAGATTTGGAAACTAGTTCACCGCTAGGGTTATATGATGATTCAGTATTTGCAGAAAGTGAATGTATACTTGCACCTAACGATTTAATCCTACTTTATACTGATGGCATCACAGAAGCGATGAACCGCGAGGGTGAGATATTTTCTGAGGAACGGTTAATTGAGATTATGACTTCCTATCCTCCCACCAACCCAGCCCGTGCAGTTCGCACAATTGTGCATTTTTGCCAGCAGTTTGTGGGAGATGCACCGCAATCAGATGATATTACCTTGTTAGCTGTGCAGTATCTACCATCAAGTCCTTTTTCTCAAGCGGCAAATGTTATGGAATGGAACCTGACTCTCAATAGTGAGTTAACCGAGTTGGAGGAAGTAAAACAAAGCTTAGGCAAGATTTTGCAAGCAGCTAGTCTGACAGTGGAATTGATTGAAGATGCCCAGTTAATTGTGGAAGAGGTTTTGGTCAATATTATTGAATATGGTTATGAAAATCGCAGCGACGGTTGTATCGATTTGCGGATTGAGATGAATGATCAACAGTTGACGATGACTTTTAAAGATAGTGGTAAGCCTTTTAATCCTTTAACTGAAATTGCCTCACCAGATATGATGATGGATGATGAAGATCGCTCTCTAGGCGGATTTGGCTTTTTCTTGGTGCAAGAACTCGCAGAGCAAGTAGACTATGTTTATCTCAATGGTAAGAACATTTTGACAGTCCGCCAAGCGATCGCTCAATTAGCTTAGTACAGCTTTGGGTAAGATGGTGGCTAATTAACTATAGAAATTTAAACGCAAAGTGGCGCAGAGGTACACGCAGAGTTACGCTGAGAATCCGCTATGAATTAATGAAATATTATACTTAGAATCACCCAATTTTAGCTAAACTACAAATAAATACTGAATTGCCAGATAAAATCTATGTCATTGCAAATCCACGTAGAAAATACTAACTCTACCACCTTGTGTTTAGCTTTGGATGGTAAGCTTGATACGCTGACAGCTACTGATTTGGATACATCTATTCAAAAAAGCTTGACACCTAACATCCAAACTCTGATTTTAAATCTCCAGAACTTGAGTTTTATCTCTAGTGCTGGACTACGTGTGTTGGCCAAGGCGCGAAAAACGATGAAATCAAGAGAGGGTAAGGTATATTTTACCCATCCTACCCCTCAAGTTCAAAAAGTATTTGATATTGTCAAAGCTGTTCCCCTTTCTGAGGTGTTTGCCAATACTCAGGAGTTAGATGCCTACTTAACAGCCATGCAAGCTGGTGTAAATCAGGAAAATAATTCTTAATACAGCCTACGGTTCCGTTAAGGATACGTAATTAAGTTTTGTAACGGAGATTTAGACCGCAAGAATTAGTTAAAAACACAACCTAACAATGCAGAAAAAATCTAGTTCACCCAACTGATGAAGCTGGCAATAAAAATGATGAATTTAATGTTGATGTTGGTAGTTACGGTTGGGTGAAGACAGCGCAACTACAAACTATATTTTTACAAAGTATAAGTGAAGTCTTCTACCAACATCCCAGGAACTAAACTACCACCTAATTGCCGGCTTTCATAGGTTCCGACTTCGGGAATAAATTCTTGAAAATCGGTTAAATCTACTAAATTTTCTGCACCCCAAAAGCGGTAGAGACTTTCATCAAAACGCAGATTTTCAATGGGGGCGACTATTTCGCCATTTTCCACCCAAAAACAGGCATAACGTGTCATACCTGTAATTCTACCAGCAGGGCGATCGCTCCAATTTAAATAATGTAAATTAGAAACATATAATCCTGTATCTAAACTGGGTAAAATATCATCAAATGCTAAATTTCCTGGGCTGATTTCTGGAGAACGTAATGTTTCTGAACCATTAGCACCGTTAGCGAGTTTATTATATTCTTTAGCGGTACGAGAATTAACTAGAGTATTGCTCAAAACTCCTTTTTCTATTAACGGTAATTCCGGTGCAGCCATTTCTCCTAATTCATTAAATCTGGGAACTAAACCGAGTTGGAAGTTTTCTTGCAAATTAAACTTTGGTGAAAGTTGTTTTTCTTGACGTGATAAAACAGCTAAAGCACTATTACCTTGTTGAATGTCTGCTTCACTGATAGCACCCCAAGAAAGCATAGCCAATAAATCAGCAACAGCAGCAGGTGCAAAATAAGTTTTATATTTTCCTCTTGGTAATTCTTTGACTGGAAGAGATAGCATTGCTAATTGCTTTTTCCCATCATTTATTTTGGCTAGATAAGCAGATTCATCCCAATTGCTGCCGGCAAAAGTTCCTTTAACAGCTTGTCCTGATTCCATAAACAAAGAATAGTCTAACGTAAAAGAATCAGTAGCAAACCAGTGTTTTTGTCCGCTAGAATCCCCATAAGCTCTAATAATAACACCACCAGCATAAAGTCCAGTAAAATCTAAATCAGCTACAGATTCTAAAATATTACTAACAACTATTTCTGGAGTTAATAACTTTCCTATATTTACTTCTCGACTAGTATTAGTTCCTGAAGGTAAAACTAAATAAGGATCAATAGGCAATAAAGGCAATTCATCACGTAATTCTTGTAAAGCAGAATATGCTAGTTGCCAATCTATTTCCCAATTTCCACTAAAGGGAAAATGACGAAAACTCCTGCGCTTATCTGCCATTAAAGTCAGTACAATAGAAGCATCAGCCACAAAACCAGTTTGTCTAACCTTGGCATGATTGAAGCGAGTAAATTGACTGCCTTCACTATTCAACCTAACAGTAAAATGTTCACCTTCCGATTTTTTAATCAGCAGAGTTTCTATTAATTGATTAAAATTACTTTCTAAAATCGCTAATTCTTCAACTTTCATAAATTACCCTAAAATCACAACAAGCAAATAGGCAAAAACTCTCAGCGCACCTCCGCGCTAACCTCCGCGTACCTCTGCGTTTAAAAAACTCCTCTTAACCTCCCCCAAAAACCTCCACATTAGCAAATACACAAACAGGAGAACCATGTCCCACCCAAATAGCCTGATTAGGTTCTCCCTTACCACAAAAAGGAGTCCCATACATCTGCCAATTAGAATTATTACCAACTTGAATTAAACTGTGCCAAAATTCTGGTGTTGTCGCTCGATAGTTGGGATTACGTAAAGTTTTGGTCAATTTACCGTTTTCGATTAACTTAGCGTATTCGCAACCAAATTGAAATTTGTAACGACGATCATCTATCGACCAAGAACGGTTAGATTCCATGTAAACGCCATGTTCTATTCCTGCTATAATTTCATCAAAGGTAGCATTTCCTGGTTCTAAATTTAAGTTGGCCATTCTGTCTATTGCTGGTCGATTCCAGGAAGAAGCACGAGCGCAAGCAACACCTGGTAAATCTGCTCTGGCTTGACTTTCTAAACTGCCTAAACCGCGTTGTAAAATGCCTTTTTTAATGACATATTCTTTGGTAGCTACTGCACCCGTATCATCAAAACCATAACTAGCAAATTCACCTTCTACTGTGGGATCAAAGGTAATATTCATTAATGGCGAACCATATTCTAGTTTGCCAAAATCATCTTTGGTGACAAAGCTACCACCAGCATAGTTGCGCTCATCTCCTAAAATGCGGTCAATTTCTAATGGATGACCGATACTTTCATGGATTTGCAGCATCATTTGGTCTGGTGCTAAAACTAAATTAGTGCGAATATTTGGGCATTCTTCGGCAGTCAATAATTCTAATGCCTGTTCGCCAACTTGCTGCACTCGATGCCATAAATTATCGGTTTTTAGAAGTTCCCATCCCCCTTGATAAGAGTTTGCATGAGCGCCGTTATTGGTGCGTGGCTGGACGATTGCACCATCTTGAGCGATCGCACCAAAATGCGTATTCAGGGCGATAATTTTCTGATATACTTCCGAGCCGTTGCTGCTAACAAACCAAGTTTCTTTATCGCTAGTCGCAACAGTGGCGGTGGTTTGAACTATTTTATCGTTGATTTTCAGCTTTTGGCAAATGCGAATTAGTAAATCGTTGATTTCTCCTGGACTAACAGCATCTAATGGTTCTAGGAAGGGTGATTTATATTCACCGACAACTTTGGGACGTATACTTTCACTAACGGGATATATCCACCATTCACTAGCTGCTAATGCCTGTTTATAGGCTATTTCGGCGGCATTTTGCAGGGATGGTAATGCTAAGGAGTTGGTAGCAGCATAACCCAAACAGCCGTTTACCATTACTTCTAGCATTGCTCCCATTGTCAAGGATTGTCCGTTGCTTTGGGGTAATCCGTCACGAACATAATGAGATCTAGATGTCTCTTTTACGGCTCTAATCCCAATCCAATCAGCAGGAATATTGAGTTGAGAAATTGCTTTTGTAAGTTCAGATAACATGATTATAATTCAAAATTAAGAGTTTTTGCACGCAGAGACGCAGAGGCACAGAGAGAGTTTTTTGATTTAATCATCTGTGCCAGCGTGTGCCTTCTTTACTGTCTATTAAGGTAATACCTTTTGTTAATAGTTCATCACGAATGCGATCGCTTTCTGCAAAGTTTTTTGCTTTTCTTGCTTCCCATCTTTTTTGAATTAACTCCTCAATTTCTGCATTACTTATACCATCCTGTTTAGGAGTTTCGGCTTCTGGTTGGGCAGTTAAACCTAGAACGTCTGCTAATGTTACCAGGGTTTGCCATTTTTGGAGTAATTCATTGGCTGGGGTTTCAGTTTTTCCTTGATGAACAATGATGTTTCTTTCCCGATTTAGTTCTTTGGCTAATTCAAAAATTATTACTAACCCACCAGGAAAGTTAAAATCATCATTAACTGCTTCTTTAAATCTCTCAATATGGGAATTTTGGATTTTAGATTTTGGATTTTGGATGAGGTTCGATTCGTCCCAGCCTAGTTTTTTACTATGTTGATAACCGAAGAGTAAACCTTCTTTGATAGTATGCCAGCCGTTGGTTGCTGCTACGATCGCATCATCGGTAAAATCTATAGGCTTACGATAGTGTGCCATCAACACAAATAACCGCAAGGCCATTGGATCTACACCTCGATCTAGCAATTCCCGAATAGTGATAAAATTACCCAAGGATTTGGACATTTTTTCACCATCTACCTTCACCATGCCGTTGTGTAACCAATAATTAGCAAGAGGTTTACCAGTTACTGCTTCCGATTGGGCAATTTCATTTTCATGGTGTGGGAAAATTAAGTCAGCACCACCAGCATGGATGTCTATAGTATCACCCAAGCGATCGCGTACCATTGCCGAGCATTCAATATGCCATCCTGGGCGGCCTTTTCCCCAAGGAGACTCCCACGCGGGTTCGCCAGGTTTTGCAGCCTTCCACAACGCAAAATCAAAGGGGTATTTCTTCTTTTGATATTCTGCGTCTTCGACGTTTACCCGTTCACTCGCACCTGCTTGCATATCCTCTAATTTGCGTCCAGAAAGTTTGCCATATTCCGCAAAATTCTGTACAGAATAATACACATCACCATCAGATGGATACGCAAAACCTTTAGTTTCTAAATCGTGAATTAATCGCTGAATACCGTTCATGGTGTGTGTTGCACGGGGATATTCATCAGCTTCTTTAATTCCCAACCGGGACATATCCTCAAAATAGGCTTGAATGTAGCGTTCTGCAACAACTTCCATTGAAGAATGTTCTTCTCGTGCGCGTCTGAGAATTTTATCATCAATATCCGTAAAATTTTGGATATAACGCACATCATAGCCGATAAACTGAAGATAGCGACGCACTACATCCCAGACAATGCACGCTCTAGCATGACCCAAATGGCAGTAATCATAAACCGTCACACCGCAATAGTACATCTTAACCTTGCCAGGTTCGACGGTAGTAAAAGGTTCTTGACGACGGGTGAGAGTATTGTAGAGAGTTAGGGTCATAACAGAGTAATGGGACAATCAGACGATAAACAATAATAACGCAAGTTGCTGGCGAGGGAGCAGACGAAAATTTTGTAACCTCACAATAGTTGTGAACATCTTGTAGGTTGGGTTAGACGAGGTAATTAATTTATAACACTCACACATAAATCATAAAACTGCGTCGTAACCCAACATTTGTGTTCACGATTCATTTACGATCACTATAGTAATATTGTCAACACCCGGAGGTAAAGTGAAAGACTAGGAGGAAATTGAGATTCCTGAATATTGGATTATTGATTACCTAGCTTAATAGTGGAACTCACTATATAGGAAATCCCAAACAACCAACTATTTCTATTTAGAATTTAATCAATGGGGAATATCAAGTTAGTCAATTTAGAAAAAATGAAACTATAGCATCACCAACTTTTCCAAAATTGAGCTTAACTGCTAACCGGATTTTTCAAGCCGATATGTAAATATGTTACCTTAATGCCAACTAGCTAAAATCAAGATAACATTTAAAATACACCCAAATAGACCAAAATCATAGTTCATGATTATGCAAACAACAGTTAGTTCAGAATCTCACGCAATGGACGCTCCCAAACAAGGTTTACCAGTAACAATCATTACAGGTTTTCTCGGTAGCGGTAAAACGACTTTACTCAACCATATTCTCACAAATCAGCAAGGCGTGAAAACTGCTGTTTTAGTGAATGAATTTGGTGAAATTGGTATCGACAACGAATTAGTTGTTGCTACTGATGAAAACATGGTGGAATTAAGTAATGGCTGTATATGCTGCACCATTAATAATGACTTAGTTGACGCTGTTTACAAAGTTTTAGAAAGGGAAGAAAAGCTAGATTATCTAGTTGTAGAAACAACTGGTTTAGCAGATCCTCTACCTGTAGCTATGACATTTCTGGGTTCTGAATTACGAGATTTGACCCGGTTGGATTCTATTATTACTGTAGTTGATGCGGCAAATTATAGCTTGGATTTATTTAATTCTCAAGCCGCTTTAAGTCAAATTACCTATGGTGATGTAATTATTCTTAATAAGACAGATTTAGTTGATGAAACCACTTTGCAGGAATTGGAAAGAAAAATCAATGACCTCAAGGAAGGTTCAAGAATTATTCGGACTACAAAATCTCAAGTTCCACTTCCTTTAATTCTCAGTGTGGGTTTGTTTGAGTCTGATAAATATTTCGATTCAGAGGAAGAAGAACATGAAGAACATCACGACCATGATCATGATCATTCTACCTGTGGACATGACCATGATCACGATCATTCTAACTGTGAACATGACCATCATGATCATGAACATCATCACCATCATTCCAACCACTTAGAAAATGATGGTTTTATTTCCATATCTTTCCAAAGCGAAAAACCTTTTTCTATTCGCAAGTTTCAATATTTTCTAGATAACCAATTACCCACAAATGTCTTTCGCGCTAAGGGGATTATGTGGTTTGATGAAAGTCCCCAACGTCATATTTTCCACCTTTGCGGTAAACGCTTCACAATTGATGATGATGAGTGGAAAGGTGAAAAGAAAAATCAGTTAGTGCTAATTGGTCAAAATCTAGATAGTGAAACTTTACTCAAGCAGATAGAAAACTGTATTTGTCTTCCTTCTACCAGTAGAGGTAAAGGATTTGGGAAATAGTAAATAGACAGTAGGTTGGGGAGCCATCGCTGTGGACGGGTTCCCCGGCTTGTAGAGGCGAATGGCGTTTGACGCAAGAAAACCCAACATTTAAAAACTTTATTTAATCGCTGCAAGTTGAGTTTGATAAATGTGAATTTGGTCTACTAAACCATCAATTCCCGGAACATCAAAACCATAACTTTTAAAACCCTTACTGATAGAATTAGTTAAAACCTCTGCACCTTTACCTTGATAATAAACCGGAACTGGACGGTTAGAGTGACTTCCCCAACCATATTTAACTTGAGGATCTGAACCCCAAAAATGACCGGCTTTTATAGGTTCAGATTCAGCAGTTAAAGCTTCTGCACCTTGGTTTTTTAGAAGTTCCTCAAAATTGGGATTTAAAGTTAGGTAATGGTCATGATCTGCGGTGACAATGAGGAGGTTATTTTCCCAACCACCGTTATTTTTAATCCAGTCAATTGTGGTTTTGACGGCTTTATCAAAATCCAATACTGTCCCAATTAAATTATCTAGGTTATCATCATGAGCAGCCCAATCAATATCACCACTTTCTACCATTAACCAAAACCCATCTTTGTCTTTAGATAAAACTTCTAAAGCGGCTTTAGTTAAATCCTGGAGAGTGGGATTTTCATTAAGTTCTCTAGCAATAAATGATTTGTCTGTTTCCCCAGGAAGCAGCGGACGAACTGTATCAGGTTTTTGTCCTTGAGAACTAAACAGAGAAAAGATACTCAAACCTGTATTGCTGTAGTCTCCATTCGCTGTACTCACAGGGAGATTTCCCTCTTGTCCCCTGGCTCCATATAATCCTAACAAGCGATCGCCTTTTTGAGGATCTAACTTATTCGCAGTCATGGCTAACTTAGCCGCAGCATCTTTCCCCCTTTCTAAAAATGTATAATCATAGCGGTTACTATTGGGGTTTTTACTCAATTCTGCATAGGTCGATTGAGTAATATATTCAAATTTTGTTGGTGGTTCTACTCCCATTGGTAAAGATTCGCTACCAGCACCTGTCAGGGGATGACCACCACCTAAAATGATAGTAGGTTGATAAATGCGGAGTTCCTGCTGTAAGATGTTGTCTAAACTGGGAAAATCAGCATCATATTTATTTCGACGATTGACGTTAGCTGCTGCTGCACCAGGAGTAGCATGATCAATGGGGACAGAAGTGACAATTCCTGTAGATTTACCAGCATCAGCCGCAGTTTTGAGAATTGTTTCTAGTGGTTTCTCAAATATATCTACGGAAATAGCGTTGTTATAGCTTTTAACTCCGGTGTAAAGAGTAGTAGCCGTATTTGCTGAATCAGGATAACTGTACTTGATGTATGCAGGGTCATTTCCAGGTGTCCAAGGATTTATCCCACCACGAACAGGATCATAACCGACTAAGTTACCAACTGCATCAGCACTGAGGTTTTCTGTACCACCAGATGGTTTATTTCCTGGGTTAAATTTGGGTTGGAATTTGAACCCCGGTAAAACTGGACTAGCACCTGTCATAGAAATAGAGTTATCTAATGCAGAGTTACCAGTACTGAACACGCCATTACCAGGAGCAACAGTTGTACCATAGGTTGTAGCTAGGGCATAATTATCCAGGGTTTGAAAGCTGAGTCCTTGTCCTTTCCCTGATGTGTAATTATATCCTTTGGCAATCGCAGCAGCGCGCGCCATTTCCCAACCCATACCATCCCCAATCATCAGAATTACGTTTTTGGTGTTAGTTGTGGTTGTAGCTGGGGTGGAATTAGAAGCGATCGCTCCGACTATAATAATTCCCAGGGTTAAGATCCCAGCTAATAAACTACCCGCTAATCGAATTTTTGGACTAGATTTAACTGCCATAGGTAAAATGCCTCCTCTATGATGAGAGAATATTACATAATGATCACAAAACTTAAAATTCACTTATCATGGCAAAAATCCAGTTTTCTAAAGGCGTTGACGAAGCAGTAGTTCCAGAGGTACGCTTAACGCGATCGCGCAGTGGTGATCAAGGTACAGCAACATTTATTTTTACCAATCCCCAGATTTTGGGACAAGGTAATACTGAAGAAATCACCGGGATGTACATGATTGACGAAGAGGGGGAAATAATTACTCGTGAAGTTAAGGGTAAATTTGTTAACGGTAGACCAGAAGCTTTAGAAGCCGTTTACCTGATGAAAACCCCCGAAGAATGGGAGCGATTTATGCGCTTTATGGATCGTTATGCCCAGGAAAACGATCTAGGATTGAGTAAATCCTAAGTAGTCACTTAGTCATTGGTCATTGGTCAAACAGGTCATTGGTCACTGGCTAAAACTTATACCATTTTAGATTTGGGGTTGTCAAAGAGTTAGTAAACAAGTGTTTTACCACTTTCATCTGTCACTATCATTTTTCTGTCCGGGTATTAAATAAATACCGATGAAACTCCAACCACACCCAGATTCCCAGGAAATAACTGTAACTTGCGCTGTTATTACCGTCAGCGACACCCGCACCACAGAAACAGACAAGAGTGGTCAACTGATTCAAAAATTGCTTTTGAGTGCTAACTATGCTGTCGGAGTTTACAAAATTATCAAAGATGAACCCGCACAGATTCAAGCACAGATAGAATTGCTGGGTAAAAGTGCCAATATAGATGCTTTAATTTTTAATGGTGGGACAGGAATTGCACCTAGAGATACCACCTACGATGCTATAGAAAAGTTGTTAGAAAAGACTTTACCGGGATTTGGTGAGTTATTTCGCTTTTTAAGTTATCAAGAAATTGGTTCACGAGCGATCGCATCTCGTGCTGTAGCTGGTATTTATAAAAATAAACTTATCTTCTCTCTTCCCGGTTCTAGTAATGCAGTACTACTCGGCATGGAAAAACTGATTTTACCCGAACTCGTTCATCTCGTTACTCAAATGCAAAAACTATCATAATCAACAAAACAAAAACAAGATCCCCGACTTCTACACCGAGAAATCGGGGATCTATATTCCCCAAATATCAAAAATCTCAAAATTTAATAATTGTCAAGCAGATGGTAGCCAAAATCGCGGCGATTATATAAAAGACAGCAACTACTTGCAATTCCGACCAGCCAGTTAACTCTAAATGATGATGTAAGGGAGCCATTTTAAACAGCCGCTTACCTTTACCATCTGGTCCCTTGGTGGCTTTGTAATAACTAACTTGCGCCATTACAGACAGGGTTTCCACAAAGAAGATCCCACTCAGAATAAACAAGGCTACTAAACTGTTAGTCAACAGCGCGACAGCAGCTAAAGCACCTCCTAGCGCCAGAGAACCAGTATCTCCCATAAAAACGCGGGCTGGGTTCCGGTTATGGGCTAAAAATCCTAAGCAACTACCACTCATAGCCGCACAGAAAATCATTAATTCCGGTGAGGTGGGTGCAATGACAGCGCCTAATGCGAAAATTGCGATCGCTACCGTTCCCCCTGCTAACCCATCAATTCCATCGGTTAAATTAGTCGCATTACTTTCTGCTACCAACACAAAACCAGCTAAAGGCCAGAAGCAGAATCCTAAAGGTAGGGTAAAACTCACCCAAGGTAAGGCGATATTTGTTATGCTAAAATCTCGGTTAAAAATTATCCACACACAAAAACAAGCCGCAAAAATTATCTGCAAAGCCAGTTTCATTTTTGGAGATATACCTTTATTTGATCTACGGCGCAAAATTTGCCAATCGTCAATCCAGCCAATCAAACCGTAGCTAATTGTTAAAGCCGATACAGCCAGTACGTCTCGATGAAAATTAGACAATATACAGCCAACTATCACTGCTACAGGTATGAAAAAAATACCACCCATAGTTGGCGTACCAGCCTTTTTGAGATGGGCTTGGGGACCATCTTCCCGGATGATTTGCCCTGTTTTCAGCGCTTGCAGTAGAGGTACTACCCATGTTCCCACAGCCGCAGCACCTACGGCACATAGCAATAAAGGCAAAGTCAGAGATGTAGGTTGCCAGGGTAGTCTATTCCCCAGCCAATCTAAAGTCAAGGCTGCTGTACTGAGCAAGAGGGCTAACATAGAGGCCAGCCCAATTCCAGAAATATTTATACTTTGGTCAGGAGATAGTTTAGCGTCCACAGAAAATTTTCCTTCACTCCACACTTAAAAAAACCGACAAACAGAGACTATTGATAAAACTCTGTCTCCACACCTCTTAAGGCTCATCCTCATCTATGCTGATACCGTCATCGTCATCAAAATCAAGATCGCCAATTCCGTCTTCTCCACCCAAAAAATCGGATATTACTGCTTCCGCTTCCGAAAAATTAGGTTCGTGAACGTCACGCGCTATAAGACGACGGCTAGACTGCAACCAATCTAATATAGAGGACTCTTGCTTTGAGGGAATTACAGTAGCTCGCTGGTTGCGGGGTTCCTCACGTAGGGGCGAATTTAACATATCAACGAAGACACGAAGAGATTTATGTAACTAGACATTAAGAGTCTATCATTTGATACGGGATAATTTAATTAATGATTCAACTCTTTGATTGATAAATCCGAATTAAACAAAAAAGATTATTTAATTACCCTATCGCTAACAGTAAGCCCTTCAACGGTTGAATTGCATAGCTATATACATAAAGCATTAATATCTTGTTAATTCTGATTTCATAGGCATATTTTGAGGTACAGGGCAATGATGACAAAATCTACTCTCCTGGATGCGATCGCACTTACAAATCGCGGTTTGCTGGCAACTGAAACCCAAAAACAGGCTATTCTAGCAGCGATCGCTAGTTTGGAGGATTTTAACCCCACACCGCGCCCTTTGGCAGCCAGCTACTTACTAGAAGGTGATTGGCGATTACTTTACACCACAAGTAAGGCTTTACTCAATTTGGATCGTTTTCCCTTTTGCAAACTTGGACAAATTTACCAATGTATTCGAGTAGAAACTACTAGCGTTTATAACATAGCAGAAATTTACGGACTACCTTCTTTGGAAGGATTAGTTAGCGTAGCTGCTAAATTTGAACCAGTCTCAGAACGTCGAGTTCAAGTAAAATTCCAGCGTTCTATTATTGGCTTACAAAAGCTGATTGACTATCAGTCACCTGCAACTTTTATCCAACAAATTGAATCCGGAAAAAAATTTACTGCACTTGATTTTCCTATTCAGAGTGACAAACAACAAGGATGGTTGGACATCACCTATATAGATAATGATCTACGCATTGGCAGAGGTAACGAGGGTAGCGTATTCGTCTTGAGTAAGGCATAGGGCATTTATTCGCAAGAAGTGTTTGCGAACGACCTTATTGTATTATAGGTACTTTGTCAAGTAGAGTTTGATATTGTTTTGTGTAAGGGACAAGGACAGTTGAGGAGATTAGCCTGTTTCCTGCCTCCTGTTCCCCATTCCCTGTTCCCTATTCCCCAATATGACAAATAACTTAACAAACACTCTAGCAACGACCTTCAGGTTGTAGAGTGAAATCAATTAGCCCTAATTTATTGGCAATTGATAATTCAAAGGGAAAATAATCATGGTTCAACGTGGTTCTAAAGTACGTGTTCTCCGCCCCGAATCCTACTGGTTTCAAGATGTAGGAACTGTGGCCTCTATTGACCAAAGCGGTATCAAGTACTCCGTAATTGTCCGGTTTGATAAGGTCAATTACTCTGGGATCAATACCAATAACTTTGCTGCTGATGAATTACTAGAGGTTGCACCTCCACCAGCTAAAGCAGCGAAAAAGTAAACATTCGCACAGTGTTCGGTGCTGAGTCCTGAGTATAAAAATTGGGAAAAGCAGTAAAATATATATGCTAGTTCCATCTTTACGATTTATTTCGTGAAGCATTGCTCAGAACTCAGCACACCCTGCGGGAAGCCTCCCTCTGGGCTTGTACCGCCATCATTACTCTAAAAATGCCTGAACTGCCTGAAGTTGAAACAGTCCGACGGGGTTTAAATCAATTAACCCTGAATCAAACAATTACGGGGGGAGATGTGCTGCTAGAACGCACTGTCGCCTACCCGTTTTCTGTTGAAGAGTTTATAGAAAAAATTAAAGGAAGTGCCATCATATCTTGGCATCGTCGTGGTAAATATCTTTTAGCTGAACTTTCTCCTCCTTCGACCTGGTTAGGAGCGCATCTGCGAATGACAGGTCAATTACTCTGGCTAAACCGAGATGAACCCTTGCATAAACACACCAGAGTTCGGTTATTTTTTGGGGAAGAACAAGAATTACGCTTTGTTGACCAACGCACCTTCGGACAAATGTGGTATGTTCCCCCTGGTGTAGCAGTAGAAAGTATTATTACAGGTTTGGCAAAACTGGCTGTAGATCCATTTTCACCACAGTTCACCGTTGAGTATTTAGCCAATAAGCTGCAAAAATCTCGTCGTCCCATTAAAACTGCATTGTTAGATCAGTCGATAGTTGCAGGATTGGGTAATATTTATGCAGATGAGGCTTTGTTTAAAAGTGGGATTTTACCAACTACTCTCTGTGCAGATTTACAAAGCCCACAAATCGAACTTTTAAGAACAGCAATAATTGAAGTTTTATCCGCAAGTATTGCCGCAGGTGGGACAACTTTTAGTAATTTCCTTAATGTTAAAGGTGTTAACGGTAATTATGGCGGTGAAGCGTGGGTTTATAACCGCGCTGGGGAACCTTGTAAAGTTTGTGGTAATATCATCGGGCGAATTAAGTTAGGTGGGCGTTCTAGTCATTTTTGTTCTCAATGTCAAAGTTAGGGAACAGGTGATAGGAAAGAGTTTTTCCCCATCATCAATCGTTAACCAATTTTCTACATAGGGTTTGCTGTATCCCTTACGGGAGGCGTTAGCCATAAAAGTTGTCTGTGAGGGGAGGTAACAGGGAACTCTTAACAGGGAACAGTTTCAGCTATCTGGATATCCTCAATTTTCCAGATCCGACAAGGAAAAATGCAACTGTTTTGAGACTCCATTTGCCAAAACCTTGCACTTTTTTGTGATAAAAATCCGCGAAACTCTTATTAATAAACGGTTTTAGCTTTATATGCCTGCCCGGCACGCTCCGCGAACAGCAAGCCCTACATATATACACTTAAATACTGCCCCCTGCCTTATCCCAACGACAATTTTTAACGCCAATCTACTTACCTGTCCGAAAAAGATTGTAGAGCCGAGAATCCCTGCCCAGGTCACGTCTCTACAAGGGTTCTGGATCATGCATATTTAAATTCGGTCAATGTCTAATAATTATCGGGTAGGGGTTTAGCATTGCTAAACCCCTACATTGTGGAATCAATCCAAAATCCAAAATCCAAAATCTGATGACTCGCTTTATACATGACCAATTTGCCAAACAATATCTAACGGAACTATTAACACCTTATGGTCAAGTAGAAACCAGCAAAGATATCACAGCAGAAGTAAGACAAATTGACGTTTTATTTATTCCTTCACCTCAACCTACACAAAGTCTAGAAATACTCGGACTACTAGGAAGAATGGCGACAAATTATGCTATATTTGAACCATTCCGCAATGCAGTCACCAAAAGCGAAATTCGCAGTTGTATGGGTAAATTATTTGACATTCATGCGGACATAGAGCGTCAATCTAACCGCAACAATACCCGTATAAATGAGGCAGAATTACCCAGGTTGTGGATTTTTTCTCCTACGGCTTCAGTGGAACTACTAACAAGTTTTAATACTACAGTCGATGAAGAAAACTGGAGTAAAGGCATTTATTTTTTGGGAGAGGGCTTAAAAACCGTAATTATTGCTATTCACCAACTCCCCAGCACACCAGAAACCCTGTTTCTCAGGATATTAGGTAAAGGGAAAGTTCAACGACAAGCAGTGGAAGAATTAGAAGCAATACCTAAAAACAGTGCGTTCCTTTCCCATATCGTACAATTAGTACATGACCTGATTGCTGTTTTATCGGCTCGTCAACGTCAAGAGCAAGATATTGATAAAGATGACCAGGAGTTGATTATGAAACTATCAGAAATTTATCAACAACAATTAGAAGAACTAAAAAAACAAGGACTCCAGGAAGGACGACAAGAAGGTATAGAAAGAGAACGACGCGCTATGATTGAAAGTATCATGCAAGTACGTTTTGGGGAAGTTGATTCAGAATTAGCAGCAATTATCGACTTTCTGATTGCCATGACTAGAGAAGAATTTACTCCTTTGCTTCTACAATCATCTCGTGAGGAATTATTAGCTAGATTTGCCCAATAAATAATTGATGGGAAAAACATGGACAAATATGCAATTTCTAAAAGAATTTGAAAATTAATCAAAGTCCAGAATATAGGTATGGGGAGGGTTGACAATTGATTTTAGATTTGTTATCATGACATCGATAAGGAAGAACTATCTAGCAATAAACAATATAAACTTTCTCCTCAACCGCTTACCTGAGAATAGGCGGTTATCTTATTTGAGGAAAGAAATTGCGCCTTTACGTCTTGGCGCGAGATAAAATTTTGAGTAAAAGCGTTTATTTTGGAACGAGGGGAACTCATGGCTGTTAAAAAGGGAAATATGGTGCGGGCTATCCGCGAAAAGTTGGAAAATAGTCTAGAAGCTAAAGCTAGTGATTCTCGCTTCCCAGCTTATTTATTTGATAGTCAAGGGGAAGTGGTAGATATCAAGGGTGATTACGCTTTGGTGAAGTTTGGAAAAGTGCCAACGCCCAATATTTGGTTAAAATTAGAACAATTGGAAGAGTTTAAATAGGCTTTCCATAGCTATGCTGGTGGTGGGCATTGCCCACCCTACTAACTGATAAATGATTATGTCTGATTTCCCTTCTTCCACAGTTTTGTGTAAATCCCCCCGTGTGACTATTGTGGGTGCGGGTAGAGTTGGTAGCACCTTAGCCCAACGCATTGCAGAGAAAAATTTGGCTGATGTGGTGTTATTAGATATTGTGGAGGGAATGCCCCAAGGTTTGGCTTTAGATTTGCTAGAGGCCAGGGGACTTGAATTACATAATCGGCAAATTAGCGGTACTAATAATTATGCAGATACGGCTAATTCTGCAATTGTGGTGATTACTGCTGGTTTTCCCCGCAAACCCGGAATGAGTCGGGATGATTTGCTGAAAATTAATGCCAAGATTGTAGTTGATGCCGCCAAAAATGCGATCGCACATTCTCCCCATGCTATCTTTATTGTCGTCACCAATCCTCTGGATGTGATGACTTATTTAACTTGGCAAGCTACAAATTTACCCAGAAATCAAGTAATGGGCATGGCTGGGGTGTTAGACTCAGCTAGGTTTGAAACTTTCATCGCTTTAGAATTGGGAGTTTTACCTGCGGACGTAAAAGCAATGGTTTTAGGTAGCCACGGTGATTTAATGGTTCCTTTAGCCCGTTACGCAACTGTGAACGGTATTCCTATTACAGAATTATTAGACGCAGCCACAATTGAACGCTTAGTACAAAGAACCCGCAACGGTGGCGCAGAAATTGTAGAATTAATGCATACCGGAGGCGCGTTTTTTGCACCTGCTTCTGCCACCTCCCTGATGGTAGAATCAATTTTGTTAAATCAGTCGCGTTTGTTGCCAGTTGCAGCTTATCTGCAAGGTGAATATGGTTTAAATGATATTGTCATTGGTGTTCCTTGTCGTTTAGGATGTGCTGGAGTTGAGAATATTTTAGAATTAACTCTCAGTGATGAAGAAAACGCAGCTTTGCAAACTTCAGCCCATTCTGTGCGCCAAAATATTCAAAGGGCGCAGGAAATTTTATCTGCGATAGGTGACAGGTGACAGGTGAAAGTAAATAATTACGAATTACGAATTAATCTTAAATTCATCAAATTTCAAAACTTCAGAATTAGGCTTTCTCGTATCAAAACGATAGCTGCTAATTATGCCTGTTCCTGTGTCGAAAATGCTGAAAACTGTAATCTCATTACTAGCAATATAAGGCATCGGTTTTCCATCTTCTCCTAATAATGGCGCAATAGTTGGTAATACTGGTTCTAAACCGTTAGGATCGCCAATTGCTGTATAATTTTCTGGATAACCTGTTGGTACTTCTCGCTTTCTTTCACCCCAAGCTGCACCGTAAGAATTCCCAACATTAGAAGTTTCTAAAAAGTGCATTCCACTCGAACTTACAAAGCGATTCCATAAATGGGAATGTCCATAAAATACTAACTGCACATTTGCAGCTTCTAATAAAGGGATAACATCACGAATTATATAATCTGCACTTTTAGGATATTCATAACGAACTGCTTTGATATTTCCTTCGTTATCTCTTTCAATTATAGTTACTGGATTAGTATAAGCTGGAACAATATTATCACCCAATGTATGCGGCGGATGATGAAACATCACGACTTTATATTTTGCCTGTTCAAACTCAGAACTGTTTAATTCTTGTTTAAGCCAATTATATTGTTGACTACCTGCAAAAACTGGCTCATAAATTAACTGTCCATAACCCCAATTTTCAGGATAGTTAAAATCTTTTTTTGGTTCTATATATCTACCTTTAATTCCTGAATCTAATTGAGGATGTCGCCACATATTCGTAATGTACAAAACTACCAAGCGGACATCACCAAATGTAACTGCATAATAGGTTTTACTCCCGGCTTTAGTTTGGGGTAATGTAAAAATTTCTTCGTAAGTGTAAGTATTAAAAGAATTATTTTTTAGTGTTGTTTCTCCATACAATTTTTGGGCAACTTCACGAGGAATAGTATCATTAAATTCATCATCTAAACTTGCTGTTCTGGCAAATCTACCCATGACTTCATGATTACCAATACAAGTAAACATAGGGGCATTTTGAATTATTTTCCCTCCGGTGTAAGTTACTTTTACACCGTTATTTTCCATTTGATAATTAGCACGACCTTGCAAACCTGGAAATAAAGCATTTCCTCGGTTATCATCAAACCATTCGGAAGCGCGGTCAGGTACATTAACTAAATCTCCTGCAAACCATACCCCGTCCACATTTCCCACTGTTTCTACTACTTTTTGCAGATTCGCTGCTGTCATTGGTTTAAGTTGGTGGTCAGAGGTGAGGAGGATTTTTAATGGTGTACCAGGTTTGGGAGTGGGTGCAAGAGTAAAAACTTCGCTGCTAACCCTTGCGCCATCTTCTCGTATACTAGTGACTTGATAGGGAATCCGCACATTAGCAACTAAACCTGTAACTTCGGCTTCGTGTCGCCAAATTTCACGTTTTACAGGTTTTTGATAAATTTGCCCATTCTTGGTTTGATTTGCTACTCTTGATTGTTGGTCTTCTCTGGTGCGGCTGAGTTTGGTAGTTTTTGCAATTGCACTTTTATCAAGTTTTTCACCATAGATGACTAAGTGTTTATCACCTACAAACTCAGTAAACCAAACTACTCGCACTGAAG
This sequence comes from Anabaena lutea FACHB-196, assembly GCF_014698305.1. Lineage (GTDB taxonomy): Bacteria > Cyanobacteriota > Cyanobacteriia > Cyanobacteriales > Nostocaceae > Anabaena > Anabaena lutea. Next base: position 6,365 of record NZ_JACJST010000025.1, on the reverse strand, counting down.
TTTCAGTTGGTAGTTGCAAAAATGGGTCGGTCAGCAGTTGGGGTGCTGATATCATGAGTGTTTGCCCAAAAGAACGCACGCTTACTAGAGTAAGGCATAACAACAGAATAAGTACAGCAGTTAAGTAGCTTTGATTGCTGTTTACGCTTTTAAACATAACTGTTGTGAAGAAACACAGCAATGTCAATTTATGAGTCTTCAATCAATCGGAGCGGCGGGATTCGAACCCACGACCTCCACTACCCCAAAGTGGCGCGCTACCAAGCTGCGCTACGCCCCGTCTACTTAATTTCGGATTTTAGATTAAATTTTGGATTTAGGGTTTATCCAAATTTGTGGATCTAAAACTTATTTAAGTCACTCTTACGAGAATATCACAAGGTTAAGGAGAATTGCAAGCTTTTTTTAAAAAAATTTGAGAATCTCTGTCGCTTGCACTAACTCTGGCACGGCTGCGGCATCCCATTTACCTTCTACACATCGTCCTGTATTCAGAATGAAGCGCAGACTATAGGCGTGAGCATAGCCTTCTACCTCCATCCATAATAAATCGCTTTCCGCTTCACAGGCAATTTTTTCTTCATCCATTAATTCTGTGGCTAAATGCTTTATGGTATCGGCTAATTTTGCGAGAAGTCGGCAAAAGTCACTTAATTCCGCTTCGGTTAATTCTAGCGCCCAATCGTCTGTACCCACTAAGCCTTTAAATTCTGCTGCGTCGGGATTCCAGCCAATGCGCCAACCTGTTCCGCTTTTGATAACTCGTTGCATGGGTGCTTCTTTAATGCCAAGGAATGCTGAGGAGATTCTCGCCTATTTTAATTTTGAACAGGGTTAAATATATCAACTAGGACTTGGACTAGATTATTGCGTTGCTTGCGGGTAAGTTTGGCAATAGCGGTGCGATCGCTTTCAATTGGATTTTGCTGTAATGTATCATTACCTGGATAGGATAATTCATACATGGTTTCATTTGCATCTAGATAATCCGCCAAAGTTAACTTCCAATCTAGGCGATATAAGGGTGATCTCCCTTTCACGTAAATGTGGTAGCGAATCATCCGACTAGCTAAAGTATTGTTTTCAGCAACTTTCTTAGTTTCTTTACTGATATATTGATTTTCTTTTGGCAGGTCAGGCAATTGCTGATACACTAGTTGCCAAACATCGCTAGGACTGATTCTCTGAGCTACGGCGGGGGAAATACTTAGTAAACTAGTACTTGCTGTACCTAAAATTATTACGCCCACTGTGATTAAGGTAATTATGAGCGCTGAGTTGAACCGCCAAAATAAAGGTTTTTTCTTTTGCATAGCTTCAAAGATTCTGAGATGAAAGTGATACTGAGAGTTTTTTACTCAGAATGGGTAATTTTCATCTCAGTAATTAATTGCCGGAGTTTTTTACAGTTCGCCGATAATTTCTGGCTGAGTCATTTCGTCAGACATCTCCAGAATCGCTCTGAGTACGGGTTTCATAATCGCATCTTCGTTATTTTCAAAATCTTCATAACGCCTACGTTTGGCTCGATTTGCTACTTGAACCGTAATGCGGTAGCGATTTGAGGCGGCACTAATAAGCTCCTCAGCACGGAGCATAATCTGAGACTGAGTTGTCTCGAACTTGGAACGCTTAAGCATAGTTAGTGACTTCTGAGATTCTACCCTAGTTTAGCAGCACTGAATTACATATCCTGGAAACAATAGAATACTTTTTGAAATCTGAGTATTTAAATCTCACATTCACTGACAACTTAAGATATTGAATCAACTTATGCCTAAATACAACGCAATCAGTAGACATAAATCGCTGACACTATTACTAAACCTGAGTCTCACTACTTTTTGTCTGTCACCAATCCTACCTTCAAGTGCAGAAAGTATACCCCAGCCTTCTGATGCACCACTGGAACTAAATTTATTAAATAAGCCAACAGGTTCGGTAATTACAGCTAACACCATTAACCCAGAAGGATTAACTATTCCTAGTTTATGGTGGGCAAAAGAAAACTCGGAAAACAAACTTTTAGATAACTGGATTGCTTATCCAAATTCTGAGAAACAACCAGCCCGTGTAGACTTGATAGTAAATCAGCAAATTTGGAGTTTATTAGACTATCTCGAACGCTACAACTTTGTTAACCAAATGGGCAGTATGGCTAGGAATTTTGGTTATAATATCCGAATTTTCAATTATCAACAAGAACCTTTAGCAACTTACACTTGTAACTTTAGTAATAGTCCAGAGTTATGCAATATTCAAATGAACAATCAAAGTAGGTTGGGCTTACGTCAAGTCACTCAGGAAAATTAAAATAATTCGTAATTCGTAATTCGTAATAATGCCGACCCCAGGCTACTCCACGTAATTAATTTGTGTAACGGAGATTTAGCGCCAAGTCGGATCGCCAGAAATCGGCGATCTGAACTTTGTAAGAAAGACCTCGCCTAACATACTTGCCGTTTATAAAAGCGGGGGACTTAAAGGCTGAATTAGTTAAAATAATTTGCTATAGAGCCTCCGGTATATCATCCCAAATTTTTCATCTTTATAAATAGAGACTCATACTGTTTAGTTGTTGCTGATGATAATGGTAGTAAAAATTCACTTTTTTCTAATGTTTTTTGATTCTGTAGTAAAAGGTTATTCAATGTTTCCTGAAGTTCATCAGCAGAAATGTTTATAGCGATAGGCGAATTAGTTTTAGTCAGTATGGCAATTTGCTTGGCTATATTTGGTTGCCAACAGAAATTAATCCATTCAGATGCTAAAGCCTTTTTTTCAACACCTGCGGGACTTACCCATAAATCTGCCCAAATTGCTGTTCCTGATTGGGGAATAACCATGGCAAGTTTTGGATAGCGATTTAGGATAGGAATAATGTCACTTGACCAACCAACGGCTAACCAAGTATCTCCAGTGATTAGTGGTTCTAGGTAGGTAGTAGAATCATAGAATTTTACTTGTTGATTTAAAGCCTGTAATTCTGTTTCCAGTGTAGGGATTTGGTCAAGATTTTCTGTGTTGTAGGATTTTCCTAGTTTCTTTAAAACTAAACCGATGACTTCTCTGGGTTGATTGAGTAGAGAAATACGCGATCGCAATTCACTTCGCCACAAATCTTCCCAATCCTTTGGTTGCCAATCAAATTCTTTAAATTTATCACGATTATAAACAATTACTGTGTTTCCCCAGCGATAAGGCGCACCCCACACCTTTCCTTGCGGATTTAGATTCCCTTGGTTGTCACGCTGTACTAGTTGCTGCCACTTTTCACTTAAGCCTGACCACTGTTTGATTTGTTCTGTTTCTATCGGTTGAATTATTTTTTGTTCAATAGCAGCTTTTAGCCAATAATCTCCCAATGTCACTAAGTCAGCCTTTGGTGTTTTTTGACCTGGAAGCATTCGGAGGAAACGAGTCAATCCTTGCTGATTTTCGGCTTTTACTTGATGCCAAGTTTGTAATTGCTGAAATAAATTTTTAATCTGATCGATTGGGGAAAACTTTAACTGTGCCTCAGATTTTATATTTTTGCGAAATTGATTAACAACCTGACCAGGTATAGAATTTTTTAATAACTGCACATTGAGTTGTATCTGGTTTTTTCCAGCGCACCCAATTAGCAGTTGAGACACTGCTAGTCCACTTGTACCTACCAAAAAAGACCGTCGATCCATTGATTTTGAAATTTGCAACTACACTTAGTATATTAAGTAATTCTCAAAAAAGATATGGGACTCTTATTTGATTTTTGAAAAAACCAACTACACACCTAGTGCAGGCAGGCAAAAATAACTGACTAGTAAAAATCCCGTAAAAGCTTGTATAATCGGCTTTTTTAATTTTTAATATCTAATTTTTAATTCTGCCCTGTGCTACCTCCACGAGTACGTATGGCTACGCCAAGCCAGCTATCACAACTCTATTTGGATTACTATATGAAAGATTAAATAAATCCTAAGTAAAGTTAACATTGCCAGTAAATTGAATAACATAGAAAAACTATTTTAAAATGAGGGTGTTAAATGGAGCCATTACAAAAACAGATACTGACTTTGAGCCAGAAACTGGATGCCCTCTGTCAGGTGATTGAAAACCTGGACACTAAAGTATCTCAGAGGTTATCTGAGTGTTCCTTAGAGCAACTACAGGCAAGAGATAATTATCAAGAAAAGAACGAAACTGAACGTTATCAGTTAAAAGGACGTATCAGTTTTAGTTCAGAATTAGAGCATAAGGATGTCCTGATAGATAGCATTTGTCCAGACATGAATTTTCAAGCTGGAGATAAGCAAATAACCCCAGAAATTCAAATCCAACGACTTACAGCGCAATTAACAGCAGCATACAATCGCATTGCAGCTTTAGAAGAACAATTAATGAGAGAAAGAATCCACTAATTATTTATCATAAATTCAAGAGTTTAAGACCCCTATGTCTATAGGTACTCTCAGTTGAGTTGGGGTAAGTGTCCCCTACTCTAACTGTCTTAAATTTTTAATTTTTAATTTTCAATTTTCAATTTTTATTGGTCATCATTTGGCTATGATTTAATTGGGGCTTGCTGTTCGCGGAGCGTGCCGTTAGGCATATAAATGTAAAACCTAGATAAATCAAGGGATTCAGGGGTAAAAAGGTTAAGAAGGTGCAAGGAATAGACATTTTACCCATCAAAAACTGATCACTTTTCCCCCAAAGCAACTATTCAAAAGCTGCTTCTAATTCTGACTCCTGACTCCTGACTCCTGACTCCTGACTCCTGACTCCTGACTCCTGACTCCTGACTCCTGACTCCTAACCCCTAACGAAAAGACTTTTTCAGCAAACCCTAATTGCTTAAGTTGGGCTTCAATGGCTACCAAAAGTTGATCTTGCTGCCAATTGTGACTTAGATAGGCGGCTATACAAGCGGCTCCTGCACCAACACCTTCCTTGACAAAACCTTGCTCATACGCTTGAAGTTGGGGATAATGGGAATCAGCAAAACTCAATTGTGTAGCTAACAGGGGAGGAATAGTCTCACCCTGGTTTGTGGTTTTCTGGCCTAAGCTAAGGGCTAAGTCAACTGTAGCGCCGGTCGGATCTTCTGCTACCCAACGGGTTGTACCCACGACTATTGCTTCTGGATGCCAAGGTAAAGAGTAAGTTTGAGCGATCGCTTGAATCAGAGCATAAACCGCCAACATTTGTGTACCACCAGCTAATAAAACTCCACAAGAACGACTCGCTGCGATCGCCATCCCAGCCACGACCACTTGCATGGGATCTCCTACCGCTGCCACAAGTTGTAAAGGATCTATAGGATTTTGGATTTTTTCTAGCCCTGCTTGCACCAGCCCCCACTTTTGTTCATGGTTACAAATAGGGTGGCTACTATTGACTTTTCCGGCGGCATCAATACCTAAACCAGATAAAATCCCCAAGGCAGTTGTAGTCCCACCAACCACACACTCACTTAAAATCACATACCCATGTGAAATCTCAGCACTCAGTCGAGAACCCCACAGCAACCCCTGTTCCAGCAGGTGTTTTACCGTTGCTATTTCCATAGCCTCACCTGTACTTAAACACCTAGCCGGACTACCACCTAAATCAATTATTGGCACAGCCGGAATCTTGAGCAATCCCGCATTAAATAAATACAGTGGGATGTTGAGCGCAGCAACTACAGCACGGGAAATTAACACAGGGGAAGCCCCCGCCGTCAAAGGTGGTAAAGGAAACTCAGGCTGATGTTCTGCACCGTAATATAAAAATTCAGCATCCGCACAAGCCGTATATTTTCGATCCTCTGGAGTTAAACCAGCGGCAGAAATACCAGGGAGTAAACAGGTGTCTGTAAAACCTAAAATACAGGCAAAAATAGGTAAACTACCGCGATAACGCCGTAGCCATGCTTCACCCTGTTCGATTTGTGTATAAATATTAATCATTATCGTCATTTATCACTTATGGCAGGGAAGTTGTACTAGTACCGCTTTCCGTAATTCGTAATAGTGCCTACGGCAGGCTACCGCCAACGTAATTCGTAATTCGTAATAATGCCGACCGCAGGCTACCGCTTTCCGTAATTCGTAAACAGGGAACTTTCTAACAGGGAACTTTCTAACAGGGAATAAATAGGCAGGGGGCAGGGGGCAGCTCACAAGGGTATGTATTTTACATTGTCGTGAGGGCTAGACTTGGTGGACAAGGAAGGACAGTGGACAAAGGAGGAAAACCGTACAAAATCATATTCTCTTGGTAACAAGAACAGTCCGTCAAAAGACCATTGTGCGTATAAAATCTTCCTTGTCTACCTTCCCTCCTTGTCTTCCAAGTCCTGCCTTCACAGATAATATTAAAAACCTACCCTTGTGAGG
>NZ_JACJST010000024.1 GCF_014698305.1 Anabaena lutea FACHB-196 | reverse complement strand
AGTAATGATGGTTATTAATGTAACTATCATTCCTACTCTTTCTGCATTCATTGCTTATTTTTAATTATTTTGTTTAGTTTAATTACCTTTTGATGGACGGCGTTAATGGATTTTTGCAATTCTTCCTTAACCGAAAGCAATGATTCTTCATTATTGATTATTGAAAATTCGTCGTTTAAGAAAGATTCGTAGACCTTAATAGTTATAGTTTTTATGGGGGGTCTTGGACGTATTTCCAAAGAACATCCAATCAACTCTTCTTTTGGCAAAGTAAACATCTTTGACCCCTCAAACAGCCTGTACCACGTTCCGTCAAATCGCCCTGCGGGGGTATTCATGAATGGGATAAGCCACGCGACTTGCTCCCATTCACGTCCCGGAACTTCGCAAGATACAGCTATTCTTCTATTTGTCCAATTGTGGATAAAAATTATTGTAGGTTTGGGACTAACGAATAAATCCGTAAATTTTCTCTCGCCAATTTTCGCCCACATAATTTTCACCCAATTAATTAAACAAGAACGATAGTAACGTTGGCTTCACGATACTGAACGTCAAAAGTCAAGTCTTGCGTTTGCACAGAGCCTTGTAAAAAGCGCGCATCTTCTATGGTTCCCTGCACGTCGGAGAGGTCTATGTTGGCTTGAAAAACCGATCCATCCCAATAGCCAGTCACCACGTTTGCTTCTACCTTGACCACCACGTATTCCATACTCTTTGTTTCCTTTTGTAGCTAATTTTTTTTCAAGGATTAAACTGTGAAGGTACTGCGGCGAGGCGCTCTCACTTTAGAAATTTTCCCGCCTCCGTAACTTTTCCCTATCAATTCGTCCGCAACTGTATCAGCTTTGTCGGGAGCTACTAAGAGGGTAGCCGTTTGATTTCGCTTATTTTTGTTGTACGTAACCCGGAATGGCACCATCCCTTTGTCTATTGCGTCGGATCGATTCTCTGCCACAATGGTCCGTCCTGCGGGGGGTACGCCATCATTATCAAGAACCCAGCCGATATCGGATGTGACACCTTGGAGTACATTCGGCAATGCCTTCAAGTAAATGCACTTGGTAGTCCCGATATCTATTCGGTACTTTGACTTTTTCTTAACCATATTTCACCTTTCATCTTTGAAAGGAATTATGGCACTCCATACTATCTTCAAACTCATAGGAACCATATTATGGTTCCCGGTTTTCGTTCTAGCTTCAATCTGAGGAGGTCGGCTACAACCAAGTCTTGACCTTGGCATCTGGGAATTGCCCTGTCGTATCAACTAGAGGGATTGGGTATTCCCTGTTATCTAGGTACATATATGAATGCCTGAACCTGACCTTCGCGGTAGGCCTCCACCGTTTCTTGGGAACGGTCTTTCCGTTGACCGTCTCTGTGCCGATGGGTTTTGTTATCGAAGCTTTCTTATATTTATCAGATTTACCTAATCGCTTGGAGTCAAATGGTAAATCTAATACCTTGAGAATTTTTTTAATGATATCCTCGCCTTCCTTCTCCGTCATCGAAAAAATCTGGAGGCATTTTAGCCCATCCTCTGGGGCGGTGTAGGTGATGATTTCCTTTCCTTTGATGAAAGTTATTCCCTTTTTAGCTTCAGTAAATTCAGCCGCAATCTTAGTAGCCCATAAGCTGGCTTTTAAAGGTGTCATGGTAGCCTTAGTTTCACCCTTGATTCTGAATGAAATCTCAGCCTCAACTGGAGTCAAACCATCCGGCACACTTTGCATATCCTGTGAAAAGAAAAGGAATATTTGTGGGTGAATTTCATATGCTTCTTGAAATTCTCTAGATGGGACTCCAAAAACTGGTGCAAGCCTTTTGAATGCATATCCCAATACCACGTAAAAATAAAAAAGCCGAATCAAAGTGATAGTAGATGTGTCTCTATCTTGAATTGTTACCGCTGTTCTAATTGCACCTCTAGTAGTCCCGATCTCTGGTTCCCAATTCGGTCCCAAATCTTTAAAATATCTGGCTATTAATTTGTTGTGGTCACGGCGCAACATATCCTGCAAATGTTCCCACGGCTTAAAATTATCCGGTAATGCCATTACGAATCATCCTCCGTTTTATCTATAGGATCATCGATGTCCTTGCCACCAGAAGCCGCTTTCCCCGCATCTTCGGCTTCTTTTACTTTTTTAGCCTCTGGAATTTCCTTACCTTGTGGCGCGCCTTCTTTCTGCTCCAAACTATCTGCCAAATTTGCGGCTGATTGCTCCAAATCTTCCTTAGCGGCCTTGACATTTAAAGGCTGTTGACTAACATTTTCTACGATGCTGGCGTTGCCCCTGAGTCATCCTTTAATCCAATAGTATCAAGCACATTCTGTATTACTTGCATCAACGTAACACCGATATTTGAGCTTAATTGAAAGGCGTTATGTATCGTTGCTGCAAAAGTCAAGACGTTTAACAACCTGTCTAATTGAAGCCACTTAAACCCGGCAATTACCTTGAGAGATACTACGTTAACAGCAGCTTTTACATTTGCAGTCAGTGCCAAATTGGCTGTTGTAGTGGCATCAATTTTCTTTAATAAACCCAGGTCTGTGGGTGGGTTTACAACATTAGTTACATTATTGTAATTATTGGTTGTGAAATTGTTAATGATCGTCACCGATTTACCTATCCCTAATTTTAGCCCTGCTATGACAGCTTTAATTGCATTAATTGCCAGCCAAATAGCAGCAACTTCAATAGAAAAAGTAGCAATTTTAGCAAGTATCTCTGGGATTTTATCTGTAAAAGGTTTTAGCTTTTGAAGCTCTTGATTTACTCCAGATTTTATTTTATTAAGTTCACCTGCAAAATCAGTTTTTAAGTTTTGGATGGTTTTAAGTAAGTCAGCATTAATTTTTTGAATTGACTTACTCAAGTCAGTTTTTATGCTTTGAATAGCCTTGAGCAAGTCAGTATTAATTTTTTGAATTGACTTTAGCAAGTCCGCATTTACTTTTTTAATTGCCGCATTGATGCTTTTTATTTGAGCATTCAATGATGCAATCAATTGATTTAATTGCTTCTGAATGTTAGCAACTACTTTCTCAAGCCCTATGATTCTATCTTGCAGCCTTAATAAAGCATTCTTTGTAGCATTGGTTAGAAACTTGATTTCACTTTTTGTGAACGCTTCCAACCGCTTCATGGCATTTAATGCGGATTTCTCTAGAAATTTAATATTTTCTAGTGCAGCTTCAGCCCTAGTCAGGGCTTGGTTTGCTTTACCTTCGGCTTTTACCGCAATAGTAGCTGCTGCTCGTGCATCATCTTTTGCACGTTGAATAAGTGCAAGAATGCCTGATAAATCAAATTTTCCGTTTTTAAGGAATGCTTCCATTCCAAGGTCTATTAGTTTGGAGAGAAGAATGCTACCAATGATAGATAAAATAATCGATTTAACCAGTGCTGGTAATCCAATACTTAGGCTTGTTACCAGCTTCTGAACAAACCCAATCGCACCCCATAAAGCCTTATGTTCAGCAGCATTAGCCGCTTTCTCACCGTCAAATTTAAATTCTAATATTTGAATTCTTCTATTTTGAGCTTCATTTTTTTTATTAATATCAATAATCTGCCTTTTTATTTCATCAATTTGCCTTTGAATCATTGCGTTGGGGTTGCCTTTGTCATATTCCGGCTGCCATCCAAATCGCTTTTGTAAGTTATCAATTCCTTGATTAAATCTGTTGGGAATGTCGCCGAATGAAGGCTTTCCAGGTACAGCCACGTGTTTTATCCTCTAAGGAATAATTTGAGTAATCTGCTGACGAAAAAGCCAATTACATTAGCCACTATATTTAATCTTGAGATTGAATTAGCAATTTCTTTGCCATTCACATCTAATTGATTGATGTAATTCTCTATAGCGGTTATATCTTGTTTGTTTTCTTTTTCTTTTTGCAAAAGTAACTTAAGTAAAGCCAACTCTTTCTTGCAATCACACATCTTTTTTTTCTCCGGTTTTAGTTTTGGTGGGGGTGGTGGGGGTGGAACTATTTTACCGTCAGGTAATTTTTTGATGTATAACCTTGGTTTGTTAACTTGCTGGCTTGATTCACCGATAAAGTAGTTAACGCCGTCTATATCATCTAATGTGTTACCTGAATTTTTATAAACTTTATTAATGTTAGGCGTAGATATTAACTCGTTGTAACTTCTCCTACTTATAGTAAATACTTGAATAGAGTCAATCCCTATAGTGTCGTAACCTGTAACATTTAGCGGCTCTCCTAAATAATTCTCACCTGGAATTATCGATTCATTATAAGATAATTCCTCATCTTTACGTAAGTTAAGAACGCTGTCGTTAAGATAAGTTCTGACTTTTTTTGAGAAACTTATTGTTGTTGGCTTTTTGTTAGGATATATTGTGCCTCCGTAAGTTACGAAACTTGAAAAGGAAAAATAATTTTCTTCCCATTCGACAACGTGAGTTGCGTAAACATCTCTGTAGTTAGGGAAGACAATTAACTCTTGTCCAATTAATATTTCATCGGGTGGTACTTCTTCCAATCTTGTTATCTTTTTTGTCCAAATTAGGTTGGCGTTAAAGTTAAATCCGTCAGGATACTCACCTAAGTAACCGGATATAGCAATACCTTCTAAACTTCTTGTTATAGAACCTATCATTGAAATTACTAAATACTTAACCGTTGGGTTAGGAGGGGGAGGAGGGAACGGATAAGGTTCATCATCTAACGGCTCTGGCTGTGGTGGTGGTGGTGGGTTACATTCTAACGATGGGTTATGCCAAAGGAATTGGGACGATGGTAGCTTTACCCAACCCAAGAAACCAGTAGCTTGCAACCCAATATTGCACCCATCGTAAACAAGTTCATAGCCTATCCCTATCTGTGGATTTGCTTCTATTCCATCCAGTCCGAGGTCGATGATTTGCTGAAACGGCTCCGAATAATTTGGCTTTTGAGGTTTATTAGGTGTAGCGTAAAAGTTATTGCCTATAGGGACTAGCCCCTTTTGTGGTTTAGCAAAAATCATTGTTTTTAAAGTTCTACTTATAAAAAGTTAAGGTAGTTAACTACAACTACCTTATTTCTTGTTCTTTAAGTTGTGTAGAAAGCAGAGTTAAAGTCAGTTCCTCCAATACCTTGAGGGTTAGGATAAAACTCCCAATAATTAAAGTTGTAAAGCAGCTTTCCTCCTCTGTTATCAGGTGTTAAAGCTACAGAGTTAGCACCTGAAAACGGTTGACCGTTAAAGTCGATTTGTACCAAAAAAGCTGTATAGTTCATGTGAATAAGCTCTACTTCCCACCCTGTTTGTGGGTTAGCAGGTAATGTTATGGTAATGTCACTTGTTAACGGGTTACAAAGTAATCTCTCCCCGTTAGCTACTACTGTGTAATCTTCCGTTTTTACTGCTAAAGGCATAAAATCGTTATCTCCATTGTTGTTATCGTCATCGCCATCATCAACATCATTGCCCCCGCCGTTATCGTCACCTCCTCCACCAGTATCATCAGGAGGTGCTGTAATATTAATCTCTAGCTCACTAATAGAGGTGGCGATAGCTTGTAAAGAAGCGGCTATATTATTGAAAGAAAATGTTAAGTTTTCCGTTTTTTCCAAGTAAATGTATCTGTTAAATTCACCGACTATAACTACTGAATCATTATCGACAAGATAACCGTATCCCACATCGGCAATACTAACAGATATATTAGTTAGAGAGTCAAAATTGAAATCTTTTAAAGCTATGTTGCTGTAAGGGTAAGGTTTAGGCGTTAGCAACGATAGAACTTCCACAAGATTATTATCAATCCAAGTGTTAAGATGCATTCTTGGAGAGAGCCATTGTAGATTTAATAATTGCACCGCAGCTTCACTTTCACTGGCAGTAACAGGAATTTCAGGGTAATCTACCTGCTCCAAGGATTGAATATAATTTATTGCAGCTAAGTTTCTTAATTCTCTCCTTTCGGAGATGATTGTATACCCCTCCTTAACGTAAGGAGTTAAATCTGGTGAGATAGTTACTTTATTACCATAGTTAACAGGAAGTAAATTCACCGCTATGTTGGACTTTAAAACAATTTCTTGAATTGCCATATTAGTAGTTGTCTGGGTCTAATGTCACGTCCTCGTCAATCTTGGCAAGATTGACTACTATCTGATCCACTCGGTATTGAGTGTTGTCAGTTCCTCTTGGTATGAAACTAGTGAAACCTTCACTTAAATAAATAGATTTATCCACATCAGCATCAAATGCGGCTTGAGTTAGAGTGGCTTTATTTTTAATGAGCAGCGCTGACAGTAGTGACGAACCAGAATTTGAGGCAGATGCCGTTAGCGTAGCAAAATCAGCCTTTTGAATCGTGACACTAGTCGCGGTTTGCGTAGCGTTTTCCCCGAATACTTCCGTTAATGTGGATTTTGGCATTGTAGTTATAGTGATTTCTACCATAACTATAGCCTTTGCAAGATAACTGCGTCAAAGAATGAGGAGAAATTGAGTAGTATTTTTTATCTCAGTCCCTGGTAAATGAGGATAAAATATTATGATTTGAGTAGTAAATGAGTAGAAAAGCAGAGGTGGTGAACTAAGAAGCCTGCAAGGTAAGGAGTGACGTAGACAGCTTACAAGTATTGGCAACTAAAATAAATGCCTTGTCCTGTCAGAGATGCAACCGGAATTTCACAAATATTGAGTACTAATCAGCCAAGATTGTAATACGCTTGTTGGTATTACAATCTTGGCTAAAAATCTGGACACTCACTGTCTTGAGCAAGTTTAACTAACAATAAACTATTCCATACCATGAATTCTCACTTGATATGGAATTTTTTTAAGTAAATAATTAATATTAATTCATATGTAACATTATTTCATCAATTTTTTAAACAAAAATTAATTAATTTTATACGTTGACAAATTATTTAGAAATATGTGATGTTTGAGAGGTTGTATTATTGCTTTACTCTAACGCCCTCTGAGGTAAAGCCAGAAAAAATTATTGCAATACTGTTTTGATTAATAGTATGTAAAAAGAGTCATTCTTAGCTACTATTTATCAAAGCAATCTCAAAAACAACTTCAACCTTTTCATTTCACCATAAACTTCAGCTATACCATGCCACCAATAGAATCTGTAGAATCATCATCACCACTACCTATTAGTAATAATTGGTACTTGTTAACTGTGCGTTCTAAAAAGCGAGAAGTCTTTTTAAAATATCTGAAATTTATGATCGAGCAAAATAAACTAGAAGAATTAGTTTTAGATATTAGAATTCCCCAAGAATCAGTATATGAAGATATGGTTTTACTGAATCTTAGTAATTTCAAAAACGCCTCTATCTACCTAAAAAAAGTTGAATGTTTTCAGAATATAGAACGCAAACCATTACAGTCAGTACAAGTTAGTCGGATGTTAGGAATTGGTTGAAGAAGAAGTCAGGAGTCAGAATCAATCTGTCGGGGATTGGATACCCACAACTGAATTGTTGCACCACCAAATCTACGATTTGGTGGGGGTCTTAAACCCGGTTATTCATCCGCCACTGCTCTCTTATTCTATGCAACTTCATTTTAAGAAAGGTATAACAATCAGCAGCGGAACACATTGTAGAGATTTTTCATAAATAATCTCTACAATAATTGGCATTTTATCTGTGTGTTTTATATACATCAGGAAACAGGGAATAGGGAACTCTTAACTCTCTTTAAAAGTCTCTTAGCACAAGGCTTTGTTCTTAAATTTTGTACTTCCTGCAACCTGAAATTTGCTGTTAAAATTGCTCCATATCAATAAAAAAATTGCACTACATCAAAGTAATGCAATCTAATGTTTAGCTAGTTAAAAAACGTGCGTATATTTCTGAGAAGAATTATTTTAAACTCTTGCACCAGCCTTATTACCGCCTATTTCTTGTTGAATTCTGCTCTTAGCAGCTTTGAATTGTGTAGCTAATTCCTCACTCTGTTGAGAACTTAAATTGTTACGAATTGCTGCAAACATTGTGCTTTCTTCTTGGCGCACATGATCCATGACATCGTCCATCAAACCTCTGATTCTGTCCTTAAATTCAGGTGCAGTGGGACCAATAGCTTTGAGTTGATCCAAGATAATTCGCCAGCTTGCTTGTTCATCATATAATTCTTGGGTATCAGCATCACCATAAAAAGCCCTGACTCTGGGATAGACAACTTCCTCTTCGGCAGCAGCATGAACGCTGATATCCTTATAAAGTTGCCCAAAGTATTCTTGAATTTTTTGTGCATCATTGCTTTGTAACAATTCTGCAAACAAGATATTTACTTTATTGTGATCCATACGCAGAACATCTTGGATGTTCATATCCTGTTTGTCAGAATTTTGGGTAACAGCACTACCTACAGCACCGCTAATTGCAGCAATTGCATCCTGTACACGCCCCCAAATTCCTTGATCTGCATCTTGTCCAGTCAGTTCCCGCACACCCAAAATTTCGAGAATTCCTTTAAGTTGTTCTTGGTGAGCGCGGTTCTCAAAGTTAATAGTATTTAAAGAACCAATTGCTGCCATCACATCAGCACCAACTCTTTGTGCAGCTTTGTGAATTGTCAAGCCGTTCATTACTTGTTGATGTTTCAGCAATTCATGCTGAAATACTTTTTCAAAAAAGCTCAATTCATTACCCTGCATTAGCTGGCGAACCGTGTTCACCATTTCTTGTACTGTTGTATCCGCTTCTTTTTGGATGCCGTACTGAATAACTACAGTTTCTAAAATTCCTTGATTTTTGCGATCATCATCCAGCATTTTGCGGATATTATCGGTCACTTCCCGATCAGCCGATTCTCTCAAAAATAGTTCCTCATTTTGAATGAGCAACTGTTGAAGTAACTTCATATCTGCCAATTTTACCGCAATAGCATTACGCTTGGTATCATCTAAAGTAGCTACCATTTTGGGTTCTCCTCAAAAAAAACAGTATTGATTACCGTTAATAGGTTGACATAGATATTAGGAAGCTTTCATCTTTCTATTGAGTGATAGCTTTGTAAACCTGGGGTGGAAAATCAAAAATGATGCTTAATTTTATTATCCTTCTTAGGCCAGATATATAAATTTATCATCTCGCCTCAATCACTAGATAGATAATTTTTTTAGTTGAATCTTCTAGATTGACTCAAAGATAGTCAAACAGGAAATTAATCCCATTTTTGATGTTCGATGTTCGATTTTTGGCTGAAGCCGATGTCGAGAAAATTTCTACTGCTGAATAATGAGGATGCTAAATCATGGAAACTACAGAAACAACTTCCACACCGTTCCCTAATGTTCCACCAATTATTGAAAGCGATGATAGTGAATATCGAGATAGCGGCGTACCCAGCACAGTAGCGATCGCAGGACATCCCTTACACCCCCTAAGTGTAATCTTTCCCATTGCCTTCTTAGCCACCGCCCTAGGCAGTGACTTTGGCTATTGGTTAACTCGTGATTTTTTCTGGGCTAGGGCTTCGCTATGGTTAATTGGACTGGGATTAGTGACTGGGATAATCGCTTCAGTAATTGGGATGAGCGATTTTCTGCAAATTGAACGAGTTCGCAAACGCACCGCAGGTTGGGCGCACTTGATTCTTAACATTTCTATCCTCGTGTTCACAGCCATCAACTTTATCCTCCGCTGGGGCGATGCAGAGGGGAGTATATTACCAGGAGGACTAATCCTTTCCCTGATTGTGGGGACATTAACTAGCATTACTGGCTGGTTTGGTGCAGAACTCTCCTATCGCCATAAAATTGGTGTTGTGGGTGCAGGTAGTAAAAGATATCCATAACCCAGGTTCAGTTACAAGTCGGTAATATCAAGTCCGGTTTAAGACTTATCCTTGGGGACGAAACGGGGACGCGGGGACACGGAGAGTTTTTAATAAAATAGCAACAGACAGGGCGGTTAGGACACCAACTGATTATAAAACCTAGACACCAAAAGACTTTTCAGACTGTTAAGAGTCACCTGCTATAAGTGATGATCCGGGTTTGATATAACGAGAAAAAAATATCCCCCTTACAAAGGGGGATTAGGAGTGTATTGGATTGTCAAATCATTGTTTTTCAACGCCTGTATGCACAGTTTTTACCCATTTTAGGCGTTTTGGACGGACTGACATCCGAGCCGTAGTACTACTCATTACTACTAGCCAGTGCAGCATATAAATACTGCCGCGCAGGGTTTGCAGTAGAAACAGAAAATAAGTAGAGATATTCAATTCCTGATCTTGACGTATCTGCTTTAAGCCGGCAAACATTCCTATTACAGACATTGTTACAGACAAGCCAGTAACAGAACTGAACATGGGTGGACGATGACGAACGATCGCCATTAATAAATCTGGTACTGCTGCTGTGGGCAAGATATACATGATCAGCAAAAAAATCAGCAAATCCCAGGTTTTCCGCGTACCCATGCGGTTTTTGAGGATCAGATTCCAGTAATCTAAATAGCGCTGATAACCGCCTTCTGCCCAACGGTTGCGCTGATGCCAAAGAGCGTGAGCAGTTGTCACACCCTCTTCTTGCACTGGGGGATAGAACAAGCATTCAATATCCCAGTTATCTAGATTCAGGCGAATGGTCAAATCCAAATCATCGGTGATGGTTTCTTCATTCCAGCCACCGCAGCTTGCCAAAGCTTGACGACGGACAAATTGACCATTACCCCGCAGTTCACCTAGTCCACCAATGGCAGTCCGTTGTTGTTGGAACCAGATATCAACTGCCATTTCTGCCATTTGTCCTTTAGTCCAAAAATTTTCTTTAGCGTTGGCGATCGCTTTTCGCACCTGCACCGCCCCCACCTGTTCTTTTTGAAATAAAGGAACTACTTGTAGCAGTAAATCTGGATTGACTTGAGCATCTGCATCAAATACGGCAATGATGTCTCCTCTTGTCATCGGTAGCACCTGATTCAAGGCTCCCGACTTACCGCCACCGGCTTGGGGAGAACGCCTGAGAACCTTAAGTTGTTTGTATTCCTGCGTTAGTTCTGCTAGTAACTGCGGTGTGCTGTCAGTACTATTATCATCAATAATCCAGACTTCATATTCTCCATTGGAGTATTCTAGACTACATAGATTTTTTACTAATCTAGCAATAACAGCTTCCTCATTTTTTGCTGCTACCAACACAGATACAGAAGGTAAATCTCCTTGTATTTCTTTAGCGTGGTGGCGGGGTTTAGCAAAGATAATACCCAAGGCATGAATACCTAAGACCGTTGTCAGTCCTAGTATAAATATGGAACCCCAGGAAACTAAATGCAGAGCGATCGTGCCACTCCAGACGATAGTCAACACTAGAGCGGCTTTGGGTCTACGTCCAGGAAACTGAGATGATGGTAAATACACAGCATCTGTCTGTACCACTGACTCCTCTTCTGCCGATAGGTCAGACAACAGAGGATTAAGGGGATCAGAGCTTAAGTTGTAAGAGTCCTCTTCGGGCCAGGAATTCGCTGGCATAGTTACTTGATTCAAAAACCAGTATTTGTCCTTAATATACATCAAGGGATGTATTTCCCAAATTTTGAAAAGATGACGCGAAGCTTGGGAGACATTCTGCTCCTTCTGCGTTTCTTGGTGACCGAAGAAGACGCTCCAGATGGGGAGACGCGGTGACGCGGAGAGATTATCCCCGTGTCCCCGTGTCCCTCTTTCTCCGTGTCCCCCCGTCTCTTTCTGGCACTCTCTTTCCTTCTGCCTGATCCCAACGACAAATATTCACGCCTACCTACTTGTATTTACCCTGAGTGTGTGTGAATACTCATTTTTGTGGGAATACTAATGATGAAAAGGAATACATCTCCAGTTATCAGCTAATTTGAGGAATATTTAAAAATGTCGTCTATTGACCAACTCCAGCCTGTGACTCAGCAACAAGCTAGTGTTTATTTACCTTATATTCAGGGTAGCAAGCGCACTTTCTTGCCCTATGCCATCAGTCTTTATCAAAAAGGTGTCTTGGAGGGACACCGCAAAATAGAAGGGAGTGATAATGTTCCCTTTGTAGCTACCTGGAATGTTGCTACCCTGCCCTCAGACTTAACCCGCTGCCGAATCCAGTTTGATGGCAATGCTGAATTAAGTTATGAAGTCATGATGGCAAGTTTTGAGTTTATTAATTTTTTAATTGAACTGATGGAAAACTATAAGCGCCACCGCATTAGTGATTTTTCCCAAACTTTTTACCGCAAGCTGCTGCGTGTAGAAGAATAAATGGCAGGAGACAAGAGGTAGGGGAGGCAGGGTGAATGGATCTCAGGAGAAGAAGCAGAAGAAAAGCAAAATTTTTGGCATTGCTCCCTGACTCCCCCCTCTCACAAGGGTAGGTTTTTAATATTATCTGTGAAGGCAGGACTTGGAAGACAAGGAGGGAAGGTAGACAAGGAAGATTTTATACGCACAATGGTCTTTTGACGGACTATTCTTGTTACCAAGAGAATATGATTTTGTACGGTTTTCCTCCCTTGTCCACTGTCCTTCCTTGTCCACCAAGTCTAGCCCTCACGACAATGTAAAATACCTACCCTTGTGAGGACTCCCCCCTCCCTGCCCTAAAATCTCAACAAATATCTCAAACTAATTTAGTCATAACGCCGGCCTACCATCAGAAGCAACTAAAATTAGAAAACACCTAGCTGGGTTCAACAGACGTTTAAAATTAGGAGTGCATGGCGTGCCAACATCTGCTAAATATTTGCTGATTGGATCAGTAGAGACTTACAGTGGTAAATCCGCAACAGTTCTAGGTTTGTCTCATCAGTTAAAGCAAAAAGGACTAGATATAGCCTACGGCAAACCCCTAGGTACTTGTTTGAATGCTTCTGCTGGAACCATAATCGAAGAAGATGTTCAGTTTATTACTCAAAGCCTCCAACTGCCGGAAAACCGTGTTGCTCAGACTTTGTTAGCTTTGAATGAAGTCAGTGTCCAAAAACGCTTACGTGGCGAAGACACAACTAATTATCAGCAGTCTCTAGTGCAGCAATATTTACAAATACCCCGTGGTGATTTGGTGCTGTTAGAGGGTGCTGGTGATTTGTCAGAAGGCTATTTGTTTGGCTTATCTTTGCTGCAAGTAGCGGCAGTCTTGGATGCTGATGTGCTGTTGGTACATCGTTATAAATCTCTGCTTTCTGTTGAAACTCTGTTGTCTGCCAAGCAGCTCATAGGCGACCGCTTGATTGGTATTGTCATCAATGAAGTTCCTGCCGAACAATTAGAAGTGGGCAATAATGTTTTACGCCCATTTTTGGAACAGCAGGGGATTCCTGTATTAGCAATGTTGCCGAAAAGCGACTTGCTTGGCAGCGTCAGCGTCGGCGAACTGGTAAAACAGTTAAATGCGGAAGTTCTCTGTCGTAGCGATCGCTTAGATTTATTGGTGGAAACTCTGGCAATTGGGGCGATGAATGTGAATTCGGCAGTCAAATATTTCCGCAAACGCCGGAATAAGGCCGTAGTCACCGGAGGCGATCGCGTGGAAATCCAGCAAGCTGCTTTAGAAACTTCTACTCAATGCCTCATCCTCACCGGAAAATTACCACCTCCTGCTTTTATTCTCAATCGCGCTGAAGAATTAGAAATCCCGATTTTGTCTGTTGACCTCGACACTCTCACCACAGTGGAAATTGTTGACCGCACTTTTGGTCAAGTTCGTGTTCATGAACCTCTGAAAGTAGAGTGCATTCGTCAATTAATGTCCGAACATTTTGACATTGACCGTTTGTTGTCTCAACTAGGATTAAACCCAGCAGCGGCTTTGTCATAGTCTGATTAAGTTACTAAAATTACTAGTGAATCTACAGCGTAAGTCCTACCTTTCATCTCATCATGAGCAATCAACTCATACCATTTGGGATTGTGGATTTGCGATTTGGAATCGTCAAAGCCTTACTAAATAAGGTTTTGGGTATTCCCTCTCTCGCCATCAGGTTTCAAATTGGTATGATCTCTGAGGCGGCTGCGTATTTTTACCTGATTTGACACGCAGCTATCGAAAAAGAGTTAGTTACTAGCAAAATAATCTGGAAAACGTAGCAATCTGTAACTCTAGTTGGCTTCGCACCTACACGCTCTTTGGTAGAATATCTGGGTCGTTTAATCTGATTATGTCTATCTTTGAGCCAGTCAACAAACCTCATCAACCTTGATACGTTAGCGCAAGAACTGGCGACAATCCAGCAAACGGGTTCTAAGCGAATTGCCTTGTTGGGTTCTCGTCATGTGCCAATTACTCATCAAAATCTCATTGAAATGATGACATATGCCCTAGTTTTATCGGGCAATCGCATCATCACCTCTGGTGCTACAGGCAGTAATTCAGCTGCCATTCGCGGAGCAACAAGGGCTGACCCAAACTTATTGACGGTAATTCTACCCCAAAGTTTGGAACGCCAGCCCCATGAATCTCGCCAACAACTAGAGCAGGTAATGCATTTGGTAGAAAATCCCAGTAATGACAATCTGTCTTTGGCTGAGGCAAGTTACCTATGCAATAAAGAAATTGTCTCCCGTTGTCAGCAACTGATTTGTTTTGCTTTTCACGACAGTCGTACCCTACTGCAAACTTGTGGAGAGGCAGAAGAACAAAGAAAAGTGGTGACACTGTTCTACTTTGACTAAAGTGCAACGTAGTCTCCACATAGCTAATGATAGAGATGGGAAATTACCAAAGGTTACTGGGTAATGATTTTTCTAAATTACTCAGTATCCCTTCACGCTCACCAAACAGAAACTACTAACACTATTTATTCAGTTGATGTCTCTATTGCAACTGCCCACCCCTGCTATTTTTTTGTACTCTATTACGGCTGCCGCTGTTCTCATCTATGTCCCTTTTTTGTTAGTAGCTTATGCAAGGGCGAGAATTGGGTATGATATTTCAGCTCCTCGCGCCATGTTTGATAAATTGCCACCTTATGCCCAAAGAGCCACTTGGGCGCACCAAAACTCCTTTGAGGCGTTTATGATTTTTGCTGCTGCTGCACTAATGGCCTATGTCACAGGGGTGAATTCTTCTATGGCAGCAACGGCAGCGATCGCATTTATCCCCGCTCGGTTGCTATACTCTACTTTTTATATTGTGAATATACCCCTTTTGCGTTAGCGAAGCTCCTCCGAAGGAGGCTCGCTCATGTTTGGTGTTGGCTCTTTTAGCTCTGCGACCCTCTTCTACTTGAGTATCATGCAACAGAGGTGATTGGGGAATAGGTGATTGGGAAAAATTTTAGATTTTAGATTTTAGATTGGAGTTAATTAAACATAATCCAAAATCCTCAATCCAAAATACAATACCCAATACCCAATACCCATTACCAAATTCAACATCTCACATTTAACATTTATGGCTTCTACTTTTTCTTTTGACATTGTGAGCGACTTTGACCGCCAAGAATTAGTCAATGCTATTGATCAAGTGGTGCGAGACATCAAAAGCCGTTACGATCTCAAAGATACTCAAACTACTGTTGAGCTAGGTGAAGACAAAATTACCATTAGTACCGACAGTGATATGACTTTAGAGGCTGTACATGGCATACTGCGCGAAAAAGCCGCCAAACGCAACCTCTCTCAAAAAATATTTGATTTTGGCAAAGTTGAATCTGCCAGTGGTAACCGCGTCCGTCAAGAAATCACCCTCAAAAAAGGCATCAGCCAAGAAATTGCCAAACAAATCTCTAAATTGATTCGTGACGAATTCAAAAAGGTACAAGCGTCAATTCAAGGTGATGCGGTGCGAGTAACTGCCAAAGCCAAAGACGATTTGCAAACAGTGATCCAGCGTCTGAAACAAGAAGACTTTCCTGTGGCTTTGCAATTTACAAACTATCGTTAGGGATTACTGAGTACCGAGTACCGAGTACCGAGTGGTTGACTCTCGTTCCTACTCGTTACTCATCTCTTTGTACTAACTTGCCCCCAGCCTCTAACCGCGTCCTGCACCGATACTTTTTTGAAACGCCGGACGTTCAGAAACTTGTTTAATATAGTTCAAAACGGCTGGGTAAGCGCTCAAGTCTAGCTTCAGCATGATGGGAATATAACCGAGTATAGATCCCACAGCCACATCAGCAACAGTGAATTCATTACCCAGCACAAAAGGTTGCTGCCCGAAAATTTCATTTAGAGGAGTCAATAAGCGGGGCATTTCCTTTTCTCGATTGGCTTCGATAAAAATACCTGTAGCCAAGGTGGAATTGGCAAATAATACCCACTGGGAAAATATGGCGCGTTCCTCTAGTGAAAATGCAGTTTTTCCATATTTTTCAGCAAGATACAACAAAATTGCCCCAGATTCCCACAGTTTAAAATCGCCATCAACAATTGCAGGGACTTTACCTACGGGATTAATTGCTAAGTATTCAGGCTGTAGATGTTCACCAGCTTTCATATCTAGCATCACAAATTCATAAGGAATTTCCAGTTCCTCTAAATACCACTTGATGATTGATGCACGACTAAAAGCGCCACCGTAAAGTTTCAACATAATTACCTAAAATCAAAGTACTTTGTGAGTGTGGGAATGTTGTTTAACGTTGTCTTCTTTGCTGACAACTCTGGCAGCATTTAGTACTCGTTTCCGTTCCGTAGAATAATTAAAATCGGTTTTGGTGGCACCAACGGGGATGAATAATTGGGCTGATTGACGACGCTTGTAGGTACGGGCAGCGGAAAATGCCCTTAGCACAAATTCATCTCCGAACTGTGCTGACTCTGGCATTCCATTCGGCATAACCAGTGTATCACCGTCCAATATAGATCCTAAAGTTGTTGCATAGGCAAGCTTGTAGGACGTAGGAATGCCTTTTAATATCGCTTCTAATGCGGCTGAGGGAATAGGCTCTATAACTTCAATTTGATGCACTTCTCCATCATCTTTATAAAAGCAAGTTGCCAAGCCGATCACAATGTAATCATCGGTTGTGAGGTCGTTTGCATTGGAATAAGAAATTGCTGTTGTCATCGTCAAATTTACTCAAAATTTAAATTTAGGTACTGGGGAGTTGGGGAGTTGGGGACGCGGGGATGGGAAGATGGGGTGATGGGGAGACGCGGGGACGCGGAGATGGGGAGAAATAATTACCTCCTCCTGCCCCCTGCAAAAAAGCCCCCTGCCTTCTGCCTTCTGCCACCTATTCCCTATCACCATATGGCTATAGCTTGCGTGACGATGTAGGAGTCATACGGTAGGCTACCGCCAACACCAACCACGAATCACTAATTACCCAATTTCTACCTTCTTGGCATTCTACCGAAAATTAAGGGGTTAGAGCCTCTGGAGCGAGACGCTACGCGAACGCCCTTCGAGGGCGACTTTGTTCTAAAAATCGTAACACTGATTAGTAGATTCTGTACCTCATCCTATGCCTCATGGGGAAGGGATAGGGATTGATGTAGGACTAACAAATTTTGTTGCAACTTCTAATGGTTTAACTGTCAATCGTCCGAGGTTTTTTGTAGATGCTGTTCGCGAAGCGTGTCCCTTTGGGACATACGCAAGCTGAAATTGCTGCAACAAAGTGTTTCCAGAAAACGTATAGGCTCGAACAATTGGAAGAAAGCCCAAAAGAGGGTAGCAAAACTGCATGAGTACGTTGCTAACTGTCGCAAGGATTGGCACAGAAAACTGTCTCATCAAATCTGCAACAACACCGGAATGGTGTTTGCTGAAGACTTGAATTTAGTCGGGTTATCCCGTGGGATACTGGGCAAGCACTGTCTAGATGCTGGATTTGGTCAATTCTTTAACATTTTAGAGCAGACCTGTTTTAAGCGTGGTGTCTATTTCCAAAAAGTAGACAGTCGCAAAACTAGCCAGATTTGCCCTAATTGTGGTGTTGAGACGGGTAAAAAAGAGTTATCGGAACGTACTCATGCTTGTTCAAATTGCGGCTATACCACAGATAGAGATGTGGCAGCCGCGCAGGTAGTTCTTGTAAGAGGACTTGCAGCCGTAGGGCATACGGTCAAGATGCTTGCTGTTAGCGGAGCGGCGCTTTAGCGCGGGCAAATTCGTTGGAATCCCCGTGAAGCAAGAATCACCGCACTTATAGGGCGGTGAGTGTCAATTGACTAGTCTTAGAGATTGATGGTAATTCTTTCGGGAATTGGACTTGGGGGTGAAGTATATATTATTGGGTTTATGGCTAACTAGATTTAAGTAGCCATTATCAACTGGGTAAACCAGAACCGAGGAAAAAGGAATTAAGGGCTAAAGACGAGGAACTGGCATTTTTTACTCAGCACAACTTGCGGGAATTTGCCTTCCAGGTGTCTAAAGCACTCAGAACTTTTTCAGACTAGGTTCAATTCAGTCCTTTCAACAAAAAAAAAGACTACTGAAAAAGTGACACAGTTCTAAACCCACTCATAGGCGAAAAACTATAATTTTATTTCACCGAGCAAGTAGCTCAAGCGGGAAAATATGGATTATCACTCCTTTCTAGCTTCTGGTAGTCAACAAAATCAACGTTGCAATTCCCTGAGTAAAAAAACTTTATATACGCAAATTACTGAAGCCAAAAGTAACAAAAAATTAAATATAGAGGATACTTACTTACGGTCTTGTGCTTTGAAGTTAGCTCAACAAGGAAATTATATTGAAGCGATCGCTTTGTTAAGCCAACTCATTGATAGTCATCCCGACAATGCAGTTAATTACAACAACCGAGGGCTGATTTATTTTCAAAGTGGTGATTCTCAAAAAGCCCTGTACGACTACAACACAGCAATGCAACTGAATCCCAAGTTAGCTAGTGCTTATAATAACCGAGCTAATTACTATGCTGCCGGAGGGGAGTTAGTAGCGGCACTAGCTGACTACGATCAAGCCCTAGATTTGAATCCTCGTCATGTTCGCGCTTGGATTAACCGAGGCATTACTTTGCGTGATTTGGGGCAGTACGCGGAGGCAATTGATAATTTTGAGACTGTACTGCTGTTTGGTCAGCTACAAGGTCATATTTGGGCTGAACGCGGTAGAACTTATCATCTTTGGGGTGACTGGAATTGTGCGATCGCTGATTATTACCGCTCTCTTACACATCTAACCGCACTCGATACCAGTCAAGATATTTCTGCTTACCGCCTACGGTTACAACTGGAAAGCTGGTTAAACGAGTTGCTGAATCCTTACATCAACTGATTGGTAGCTTTTTAACACAGGTTTAAAAATTACTAAAAAATGATTTTTTAAGTTTGAATTGGTAGATAGCAGACCTGTTGCGCTGATTTCCTAATAGATGATAACTAATAGCTCTTCAATAATTAACTATTAACAGTTAATGTTAATAATTTTTTGTGTGTTTTATTCTGAGCCAGAATCATAAACCACCTCAAATTACTTTAAGGTGTGGAATCTGATTGTTCAGCATCTTTTCGATCTGGATTAATCAGCACTATTTGTCGCTGACTGGGATCAAATCGGTATGATTGTTCTTGCCTAATACTCTTAGCTTGCTGGGGATCAAAGTTACGGCTAAATTCTGCTCGTAAAGTATTAACACGTCCTTCTACCAGCTTGACTTCTGTGCGAATTTCTCGCAACTTGTCTTGCTGTAACCAATGATAAGGCAAAAGTTGTACCAAGGCAGATACTGCTGCTGTAGCAATGACCAAGTTAACAGTTATCTTGGCTGTGGTTTCCAGCGCCATCACCTGATAAGAACGTTGGCGAAGATGTTTTTTTGGTCGAGGTAAAGCTCGACGTGGTTCTACTGGCTGTAGCTCCGGTCTGGATGGTTGAAACGCGTTCATGATGCTAAAAGTAGCCTCGCTGGTTGAAGGGAAGCACCGTCAAAAGCAAACTGGCGCTAATTGCGGCTTGATTTAGCTGCCATATTACTCCATTTTTTGTAAATTTCTACCAGTGTTACATGATTAAACAAAAATTACCTGGCGTATACAGGTACATTTCGCCAACTTAGCTCACAGCTTAAAGCCCCAAGCTTTTGGAAAATGTACCCTCTACTGCCAAGGTGATTAGTCTTGTGAACGTGTCACATCTGGGCTTTATTTGTAAAGTTCAGTAGCTAAACGCCAAGCGAGAATGCCTGGAATTAGAGCCACAGCTAGAGCGATGTACACTTGAGTATCAGATATAGGCATGGTGGAAACCCTCCTAACGTCAAACTAGATGAATAACCTTCGTTTACTACTTTTCACTGTTTTGCCAAGATTGGGGAATATCTTGTTACAAGATGCAACAAAAACCATGATGGGGAGACGCGGAGACACGGAGATGGGGAGATGGGGAGACGGGGAGAGGAAGACGCGGGGAGAGGAAGACGCGGGGACGCGGAGAAATAATTATCTACTGCGCCCTGCTTCTACTTCATGAACTGGTAAACAGGTAAATTTATGGTTTTATACTTGGGTATTGACTTTGGTACTTCTGGCGCACGGGGAGTTGTGATTGATGATGAAGCTAGGATTTTGTCCCAGATGCGTCATCCCTGGGAAATGGCGACTGATGCTGACTGGGTAACTTGTTGGGAAAACGCGTTATGGACGCTGTTAGCAGCAATCCCAGGGGAATTGGGGCGACAAATTGGGGCGATCGCAATCAACGGTACTTCTTCCACAATCTTGCTCACAGATGCCACTGGTGAGCCTGTAGATGCGCCATTGTTGTACAACGATGCACGAGGATCAATGGTGTTAAAGGATTTGATCAACATTGCACCACCCAACCATACCGTATTGAGTGCAACTTCCAGTCTTGCCAAACTTTTGTGGATGCAGCAATTACCTTCTTTTCACCAAGCTAGATATTTACTACATCAAGCCGATTGGTTGGCTTTTCTACTGCATGGACAATTAGGCATCAGCGATTATCACAACGCTTTAAAGCTGGGTTATGACGTGGAAAAGTTGCAATATCCACAATGGCTGGAAAAATTGCAAATTCCGATTCAGTTACCGCAGGTTTTAGCACCTGGTACTCCCATTGGCGAATTACGTCCAGAAATTGCCTCTAAATTAGGTTTACGGCGTGATTGTTTGGTGTGTGCAGGGACAACTGATAGCATTGCGGCTTTTCTGGCTAGTGGGGCAAAATTGCCGGGGGAAGCAGTAACTTCTTTAGGTTCCACTTTGGTACTCAAACTTTTGAGCCGTACCCGTGTAGAAGATGCGCGATATGGAATTTATAGCCATCGTTTAGGTGATTTGTGGCTGACTGGGGGTGCTTCTAATACTGGTGGTGCAGTGTTAAAGAATTTTTTCACTGATGAGGAATTAGTCAGCTTAAGTCGGAATATTGATGTATCAAAACCGAGTAAATTAGATTATTATCCCTTGTTGAAGGAAGGCGATCGCTTTCCCATTAATGATCCCCAACTACTTCCAAGACTAGAACCACGTCCAGACAATCCTGGAGAGTTTTTACATGGCTTGTTAGAAAGTATGGCGCGGATAGAAACGCAAGGTTATGAATTATTACAACAGCTAGGTGCTGACCAATTAACTCGCGTTTATACTGCTGGTGGTGGAGCAGCGAATTCTGCTTGGATGGGTATTAGAGGTAGATATTTAAAAGTTCCTGTTACTGCCTCTACAAACACAGAAGCAGCTTATGGGACGGCGCTTTTGGCAATGCATAAATTAGGAACTTCTTATTTAGTAGGATCGCTATAATTTGTATTATGCAAAAAAAAGTGAAAGTTAAACCAAATTCCCAACAGCAGAAAATTGTAGAGGCAGAAGATGGTAGTTTAATTGTTAATTTAAAATCACCACCAGTTGATGGTCAAGCCAATGAAGAGTTAATTAAGCTATTAGCAGAAAAGTTTGATGTACCTAAATCCTATATCAGAATCAAGTCAGGTTTATCATCTCGGCAAAAACTTGTAGAAATTGATGATGTATATAGAATTAATATTTGATTTTTGAAATATACGTAGGCATTGCTCACCCTACACTACTTAAATTTTTTCAAATATCATTTATGATTCCTATAGAATATTTTATTGGCAAAGCCAAATTATTTAATTTTTACTTTTTCGTTCTTACTAACTTCTAAAGGTAAGAAAATCGTCAGCACTTCCCCATATTGAGGACTCTGACGCACAATCAACTTACCACCAATCGCTTGAAACAGATGCTTAGTTGCCGCAATATTTAAACTAATTGTTCCTGTTTCCGGTTGGAACATTAATAACTGACCTAAAGATTTACGAATTGGTAGTGTTGCAGTTCTGCTTGAATCGTGACAATCCAATTGAGGAGATAATTGTAACTTGAGTTGATCACCTGCGGGACTAACCTGAACTTGAATAGAACTACCGGGAGGTAAACTACGGGTAAAATTTTCCATTAAGCCAGTCAGTACCCGGTCTAGCATAGCAGGATTACTTACCACCGTTGGCAACTGCTGAGGTAAAGCCACATCTAAAGTTAAATTTCGTCGAGTTGCTGCTTGTTGCCAACGAGGGATACTTTGCTGCAATACTTGATCTAGAGACATGGGCGTTAGTTGTGTATTCGCAGATTTAGCTGCCGCACAAGTTTCTAATTCAGCTGCTTTAAACAACAACTCCATACGATCAATTTGCTCAGTACATTCATGATCAATAACTCCTAAGCGATTAATTACAGTATTAGGTAAATCCTTTCGCTTGAGTAGCAACCGAGTCAAAGTGCGAATTGTTGTCAGTGGGGTGCGGACTTCGTGAGCAAAGGCTTGTAGTAATTCTACATCTGGGCGAGAAGATGGTTTTGCTGACGGGGAAACAGGAATATGCTGAGGTGGGGAAATAGGAGGAGTATGTGTAACTTTATCCGCTTCTGGCTCCTCTAATTCCTGAAGCAGCAACTGGCTAAATTGAATTATAGTCTGATAGTTTGGTGCAACTGGGGCGTACTTTTCGACTAAAACGTCTAACTCAGCGAATAACTCTGGATTAGTCAAGATTACCCTAGCGCCGAGCGATCGCCAAGCCTGCTGCACTACCTCTGGTTCAAAGGAAAATAAAAATTCTTTTTTACCGCTTTTGTGTTCTGACAAAACCAGAACTAATCTAAATTTTTCTGTGAATACCAAGCAAAATCGCTCTGATCCTAGAGGATCAGCAGGTAATAAAGGTAAGATAGATTCATCAGGATTGATTTCATCAGGTTCGTAACCGCAGCCCCTCACTCGCGTAGCGTTTGGGAGAGAAGACATCACTTCTGGTGCTACTACACTCCCCGCCATTGCTGGTGAGATGTGAAAGGGCATCAAAGCCAATGGATTAAAAGGTTTTGCTGTAAAAGTTACTGTTTGTAAACTTTGAGTCAGTTTTGGTTGACTAAATAAGGGTGCTGGTGCAGTTAAAACTAAACCTTGAGTGATGTCAGGCGAAGTTGTTGCTAAAGAATTGTGTAGTAGATGTTCTGTAGCTGCCAAACTGATGCGCCATTGCTGCTCGGCTTTGGCAGATGAACAATCAGCCATACTTGATTGGCTCTGGGCTAAAACTTCCCTCAAACTTGGCAAGATCCATTCGTACACAGGTTTTCACCCCTTCGTTGATTCAATAGCGTCTGACAGCAGCTAAAGCAGACATTGCACTACATACTTACGAGGTTATAGTGATTTCTGTACTAATGACAGTCGTAGAACCGAACAATTAAGGCGAAATTTCCCCTGGATTGATAATTATCAAGCAGAGGGGAGCATGAAGTCAGCCAATTACCTCTTCCCCTATCACCCCACAATTTATAAAATTGTCATGGAAGATGCTTCAAACTGCTCCAAATCTGATAACATCAAGTGACCTATGTGGGACAGCATGATCTACCCTTAAAAAGCGGCTAAGACTCTAACTCATGTCAATAGAGAGTCTTTAGGCAAATACCAGTCCCCACAAGTCTGTAACCATCCAGAAAATTGAATTGGCACTTGTCAGTATAGGCTAATGGATTTGAGCCGACAGAAGTTGTCCTAGTTTCAATTTTCTGCAAATCCTGTGCTTGCTTAAGCACTAATTTTTTCTTGTGTTTAATTTCTGTTTTAAGATTCGCTCCTGGGCATCACACAATCAGTAAATCGCTTCAAGTACTCAATTGGGAGATAAACATGAAAAAACTAATTCCTTTTCTCGTTAGTGGCATTTTAGTAGCGGGCGTTTTTGGTTGCCAAGAAGCTCCTAAAACTGGTTCAGAAGTTCCTGGTACAACCAATGAATCCCCTTCAGTACCAGCAAAACCTGCATCTGAAACTACACAAACCACAGATAAAACTGCTCAACCTACACCAGAAGCTACAACCACACCAGGAAACACAACTACAAAAATTACTCCTGGCACAAAAATTACTCCTGGGGCTACCAACGCTACCAGCGACTTGGAAACCGAAGTTAGCAAAAAGTTAAAAGCAGCTTTACCTAGCAATAAGTTGGAAGTAGAGAATAAAGAAGGTGAAATTATCCTCAAAGGTGCAGCTACTTCTAAGGAAGAACTCAAAAAAGCTGAAACTTTGGTTAAGGAAGTCAAAGGTGTGAAAACCGTTAAGGTAGAAGCAACAGTTACACCTGTGAAGAAGCCATAAACTTATAAATCAAAAAGGTTATGTGACAGGCATCTTGCCTGTTTTACGGAATGATTTATTTGAGCAAAAATCATTTCTGAAATCGATATCGAAACTTGTCAGGATTTACACTTACAGTAAGTCCTGTTTTTTGTTTGCTTAAGTACTTATTTTGAATTTGGGATATTACAGCAGATTGCAAGTTACAGGAGGTATAGCAGGTGACTCTTAACAGGTGACAGAAAGGAGGAAAGAGGTAATAGTTGTGTTTCTTTCTTATGTTGCAGAAGCGCAAACCGCTCCCGTTTGTACGATTTTAGATTGTGAAACACAGACAGGTAATGGTTTCGGGCTATCCATCTGTCACAATCATTTTTCAATTTAGTATAAATAGACTGAAGAGAAAAAAGGCTATAATACTTGCAATATAAGAGTTTTAACGTCTTCTGATCAAAAAATAATCCCAATTTCCGATTCCGGTTTCTACCTGTTGGGGATATGCGGAAATGGCAATATATTGTTACAATACTTAACAACGTTCATAAACTCGGTGGCTTTCTTCATGATAGTTAAGACACTTCCCCCTAGTTACCCATCAAGTCCGGAGGACAGTCACGCAGGCGAATTGTCCGTGATTGAAGTAGTACCAGAAAATGTTACACAAACCTTGGTTAACAATTCGCCACAATTTTCAGCATCGCCAGAACAGACAATCCTAGCTACAGCTAAAGCTGAACCAGAGATGCTGCTTTATGATCCTGAAGAGATCCGATCCTATTACAAAGACAAACCTTGGCAGGTTTTTCGGCGGATTTTGGCAGTTTTACAACCAATCTTGTCCTTTGTTTTGGGAATATGGTGGGATAAGAAACGGGGAATTGTCGTCAAAAATGATAGCCGACGAGCCATTGAATTACGAACTTTGCTGACAAAATTGGGGCCTGCTTACATCAAAATTGGACAGGCTTTGTCTACTAGGCCGGATTTAGTTCCTCCGGTGTATCTGGAAGAATTAACTAAACTACAAGATCAATTACCACCTTTTGCTAACGAAATAGCTTACCAGTTTATCGAAGAAGAGCTAGGAGCAACCCCAGAGAATATTTACGCGGAAATTTCCATCGAGCCAATTGCGGCAGCTTCCTTGGGACAAGTTTATAAAGGTAAGCTAAAAACTGGGGAAGAAGTGGCGATTAAAGTCCAGCGTCCAGATTTGCGAGAAAGTATCACTATTGACTTGTATATTTTGCGCTTTTTGGCTGGTTTGGTGCAGAGAAAAGTCAAACGGGTACGGAGTGATTTAGTCGGGATTTTGGATGAATTGGGCGATCGCATTTTTGAAGAAATGGATTATATCCACGAAGGCAAAAATGCTGAACGCTTTTTTAAATTATACGGTCATATGCAAGACATATATGTACCGAAAATTTACTGGGAATACACCAATCGTCGTGTGTTGACGATGGAGTGGATTAATGGCATTAAATTAACCCAAGCACAAGAACTTCAGGAACTAGGCATAAACGCCCGTTATCTCATTGAAGTAGGTGTACAGTGTTCCCTGCGTCAATTATTAGAACATGGGTTTTTCCATGCTGACCCCCACCCTGGCAATTTGTTAGCCACCTTTGATGGTAAATTGGCTTATCTTGACTTTGGGATGATGAGTGAAATTAAGCCACCACAGCGCTATGGTTTAATTGAAGCGATAGTCCACGTCGTTAACCGTGACTTTGACTCATTAGCACAAGACTACGTTAAATTAGAATTTCTCACCCCAGAAACAGACTTAACACCAATTATCCCGGCGTTTTCCAGAGTATTTGCTAACGCCCAAGGTGCAACTGTAGCCGAACTCAACATTAAAAGCATCACCGATGATTTATCAGCTTTAATGTATGAGTATCCTTTCCGCGTACCTCCCTACTATGCTTTAATTATTCGTTCTTTAGTGACTTTGGAAGGTATTGCTATTTATATCGATCCTGATTTCAAAGTTCTCAGTGAAGCTTATCCTTACGTTTCTAAACGCCTGTTAACAGATCCAGCAGATGAATTAAGAACATCATTGCAAGAGTTACTATTTAAAGATGGAAAATTCCGTTGGAATCGCCTAGAAAACTTGTTAACAAATGCCAGGAAAAATCAAGAATACGATTTAAACTTAGTATTAAATCAAGGAGTCGAGTTTCTGTCTTCGGAACGAGGTGCATTTATTCGTGACAGGTTGGTCGATGAGTTTGTCAACGGAATTGATGCTCTCAGCAAAAATGCCATGCATAATTTTACTTATGTACTCAGAGAAAGGGTAGGTTTGACAGCAGTTAATGAAATGCCCGGTGCTACATTAGAACAACAACAAACCTTAGATAATATCAGACGCATTTTTGGTATTCTTCGACAAACAAAGGGATTTGATCCTGCTCAACTTGCTCCTCAGGTAGCTCAGATAATTGTTAACCCAAGAGTGCATCATTTAGGTCAACAAATTGCTAATCGCTTTACAGAAAAAGCTGTCACAAGGTTAATTCGCCAATTATTAGCATCAGAATAAAATAGGTAATTGGTAATGGAGATTGGGGGTTAGGGATTCATCAAAGTTTCTCCCATCTCCTAGAACACCAATTCAGTATTCAAAATTATGAATAAAAAAATTAGTTTTTTCTCATTCTTACACGCATACTCTAGAGTGGACATGATAACACTCAGTTATTAGGAAAAACACTCTGCAAATCACGATATCCACTGACAACACGCAGAATTTCGACATTATCCTCAAGAACTTGATAAAAGACGATGTAATCCATCATCAAAAGTCCTCGTAAACCAGGTCTTAGTCGAGCGTAGGACTTACCGATATATGGAAAACGTGCAAGGTGTTGGCACTTTTGGTTGAATGTTTGTACGAAGCGATCGCCAGCATCCACGCTTATCTCCAGAAAATAATCAGAAATTGCTTCCAAGTCTCGGCTGGCGGTCGCCGTAATCCGTAAATACTTCATGCTAAGGCGGCTTTGGCTGCTTCCACCTTATTGCGTAATCGAGCTAGTACCACATCTGCATCTAAAACATCACCTCGCTCTGATGCCTGTACACCTTCTTCGATCTTTAGTCGTGTTTGTTCGACCCAAGCTAGGTATTCTGGAGTTTCGTCTGAATCTTGTTGTATGATCTCGTCAGCAAGTAGAATAAGAGCTGTGTCAATTGCATCTTCTAGAGAAGCATACCCACCCTGCTGCGAGAGGGATTCAAGAATTTGGCTCTGCTGTGAACTAAGAGTGATTTGCATATCTATTCAGTACTTGAGGCTATTCGTTAGGATTTGAAAGAAGGGGTCATAGTTCTAAATATAGCTGTATTAGTGCTGCGATCGCTAACGCACCTTACAAAAGCGGCGATCACACTAACCTTTGGGCTGGATTTGTTTATTAGCGGTTGATATTTCTTGCTTCTCAATGTCGCCTAACGCTTTACCGAAAAAGTCTTTCCATTCCAACAGTCCGTTTGCACTACGCCCCATTATTACCTTTGCTGCTGCTGATGGGCTATTAAACAAATAATCCGATTGAAAAACAAGTTTGTCATCTGATTTAACGATAATTTTATTCTCGATAAGTTCATTCCTCAGTTTATCAAGTCCTCTTTCACTATAATGTTTAACAGTATCAGCCGCAATCTCAGAGTTGCGAAAAACAACAAATCCATCTGATGTTCTTTTACCTTCTGCGTTAGCACCTCTAGCTGCCTTTATGTATAGTTTTTCATCATCATTATCACTGAATGGCTCTTGCTTTATAATCGACTCAAAAACTTTAAAACCCATCGTATTTATGAGAATTTTGATATACTCAATAAATTCTTCCATTTCTGCTTGATCAGACTCTGAAATAGAACTTTTTGTTGGAGTATTGCTGTTTTCTATATCATATCTAGATGCCGTATTTGCGATTTCAAACAATCTTGACTCTAGGTATTTTATATGTGCTTTATTAAGGTTTTCATCTTTACTAATGAATACGACTGCTTCATTCCAAAATTCTTTTTCTGATACATGGGTAACAAGTCTAGAATAAGCATTTTCAGCCTCACCAATATAAACTTTAGCTTTATCAGTAGATGTCTCAGGTTTTCCAAATAATAAGTAAACTGCGGTGCTTCTAAGGTCTTCTCTGTCAGAGCAATCTTTGACTTTGCCTCTGGGAATTCTGTAAGCTTTTCCTGTCCAATTAGATAGTTCGCAGACTATCCTTCCATCCGGATCTGAATCCATCAAAAAAAGTTTTATTGTTTTTCCATATTTATTTGCGTACATAAGACTTACTAGAAAAAGCTAAAGGATAAATTGAGTTGGTAGCGATCGCTACCAACTCAATTTCAAAATATCACACTTTTGTCTACTCATATGCCAGAGGAAAGGAAATATTACGAATTACCTTGTTGATCTGTTTTTTCCCGGTTAATACTTTCTTCTAAAGCTTGAATTTGTTCACGACGAGCTTCTAATTCCAAGGAACGACGTGCTAAATCCTGGTTTTGCAATGTTAGAGATTGTCGCCAATTTTCCGCTTTATCTGCTTCCTGTTGTAAAAACTCTGGAGTAATACCAGTTGTGAGGTAGGTTTGCACTACATTCAGTATCCAACTGGTAGCATCTTCAATTCTTTCAACTTCACCTGTAGGGGAAAGCTCTACTAACACCAGCATTTTTTCACTCAATGTGTTTTCTTTTCCCAGGAGAATAAACGCCTCTTCGGAAATCATTGACCAACAATATTCAGTTTCCTGACTTGCTAATAAGTGTAATTGATACTGGTCTAAAAATTCGTTTTTACGTACTTGGGCTAGGTATAGCATTGTCGCTATTAGGTAATTGGTAATTGGTAATTCGTAATTGGTGATTGGTAAGTTTATTCCTATCACCAATCACTTGTTATAAAGTACGCAAGCGAACGCGCAAAATTTCAGCTTGTTTCTCAGCCTCTGCTAAAGCATCCCGTACACCTTGAACTACATCTGCGGGAGCTTTATCCACAAACTTAGGATTACTCAGTCTATAACTTAAAGATGCAGCTTCAGCTTCGGCTTTGCTGATACTCTTCTCTAGTTTGGCACGGAGAGCTTCAATATCGACAACACCTTTTAAGGGAATTACCACTTGGACAGTACCGACAACACCAGCAATAGAATTGTCTGATTCCTCGGTTTGGGTAGCTTCTGACTGTGATATATTTTGGCTATCAGTTGGCTCAGACGAACTGGTAAATAACTTTTGTCTACCTTCCGCAGTCAGTATATTGCGAACAACAAACCAACCAGCATAACCAAGACCAACGGTTTCAAAGAAAGTCCCAAAAAGAGGAAGACGCAAAGTTGCATTCCCGACAATAATACCCACTCTTAAAAAAACAAGTCCGACAATAATTAAGCCAATAGCTTTTAAACCCTTGAAAGCTGATTTAGTTGAAATTGAGGGTTTTTTGGGTTCATCAATCAGAGTCTTGTCAGTAATAGTTAAAGTTTCTACCTTGGCTAAATCTTGAATATAAGACTGTCCTGCATTGAGGATAAAACGTTCCTTTTCGCTTTCACTTTGCAAATTAGCTGTGATTTTTACCCCTGGTTTGATATCAGCTTCAGCCCGTAAATTGCGAATTGTGCGAATAGTATTAATTAACAATTCAAACTGTTCTTCCAATGTTTGGTCAATTAATTTTTCATCCGCTTCAGGATAGGGCTGTAAGGCTAGAATTTGGGGATTTTCTGCTGGTTGTTGAGTGAGAGTTTGCCAAATTTCCTCAGTAATATGAGGCATAAAGGGATGAAGTAGTTTTAGAATTCCTGCCAATACATCAGCGAGAATTTGTTGAGCAACTTTGCGAGATGTGGGATCTGCATCTTTCTGTAATCGGGATTTTACTAATTCAATATACCAATCACAGAAGTCACCCCAAATAAACTCATAAAGTCCCTTAGCTGCTTCTCCTAAACCGTAATTGTCGATGTAATTCGTGGTTTGTCTAACTACTTGATGATAACGGGAAATAATCCATTTATCACTGAGTTCTGTCGGCTCAGGTTTACCCAATTGTGCCGGAGTTTGCCCATCCAAATTCATCATTACAAATCGAGCAGCATTCCATAACTTATTGGCAAAGTTACGAGATGCTTCTACAGATGTTGATTCATCTTTTTTGCGGTCATATTCTAGACGAATATCTTGACCAGCACCTGCTACTTCTTTAATTAAGGTATAACGAAGGGCATCAGTTCCATATTTGTCAATTAGCAATAACGGGTCAATACCATTATTTGCTGATTTCGACATTTTCTTATTATTTTCATCCCTGACTAAGCCGTGAATGTAAACAGTTTTAAACGGCATTTGTCCAGTGAAATGTCCCGCCATCATTGTCATTCTCGCCACCCAGAAAAAGATGATATCAAAACCTGTAACTAAGGTGGCGTTGGGGTAGTAAGTTGCTAAATCAGGGGTTTGTTCTGGCCAGCCTAAAGTTGAAAATGGCCAAAGTCCAGAAGAAAACCAAGTATCTAAAACATCGGGGTCTTGTTCTAATTTGACATTTTCCCCAAATTGTGATTTGGCTTTTTCCCAAGCTTCTGTTTCCGTTCGCGCTACGAAATGGGGTGTTGAGTCTGTGATTTGTCCGTCGGTTTCGCTGACAGCGTACCAAGCAGGGATTTGATGACCCCACCACAGTTGACGAGAAACACACCAGTCGCGCAAATTCAACAACCAATCACGATAAACCTTAGCCCAACGTTGGGGGACAATTTCTGGGGAATTTTGCTGGTCGAGGAATTCGAGAGTTTTGTCAGCGAGGGGGCGAATTTTGACAAACCACTGGGTAGAAAGGAGAGGTTCAACGGGGACTTTTCCGCGATCGCTATAAGGTACTGTATGTTTATAATCTTCTATCTTCACCAAAACCCCATCTGCTTCAAGGCGAGAAACCACATTTTTCCTAGCCACAAAGCGGTCTTGTCCTTGAAACTCCCCAGCATTTTCGTTCAGAGTGCCGTCTTTATTCATAATATTGATAAACGGCAAATTATGACGTTTACCCATTTCAAAATCATTGGGGTCATGGGCTGGAGTTACTTTCACGCAACCAGTACCGAAAGCCGGGTCAACCAATTCATCACCAATAATGGGGATTTCTCGGTTCATAATTGGCAAAATCAGGGTTTTACCAATTAAATGTTTATACCTTTCGTCATTGGGGTTAACCGCAACTGCTGTATCACCTAGCATCGTTTCTGGTCGAGTTGTCGCCACTTCTACAA
This sequence comes from Anabaena lutea FACHB-196, assembly GCF_014698305.1. Taxonomy (GTDB): domain Bacteria; phylum Cyanobacteriota; class Cyanobacteriia; order Cyanobacteriales; family Nostocaceae; genus Anabaena; species Anabaena lutea. Next base: position 69,761 of record NZ_JACJST010000024.1, on the reverse strand, counting down.
AACCAGAACCGTCACTCAGCGGATAGCGGAAGTGCCAAAGATTACCATTTACCTCTTTTGGTTCCACTTCCAAATCAGATACCGCAGATTGAGAAGCGGGACACCAATTAACCAAATAGTTCCCCCGATAAATCAGTCCCTCATCATAAAGGCGGATAAATGCTTCTAAAACAGCTTTCGATAAACCTGCATCTAAAGTGAAGCGTTCCCGCGTCCAGTCTACCGAAACACCCAAACGGCGCAGTTGATTAACAATTGTACCCCCAGATTCCGCTTTCCATTGCCAAGCCCGTTCTAGGAATTTTTCGCGTCCCAAATCATAGCGAGTTTTACCTTCAGCCTTGAGTTGCTTTTCGAGAATAGTTTGTACAGCAATGCTGGCGTGGTCGGTTCCGGGTAGCCAGAGGGTATTGCGTCCTTTCATGCGATGGTAGCGCACCAGGCTATCAATCAACGCACTTTCAAAGGCGTGACCCATATGCAAACTGCCGGTCACGTTGGGGGGAGGAATGACGATACAGTAGGGTTTGCCCTTGTGGTTGAGGTCAGCTTTGTAAACTTGGTTGTCTTCCCAGAATTTTTGCCATTTGGCTTCTGTGGAGAAGGGTTCGTAGAGACTAGGTAAATTGGGAATAGTTGCGGTCATGCTGGGAATAATCAGTTTTTGAGGACTCTGATCAATTTTGCCACAGAGATGGAGAGGGGATAACCTAATAGTATCTTTTTGGTAAGTACAGCACTTACAAGTGCGTACTTTTTATTATCAAGGGGTATGGTTTATTATAGTAATAGTTTAAAGCCGATTTACCAGTTTGTTTATCAACATCAAGGTTGATTACTAACTAACAAAAAAGCTGATTATTTCTGCAATTAAATACATCTTTACAGTGAGGTGAAATCATGTCTCAAAATACAATTAACTACATTATTCATGATGGAAATGCACGTGGTCATAGTCAGATTGACTGGTTAGATAGTTATCATACATTTTCTTTCAGTCATTTTTATGATGCAAACCGCATGGGATTTCGTTCTCTGCGAGTCATCAATGATGACAGGATTGCTGCTGGGGCTGGATTTCCTACTCACGGACATCGAGATATGGAAATTCTCACCTATGTTTTGTCAGGTGCAGTTGAACATAAAGATAGTTTGGGTACAGGTTCGGTAATTCGTCCCGGTGACGCACAAATTATGAGTGCTGGGACTGGTATTATGCACAGTGAATTTAATTTCTCACAAACTGAAGAACTGCACTTACTGCAAATCTGGATGTTACCAGATACCCTAGGATTAACCCCACGGTATGAACAAAAAACTTTTTCTGTAGAAGAAAAACGGGGAAAACTACGTTTAATTGCTGCTAAAGATGGACGTGATGATGCGGTGACTATTCACCAAGATATTGATTTATACGCATCTATTTTAGAACAAGGAGACATTATTAATTATCGCGTCCAGCCTCATCGTTATGCCTGGTTACAAATCGCAACAGGTGAAGTAATTTTAAATGGTAAAGAACTTAGAGCAGGGGACGGAGTACAAATTACTGGAGAAGAGCAACTAGAAATTAGTACCAATCTCAGAGGGGAAATCTTGCTTTTTGACTTAGCTTAAACAGCAATTAATCCCAGCGCTGACAATTTGTTCCTGTTAATATTGCCCTTCCAGACAATATTTGACAATCAGCAGGCAGTTTCTGCTATCAGCAGCACGTTCGTAGACAACATGATCTGCCAAGCGTCGAAGCAGAAACCATCCATACCCTCCTACTTGTAGAGTACCTGGCTCTGGCTCGACTATAGCATCAGGATTAAAAGGTTTACCATGATCCCAAATTCTGATCTCTAAACGGTCATTCCACAGACTCAATTGAATTTCTATGTCTGTTTCTGGTGGTAATGCTCGATGAGCGTGACGAACTGCGTTGGTAAAGCCTTCTGCTAATGCTAAGTTGAGGCGATAAAGTTGGCTTTCTGACCAGCCAAATTCAGATAAATATTGGAGAGAAAATTTTTCAAACCATTGTTGTACGTGGTTTAGGAGCTTAAGATCGCTCTTCACCGTCAGATGGTCTTGCTGCACTGTGGTAAGCATTGACCTTGACTTGAATGTAGATAAGTGAAAAATGGTGTTGTTTGTTTTTGGGCGATTTTGGATTGAGGAATAGTTTTTATTTTCCATCCACAACTGAAAATCTCAGATCCAGCTTAAACTATTAAAATTTACGCCTGTTTGTTTTCAAAAGCATATCCAAGCTAGAACTATGAGCAGCTAAAGCGCCGTTGATGACTTAAAGGTCAGCCAGTTTTTAGACTCACTCATAACTTTAGTATAATATGCTCTTGAAACTCACAGGCGTAACAGCGCTTTGTGGCAACTAATTTAGAACAGTCCCAAAGTCAGAGATTTGTCTAATGGTAACGCAGCACCAATACCTAACCACACGGTGACGAGAGTACCAAACAGAAATACTGTTGTGGCTACTGGACGACGGAAGGGGTTTTGGAACTTATTAACGTTCTCAATAAAGGGAACGAGAATTAGCCCCAAGGGTACGGAGGCCATTGCTAATACTCCTAACAGCTTGTTAGGTAGTGAGCGCAAAATCTGGAAGACTGGGTATAGATACCACTCTGGCAAAATTTCCAAGGGGGTAGCAAAAGGATTAGCTGGTTCACCTGTCATTGCCGGATCTAGCACCGCTAGAGCCACAATACAAGCAAATGAACCCATAATTACGATGGGAAATACATACAGCAAATCATTTGGCCAAGCGGGTTCACCATAGTAGTTGTGTCCCATGCCTTGGGCAAGTTTGGCTCTTAACTTAGGATCGCTCAGATCGGGTTTTTTTTGCGTTGACATTTTTAAAAGTACTCTCCTGCTGAAGTTGAGTTAGAGCATTGGTGAAAGCCATCAGATGTTTAGGTAATCGGCTCTAAGTACATCTGGTGGAAAGGCATATTTTTTAGCCCAGTGTTTACAACTTTCACCGTTTACAGGTTCAGATAGTAGTGTTTGTTTAGAACTTATGTTTTTTCTGTTTCCTAAGTTTAAAACAAACAACACTGATCTGGAAACTGAATCATGCCTTTTCGCTAATGACTTTAAATTACAAAGGACCGGAAATACCTTGTTTGCGGATCATCAAGAAGTGGAACAGCATGAAGACTGCAATTAACCAAGGTAGAACGAAGGTGTGAGCGCTGTAGTAGCGAGTTAGTGTTGCTTGACCAACACTGGAACCACCGCGCAGTAGGTCGGAGATGAGAACGCCAACTACGGGAATTGCTTCTGGTACACCACTAACAATTTTCACAGCCCAGTAACCAACTTGATCCCAAGGTAGGGAGTAGCCTGTCACACCGAAGGAAACGGTGATTACAGCTAGGATGACACCACTGATCCAGGTTAGTTCGCGGGGCTTTTTGAAACCACCTGTGAGGTAAACCCGGAAGGTGTGCAGAATCATCATTAGCACCATCATGCTGGCTGACCAGCGGTGAATGGAGCGAATTAGCCAACCGAAGTTGACTTCATTCATGATGTACTCTACTGAGGAGTAAGCTTCAGTGACTGTCGGCTTATAGTAGAATGTCATCGCAAATCCAGTAGCAAACTGGATCAGGAAGCAAACTAGGGTAATTCCACCTAGACAGTAGAAGATATTGACGTGAGGAGGGACGTATTTGCTGGTTACGTCTTCTGCGATCGCTTCGAGTTCTAAGCGCTCCTCAAACCAGTCATAAACATTGGCCATACAATCTCAAATTCCTAACAATCGGTTGCGGTTGATAAATCTCCCAATAGCAATTTTGGGATTTTCACAAAGATGAGTTTTCTTCAGAGTGATTAAATTTTTTCAGAAACTTAACACTCTGTAAATATGGAATATATTGCTTCCCCTTTGCAAGCTAACGCCAAAAACGTTGGCTACAAGGTAGATTTTATCGTTAATGAAGAGGGTTTGACCCAAATCAGTTGACATAACAACTTGATGAGAGCAATGCACGTCTTCTATAAAAAAAGTAACATAGTCGAGAGATAGATTTCATAAACAATCGGGTATTTAGTCAGTTCTAGGGAATTTGGGTTGAGGTGGAATTGAAGATGGGGTTCATGAATAAACAGGTTTTGCGGCTGGGATTTTGTTTAGTTTTGGCTTTTTGCTTGGGTTTTGGCTCATTCATCCAACCAGCATCAGCTTTGACGCAGGAGCAGAAATTAGTTTCTGAGGTTTGGCGAATTGTCAATCGCTCTTATCTGGATGAGACGTTTAATCATCAAAACTGGGCTGATGTGCGGCAAAAAGCTCTAAAAAAGCCGCTGAATAACCCTGAAGCAGCTTATGGGGCAATTCAAAATATGCTTAAGAGCCTTGATGATCCTTTTACTCGGTTTCTAGATCCAGAGCAGTACCGCAGTTTGCAAGTTAATACTTCTGGAGAACTAACAGGTGTAGGTTTACAAATTGCCCTCAATTCCCAGACTGGTAGCTTGGAAGTAATTACACCTATTGAAGGTTCTCCAGCCCAGAAAGCGGGACTCAGACCACGCGATCGCATTTTGAAAATTGAAGGATTATCTACAGAGAATCTCACTCTTGACGAAGCAGCGGCGCGGATGCGTGGACCAATCGGTAGTATTGTAACTCTCTTGATTGCACGAGAGGGAGAGGCAGAAAAGGAATTTATCTTAATGCGCGATCGCATTGAACTTAATCCTGTGGTAGCTGAATTGCGTTTGTCCCCCCAAGGGCAACCCATTGGCTACCTACGCCTAACTCAATTTAATGCTAATGCCTCTATGGAATTGGCGCACGCTATTTCTAGTTTAGAAAAAAAAGGCGCTGCTGCCTACATTCTCGATTTGCGAAATAATCCAGGGGGACTATTACAAGCTGGAATTGAAGTCGCTAGGCAATGGTTAAACTCAGGCACAATCGTTTACACTGTCAACCGACAAGGTATTCAGGGGAATTTTGAAGCTGCTGGTACAGCCCTGACAGAAGATCCTTTGGTGATTTTAGTCAATCAAGGAACTGCCAGCGCTAGTGAGATTCTAGCAGGTGCGTTGCAAGATAATGGTCGCGCTCAGTTAATAGGTGAAACTACCTTTGGCAAGGGACTAATTCAGTCCTTATTTGAATTGTCTGATGGTTCGGGTTTGGCGGTGACAATTGCTAAATACGAAACTCCTAACCACCGAGACATTAATAAGTTGGGTATTAAACCAGACAAAGTAATTACCCAAGAACCAATTACCCGTCAGCAAATTGGCACAGAAGCCGATAGTCAATATCAAGCTGCTGTGGAAGTGTTGACTAAAAATTTGGTAGTAGTTGGGAAGGCTTGACACGGAGACGCGGTGATGGGGTGATGGGGTGATGGGGTGATGGGGTGATGGGGTGATGGGGTGATGGGGAGACGCGGTGAGAAAGAGAGATTGTCTTCTGATAGTCAACTCTTTCCCCCTATCCCCGTGTCTTCTTTTCCCATATCTCCGCGTCCCCGTGTCTCCGTGTCTCCGTGTCCTCTTGTCCCTGCCCCCTGCCTTCTGCCTTCTGCCTTCAATTATCCATTACCAATCGTTGATAAGCTTGGTCTAGAAAACGTTTGCCTCGGAGAAAGCCTAGATTAGCGCCGGGGCAAATGTACTGTAAAGTTTCAGGTGTAAAGCGATCGCGCAAGGCTTGAAGACTTTTAAGTTGTCTTGGCCAGTGAAAAGTCTTTGGTGTGCGGAGTGGAACCAGTTCACCTTTTTGGTTAGGAAGTAAATGCCGTCCAGAAAATAGCACGCCCCCAAATTCACGATAGTATAGACATGATGAGCCGGGAGAATGGCCTGGTGTCCAAATTGCTTGTGCTGTGTTATCAAGAGTGAATTCTTGACCAAAGGTGGTGACAATTGAGCCAGGTAATAAATAAGCTTCTTGTTCTTGAATAAGAATTTCACAGTTAAAGATTTGCTGAATTTCTGCCGCTTTGCCAATAGCACCGCGATGAGTGATAAACAACCAACGCACACCCCCACATAAGCTCATAAAATCCTGATTTGTCTTGTCTAAAGCGGGGCAGTCTATCAGGATATTACCTTCATTCCTGAAAATCAAGTAAGAAGTTCCCCCTAATGTATCCCTATTAGGTGGAAATGCAAAAATGGTTTTGAGTGCGAAGTTTGTCGGTAAGTTTTCTTCTCTAGGCACTTCGTCAGAAAGTACAGTTATTGGTGGCTTAGTCCTAGGACTTGGCTGTTGAGGTAAGAAAGACATAAATAAACAAACCAAAACTGAGGAGTGATGAACAATCAGGTTACAGTGTATTTACCCAACGCTGTTAACTGTAGTTGAAAAATTAGGAATTTCAGTCTTTTTTGTAGTCATGATCTTTGACAAAGACTACAGGTAGGCATTCTGTCAAAACTGGTGAAGATAACATGGCATTTTGGTTTCTCCTGTTACTAGGACTAGCTACTTATCTAATAATTCAGCGCAGCGTGGCTCAAATCACCCGAACCCCTGTGTGGTTGTTGTGGCTGGTGTTAATGACACCATCTTTTGTGTTGACTGCTTGGACGCTGATCTATGGTGCTAAACAACCGCCTCCAGCAACGCTGATTATCTGGCCTTCAGTTGTATCGCTGCTGTTATACTGGCTGTTATTTCAGTGGGGTCGGCGAGTACCAGGAGATACACAGACTCAACCTTCTGACGCGGTATTACCATCAGCTAATCATTCTAACCCAGTGCCAACACCAGTACGTCCTATTGAGCCAGCAGAAGAAACTCAACTGCGAAATTGTTTTTCTTGGTCTGTATACTATATCCAAAACATCGAGTATCGACCTCAAGCAGTGATTTGTCGGGGTCAGTTGCGAACTACACCAATTAATGCTTATCAGCAGATTAAAACAAATATTGAATCAGTATTTGGCGATCGCTTCTTGGTAATATTTCAAGAAGGTATAAACGATAAACCTTTTTTTGTACTCGTTCCCAATAGTCAAGCTGCTAAACAAAGTAACAACAGCAAGCGAGAAAATTTAACTCAACCAGTCGTAGCACTCATACTCTTAGCAGCTACTTTAATAACTACTACTTTGATGGGTGCGAAAATTGCTGGTGTTGAATTAACACAAGTAGAATCTGACCCAACTATCTTTCTCAAAGGCTTACCCTATGCATTAGGGTTAATGACTATTTTAGGTATTCACGAACTTGGTCACTATTTCACGGCTCGATTCTACAAAATTCGCTCGACACTGCCTTACTTTATTCCTGTACCATTTTTCCTGGGAACTTTTGGGGCATTTATTCAGATGCGTAGTCCGATTCCCAACCGCAAAGCTTTATTTGATGTCAGTATAGCTGGGCCGATTGCGGGTTTTGTTGTGACCTTGCCTCTACTCCTATGGGGGTTAGCTCATTCGGAAATAGTTCCTCTCAGCGAAAAACCCGGACTTTTGAATCCTGATTCTCTTAATCCCAAATATTCAATTTTATTAGCATTGCTGGCAAAGTTAGCATTAGGAAGTGAGTTAACAGTAAAATCAGCTATTGATTTGCATCCAGTTGCAGTAGCTGGGTTTTTAGGACTGATTGTGACGGCATTAAACTTGATGCCCGTGGGACAACTTGATGGTGGACATATTGTCCATGCAATGTTTGGACAACGCACCGCAGTTGCTATTGGTCAAATTGCTCGTTTATTGTTATTACTACTTTCGTTTATCCGAGAAGAATTTTTATTGTGGGCAATTATTTTATTATTCGTGCCGTTGATTGATGAACCTGCACTGAATGATGTCACAGAACTTGATAATAAACGTGATGTTTTGGGATTAGTGGCAATAGCTTTATTATTGTTGATTGTGCTGCCATTACCTGAATTCTTGGCTCGTGTATTGCAAATTTAGAAGCTGGGCTTGAGGGAAATCCAAAATCCAAAATTCAAAATTCAAAAATAATAGGACTTACGCAAAACAGAACCAAAGTAGCGGTAATTCATGAATTACCGCTACACAGGAATAAGGTTTTCAGTCACATCTTGCGTAAGTCCTAAATAAAAAATAAAAAGCAAGCCCGACGGTGCGGGCTTTGCTGTTGTAGTATAAAGTTTTAGCTTGCGGTGGCTGTAACTGCATTAGCCGCTTCAGTAGCCTTTGTGGATACAGCAGTGCTACCCACGCGAATTTCCGAAGTGAAGGAAGCCATGCTAAAACCGCCAAAACGCTTCAAGACACTGACCCGCATCCGCAAATTGGGACTAGCAAACCACAACCGTTCTTCAGACCACATGGTTTCATACTCAGTAATGAGAGTAAGAGCGCCATCATTGCCCATTTTATAGCTGCCAGCGACGGGGGCTTTCTCTGCGTAACCCATTTCCCGCAGTAACTTACCTTCATCTGGATTATCCGCACTAGGTACTGTGGCTAAAACGGTAGAACCTTGGTGTTTTTCCTCGTCCCATTCCATTGTGCCGTTCCAGGTAACTCGCGCACCACAGGAAGCCGCACTAGGTTCAATTTCATACTGTTGACATAGTTTAATTACCTCTGGATGATCTGCTTCCAGCATCTCAATCACGATATCTGATTTACCGTCTTCCGATTGCTTAAAAGCCAAATGGTGACTTGTGCGATGAGAAAACCATTTACCAGCACTTAATTCAAAAAACTCTTCAATATTCATGAATCAAAATTTTCTAAATCCTACTTTTATTATTAAAAACTAGCAGGAGTCCTTTAACTTAAACTTGGTTGCCTATTTCTTCCAGTCTTTTGAGAGAAATTGTGGCAGCTTCCGCAACGTGGGGATGACTGTCTTTTTCTAAATATTTCAAAGCTGAGATACTCTTGGGACTGGGCAAATTACCCAAAGCTTCTGCAAGTCGCTGCCGCACTAACCAATCCTCTGCTTGAGCAAAACGGAGAATCTCAGCCACAGACTCAATAGATTTAATTTCTCCCAAAGCGGAAATAGCCGCTTGTTGGATGACTACTTCTTCGCTATCGAGTGCTTTAGTCAAAATTTCACGGGCGCGGGGGTCTTTAATATTACCGAGAGCTACAGCCGCACTAAATCTAACTAGCCAATCAGTATCTTCATAAAAGGCCCGTGATAAAGCTTCTAAGGCTCGGTTATCACCTAAATAGCCTAAAGCCCCAGCAGCATCTGCGCGGATACCATAATCGGGGTCAGTTTCTAAAATTCTCACCAAGATAGGATAACATTCTGGGGTTTGCTTGATACCTAGAGCAAATACTGCCATTGAGCGCAGTTGCAGAGATTCATCATCTAAGACCTTTTTAATTAAAGGTACAGCATCCTCTGGGGAGATATGGCGTAAGCTGGCAAGAGCTACCATGCGATCGCGTAAATTTGGACTTTCTAACTGAGTAGAAATTATCTCTAAGCTGGGAGTATTCATTTAATTTACTGCACTTTCTTAATTTATCTTTACTTTAACTTAATTAACTACCTATGCCCCAGGTGTAAGTCTAATGTATTCCAGTTATCTCTCAGATCCCACCCCTAACTGTGCCTCAGGTGTGAAGAGAAGAATCAAGGCTAAACGTAGGGTTAAAGGTACGACTGTAGAGTACAGCGTCAAACCTTCAGGAGAATCACAATGGTTCAACTTAGCGAACGTCCAGGTGTCAAACAAATCACAAGCTTGCAAGATAAGTTTATCTACGAAGTTGGTGCGATGTACGATGCTGAAAATCGCTTCTTAGAAGCACAGCAGATGATGTGGCAATGTTGTCAAAACAACCAGTGTAAGTCTCTAATTGAGACCCATATTCGTGAAACCGAGCAGCAAATCCGAAATCTAGAGCAGGTTTTCAGCACTTTGAAACAGCAACCACAACGAGTTACTTGTGAAGCTGCGGCTGGTGTGATTAGTGATGGTCAAAAATTCATGCTACTAGCTGCTAATAATCCCACAATTCTGGACTTAGGTCTAGCAGGAGTTCAGTCCAAAGTTGAGCATTTCGAGATTGCTTGCTATCGTGGCTTGATTACAGTTGCTGAACGGATGGGACAACAAGAAGTAGTGCAGTTGCTACAGCAAAACTTGCACCAAGAAGAGCAGACAGCACAAAAAATTGACCAGTTGATACCGCAGTTACTTCAAGCAGCACAATCTGGTAACGGCAAGACTACTAAATCTCGCTAATTTACAGCGATTTGCATTCAAATAACTCACATTGTAGAGACGTTTCAGGAAACGTCTCTATCTTCGTTTGACAGAAAAACCTTTTACAAACTCCTTGCAAAATTTATCTGCAAGGGATTAATCCTACAGACTAGGTGGCAAAATCACAGTATCAATTACATGAATAACACCATTGCTTCCTTGAATATCTGCCTGAGTTACCTGAGCATCATTGACTGTTACACCTGTAACCTTATCAACTTTCACATTAATTGGATCACCTTGTAAGCTTTTGACTTCACCACTTTTCAAATCGGTAGAAAGTACTTTACCTGGCACCACGTGATAAGTTAAAACTTTCACTAATACTTCTTTGTTTTCTGGCTTTAACAAATCCTTCACAGCGTCTTGTGGTAAATCTGCAAAAGCTGCATCAGTGGGAGCAAAAACAGTGAAAGGACCATTTCCTTTCAATACTTCTGTCAGTCCAGCAGCGTTTAAAGCCTTGATTAAGGTTGTAAAAGAGCCATTTGATTCTGCTATTTCTACAATGTTTTTGGTTTGTGTTGTACTGGCAGGTGGTTGGGTTGTTGGAGTTGTAGTAGTTTCAGGTGTTTGAGTTCCTGGAGTGGTGGGAACTTCTGTCTCCGGTTTCACGGGTTGAGTTTGTCCAGATGTATTACGACCTCTATACCTCGGCTCATTGAAAATGCTTGGTTTAGGATTGAGTACTCCACTTCCACCTTTCTGCTTCACCTGGATTTTGCCCTTAGTATTGCCCTTTTCGGTGGATAGGGGTTGATAATTTTCTGGAATTCTTTGACTCCGATTATAGGGAGCTTCGTTGAAAATATTCGGCTGAGGATTTAGGACTTCTTTGGCTTCAGATGGTAAAGTAATCAGGAGACTAAAGCCAGTTATGCCGACGATACCCGCCAATTTGGTCAATAATTTGCTGTAATTTGCATTCATAAATTGTGTTTGTCTTCTTTGTTAACGAGCTACATAAAAACTTATAACATTTTGTTAAACCAAAATCTAACCAGAACTGTAAATCAGATTTTTAGTCCAAATTCAGACTAGGTCGTGATGATAAGCTAGTACTGCTTCTCTAGGAGATGCTACGTGTTGGCAGAATTTAAATTTTAAAATTTAAAAGGCTGATGAGGAGGGCTGTTTAGAAATTTTGTAGCTTGCTTCCTCATGTGAGTATGGTCGCTGTATTTAGGCCGCAGTGTCAGATGTTAGGCTGACAAATTGCACTTTTGGGTTGAGGGGGAGAGGTTTTGCGACATTTGTCCCAAAAATCAATATGTGCAACTTAAAAGCGTGATAGCTTACTAGTGTAGCATGGCGAAAACAACTAAAAACCAGCTTTAGAAAACTCCAAAAAATAAATTATCCAATTTCACAGAGAGCAAGATCGCTCCCGTACTCTAAAAGCAATGGGATATTATTTTATGTCGAACTCTATTATTTCCTCCTTCCTCCAGTTTTCTCCCCCTTTTGCCTTCTTGCACTAGGTTAATCCATATGAAACTAAATTATTGTTTTCGGAATTTTATTTTTTAATGTGCTGGTAAAAATATTTTTGTTAGCTATTAATAAAGACAAAAATTTGGACAAATTTTTACTTTATTTTTCATGAATTTACCAATATAATAATTTAATAACTCGAAAAATTACTGTACCTAAAGATAGAATTGTCAAGTCAATAAATAAGGTGAGTGACCAAGTATACAATATGCTGGAATTATATCAGTGGGAATTATCTCAATATTCTGAAAAAGTGCGTCTATGCCTTGATTATAAAGGGTTGGAGTATCGCAAAATTGAGGTGACACCAGGAATTGGACAAGTAGAATTGTTTCGTTTAACAGGTCAGAATCAAGTACCCGTATTAAAGGATGGTCATAAATATATTGTAGACTCCACGGAAATAGCTAAGTATTTAGACTCCGAATATCCAGATCGTCCACTGATACCAACAGATAAGAAAAAACGCGCTCAGGCTTTATTGCTAGAAGATTGGGCAGATGAGACTATTGGGATTAAGGGTAGAAAAGCTTTGTTTGCGGCGATTAGTCAAGATCAAGATTATCGTAAGTCTTTATTACCTGTTTCGACACCAGATATTTTCAAAAGTATTGTAGAAGGTGTACCCAGTGATTTTCTCTCGGTTTTGGGTTTTGGGGTGGGTTTGACCCCAGATGTGATTAGTGCCGCGATCGCTAGTCTAAAACAAGATTTAGACATTCTCACAGAATTATTGGCAGATAGTCCTTATTTGTTGGGAGATGAACCAACCATAGCTGATTTGACAGTTGCAGGATTGTCGATATTGTTGAAGTTTCCAGAAGGCTCTTACTTGGATTTACCAGCATCTCTCAGAGGTAAAGGAGTCCCTGGTTTAGCGGATAATCCTGATTATGAACCATTCTTCACTTGGCGCGATCGCATCTACGCCCAATTCAGAAAACCCCTATCAACCATAACTCCAACGCCAGGAAGTGCGCCAACTTCAATTCAAATTGATTAAGTAATTAGGTGATAGGTGACAGGTAAGACTTTTTGCCAATCACCAATCACCAATCACCAATCACCATAACTAATGACTAATAACTAACAAAATGAATTCAGGACAACCACTAGGTTCGGTTATCGAAGGTTCACTAACTGGAGGTTTAGAAGTCAGACTACACCCGGATATTTCTGTAGAAGATATGCGGGTGGGTAAATTTTTGGTGGTACAGGGGATGCGATCGCGCTTTTTCTGTATGCTGACAGATGTAGCTTTAGGTGCTGCGAATGCACGTATTGTTGCTAGTCCCCCTAGTTGGGAAGATACATTTTTGCGCGAGGTGTTAGCTGGAAGCGGAACCTATGGAATGGTCAACCTCGCACCAATGTTGATGTTTACCCCTGAATCTCAGGAATCTTTCTCTTCCCCTAATGGTAAATCTGTAAATTCATTTGTTCCGTCTTTCAATGGTTTAGCCTCATTTCAACCACAAACCAGCACGACGATGGAATTGCTCCCCGTCAAAACCATTCCCAGTCACTTTAGCCAAGTCTACGACGCGAATGAAGATGATTTTCGGCGGGTATTTGGTTGGGAAGATGATCCCCACCGGAATAACTTCTCTATCGGTAAACCATTAGATATGGATGTGCCGATTTGTATTGATTTAAATCGGTTTGTAGAACGAAGTAACGGCGTTTTTGGGAAATCAGGGACGGGGAAATCTTTCCTGACTCGTTTACTTTTAGCGGGTATAATTCGCAAAAATGCGGCTGTTAACTTGATTTTTGATATGCACTCAGAATATGGCTGGGAAGCAGTCGCAGAAGGTAAAGAAGTTAACACCGTCAAAGGTTTAAAACAATTATTTCCTGGTAAAGTCGAAGTTTACACTCTTGACCCCGAATCAACTAAACGCCGGGGTGTACGAGATGCTCAAGAACTTTATCTCAGCTATGAGCAAATAGAAGTAGAAGATATTAAATTATGTGGAAGAGATTTAGGACTTTCAGAAGCAGCTTTAGATAATGCCAATATCTTGTGCAACGAGTTAGGTAAATCTTGGATTCCGCAGTTATTCAATATGACTAGTGAGGATATTAAGATTTTTTGTGATGACAAGCCAGGACACCCAGGCTCTATTACTTCTTTACAACGTAAATTGTTACGCTTAGATAGTCTAAAATATATGCGGGCAGTTTGTCCCCAAAACTATATCAATAAGATCTTACAATCTTTAGAAGCTGGGAAAAATGTAGTGATTGAGTTTGGTTCCCAGTCAAATATGCTATCCTATATGTTGGTGACAAATATGATCACCAGACGCATTCACGAGCATTATGTCAAAAGAGCAGATCGGTTTCTCCAAAGCAAGAATCCTTTGGATAGACCAACGCCATTAATGATTACAATTGAGGAAGCGCACCGCTTTCTTGACCCAGGCGTGGTACAAAGTACAATTTTTGGAACCATAGCCCGCGAACTGCGGAAATATTTCGTAACACTTTTAGTAGTTGATCAACGTCCGTCGGGGATAGATAATGAAGTTATGTCCCAAATTGGGACTCGCATCACGGCTTTGCTGAACGACGAAAAAGACATTGATGCAATTTTTACAGGTGTATCTGGTGCTGGGGCTTTGCGCTCAGTATTAGCAAAGTTAGACTCCAAGCAACAAGCATTAATTTTAGGTCACGCCGTTCCCATGCCAGTAGTTGTGCGTACCCGTCCCTATGACTCAGTATTTTACACCGAAATGGGCGACCAAGCCTGGGAAGAAAAATCAGATGCAGAAGTTTTCGCAGCCGCAGAACTAGCTAAAGCCGACTTAGGTTTTTAGTAATTCAAGGGTGATTGGTGATTGGGTTATTAATTTCCCTTTCCTCCCCTGCTTCCCCTGCCTCCTGACTCCTGCCTCCTGCCTCCTAATAAAATTTCGTAACATCCCTCCATCATGGTAGCTTCATAAGTTCGGTTATCCGGCTACTTGCAGGCAACAGAAGAGGGGTTTTTGGAGTCACTATAGATATAGTCAGCGTTTTTAAGGAACTTTAAAACCAAATTAAGCAGTCAGCCCATTTTGCTTTATAATTGTGAGATTTATCTGGGCTACTTTACTATCCGCCAGATCTGCCGTACTATAAAAGAAGTAAAACTCATACTGACTTCGTGTTTTATCGCTGCTACCAGCAGCCGAAGAAAAGAAGAATTCTTGAAAACAAAGCAGTGTGCTTCTAAGAGATTCCAAAATTGAGGAAGGGGAGGGGAACCCATTCCAGGGGACTACCGTCTGGAAAACGGCTATATAAATTAATTGCTTATGGTAGCTCACCTATATCTATTGATGTTTATACCACCCTTTTCAATCCGCCCTAGTTGAGAAAAGATACATTTTGTTTAGGGAGTAGAGGACAACGCACCAATGCCTACTGTTAACACCCAAACTGAAAACCTGAACACCAAATTCACAGCTGATATGGTGCGAACCTATCTGCGGGAAATTGGTCGTGTACCTCTGCTAACCCGTGAGCAAGAGATTGTTTATGGGAAGCAGGTGCAACAAATGATGACACTGCTGGAAGCTAAGGAAGCTTTGGCAAAGAAACTAGACCATGAACCTAGTTTACCAGAGTGGGCTGCCCATGTTAATCAATCTGAACCCGATATCAAGCAGACTTTGGCGCTTGGTAAAAGAGCCAAGCAAAAAATGATTGAAGCCAATTTACGTTTGGTTGTAGCTATTGCGAAAAAGTATCAAAAAAGGAATATGGAATTTCTGGATTTAATCCAGGAAGGAACATTGGGATTAGAAAGAGGGGTGGAGAAATTTGATCCCATGCGGGGTTATAAGTTCTCAACCTATGCTTACTGGTGGATTCGTCAAGCGATTACGAGAGCGATCGCACAACAAGGTCGCACCATCCGTCTACCCATCCATATTACCGAGAAACTGAACAAAATCAAAAAAGTGCAGCGGGAATTGGCGCAAAAGTTAGGAAGATCTCCTACACCTACAGAAATCGCCAAAGAACTGGAATTAGAACCTGCTCAGATTCGTGAGTATCTGAACATGGCGCGTCAACCAGTTTCTTTAGATGTGCGAGTTGGTGATAACCAGGATACCGAACTGCAAGAAATGCTGGAAGATGACGGTCCATCGCCAGAATATTACACCACTCAGGAATTCTTGCGCCAAGACCTAAATAACCTATTAGCAGAACTCACCCCCCAACAGCGAGAAGTTGTGGCTCTGCGCTTTGGTTTAGAAGATGGTAATGAAATGTCTTTGGCGAAAGTCGGTGAGCGGTTGAACCTCAGCCGTGAGCGCGTCCGTCAATTAGAGCATCAAGCTCTTGCTCATTTACGTCGCCGTCGAGCCAATGTTAAAGAATACGTTGCGAGCTAAAATGCAACCGCGCAGCAGCGTGTTCTTTCATATCCGAACAATGAGCCTCCTGAATCCAGGGGGCAATTTTTTTGTTAGTTGTCAGTTGTTATATCATGTCCGTTTGTTCGCGTAGCGTCTCGTTAGAGATATAGTTAGTTATCAGAAAAGTTGTATTTTTAAAGTAATCTATTGTTATAAGTGAAAATATAATTTTTTTATGAATCAACCTAATTTTCAACGTGCTAATACTCTCAAAGCTGCTTTTAATGCTTGTACTTTAGAACCGCTAGAAGGGGAAGATATAGAAAAATACTATGTTGATTTATCAGCAGTACGTAAAACGTCAGCAGTTGATGGTGTAAGTACAATTTTAGACTTTCAAGAACCAGCCAATTTCAGCACTATTTTATTTACTGGTCATCGTGGTTCTGGTAAAAGTACAGAATTAAAACGGATTCAAAAACTATGGGAAGAAAATTATCATGTGATTTATTTAGAAGTGAATGAAGAAACAGATATTAATGATGCTAATTACACAGATTTATATTTAATAGTGATCAAACAAGTTGAGTTTGCTTTACGTAAATTAGGCTTGAATTTTGATAAAAAGTTATTAAATAGTTTTGAAAAATGGTTTAAAGAAATTACTAAAGAGAATGAAGAAAGCGTAGAAAAATCTATTAGTGTAGAATCAGAAGCTAGTTTAGAAGGTGGTGCGCCATTTATTGCTAAATTAATGGTGAAGTTATTGGCACAAATTAAAGGTTCTGATAAACAAAAAACTACAATTCGCCAAACTTTAGAAAAAGATATCTCCCGCCTCAAAGCAGATATTAATTTATTACTAGATGACGCTTATGTTAAATTGCGGAAAAATTACCCAGACTATAAGGGATTGTTGATTATTTTTGATAATTTAGATCGCATTCCGCCAGGAGTTGCAGATCATTTATTTTTTGATTACGCAGCCCAATTACAAGAACTGCATTGTACAATTATTTATACAGTTCCTATCTCTGTTTTGTGTTCGCCCAAAAATCCCCTATCTTTGTTTAATGGTAATCCTCACATTGTCCCAATGGTGAATATATACCAATTAGACCGAAATATTTACAATTTAGACTATAACCAACCGGGACTACATGCAATAGCAAGTTTAGTAGAAAAACGGGTAGATATTGATGCTGTGTTTAATTCTCGTGCAGAATTGCTAGAATTAGCTAAAGCCAGTGGTGGCCATGTGCGTCAACTCATGCAAATGATGAGATCAGCTTGTCAAACAGCCAGCACTAAAAAGCATCCTAAAATTTTGGCAGAAGATATTATTTATGCTGTAAAACAACAACAATTTAGTTTTGAAAGATTTATTCCCAATGAGCATTATCCATTGTTGGCGCAAGTTTGTCTTAATAAAGATGTGAGTAAAGATGAGATTGGACAGTTAATGCTGTTTAATACTTCCGTTTTAGAATACAACGGTGATAACCGATGGAATTATCCTAACCCAGTGGTAATGCAAAATGAATTCTTCAAACAAGCACTGGCAGAAATTACAACCTGATTTTAAGGGTGAATTGGGGCAATTTATCGCTCTGAATGAAGATATTTTTGCGGAATTGTTGACTTTTATCGACTTTTCTGAAAAATTCACTTTGGGATTTATTGAAATTAATTTTCCTCCCGATGGAGAGTTATTAATTGCAGCATTAAAAACAAATTCCCAATGTGAAGAAATTCAATTTGTAATTCTCAATTTTGCTGACCCAAATTTACGCTTTTTACGCGATGAAATCGTAAAAGAATTGCCAAAAATTCAAAGAGAGGCAAATAAAAAATTAGTATTAATAATTCAAGGTTTAGAAAAATCTATTGGTATTTCTGGTGAATATCCACCAGTTTTACAAGATTTGAATTTTGTACGGGATGCTTATAAAAGAACAGTACCTCATCCTATATTATTTATTTTACCAGATTACGCTATTAACAGATTAGCTAAATTTGCCCCTGACTTTTGGGCTTGGCGTTCTGGTGTATTTAGATTTAAAACTTTAGAAACAACCAGAGAAAATGCCATTGCTCAAACTTTGCAAGCTGAAAGAGAAATTGACAGAGTAAAACCACAGGAAAAACAAGAAAGGATTGAGATTTTACAACGTTTATTAATGGAATATAAGCCTACCTGTGAAGGAGTAACTAATGGCAATTTACGCAGGTATAGTAATATTTTATTGGAGTTGAGTACAGCTTATATTAGTCAGCATCAACCGGAAACGGCTAGGGAATATTTAGCAGAAGCTTTACAAATTGTGGGAAAATTAGCAGATGTAAATTTAAAATATAATGTCTTAAATAAAATTGGTGATGCTTATAGAGAGGAAAGGAAGTTTGAAACAGCAATTAATTATTATGAACAGGGTTTAGATATTGCTAAAGAATTAAAAAACCGTAATGGTGAAGGTTATGCTTTATTTAAGTTAGGTAATGCTTATTTAGATTTAAGGAATTTTTTAGAAGCTAGAAAATATTATCAACAGTGTTTAGAAATTGAGAAAGAATTAGATCATATTGATAACCAAGCTAAAATATACCACAATTTGGGAATAGTAGCCCAAAATTTACGTGAATATGAACAAGCACGGGGCTTTTATCAACAAGCTTTAGATATCTATATCGAATATGGGGATAGACATTCTCAAGCTGGAACTTACCACCAGTTGGGAATGATAGCTAGAGAATTAAGAGAGTATGAAAATGCAAGACACCATTATCAACAGGCTTTGGATATCTATAGTGAAGATGGAAGTTCCTATGAACAAGCCACAACATATCATGAGTTAGGAATATTTGCCCAACAATTAGGGGAACATGAAGAAGCAAAACACTATTATCAAATGTCTTTAAATATTTACAAAGAATACGGAGCTAATTATGCACTGGCTAAATCATACCATCAGTTAGGAATGGTAGCCCAAAAGATGGGTGAATATGAAGAGGCAAGACAATATTATCAACAAGCTTTAGATATCAAAAATCAGTATGATGATAGGTATCATCAAGGTTTAACTTACCATGCTTTAGCACTGTTGGCACAAGCACAGAAAGATTGCAAAGCAGCAATAGAAAACTGGCAGAAAGCGTTAGATATATATGTTGAATATAACGACGAATATCGGGCGAATATTGCGAGGGAAATTTTAGAGAAATTACCAGATTGATGGAAAAGAGATCATTTTTTCAAAGTGCTTATCATTAATGTTTATTTATTCATGACAATATAGCCGTAGGATGAACAGCTATAATTTCCGAGTAACGAGCAAAATCCTTAGTGTTAAATGTCAAAATATGAGTTATCCCATGAACAAGCATTGCAGCTACAAGTCTAGCATCATGCACATTAATACCAATAACCGAATGAGTAATAACAAGCCGTTCCCATTCTGAATAAACTGCTTCGGTATCTAAACAAAGATGAAAAATAATTTTTAATCGTTTTATCTC
Source organism: Anabaena lutea FACHB-196 (assembly GCF_014698305.1). Taxonomy (GTDB): domain Bacteria; phylum Cyanobacteriota; class Cyanobacteriia; order Cyanobacteriales; family Nostocaceae; genus Anabaena; species Anabaena lutea. The sequence goes on along the minus strand of NZ_JACJST010000024.1, from coordinate 50,191 downwards.
TACTTCTGTTTCTAGTGCTGTGCGTCCTAATCCATTTCTCTCAATGGGACGAGTGTAAACATTCCAAAACTCAATTAAGTTTTGCGGGACGATATGTAATGTTTTCCGCTGACCTAGTAATGTATTGATAGCATTGACAGCATCACTATTCATGGGATGAGATAAATCAACGCTACGTAATAATATATTTGTGTCTAGAAGATAAGGCATTTAACCTCTGTCACCATAAATACTTTCTCGGCTGATTGCTTCATCAGAAAGGTTTGGTAAATTCAGATTTCTGTGACTTTCTACCCATCCTTGAAATGCAGCTATCTTTTGTTCTGGAGTAGCAGTTTCATCTACCTGAGTTTCTTGTTGCGGTTCTACTAATTGTGTCAATATTCTATCTAAGTAGGGTTTAATTTCTTCAGGATTACGGTTAGTGATATTAGCCAAAATTTGAGTGATTGTTTCCAAATCCTGTTTATGTGATTCTTGGAAAAAATGCAAAACTTCTGTATTCATAACTTGAGTTATTTGTGAATATTTCACTCTGGTAATCCAAACTTAGCTCTAACTTCCTGTACAGAAATTAATCTACCAGCTTGGCTGTCAGCAAGTCCAGCCTCAACTACTTGCCTAACATAAATCTCATACATCAAGTCATCCCAAGTAAAATTATCAGGTAATCTGTCAATTAATTTTCTGGCTTCAGTTTTAATGTTTGATTTTTCCATATTTTTAGCTCAAGTCTAGCTCTTTGATTACATTGTAAGCTGAAAATTAAAATCCCATATATTTGTGTAACGCACTCTATCAGGACGGGGAAACCCCGCCCCTAAATAATAAATTATTGTGCTGGGGGTAAAGTTCCACCAGTATTAGCCGGGGGTTCGGTATAATCGCAAAAGATATTTACCCCTATTTTCAGGATATACAAAACTATAACAGTCGCAATGGCCGGATCAAGAGGTAAGCCGTTAGCTGAAGCTAAACTCACTAAAGAAACTATCGCACCTGTGAGTAAAGGTGAACTACCGGGATTTTTCGTATATTCTTTGATTTGACCACGAAACCCATCATCGCCGCAAAGTTCATTTCGCAGGTTTTTCAGGGTGATTTGCAATAGTGACCTACCTTCCCCCATGATCATTTGACCATTTTTGTCTTGCCATAAATCTTGAAAAGCCGTTTCCATGTTGCCATTGTGCTTTTCTAAATGATCCATTGCTTCCAGTCCGGGGGTATAATCGGGCATTAATTCCCGCATAGCTTGGATTTCGCCGCTAGTGATTTGCATAAATGGTTCAGTCTTTTTACTGAGTGGTGTGGAAATTAACTACATCTCAGAGATTAGCATTTCACTTATCCCATAATTTTCCCTCATCTCGTCCGAAATCCCCAGACTTGCTGTTGTAGTTAACAATAGCCAAGCAAATGGGACTGTGGGCGCAATCTCGCTGATCACAATTTGCTTATACAAATCACAAAATGTAATAAAATTGGCTTTACTCAAATCATTCGTATTGTTTTCCACTGGAAATGATATTTAAAAATGTCAAAATCAAGTTATATCAATATCGATTTGATTGCTAAGTTAAAAAATATATTTTGTATCCCCCAAATGGGTGAATATCTTGGCTGAAGCATAAATTTATCAAACAATGATATATTTCAAAATATCAACTAAAAATCTATAAAAACGGTCTTTTTAGATGGTTTTTACTCTAGATAATATATAGAACCTTTGAGGGAATCACAAAATATCAGTGTTTAGTTATTATTTACGCTAGTAACAGGACAATCATTAATTTTGTTACAGGAGAAATCACGTGCTTAACAACATTTCTAAGTTTATTACTCCAGGTCAGTTAAAATTTGCAGGTGTTGGCTTACTTGCTACTTTTAGTCTTGTAGGTTTGGGTGCTTTCAGTGGACAGAATAAAATGTTGCTGACATCTACAGCAGTAGCTGCAAATTTACAACTATCTACGAATCAAATTCAGAGTAGTGAGAAAACCTCTCTTTTGTCTAAACTCAGAGAAATCAGAGATCAAAAAAGTCAACTACAGACAGATGAGTTTGACAGTAATAACTTAGAAAAAAGTGAGCAAGTTTCTTCAGAAGCAGAGAATAAAAATGTCAACATAGTTCCCACAACTAGAAACAACTTGGGACTATCAGTACCAGCAAATTTACCCCAAAGAGATGGAATTTACCTCTATGGTCAGTCATCAGCACCAAACCAGATGGGACAAGGCTATATTGTATTTCAAAAACAGCAAGGTCAGGTAATAGGTGCATTGTATATGCCGAATTCTGAGTTTAGTTGTTTTCAGGGTACGATCGCTAACTCAGGAGAATTGGCAATGACTGTAAGGAGTTCTCTAGGTGAAGTTGGTGCAATTCAGGTGTCCACAACCAGTAGGATACCTCAACTTACGAATGATGATTCAATCACTTACGCTTACTCAGTTGCACTGCAAGATTATCGTCCGCTCAAAACTATCAGTGCTAATGACAGAAAGATTTTACAGATGTGTAATCAACAGTAATGTTAATATACTGCAAACATTTCACAGTGTAACCAAACAGGGAACCCCTCTGTTAAACCTCTCCCTGCACCCCTCCCTAACCTTCCCCTATAAGGGAGGAAAGAGGAGAAACTTTTAATACGGGAGAGGCTTAGAACTTAGTATTTGTATTAGATAAAAAGTAAGGTTTCTAGTGCAGCTTGGCAGAAATAACTATGAAAAAAATTTATCTCTTGCATCCTTGCACTAGCCCCCGTTTAGCTTTGGGATTAATCTAAAATCCAAAATCCAAAATCTAAAATCCAAAATTGATTAACGTGATTAATATTCAATTCCGGCTTGAGCTTTAACACCTTGATCGCGGAAAGGATGTTTAACAAGCGTCATTTCAGTGACTAAATCTGCCTTTTCCATTAAGGCGGGTGGTGCGCCTCTACCTGTAAGAATTACGTGTTTATCAGGTGGTTTTTGCTCTAAACCGGCTAAAACTTGCTCAATTTGTAAATAACCGAGTTTGAGAGCAATATTAATTTCATCCAATAGTACCAATTTAAAGTCTGGGTTACGGATGAATTCTAGGGATTTATTCCAAGCGGTGCTGGCTTTGTCGAGATCGCGATCACGGTCTTGAGTTTCCCAGGTGAAGCCTTCACCCATAGCGTGGAATTCTAATTGGTCAGACCAATGACTGAAAGCTCGCTTTTCGGAAGGTTCCCAGGCTCCTTTGATGAATTGAACTATTGCTACTTTGTACCCATGGCCAAGCGATCGCATCACCATTCCCAAAGCCGCAGTGGTTTTACCTTTACCATTACCTGTGTTGACAATAATTAATCCTTTTTCTGGTATGGCTTTAGCTATTCGTTGATCTTGTACTTCCTTACGTCGCTGCATCTTTTTGCGGTACTGTTCATCACTCAGGGATGATGACATTACCTCATCAATCAACCGCGAAATCTCTGGATCGGAATTTAATTCTTGGGGTGTGTCGTTTTTCATTACCTTTGTCAAAAAATAGGTGTTACAACTAGGGAAATAAAGTATAAGTTCTGGGTTTATACAATTTGGCTAAAATTGTATTTTTTATATATCTATTAAGATTACAATAAAAAATCTCAAAAATATGTTAGTTTTTATAACATTATTTTCAAGTAATTCAGGAAGAGACTTCCAAATAAAAAATATCCCATCACTTGCAATGACGAGAGCAGTCGTTAATCTAGATTTAATCAACTCTAAATGAAACTTCAATTGTCAACCACATCAATGAAAAGGTAGATGATTTCCATGTCACCACATTTGGAACCGCGATCGCCTTGGGCAAATCTTTTAGGTGAGAGATCATTAATGCGATCGCGTTTGACTTAGAGTAGGATCTGCGGTAATTTGTCCTTAATACAGCACTTTTGTTTTTAACTGGACTTTAGACTATTTTCAAAAATAAACCCGCAAAACCCTTATTCTAAAAGGCTTTCATCATTTATGGGCTTTTGAGGATGATAAAATCTAAAATCCTTGCTGGGTATGGGTTGTAGTCTTAAAAATGGAATTTAGTCTAAACTCCAGTTTTAAAGTACCACACCTACAATATTATGTAAAAGGTTGATGGGACAAGGGTTATAGGATTCCATTTTGTACCAAATCGCTACACAAAGTGCTGTATCTAAATTAAAGTTACAAGCCCTAAATGACATTCCGAAATCGGTCTTCTATTCGAGTAACAGGAGTAACTACAATATGACATTACTACGCGCTTTTTTAGTAGTTTCTACACTGCTCATTTTTACGGTATCAATTTATGCCATAGTCACGAGGGGTATAAATTTTCCAGCCGTCTATTTTGGCGACCTGCTGAAGCTTGACTGGCGAGCTCAGTTCAACACGGATCTTTTGATTTTTCTCTGCCTAACAGCAATCTGGGTTACGTGGCGAGAGGGATTTACCCCCAAAGGGTTTCTCTTCGGCTTTCTGTGTCCTTCCGTTGGTGCCATGTTCGTATGTCCCTATTTGCTGTTGGCAACCTACAAAGCCAATGGCGATCCAAAGGAGTTGCTACTAGGCGTACATACTGACAAGTGACCGAGGTGACTTTAGATCAAACTACACTTACCTAGCGGCAAATTGATTTTTGCAGCGTTACTAGTATGAAAACCTGATGTTTGAGATCAGGGTGAATTTGTTGCTTGAAGATTAATGTTCATGTTCAGGTCGGTTGGATTGCGATAGCTGCGCTCGCCGTACCCCTCCGGAGAAGCAAGCTACGCGAAGCGTCTCGTAGAGAAGGCATCGCATCTTTCCATTAACGCCAGATTCCTAACACCAGGATTGTTCTCCGGGAGGATTGTGTAGTAACTCCCGAATATTGGCTTCGATCACCCTGTAGCCCACATTACCATTAAGTCTCTGCCGTCCTTCATTAAAAATCAGAGTGGGGCTGACTGTAACCGTATGCTCTTTGACTAATTCAAAATCCTTGGATAGCTGGGCATAAGCCTCACCACTATCGATTTGCGCTTGGATAGCGGCGATTGGGAGTCTTAACTCCTCCGCAATTTCAAATTGCACCTTGCGGTCAGAAACGTTTGCCAGTTGGGTAAAAAACGCCTTCCGAAATGCCCAGGTGGCTTTTTCAAATACCTGTTGATCTGGCTCTACCAAACCATTCGCTTCTACTAATTTAATGGCATGGAGAAACAAATGACAAGATGTGGATGAAGGTGGTGTCACCTTAGTCCAAATATCAGGATGAACAGTGATGTGATCAAACTTTTTCCCAACCTCCTGAACATGATCGCTGTATCCTTGCAATCCACCTCTTTCTCTCCATCGGTTCTCCAGCTTTTCACTAGCTACACCAAAGACAGGGACAAAGTGATGTGCAATAGCAATCTTGTCTTCAAAGGTTGTTTTCAACTCATCCAGACGGATTTGAGCAATATAAGCCCAAATGCAGAGAACATCAGAAAAGTAAAAAATACGAATGGGTTCCATAAGTAATTAAAGTATTAAACCAAACATGATATTACTGAACAGTCTATGATTTGTATCGAGCAATATTGGCAGAATTCCTTAAAAGCTAGATAACATTATATTCGGTTAGATTCGGCGTATCTATTATTTGAGAGTTAGCAAAAATGTCAAAACAGCAAGGTAAGAAAATTGCACCTATCCCCATGTCTAACAATGTTAGCGTGGTTGACTTGATTAATACCTATTTTACGGCTTACAACTCAGCCCGGTTGCGGGAAGCCTGTCAACTGCTGACTAAGGAAGTGTTTCAAGAGGGTGTAACTGTAGGAGTTAGCCTTTCCGGGGCGATGACACCCGCAGGTTTTGGTGTTTCCGCCCTTGCACCATTAATTCGCAATGGTTTTATTGACTGGATGATATGCACTGGTGCAAATCTTTACCATGATATGCACTATGGTTTGGGTTTTGAACTGTTTGCAGGTAGTCCGTTTTTAGATGATGTCAAATTACGGGAAGAAGGAACTATCAGAATTTATGACATTATTTTTGGTTATGATGTACTGCTAGAAACAGATGCTTTTATTCGCAAAGTTCTCCAAGCAGAACCTTTCCAAAAACGCATGGGAACAGCTGAGTTTCACCATTTGCTAGGTAAGTGCGTGTGGGAAATAGAAAAGCAATTGGGTGTCAAAAATTCTTGCTTATTAGCAACGGCTTATGAATGTGGTGTACCTATTTACACTTCTTCTCCTGGAGATAGTTCCATTGGGATGAATGTGGCAGCTTTAGCTTTAGAAGGTTCAAAGTTGGTAATAGATCCCTCTATTGACGTAAATGAAACAGCTGCGATCGTCTATGGGGCGCGAGAAAACGACGGTACAAGTGCAGCGGTAATTATTGGTGGTGGTAGTCCTAAGAACTTTTTATTACAAACACAACCGCAACTTCACGAGGTTTTAGGATTAGAAGAACGGGGACATGATTTCTTTGTGCAGTTTACCGATGCACGTCCTGATACTGGTGGGTTATCGGGGGCGACTCCCGCAGAAGCTGTGAGTTGGGGTAAGATTGACCCAGATGAGTTACCCAGTGCGATCGTTTGTTATACCGATAGTACGATCGCTCTCCCATTGGTAACAGCTTATGTCCTGAATCAATGTCAACCTCGTTCCCTGAAGCGGTTGTATGATAGACGAGAAGCATTGTTAGATACATTACAAAAAGATTATTTAGCAGCGAAGGATAAACCAGTTGTTAAAGAAGGTGCAGAGGAAGTAGCAACTTATCCTTGCGGTACGCCGGTTAAACGTTAGACTACCTCTCCCTAACCCTCTCCTTTCAGGAGAGGGAACATATGGACGGACTCCCCCCAGAAAGGGGGGAACTTGGGGGGTGGAGAGGGAAAAGAAGTAATTTGCTCCCCTTTCCTGATAGGGAAGGGGTTGGGGGTTAGGTGGTTAAAGTTTATGGATTTGACAATGATGTGGCAAACTAAGAATAGAGATAGATTAGTTATTAGCTATATAACCAGTAGAGTACAGCAATGACTCAAACAAGTGATCTATATTCTTTGTATGATACTGATAATGAAAAATGGTTAGTAGAAACGCTGCAACTCCTCAAAGAAAAACGGCTAGAAGATATCGACTTAGAGCATTTAATTGAGGAATTAGAAGATGTGAGTCGTCGAGATAAGTTAACAGTTGAGAGTTTTTTAGAACAGATTATTAGACATTTATTACTTTTGCAATATTGGCAGGAACAATATGATTATAATGCCAATCATTGGCAAGCGGAAATTATGAGTTTTAGATCCCAACTTAATGATTATTTAAGTCAAAATCTCAGAAATCATTTACAAGAAAATCAAGCAAAAATTTATGAGAAGGCGTTAAGATATGTGAGGAAGAAAACAGGAATGAGTGTTGATTTTCCTGAAGATTGTCCTTATACTATTGAACAATTATTAGATCAAAATTGGTTGCCATAAATCGCTGATATGGTCGCTAATTAGGGGGCGATGGCTTTTCAAGGTGTATCGCCCCTGTATTTGTTCATCAAATGTCTATTTACTACTTTGCTATTGGATTGCTTGTTTCACCACTTCGATATCTAACTCAAGTATGCGAGCGATTTGTTCTACAGTTAGCCCCTCATTTAACAGTTTAGAAATCGTTTTTAACTTAGTTTCTAACTCCGTTTCTTTTTTTACTTCTTGATAAAATCGAGTTTGCTGCCATTCTGTTAATCCAAACATTGCTTCTAACTCCTGACGGCTATAGGATGAAAATTTGTAAACCAAAATTCTTTCTACTAATTCTAAAATATCATTTACAAAAATATTCAACTAATTGCATTTACCAACAATATGGACTTTAATCAAATTCTCAATAGAGGTATTGACCTCTACAAATCACAAAAATATATTGAGGCTATTGATTGTTTTAATCAAATCATTTCTCAAGATCCAAATAGTTATCAAGCTTATCACTACCGGGGTTTAATTCGCAGGAAACAAAGAGAGGAGCAAGGTGCAATTGCTGATTTACAAAAAGCTAATACACTCATAGCTGATGGAGAATATACAAATATTTTTCAAAAAATGCAGGATTTAATTGGCAAAGATTATCCCCATTATTCAAATAATGAAAGTAATGATAATTCTGACTTTTTTTATATTGAATATGAGGGTACTTGGTACATAGAACAAGAAACATATGAATGGATATCCGCAGACTTAAATAAATTGGAGAGTTTCATTTCTAAAAGATTAGAAAAAATTGATTTATTGCGAAAAAAGCACAGTGAAAATTCCCAGTTTAATCAGCAGAAATTAGAAAGTAAAAACTTACCCATATATAATACCCATGAAGAAATTGCTCAAGCTATGGGAATTAGTGTTAAAGGTTTACGCTTTCTCGCTTTTTCTCGCACACATTATCATTATAACCGATTTCAAATACCTAAAAAACCTAGTGGATATCGGCAAATTTCCGCCCCAAAAAAATTATTAAAAAAAGCTCAAAATTGGATCTTGCATAATATTCTGGAACAAATAGAATTACATGATGCTGCTCACGGGTTTTGTTTACAACGTTCAATAGTGACAAATGCACAGATTCATGTAGGTAAAAAAGTAATTATTAATATTGATCTCAAAGATTTTTTTCCTTCAATTTCTTATAAACGAGTTAAGGGACTTTTAAAATCCTTTGGATATTCAGAAACAGCCTCAACAATTTTTGCTTTGATTTGCACCGAACCAAAAATTAAAGAAGTTGAAATAAACGGAAAAACTAATAATATATTATTATCATGGACAGATCGTTATTTACCCCAAGGCGCACCAAGTAGTCCAGCAATTACCAATATTCTGTGTCGCAGGTTGGATAGAAGATTAACTTTTATGGCTAAAGAATATGGTTTTGATTATACTCGTTATGCTGATGATTTAACTTTTTCTGCTGCTGGTGAAAGTCTTGTCAATATCAATAATATTCTGAAACTTACCAATTTGATTGTTAAAAAAGAAGACTTTGAAATTAATGAAAATAAAACTAGGGTAGTTCGTAATTATCGCAGACAGGAAGTAACAGGTATCATCGTTAATGAAAAACTGAATATTTCCAGAGATAAAATTAAAACTTTTCGTGCTGTTCTTTATAAAATTGAAAAAGATGGACTGCAAAATTATACTTGGGGAAAGTCCCAGGATATTATAGCAGCTATTGAAGGGTTTGCTAATTTTGTGGTAATGGTAAATCCAGAAAAAGGTGATAAATTTATAGAGCAGATCAAACGAATTAAAGAAAAATATTTACGTAAACGTGAAAAATATGTATTGGTTCATCAAGAGTTTATGACTCAATCTCATATTGTCAAACAGATTAATTATAAACTCAAAGAATTGAAATTTAATAAAACTAAAAAACGCCAACATTTACAGGAAAATTATCATAAACTTTCTTTGCAACAATTAACAGAAGAAGAACTATTAGAATTTTTACATTACTTAACAAACTGGCAACCAGAAAAATTTTGTTTTAGTAACACAGATGATCCTGTTCCTTTCTAAAACACTTGCTTTTTATACCTTCAATGTTTTATACTTTAATCATCACGCGCCATTATCAACAGGTAAAACAGCCTTGCATTTGGGCGGTGGAGCGCCGCCCTTTGTGTTTAAGCTAATTCTTGTTCACCTGGCTATCGCCGTTCGGTGAGCAAGTATGTGCTTTACCATGATCAAAGCTTACTGTTTACGTCGGTGTAAACTATTATGAGTTTTTATGGACGCTACGCGCTATAGGGATTTTTCCTTTCCTTTGGGCTTACGAAGGGGCAACCTAATAAAAATGTCGCGTGATATTTTTTATATATACTTGGGTTAACTAGCAATAAAATCTGTATATTTATGTACAGAAGACAATTGAAAAAATAAAAAAATATTTTTCCCCCATTAATAAAAAATACCAACACCTGAAGAATTAGAATATCCTGCTGATTTTTTTGATAAAACTGCTGGAAAATGGGAAGGTGATTTTTTAGTTTGATTTAATCAATTCTAAACTTACCCTATTTTCACCATAATTAGCGACTAAAACAAACAACTTCAACCATCGAGAACCTAATAAAATTTCCTGTATTTCATCTCCAGCAAATACAGGAACTTCAAACTCTTGCTCATCTATAATTACCCTACCGCTATAAACATCAAATTCAGTTTCTCCTTGAGCAGTTCTTAATTTATTCTGACGTAAAAAAGGCCAATCAAGACTTTGTACATCTTGTTTATTCATGGCTAAAAATTCAGTAAATCCTGTATCTAACATTGTTTCTACAGGAAAACTGAAATCATCCCCACCAATTAAATCAATTTCCAAATAAATTTGACCTTTATCTCCAAATCTGCCCTCAATCATATTCTGCCACTAATTCCCGTTTCATTAATGCCATAAATATGATGAATGACATGAGGATACTTTTCTCTAGCCATTTTACTAGCTACCTCTTGATCCTGATCAATGAAATAATCACCGCTATCAGGTTCAATGGCAATGTACCAACCATAGTATTTATCTAGTATTTCTGGTTTTAACCGTTCAAAGATTGCCCAACAACGCTCAGAAAATGCCTGTCTTCTAGCTTTTTCCTGAGCTTTTCTTTCTTCTGTCCACTGAATTTCGGGAAATACTCGACCACGCCGTACAACTCTTTGGGGTGTAGATTGTGTCATCATTGATCACCTGATTGAAGTGTATTAGCTATTTTAGCATATTGATGAGTGAAAATCTTAGAGAAAATAAACAAGCATCAAGAATATTACAAGCAAAATAGGCGTAATAATCATTGTTAGTTGCTAATGCCAAGTCAGTAGTTTAGAATAAACTATTTTTTAGTTATTCACTTATTTAGATAGGTTCAATTTTGGCAAATAAATCTATTTCTTCATCAATATGAATATTGAAATTAGTTTAAAACATCATCTTATCGTTTTATCACTACAACAGCAGACATTAATTATGACACTTGCAAAAAAAGCCAATAAAGGAGATTTAGGAAGTTGACATTGGCTTTAAAATTTGTTATCATGAATTTGATGAGGAAGAACTATCTAGCAATAATTCACCACGATCAAAAAACACCCATCCAGTTGTTGATCTGAATGGGTATTTATCAAATAAAATATGCAATTCAATTATCAAACATTCCCATAAACAGGAATAGCTGCACCTCGGATATCTTTAGCAGCTTCTGAAACTAAAAAGCAGATCACTTGGGCGATAGATTCTGGTTTTACCCACTTATCAGCATTTTCTGCACCCATAGCTTTTTGGTTGCTGGGGGTATCAATGACACTAGGGAGAATAGTATTGGCGGTGATGTTAGTTCCTTTGGTTTCATCGGCTATAGCTTTAGTTAAAGCAATCACACCAGCTTTAGCAGCAGAGTAAGCGGCTAATTTTCCCGCAGGTTCAGCACCAGCACGAGAACTGACCGTAACAATACGCCCATAGCCGTGTTCTAGCATACTTTTCAGGCTATATTTACAAGCTAAAAAAGTTGTATTTAGGTTTAACTCAAATTCCTTCTTCCAACTGTAATAACTGTATTCGTGGGTTTTCCCCATCGAAAATCCACCCACGAGATGAATTAACACATCAACCCTTCCTATGCGGCTGATTACATATTCTACCGAAGCTTCATCCTCCAAATTAGCAGGGATAAAGTGAATTCTGGTAAAATCTTCAGGTGGAATAATATCCTTTAGACGTTCTACATCTTTAGAGTGACGATAAGGAATTGTCACCTCTGCACCTTGAGCGAGAACCGCTGGCGTTACGCCTAAACCCAGTCCACCAGTACCGCCTGTAAGTAAAACTTTTTTGCCTTTCATTAAAGATGCACTCCTGAAAGCACTCATGATTTACGATAGCGTCATAGGGGGAATCTGACATCTCACCTAAGAGGTTGTTTGAGAAGTCTAAAAATTTACTGAAAAACCTCTCTCCAAACCTCTCTCCTACGAGGATAGAGGCTTTGAAACCCCCATTCCCTTGTAGGGAAGGGGGGAAGGGGGGTTAGGTTTTTGGGGTTGATTGGTTTCATGCAATACTTTTCAAACATCCTCTAAGGACTGACACATCACAGGTAGTTTCTGGAGGCACTATTACCAATTATTCCATCATCATTTATCCCATAAACTTTCAGATAAGTCGTCCAATTTTTTTCTAACATCCTGCATAGAAATTACACCCATCTGACTCACAATGCAAATTAGCCAAAGTCTCCACACAGCCATACTCGTAACCGACTTAGAACGCTCAGAAAACTTTTATGGTAAAGTATTAGGATTAGCAAAAATAGACCGCACCCTTAAATATCCTGGTGCATGGTATCAAATCGGCAATTATCAAATTCATCTGATAGTTTCGTCATCTGTCCCCACCGATAATCAAAACGAAAAATGGGGACGTAACCCTCATATTGCTTTCTGTGTTGCTGACTTAGAAGCAGCTAAAACAGAATTACTCAATCAAAATTATTCCATTCAAGCTAGTGCTTCCGGCCGTGCTGCTATTTTTACTAAAGATCCAGATGGGAATGTGATTGAATTGACTTCATTGTGAAAATTATTGCTTACATTTACACAGATCCCCTATTAGAAACTGCTCCCGACGAAGCTACTTGGGGTTGGGAGGTAGATCGAGTTTATCAAGATTTAGGAAAGAGAAGCCAATTACAACAACTAATCATTGACTGTGAAACAGAACCTGCAAATTATCTCTTGATTCGCCGCTTAGAAGAATTGGGGGATAAAATGGCAGAAGTGAGCGATCGCTTGAACCAACTCGAAGCAATGGGGATAATGGTAATTGCTACAGAACAAGCATACACCTCAGAAGCTGCCAAACCCCGCATCGAATTGCTAAATTTGCTACAGGAAATCCAACTAGAGCAACGCAGTCGCCGTATCCGTCAAGGACACGCCCGCAATCGTCTTGAAGTCGCTCCCCCACCCGGTAAAGCGCCCTACGGCTATCGCAGAGGTAAAGGAAAATATACTATTGATCGCAGTACTTCACCTGTAGTCAAAGATTTTTTTGACAACTTTTTACTCTATGGTTCTCTACGTGGTTCAGTTCGTTACTTAGGGAAAAAATACAATAAAAAAATCTCTGTCACTACAGGAAGGCGCTGGTTGACTAATCCAGTTTATCGTGGTGACACCGCTTATCAAAATAATGAAATTATTTCTGATACTCATGCAGGTATTATTTCTAGGGAAGAAGCCGCTCAAGTTGACCGACTTTTACGCCGGAATAGCCGTTTACCATCTCGTACCGCTAGTGCGCCCCTTTCTCTAGCTGGGTTAGTTGTTTGTAACCACTGTCAGTCTCAGATGATAGTTACTCGTGTTACTCAGCGATATCAAGATAAGGAATATTTGTATTTACGCAATACAACTTGTCCCCAAAGTCCTAAATGTCGAGCTATTCCTTACCAAGAAATTTTGGAGAAGACGATTGAAACCGTTTGTCGTGACTTACCTCAGGCTGTTGCGGGGATGAACTTTCCCCAATTGGATGCCATTAAAAATAGTTTAGGAGATAATATTGCACGTCAGCAGGAAATTCTCGAACAGTTACCCACTTTCATAGAAACTGGAGTTTTGGATACAGAAACCGCCAAAATCAGGGCTTACAAACTCCGCACAGAAATTTCTCAACTCCAAGCCAAGTTAGCAACTCTCCCACCAGTAAACTTACGTTCCGTTGCTGAAGCTGTTTCTATTCCTCAATTTTGGTTAGACTTATCAGAAGTAGAACGACGATTTTATTTACGAGAATTTATCCGTCAAATAGACATCATTCGCCAAACTAATGAATGGGATTTACAGGTAATTTTCATTTTTTGATTCGTCAGTAATAGGGGATGGGGAGATGGGTAGAATCATCTTCTAACTCTTCCCTATTCCCTATTCCCTATTCCCTATTTACGAATTACGAATTACGAATTACGTTGGCGGTAGCCTGCCGGAGGCATTATTACGAATTACGAATTATTTTAATCTTCCTCTCGACTTCTACCTGATTTTGGTGATTTACCTGCATTTCGCACATTCATCACTTTACCAAGTAAATCGAACCAAAAAGGCGCTCCCATTGCAATAGCAAAACCACTTATTATCCAACCAAGAAACATAGTTAATAAGCTAAAAATAGGTACACCCTTAATCTTGATTGGATTCCAGTTCATTTGCTCTAGTCTATTATCATCTGTCCAACCAATTGGTAAATTAACATCTTCTAAAAGCTTCTTAGTATCTATATTATTGAGATTGGGAGAATTAGACTGTTCTTCTATTGTTTGTCCCACTTTATAAACAATAGCTTCTCGTAGTACTCTATCTTTTGATAAGCGATTAATGATATGAAATGTATCAGCATTAGCACCGAAAGCAAGGAGAATACCAATTAAAATTGCTACTCCTTTAGCATTTCGTTTGTAAACACCACCTGCTCGTTGCATCGAACTGTCAAAACTGTCTTCAATTTCTCGACGTAATACAGTAATACCTTCCTCCGTGCTTTTAGCTCTATATTGCGCTCGCTTGGCTATAGTTTCAATATTCTCTCTGATCACAGAAGGTAAACTTTCCATCAATTGGTTAATCGTTTGATATGTTTGACTATCTTCATCTTGTATAGCTGTTTTCATTTCTTTATACACGGTATTACTTGTATTCATTAATTGCACAATTTCGTTAATATTAGGCTTTAATCCCCCTATAATTATTGCCTCCTCAACACTTGAAAAAATATGGTTACAGAAAGTTTGCAGTCGCCGTAATGTTTCTGCTAATACTTGATTTTCATCATCTATATTTGCTTGAAAATTATCTATATATTTCTCTAAACTATGCTTCATTCGATTCACGCTAGTATCTATATCAAGTTTGTTGTTTTTGAAATCAGCAACAATATTTGTATATTCTGTCTTGAGATTTTTAAAATCATCGTTTAGGTCTTGGGTAATATAATTTGATAATTCGGTTAGCTCTATTTGTCTTAGGGATCGGGTTAAAATTGTTTCAACTTCCTGCAATCGTTGGTTCTTGAATTTGTCTAGCCTTACTGCTGTTAAGCTGTGAATGATTTTTGGTAGTTGTAATTCTTCTATAAGCGTCGCAGCAAAAGTATCCGCAGAAATATAGGAAGGCGCACTATGTTCCTTATCAAAAGTTCTCTCTCCTTTTGGAGATTTAGCTATCAATTTTCGCAGTGGACGAGTTGTATCAGCTATAAACCAAGTTATTTTTCTTGGTAAAATAGAGAAAAATCCTTTTGCTTCTTGATTGATACTTTTAATAAAAGGATTGCTATAAATTCTATTTACTAGTGCAATTATATCCTGAGATTCTGAGCTTTTAACATCTCCAGCCAAAAGAATTTCAATTGATTTCTTTAAGTGTATAGCACGCCATTGTAACACTGTGGCGATCAATTCTTGAATTTCCGAAGCTAATAAACTCAAAATTAAGTAAATAAAAATTAGTCCTAAAGCAATATCTACTACCAAAGGTAAATTCATGGCGAAGCTCCTCACAGGGTAATTAACTAGTTTGGTAATATTTGTATCATTAATTAGAAGAGGAAGCTTGTTAAATTAAGTTTAAAATAACTCAGAGAAAAAAATTATCCAAAAAATTTCACTGTTCAGAGAAAACTGAGTTAATTTGGGATCTAGCCATTGCTCAAAAATAGTTTGTGACTGTGTGGCAAAATTGGAGATTCGCTAGATGTCTCTTTGTAATCAAAAGTGCGAGTAAAATGATTAGCATAGAATATGCAAGAAGGAAGCTTTATTTGGATTCATCTAGAAAAACAGCATCGCGCAGTTGAGAAATGGATTGATTGGTTATGGCTGATAGTATTGCTGTTTGCCGCAGTAGTACTGTTTAGCATCAATCTTGGGGGATTACCGCTACGAGATTGGGATGAAGGTACCGTAGCACAAGTAGCCAGAGAAATCTGGCGGGCCCCAGCAGGTTCAATGCGCTGGCTTTACCCGACTTTGGGAGGTGAACCATACTATAACAAGCCACCTCTAATGCATTGGCTAATTGCTTGGGCTTACTCCCTGGGTGGTGTGAACGAATTGACTACGCGTTTGCCTAGTGCAATTATCACTGCAAATTCAGTACCTTTACTGTATTGTATCGGCAGAGAGATATTTCATCAACGTTGGGCTGCTGTTTATAGCGCCTTGATTTATCTAACAATGCTACCGATAGTGCGTCACGGCAGATTAGCAATGTTAGATGGCGCGGTTGTCAGCTTGTTGATGGTGATGATGTTGTGTGTGCTGCGATCGCGTCGAGACTTACGTTATTGTCTTGGTATCGGTATCAGTTTTGGGTTAATTTGTCTGACAAAGGGCATGGTGGGCATATTATTAGGTGCTATTGCTGCCGTTTTTCTCTTTTGGGATACACCAAGATTGCTCACTAGTTACTATCTGTGGATAGGAATCTTCATTGGCAGTCTACCTGTGGTAGCTTGGCACTCTGCCCAGCTACTGCACTATGGTTATTATTTTGCCCAAATTAACTCAGTAGATCAACCTTTCAATCAGATTGGTAAAATTGCTAACGGCCAGTCTGAAGCGCCTTGGTATTACGTCATAGAACTGCTCAAGTGGACGTGGCCTTGGCTGGTATTTTTACCACAAACCGCGCGTTTAACCTGGGAAAATCGCAGCCTTAGTTGGGCAAAACTGATCATAGTCTGGACTGGTGTTTACCTACTGCTCATTTCCCTGATTAGCATCAAACTGCCTTGGTATATAATTCCAATTTATCCTAGCTTGGCTTTGGGTTTTGGTTTTCAGTTAGCAGAGACTGAAAATTTGCGCCTCTTCTCGTCCTATCCTCGTGCTTGGGTGACTAGTTTTGCCATGCTGGCTGTGGCTGCTTTTGCTGGGAGTGTCTATTGTAGTTGGGGGAGTGCAGACAAAACCGACTTACAGATGATTTTTGCAGCAGTAGCTTTGACTATGACTTTAGCCGCGATTTTGGTAGAGAGAGGCGATGGGCAATTTCTGAAAATTTTAATTTGGGGAAGTTATATTTCACTTCTGTTGTTAATGAAATCTAACTACTGGGTGTGGGAATTAGGAGAAGCCTATCCAGTTAAACCAGTCGCCACAATGATAGCGCGTGCGAATCCAACAGTTCGGCAAATCTACACATCATTTGCCTATTCTCGTCCGTCCTTGGATTTTTATAGCGATCGCACCATTACTCCTGCTTCTCATGGTGAACTGCAATATTATTGGCAGTTTAACGCCCAACCCTATTTTCTCTTGAATGCATCCGCTTTAAGTAACCTCAACCTCAAATCTATCAAGTTAATTGATCAAGCTGAAGGTTGGCAGTTAATTACAAAAGATACCAATCGATTGTAGTTAAAGAGTGATGAGTTTTGAGTCTAGCAATCCACAATTTTGATGACTCAACTCTCATCACTACAATACAACACTATGTTACACTGTTATCATTAACTTTCTCATTTCCTGGAATCCCTGGGTGGTTGTAGCTGGTGTTTTCCTGGGTGACAGCAATTGTCGTAAATAAAATTGCACCTCCTACAGCTAAAGCTAATAAAGGACGCTTGAGAAGAACTAAATCTCTAATCATCCTCGATAAAGGTCGGCTTTGACGACGTAAGGCCGAAGCAATCACCATTTGTTTCCAAGTAAACGGATCACGGACGTAGTGACCACTTTTACAAACTACCAGCTTTTCCTGACAATACGGACAGGTAAATAAACCCATGTAAGTCTTGATAGGCTGTGTCCTGTTATTTCTTTGGCAAATCGGGCAAGTAACATAATGATTATCAAAGGTGTGTATATTCATCTAGCTCGTCCGCCTAGTCCATTTACTCGCTCTATAACAATAGCTATATTGAAATTTGCTCACCACTTAGTAGCCTCGCCAATATCGTCTGAACATTCGTCATGCATCACACATACATTTCTCTTGGTACTAAGGAGAGCTACATGGTCGTAACACGAGTATAGCCAGATTTGGGTAAGGGTGACTCTTAGTTACAGCTGATTGAAGCTATCTTCACTAAAACCAGTGTTAATTAACTGTTCTGATAGAAAATACAGTTAGAACCTACCCGCCTTTAAAGGGCAATTGTTGACCACTAACTATTAATTCTCTCCCATTTAACCATTCTCCTCACAAAAATTGTGATTACTTGTCTGGTTTTACCAAAGCTTTGTAAATTAGGCAAAGCCACCATACTTGTCTGGTAGGTAAATCATGGCTCACAATAAGTAGTAGCTAGTAAAAATTTAAATTTTTTCTTACATTTACCCCGTCTCTCAATGACTCTCTTGCCTCCCACTCAACTGAGGAAGGTAACTGAACTACCTGCCTTTCCCAAACCTTCCGTCCATTTAACTCACCTAATTAACCGTTTTCAACCATCCCCAGAAACAGTTGTGCTGTTTTTAGCCATACTAATTGGTGGTGGTACTGGTATGGGTGTAGTCACATTTCACTATTTAATCCAGCTGATTCAGAAACTAATGCTGGAAAATCTCATGGGACAAATTGGAGTCTGGGGTGCTTGGACTTTAGCCTGTGTTCCCACCCTAGGCGGACTTATTGTGGGCTTAATGCGCTGGCGCACTCAAGACTTTGGCCCCGGACTTTCATCTCTAATCGCCGTTTCTCAAGGTAGAGAAGTTAAGCGACAACTACGACCAGTCACCAAAATGATCGCAGCTGCTGTGTCTTTAGGTAGTGGTGCATCTTTGGGGCCAGAGGGTCCCAGTGTGGAAATTGGGACTAATTTTGGAGTTTTGTTATCTGATGTACTACAAGTCTCTCAAGAAAGGCAGCGCTTGCTTTTGGGCGCTGGTGCTGCGGCTGGATTAGCTGCGGGATTTAATGCTCCCATAGCCGGAGTATTTTTTGCCCTTGAGGTAGTGATGGGGGCTACATCTTTTGCCACTTCTGCGGTAAGTGTGGTATTACTGGCTGCGGTAGTGGCAGCATTAATTGCTCAAATTGGTTTGGGGGCCCAACCTGCTTTTGCCTTACCTGCTTACCAAGTCCGTAGTCTCTTAGAATTGCCGCTTTATCTAGGCTTAGGTTTAGGCGCAAGTCTAGTTTCTCTTGCTTATACAGAATTAATTCGTTTGGGTAAAGCTGGCTTTGCTGGAAGAGTTCCGGGGTTTAAGCTGCTGTCCCAGCTTCCTCAACCTATTCAGCCCATTATTGGCGGTGCCATAGTAGGGGTAGTGGCTTTGCAGTACCCGCAAATTTTGGGTATTGGTTATGGAACTGTGCAAGCAATGCTGCAAGATCAGGAGTTTTCCCTCAACCTGTTACTCGTGCTAATGCTATTAAAATTGCTGATGACGGCAGTTAGTTCTGGTAGCGGTTTTGTGGGTGGGTTGTTTGCACCAGCAATGTTTTTAGGTGCGTCCTTTGGATCAGCTTATGCTAAATTTCTGGCTTTGGTAGTTCCAAGCATTGGTGAATATATGGCTGCTCCCCCAGCTTATGCAATGGTGGGTATGGCTGCTGTTTTAGCGGGTAGTGTGAGAGCGCCGTTAACGGCTATTTTAATGTTGTTTGAGTTAACCCGTGACTACCGCATTGTTTTACCTTTGATGGCAGCAGTGGGTTTAAGTGTATGGTTAGTGGAGCGCATCAAGCCAACTTTTAACTCTAATTCCAATCTTCAACAGATTGGTCTTTCAGAATTGAAGGATCAACAGGTGGAAATTGTGCAACACATTTTGGTGGCAGATGCTATGCACTCCAGCCCAAAAAAGTTGCCTGCAACTCTTGGGGTTTTAGAAGCTGCTATGGAAATGATCCGCGATCGCACACGTAGTGCTTTAGTAATTGATGCCGCAGAACAATTAGTTGGTATCCTGTCTCTGGAAGATATTAACCGTACTCTTTCCCTTTGGGAAAATTACCAGAATTCCCCTACTGAAATCCAGGCTAATTTTTCTTCTCAAACACTTATAGATATTTGTACGACTGACATTCTCTATGCTTGGCAGGATGAACCTTTATCTGAAGCTTTAGATCGGATGGCATTGCGGGGTTTGCATCAGTTACCTGTTGTAGCACGAGACAACCCCGATTGCATTTTAGGATTACTAGAAAAAGAGCAAATTGCTTTAACTTGTAATTTAGCAGCAACACGTAAGGCACTACAGCATTATTTGCCAGTACTGCCCACAACAGATATAGTTATTGGTCATTAGTCACTGGTCATTAGTCATTAGACATCGACCTTTCTTTAAATATGCGTTTTCCAGAACCCTTGTAGAGACGTTCCATGGAACGTCTCTACATTTTTTTTCGCCAGATGTCTATTAGTAAATAACGGACAACTGACTCATGACTCATGACTATTTATTAATCTGTAGCTTCTACTTCAGCATCTTCCCTATCTTCAGGGTCTACTTGCCGCAGTCGAATGTGCTTCTTACCTAAAGTGATGATAAATTCATCTCCAGGTTTAAGATTCATCTGTTTTGTATAAGCTGAACCTATCAGTAAGTTGTTGTTGGATTGCACGCTAATTCTATAGCTGGCACTGCGTCCACCACGACCATTGGCGCTAGGTGTACTATCCAACTGAATGCCCTCAGCATCAATCAGGGCATTCAAGAATTTCATCATATTGACGCGCTCTATACCATTTTTGGTAACAGTATAGTAGCCACACTGTTTAGCTTTGTCTTCCTTGCTTTCGTTCTCTAGCTCCTTAACTTTTTTGAGCAGTTCTTCACCGACTAGGGGGTCAATTTTTTTCTGTTTAGGCATCAACTTAGGTCGAAAATGAATGTTTGAAGTGATTGAATCGATTTTATTTTAACTGATACTGAGCTAATAGGAACACAATCCTTTATTTTTATCTCAGCATAGCCAAGTATATTACACTCACAGGCAAAATTGTTGCACAATTCCCAATCTTGTCAAGACATTTTATCGAAAAATAATGCTGACAATGCTGATATCTATAGAAATCCTATTTGATTCGTGAACTTATTCTCTACAAGATGCAGTTCGCGTTCGTCAAGACAGGCAATAGGGAACAAGGAACTGATTTTCTCACAGATCATTGAGCAATGCGATATATAGTTTGTGAATTCCTGCTAGACTATATTTGTTTAAGTTTTTTAAAGTCACCCCAAAAAAGTCGTCTGCTCACCGAAGATGATCCTAAAGTCATTAGTAATTTCTTACCCTGTTCCCTATTCCCTGATAGATGAAACTAACGACTAGAGGACACTACAGTGTTAAGGCATTGCTAGATTTGAGTTTACAGCCAGGATATGGTCCTGTATCTGTAAGAGCAATTGCCAAGCGCCAAGATATTCCGGCTCCTTATTTAGAAAAGCTGCTGATAGAAATGCGTCGTGGAGGGTTAGTGAAATCAATTCGCGGCAGCATCGGTGGCTATCAATTAGCAAGAGAGCCTGTACAAATCTCTATAGGGCAAATTTTAGAGGCAGTTGGTGAAAATATGACTCACTTACCCCTTAATAGTCCAGCACCTGCACAAGCTGAAGATTGGGTAACATTTACTTTGTGGCAGAGGCTTAACCAAAAACTGAAAGAAGCTTTGTACAGTATTACCCTGGCAGACCTTTATTATGATGCTCGTAGTTGGCAGGCATCTCTTGGGGAAGAAGCTAGTTTTGTTGTTTAGTCATTGGTCAGTTATCAGAGAATAAGGGATAGGAAATAGGGCAGAAATTAATCAATGACTAATGACGAACAATATATATATATATTAATTATTGCTGCCTTGTTAGATTACTTAATTGGTGATCCCTGGGGTTGGCCTCATCCAGTACGAGTAATGGGGTGGGTGATTTCTCACTTGAGTAAATTTTCTCTGCAACAGTGTCAGAGTTCTCTAACACTACGCCTAGCCGGAATTGCACTCGGCATGATCGTGATCATCGGCAGCGGTTTAATGGGCTGGTTAATAATTCTGATTGCTAAATGGCTACATCCGTGGTTAGGAATTGCTTTAGAAAGCATTCTTTTAGCCAGTTGTTTTGCTCTTCATAGTCTGCGTGCAGCTGCTATGGATGTACTTCAACCTTTAATAACAGGAAATTTAGAAGAAGCGCGAAAGATTTTAAGTAATTATGTGGGTAGGGATACAGAAAATCTTTCAGAAACAGAAATTTTGCGAGCAGTTCTGGAAACGGTGACAGAAAATACTACTGATGGAGTTATGGCTCCCCTCTTTTATGCAATTATTGGTGCGGTTATACCATTTGTTGGGATAGTTCCTTTGGCTCTCGCATATAAAGCTAGTAGTACTCTAGATTCAATGGTGGGTTATCGGGAAGCACCTTATACTGATATTGGCTGGTTCAGTGCGCGGTTAGAAGATTGTTTGACTTGGCTTCCTTGTAGGTTAACAGTTATAACTCTGGCGCTGTTATCAGCTAAACCCTTAGATATCTGGCGAATCTGTCGCCGGGATGCTATTAAAGATCCCAGCCCCAATTCAGGTTGGAGTGAGTGTGCCTATGCTGCTGTTTTAGGTGTGCAAATGGGAGGTACAAATTGGTATCGTGGAGTAGCAAAACATAAACCACTGTTAGGAGATGCTATTTATACTATTGCCCCAGAGACCATTCACAAAGCTTTGCAATTGACTCGATTTTGTTTTTTGTTGTGGTTGGGGGTAGCAATATTTTTAATTCGTAATAATGCCTCCGGCAGGCTACCGCCAACGTAATTCGTAATTCGTAAAATTTACCCTTGCCCCCTTCTCCCTGCTCCCTGCTCCCTGCTCCCTGCTCCCTGCTCCCTAATCCCCAGTATTTATGTCTACTAAAGTAGTTGAAATTCTCTCATCGGAAGAACTGCGACGAACCTTGACACGGCTTGCTTCTCAGATTGTGGAAAGGACACGTGATTTGTCGCAATTAGTACTTTTGGGTATTTACACTAGAGGTGTGCCGTTAGCCAACTTATTGGCACGTCAGATAGAGACTCTGGAAGATGTCAGCGTATCTGTGGGAGCATTAGATATCACGTTCTATCGTGATGACCTCGACCAAATTGGATTAAGGACTCCAGCCAAAACCGATATTCCTTTCGATCTGACCGGGAAAACAGTTGTACTTGTAGATGATGTTATTTTCAAAGGACGGACAATTCGTGCTGCTTTAAATGCAGTTAATGAGTATGGTAGACCAGAGGTGATTCGTTTAGCTGTGTTAGTAGACAGGGGTCATCGAGAGTTACCAATTCACCCAGATTTTGTGGGCAAGAAATTGCCTACCGCTAAAGAAGAGATTGTTAAAGTTTACTTACAAGATGACGATGGACGTGATGCGGTGGAGTTGATTGGTAATTAAAATAATTCGTAATTCGTAATATTTCCTTCGGTCCCGCTAGGGATACGTAATTCGTAAACAGGGAACAGGGAACAGGGAACAGGGAATTCTTATTTTTCCCCGCGTCCCCCCATCTCCCCATCTCCCCATCTCCCCATCTCCCCATCTCCCCATCTCCCCATCTCCGCGTCCCCGCGTCTCTTCTTTAATGAAAGCCCTAATTAATGACCAATAACTGTGCTAATGGTTTTTAATAATTGGTTGGCGGTGTAAGGTTTGGATAAAAAGGCTTTAACACCTAAATCATAAGCTGGATTCACATTCTCACTGGTTGCTAGTCCGCTGATAGCAATAATTCTGACGTTTGGATTAATTTTTTGCATGGTACGAATGGTGGTTAGTCCATCCATACGTGGCATTCCCATATCAGTTAAAACTAAAGATATTTCATCACGATGTTCTACGTATAAGGCTATTGCTTCAATGCCATCATGGGCTGTAATGACTCTATAATTAGATTCTTCTAGTGATATTTTTGTAATGTCACAAATGGCCGCTTCATCATCTACAAACAATATCAGTTCTCCATTTCCTTGAGACAAAGATATTTCTGTTTCTTCTCTAGTTTCTGGTGTATCTTTTGCTGGTAAATAAACCTTAAATTGGCTGCCTTTTCTTTCTTCACTATATACATTGATAAAACCACCATGATTTTTGACAATTCCCAATACTGTAGATAGACCTAGACCTGTTCCTTTACCAAGTTCTTTAGTAGTAAAAAATGGTTCAAATATACGGTCTATTATTGTTGGTGGAATGCCAATTCCATTATCAGTTATAGTAATGATAATATAAGGTTTTGCTTGAGCATCAATATGCATCCGGGCGTAATTCTCATCAACTAAGAGATTTTCGGCAGTGATTTTTAAAGTGCCACCATTGGGCATAGCATCACGAGCATTGACACATAAATTCATTAACACTTGATGTAGTTGAGTGGCATCACCGGATACAGTCCAAAGATTTTGGGGAATTTGAGTTATAACTTCAATTGATTTAGGAAAGGTTTCTTTAATAATTTGCTGAATTTCCCTCAGCAAATGTTTTATTTGTAACAGGGTGCTTTGTTCTAGAGAGCCGCAGGCATCGCTATCTAGTCCACGAGTAAAAGATAATACTTGCTTAACTAAATTTGCCCCCCGTTTAGCATTGGCAATTAATATCGGGATTAGTTGTCGAGAACGCTCTTCTTGGACTTGAGTTTCCAAAAGTTGAGCAGTCATCAGAATCGGGGTGAGGACATTATTTAAGTCGTGGGCAATACCACTAGCTAATGTGCCAATACTTTCTAAGCGCTGAGTACGTAAAAATTGAGATTCTAGTAGTTTCTTTTGAGTAATATTAGTATTTACAACTAAAATAGATGGTAATTGATGACCCCATTCAGGTACTAATGTCCAACGACTTTCGACGATGATTTCTTGATCATGTTTTGTAATTTGATACAGTTTTCCCTCCCAGCAGCCATTGTTCATGACAATTTTGAGTGCTTCTGACAATTTAGACAAGTCTTTTTCCTGCCAGAGGTTTTGTGTCTTTTTTGTCAGAGCTTCTTCTGCTTTCCAACCGTATAGATATTCAGCGGCTTTGTTCCAATATAAAATTTGATTATCTAAATCATGGACAAAGATGGCATCAGTAGCGACATCAAGTAAAGCTGCTTGTTGACGGATTTTTGCTTCTGTTTGTTTGCGCTCAATGGCGTAACGAATCGAACGTTCCAATAAAGGTGCAGTCAGTTGACTTTTTTCTAGATAATCAACTGCTCCGGCATTCATCGCTTCTAGGTCGATTTGCCGATCGCCCTGACCAGTAAGTAATATAAAAGGACAAGTGCAACCATTGGTAATGGATTCTTGCAACAGTTCTAGTCCATTATGCGCCCCTAAAAGGTAGTCTACTAGATAGATATCATGTTGGTGTCGAGCGATCGCGTCCTTGGCTGTTTCATAATTCTCCACCCATTCCAACTCACAGCCAGCCGCCTGAAATTCCCTCAACCACGCACGAATTAAAATATAATCATCTTCATCATCATCAATTAACAAAACTTTGATGGGGCTTTTATTCATGATTCCCTCGCACTGCTTATAAGGGCAGTTCTACAATTTCAAACCAGTATTTTCCTAAAGTTTTGATCGCTTCCACTAAGGATGTAAAAGTTCTAGGTTTAATAATATAAGAATTTGCACCCAAGTCATAGGTATTATATATATCTTCTTTATTACTGGAATTAGTCATTACTATAACGGGGATGATCCGCAGTTCTGGATGAGTTTTAATTTCTTTGATTACATCAAAGCCATGTTTTTTAGGCATATTTAAATCTAGCATAATTAACCCTGGACGTGTTGCCCCTTCAGCATCAGCATATAACCCACGATGATATAAATAATCCATCAACTCCTCACCATTCCTGACGATCAGTAGCTCAATGGGCAATTGACTTTCTGCTAAAGCCTCACTTACCAATAAGCTGTCGTCTTCATCATCATCAGCCATTAAGATGGTGACGGTTGTTTGCCGAAGCTTCACTTTGTATTGTCTCCTTTATACTAGTTATAATTAGTAATTCACTTCCTATAAATAGCCATTTACATTTGTACAATTAACCCTAAAATATGGTCTATTAGTAATCCCTCTCTAGGAAGAAAAACTAGAAATGCTAATTAACCAGTTCAGGGGGTTTAAATCCCCCACTTCTATAAAGTGACAAATATGTTAGGCGGTGTCTCAATCTCCGTTACGAAACTTAATTACGTATCCCTAGCGAGACTGTAGGCACTAAGTAGGTTGGCGTTAAAAATTGTCGTTGGGGCAAGGGTGACGCGGTGACGCGGGGACACGGAGAGGGGGGGACGCGGGGAAGAGGAGACGCGGAGACACGGGGACGCGGAGAATTTTTTTTGATCAGCAATTAGCCGGTCTTGATATGACAGGTGAGAGGTAACTCTTCTAATTACGAATTACGAATTATGAATTACGAATTACGAATTACAAATTATTTTAATTGGCAACGTCACAATAAATTTGGCTCCTTGTCCTGGAGTACTTTGGGCTTTAATACTACCATGATGTCGTTCAGTAATTTTCCGGCAGATAGCTAAACCGATGCCAGTACCTTCATATTCAGTGCGACTATGCAGACGTTGAAAAATCTGAAAAATGCGGTCAAGATATTTTTCGGGCAAACCAATACCATTATCTTCAACAATGATTTGAAAATGTTGAATATTGTGTTCTAAATTATCCAAGTTATTGTTTAAAAATTGACTATATATTCTCACAACAGGCGGTTCATTTTGACGATGAAATTTAAGAGCATTACCGATCAGGTTTTGCAATAATTGCCGCATCTGTAAAGGATCAGCGGGTATGATGGGTAAGTCTCCTATCTCCACTCGTCCCCCAGTTTGCTGAATACGCACTTCTAAATCAGATAATACTTCTTGGGCAATTTCTGCTAAATTCACCGATACAAAAGGCTGTGCCTTTGTGGTTACTCGTGAAAGTGTTAATAAGTCATCAATCAACGTTTGCATTCTCAGGGCTGCTTTTTGCATCCGTTCCAGATAATCATATCCCTGTGTGCTTAATGAGTCTCTACAGCTAACTTTGAGGAGATCACCAAATGTTCTAATTTTACGTAGTGGTTCTTGTAAATCATGGGAGGCAATAAAAGCAAATTGTTGTAGTTCTTCATTGGAACGAATAAGTTCTTGGCGGTGATTAGTTTCTTTTTCTAAAATCAGACTCTGCGCTAAAGCAATGCCAATTTGATCGGCAAGTTGTCTTAAAAGTTCAATTTCCCAGTCAGTCCATTCACGGGTATGCAGACACTGATGGGCAATTAGCAACCCCCAAAGTTGATTTGTTTGGAAAATTGGCACCACAAGGTTAGCTTTAACAGCAAATTGTTGGAGAAATTCAACGTGGCAAAGTTGAATCTGTGCTGTTTCGATGTCGCTAATGGCACTAATTCGCCCTTGGCAATATTTTTGGTAGATGTAATCATCTGCAAAACAAGAGTCAGTCATTCTCTGCCCCAGAACAACTGGTAAACCAGGAACTACGGCTTCTTTCACAGCGAGGAAGGAACGATTACTATGAAGCTGCAAAATTAATACTCGATCTGCTTGCAGCAGCTTTTGCACTTCTGTAACACTGGTGTCAAGAATTTCATCAATTTGTAAAGACTGACGAATTTTTAGAGTAATATTAGCGAATAATTGCGTTAGCGTAGTTTGCCGCTGCCATTGCAAGTTTTGCTGTTGTAATTCTGCTTCATCTTGCTTGCGCTTGGTGATATCCATCTCTACCGCACACATTTGCACTGCTACCCCAGATGAGTCTGGCCAAACTACACCTTTGCTGACTAGCCAGCGAATACTATCATCAGCTAAAACAACTCGATATTCAATTTCAAATTCTCCCTTGTTTTCAATAGCCTGTTGATGGACGCGCTTAAAAAACTCACGATCTTCTGTATGAATACAGTTGAGAATAGCTTCATAGGTGTTGTTAAAACTGTCTTTCTCTAAACCAAAAAGAGCTTCCAGATTAATCCCACTAGTAATTTGATGGTTTCGGATATCGAGAGTCCAGATGCTCATGTGAGCAGCATCTAATGCCATCCTGAGTTTTGCTTCCCACTGATGTACTTGCTCAGTTTGTGCTGGTAATTCCTTAGTCATTAGTAAAATTACGAATTATGTATCCCTAGCGGGACTGTAAGCACTATTACGAATTATGAATGAGTTTAGGTAATCTCTTGAATAGAAGCTTCATCATCTACTAGGAGAACCCATTCTCCATTGCCAGTTAGCATTTCAACTTGTTTCAAAGACTGGTTTTCAGGGGTATATATTGCTGGTAAATATACCTGAAATTCTGTACCTTTATTTAGACTACTTGATACTGTGATAAAACCATCGTGACCTTTAATAATACCTATGACTGTGGATAATCCTAGTCCTGTACCTTTGCCAAATTCTTTGGTTGTAAAAAAAGGTTCAAATATTCTATTTAATATTTTACTGGGAATGCCAAGTCCTGTGTCAATCACCTTGATGACGATGTAAGAACCAACTTGTGCGTCTAGATGCATTTTAGCAGAAGTTTCATCAATCCAAATATTCTCAGCAGATATTGTTAAATTACCGCCATTGGGCATAGCATCACGAGCGTTTAAACATAAATTAATCAGTACTTGATCTAATTGGGTAATGTCACCACAAACTGGAAATAGGTTTGGCTGAATTTCCGTATGAACTGTAATCGATTTGGGAAATGTTTGTTCAATAATTTGTTGCATTTCTGAAATCAAATATTTCACTTGAATTACTGTGTGTTCACCTTTAATTCCTCTAGCAAAGGATAAAACTTGCTTAACCAAGTTAGCACCTCGTTTAGCATTAGTTTCTATGATCGATATTATCTGTTGAGATTGCGGCTCATGGTATTTATTTTTAAGTAAATATGCAGACATTAAAATAGGCGACAATACATTATTTAAATCATGAGCAATACCACTAGCTAGAGTACCAATACTATCCATACGTTGGGCGCGTAAAAATTGCTGTTCTAGTTGTTTTTTCTGGGTAATATCAGTGTCAACAATCAGAATGGATTTAGCTTGATTATGCTCATCATGTACTAAAGTCCAGCGACTTTCCACGATGATTTCTGTGTCAAATTTTGTGATTTTATTTAATTCACCTTGCCAAGAACCAGACATCAATACTGTTTGATAAATTTCCAGTTGTTGTGCCACGGTTTCCTCAACCCAGAGTTCCCTAGCATTTTGATCTATAACTTCTTCAGCTTTCCATCCATACAATTTTTCTGCACTTTTGTTCCATAGTAAAATTTTGTTGTTTAAATCTATGACAATAATGGCATTTGTCGTAATATTAAGTAATGCCGCCTGTTCGCGCAGTTTTTGCTCTACTTGTTTGCGGGCTGTGATATCTTCAAAAATATACAAACGCCCAAAATATTGATCAGATTTATTACGAATTTGAGTAGAAAATCTGCGAATAATCCGCCCATCGTTAAAGCCAATTTCATCTTCAATAACACAGAGGTTATTTTCATCTTGTAGAGGTTGGCATGATGCGGTAAAGGACGGAATATCCAGGATCAATTTGCAACAATCGGGAATAATATCTTGATTTTTTAATTCCCGGATTTCCATGCCATCTTTAAGATGTTCGATTTGCCAAATTTCACAGAAGCGATCATTAAAATAAAGAATGTCGTCAGTACGATTATCAACTACATAAAAACCCAGTGGTGAAACACTATTCATGGAGCGCAAAAGTGCTTCTTGCCAACGCAATTCATCTTCTGCCAGCTTGCGTTCGGTAATATCTTCCACTATGTAGGCGAATTGCTGACGATTGCCATGATTGTTAGCGATCGCAGAAACTGTGGCCGATAACCAAGTTATTCCTTGGGAAGTTTTCTGAGAATGTTCAAATCTCACAGGTGTCTGAGTAAGTTCTGCTTGACGATAGTAATTTATCCAATGCTTTAAATTGCTATTTTCTGCACCCATCTCCCGCGCTAGACGGTTTTGCATTGCCTCTGGTGTGAGTCCCAAAAATTTGGCAGTGATAGGATTATCAGCAATATGTAGAATGTCATTATCTACCAATTCCACAATTCCCATCATCATTGGCGCACTCTCGAAGAAACTGTGTAAGGTAGATTCACTTTGATATAATGCTTTTTGTGCTTGTTTATACTCTATATTGATGCTGGCTAGTTCGACTAAATTCCGCCTGATTTCTAATTGTCTAACTATCAGACGACTAATAGATTGCAGTGCTTGCAATTGTTTAGCACTGATTTGACGTGGTACTTGATCCACCACACACAAAGTGCCTATTACCTCTCCTCCTGATACAATTAAAGGCACACCAACATAAAATCTCACATGGGGTTCTGAAGTAACTATATCTGCTGTGGCAAAGTGTTCATCTAGCAAGGTGTCAGGAATAATCAAAACATCGCCTTGCTGGAGGCAAATCGGACAAAAGCCAGCATCTCTTGGCATTTCCTGAACATTTAATCCTACCTTGGCTTTGAACCACTGACGGTTGGTATCAATGAAATTAATCAGAGCAATTGGTGCGTCACAAATCTGGGCGGCTAAAAATGCTAAATCGTCAAAAGTTTGTTCGGGTTCTGTGTCAAGAATGTCGTACTGTCGTAGAGCCTCAACCCGAGCTGCTTCATTATTAGACACTGGTAATCTCATGAAAATTTTCCTAGTATTACTGAATGACAACGTGCGATCGCGTTACTCTCGGTGTTCTAAGTTAATCAAGCGGGGAAGGTTAAGGCTTGCAGTAGGGAACTTTTAACTGTTAATAGGCACAGCGAAAGAATGGAGATAGATCTGTAGGTCGTTTTTTAAGTGCAGGCCGCTTTGGCTCTAGCTGGTGTGGCGTTAACCATACTCTCCCATAAGGGATACAGCAAAATCAAATATGATTCCTGATAATTCCTATAGTAGCCCTTGATTTATACTTATTTTTTATTAATTACACTAGACAATTATCAAAAGTTAATTATGAAAACCCCACTTGCTTTTCCCATTAAAACTAGAAACGAAGATAGCTTTGGTATTACCTTTGCTCCATTGTCTCTTGAGGAAATCTATACTAAGGCTGATGACCCAGCTAATGGTGCTGTGGTGGTGATGAGTGGCATGGTTCGTAATCAAACCGATGGTCAACCTGTGGTTGCTTTAGAGTATCAAGCTTACGATCCTATGGCATTACAAGTATTTTATCAAATTGCAGCTGATATTCGCTACCAATGGCCTGATGTGAAGCGGGTGGTCATATATCATCGCATCGGGCGGTTACAAGTTGGAGAAATCAGTGTTTTAGTGGCTGTGGGATGTCCCCATCGAGGTGAAGCGTTTGCTGCTTGTCAATATGCAATTGACACCATTAAACACCAAGCACCTATTTGGAAGAAAGAACATTGGCAAGATGGTTCTAGTAGTTGGGTGAGTATTGGTGCTTGCGAAGTGACGGACGCTAATTGTTAGAAGAAAAATAGGTAAATTTTCATCCGTAACAAGGTTGAAAGTCTTTCTGTGTCTGAGTTTTATGAATGGCCTATGGCAATTAACCCTATTGCGGCAACTGTTAAAAATGCTTTCTTAAGCATTTAGTTGAGTGAGGTCTGTTTGATTTTGTAATTAAATTTAACTAAACAATTGTAAATTGATAGATGATTTTATTTGCAATTGTTTACATAAATGTCAGTTAACTATTGCAGTTTGTAACTATTTTGCATATTCATTCGGAATAGTCCTTTAGACTAATTGACGATGGAAAAACCAAAATAGTTGGATCAAGGCAATGGACTCTGTAAATTTATTTTGTCATGAATTTGTAGTTGCTGTTTCCTCCGTAGCTTGTATTATGGGGCTGTTTTTACTGTGGGATGACAAGAAGCAACAAAAAGACGATGCCCAAGAAACAGAAGAAATTCTTTTGAGAATGAGCTTTGCTTACTGGCTGGTTTACTGCGTGGCTTTTGGGATTGAAAAAACAGTTTTACCAAACTGGGAAAGTTTAGCAATGGCAGTGAAAATTACTACAGCGTTATCATATTTTTTAACTTTTTCTTGTATCCTAAGTTTACCATTACATAAATTTGCGGTGCATGAAGTTGAGGAATAATCAAAAATAAAGGGAGGAGAATATGTGGCTCTTCCCTTTGTTAATGGTCGTATTCATGTAATTTTCATAGCGATCGCGATCGCTATTTCCAGTTGATCCAGTTCCAAAGTCGTGAGAACAAATACCTCTTGTACCGTCTTACCCTGCCGTGCGATGACTTTATAACCCCCGCGAATGGGTACAGACACACGCAACTGCATTTTTGGACAATGACCTCTGGCTCGCCCAATGACTGCCGGTGTTACAGTGTGAATGCCGTCTTGTTGACATAGACGTTCTAAAATTGGGATTAGACCAGAAATGTGGGTGGAGTGATTCCAGACTAGTCTACCATCCGTGGGTTTGCCCATAATTATGCTGCTTCCAGAGGAGCCATAGTCAAACCAGCCCGTCGCAGCTGTTGGTGGTATAGTTCCGCTTGTTCCTGGGGGCCTACCCAAACGATCGCTTGTCCTTCGTAATGTATCTGATTTGTGAGATCCCAAGCGCGATCGCTCGACATTCCCGGAATATACTTGAGCAAACACTCAGCCACATGGGGAAAGGTATTGAAATCGTCATTCAATACAATCACTTTGTAATTTGGATAAGTTTTGCGAGTAACTTGATTAACTCGATCAGGTGTTACTGTTGGCGCTGTTGCCATGCCATAAACAGCTGTTAGTCTTGTAAGCATAGAACAATAATTGAAAAGGACAGGGGGACACAGGGACGCGAAGACAGGGGAAAATCCCATAGAAGACAGCTAGAAGATTCAAACCAGGAACAGATTCTTTTGTCTCCACGACTGAAGTCGGGGGCTTGTAAGCAAGTGCTTCTATCTTCAGCAGGATTGCTCTTTGCGTCTTTGCTTCTTTTTAGTCAAAAAAGAGGTTTGACAAACCCAGACTACAAAAACTAGTTTAATCCATTGTCAGCGGTGATTGGGGATTGGGGATTGGGGATTGGGAATAGGTAATTAAGTTATTCTTCATTTTCTCCGCGTCCCCGCGTCTCCCCATCTCCGCGTCTCCCCATCACCCCAACTCCCCATCACCCCAATAATAAGTATTCAACCAGACACGATATTACCGCCAATCATCCCAATTTTGGTTAAAAATGGAAGTATCAGGAAAAGCCGTGGGATTACCATTTTGCTCCAACAGACGTTTGAGAACTTGTAGTTGCGGTTCCTGTTTAGGTAACTCATCAACTAATTGGTAAGGTGCAATTCCCTGTTTGAGAGCAAAAGCAGCCACAGTTCCCGCAGCCGCACCAGAAGACCACTCGAAAGAATGTACCCGATAAGCCGCAGCAGCTATGTGACTAGTAGCAATACTTTTACCACCTACTAATAAATTATCAATCTTTTGGGGAATCATCGCCCGCAGAGCAATTTGGAAAGGATAAGCTTGTCCCGCACCACGTCTTTCTCCTGCACGTTCCGTATTACCAGGTGCTTCTGCTGGACTTTTTGTCATGCAAGGATGAAAATCAATAGCGTAGTGACCGATACCTACAGCATCAGGGAAAATTGTCGAACGACTTCGCCGCATAGCTTTATCAGGAGAAACTTCACCCCTAATTACAGAAGTAGCCTCTAAACCAGCCAGTGTCGCTTTTAACTGGCGATACATATCTGCTGGCAAAGTTTGACGGTAATATTCGTCATTATAATTGCGGCGAGAAATATCAACTTCCCAAATCCCAAAACCTTCTGGTTGTCCCCAACTCGGACGGCCAATAATGCGTCTTCCTTCCCGCATATAGGGATATTTCGATAAACCATGTACTGTTCCCATTGGGGAATTTAAACCCGTTAACAACCGATTATTTGGGTACGGTTTTTTTACCCCATCACCTAATTGAGAATCCGTAGTTCCCGCATATAACCAATAAAAATAGGAAAGAGCATTTTCTTCACCTTTGCGGAAAGTTTCAGTTCTTAATCCCCCCATCCAACCACCGGGTTGTAACTGGCCACTGGCTTGCAACTGTTGACGAGTATAAATGAGATTATCATCTTCAGTTCCTGGACGGTAGTCATTACCCCAAGTCCAGTTTTGCATAGAGATATCCCCTGGAGTAGGAACAGTAAAATTAATACCACCAAATTTCATTTGTTTTCCTTGTTGAGGACTCCAAATGCGACGATAGGTAAACACTAAATCAAAATTCGCCAGTCGCGCTAATTCATAACTGAAATATGGTGCATATTGTGAGTAAAATGGGGGCATTGCTTGCTGTTGCGGTTCCTTAGTCGCCTCCATTGCAAAGGTGTAGGTAAAACCTTGAGTACAATAAGGATCATTAGTGGTGCTAGAAGAGGAAGGTTCCAGGTAAGAGCGTGCATCAATACCCAGACGATAAGGAACATCTGCTAAAGCGATAATTTCCCCAGTTTCACTGGTATCGATAACGTACCATTTTGAGGCATTTTTTTGAGATTGTTTGGGGACAAAGCGAATAATCGCTTTACTCAACCGAGATGAGTTTTCGTAGCGATAAGCATCTTCAATGGTTTGAGATAAAGGAAAAGTGTTGAGAGGTGGTGCGCCTTTTGTGGGTTGATGTTGAATAGCTGTGGCGTTGTTAATAATTTTACCATCAGCACTAATTCCTAATTCTTTAATTACGGTGTTGGGAAACCATTGCAACTTTCCTTTACCCTGCTTTTCTGCATCTTTGAGCATTTGGGTAAGAATATTGTGAGCATCACGAGGAAGAAAGCAGGAGTCACTTACCCAGCAGTCACCGGGGTTAAGTTGGCCATATTTGCGTTGAATGCGGTTTCGTAATTCCAAATATCCGCGAGAATAGAATTGTTTAGCCCGTTGAGTTGGTCTTTCATCTAATGCAGATGTACCTTGAGAGGAGATTTGTCCACCCAACCAGTCAGTAATTTCCGTTAAGCAAACTGTCCGTCCTGCAAGTAACCCCTCATAAGCTGTCGCTGCACCGGATAGTCCACCACCAACAACGAGAATTTCACAATTGACGGTTTTATCTGGGTTTCGGGGTGGGGTAGCGCTGACGAAATAGGGGGTGAGAAAGGTGGGAAGTAAACTGAGACTGATGATTGATTTCTGGAAGCTTTTTTTGTATCTGCGCTTCATGGTTCATGCACTCCGTGTACTATTGCGTCAACTTGTAGACGGTAGCATCTGGGAAATGTTCTTTACAAGGTTGGGCTGAGGAACAAAATCCCACATTCTTAAAACTGTGTTGGGTAATGATTACGTACAAACTAACCTACTACACGGCTGTAGGGGCAATTCATGAATTGCCTTATTCTATAATAGAATTTACGCATTGACAGATAACACCAAATATGTATTATCAAAAAACCACACTGTCCATAGGGGTTTAGCACTGCTAAACCTACAACATGACATCAACAAAATTATTAATTTAAAGATACGTAGGGTGCGATGGCTACGCTTAGAGCGATCGCGTAACGCGCACTGTAAACTTGATTAATGGTGCGTTACAGCTTTGCCTAACGCACCCTACAAATACTATTCCCTATTCCCTATTATGGACATTATTGAAATTCTCAAAGCCGACTATCAAAGATTTCCAGTTGATCAAACTTACAGCATTTATGCTCCTGATGTTTATTTTCAAGATCCGGTTTTTAAATTTCGTGGTTTAGAACTTTATAAATGGATGATTAAATTCATTCAGACTTTTTTCTTAAATCTAAAAATGGATTTGCATAACATCCAACGCCAAGAAGACATCATTAAAAGCGAGTGGACATTGAATTGGAATTCTCCTCTTCCCTGGAAACCACGCATATCTATCTCAGGTTGGAGTGAATTACGTCTCAATGCTGATGATTTGATAGTTTCCCACATCGATTATTGGCATTGTTCACGTTTAGATGTACTAAAGCAGCACTTCTTTTCCTTAAACAACGGATAATGTAAATAAATGTAAACAAAATTCAGGCAGGACAGAATCATCCATGCGAGTAATTTTAATGACCGGCAAGGGTGGGGTAGGTAAAACCTCAGTCGCGGCTGCAACGGGATTGCGTTGTGCAGAACTCGGCTACCGCACATTAGTTTTAAGTACAGACCCTGCTCACTCACTAGCCGACAGCTTTGATCTAGAATTGGGACATGATGCCCGACAAGTCCGCCCCAATTTGTGGGGAGCAGAACTCGACGCGCTCCAAGAATTAGAAGGTAACTGGGGTGCGGTGAAGCGTTACATTACTCAAGTGTTACAAGCACGGGGTTTAGAGGGGATACAAGCCGAAGAATTAGCCATTTTACCGGGAATGGATGAGATATTCGGCTTGGTAAGAATGAAACGTCACTATGACGAAGGGGAATTTGACGTTTTAATTATTGACTCGGCTCCGACTGGTACGGCTCTACGTTTGTTGAGTTTACCAGAAGTCGGCGGCTGGTATATGCGGCGCTTCTATAAACCTTTTCAAAACATCTCGGTAGCACTTAGACCTTTAGTTGAGCCTATTTTTAGACCAATTGCTGGTTTTTCGTTACCAGATAGAGAAGTAATGGATGCTCCTTATGAGTTTTATGAACAAATAGAAGCTTTAGAAAAAGTATTGACTGACAATACTCAAACCTCAGTCCGTCTTGTCACCAACCCCGAAAAGATGGTGATTAAAGAATCTCTCCGCGCTCATGCTTATTTGAGTTTGTATAATGTGGCTACCGATTTAATTATTGCTAATCGCATTATTCCTAAACAAGTTGAAGATCCCTTCTTCCAACGTTGGAAAGAAAATCAAGAACAATATCGCCAAGAAATTCATGAAAACTTCCACCCCTTACCTGTGAAGGAAGTACCTCTTTATTCGGAGGAAATGTGCGGTTTAGCAGCATTAGAAAGACTCAAAGAAACACTTTACCCAGATGAAGATCCAACTCAGATTTATTACAAAGAAACAACTATCAGAGTTGTGCAAGAAAATAACCAATACAGCTTGGAACTTTATTTACCGGGCATTCCCAAAAATCAAGTTCAACTCAGTAAAAGTGGCGATGAATTAAATATTACTATTGGTAATCATCGCCGTAATTTGGTTTTACCGCAGGCTTTAGCAGCACTTCAACCATCAGGAGCAAAAATGGAAGATGATTATCTAAAAATTCGCTTTGCTGACATTGTGAAGGTTTAGATGACTACTTAACAGGTGACTGAAAATTCTTATAGCAATCCAACTACATGATATGTGAGAGAATTCTGTTGCCTGTTAAGATCAAGATTAAAAGATTAGCAGGGTGATTTTAACCTCATCCATTCAAAGTCCAAAGTCCAAAATCGTTTGACCGTAATCTTACTGAAGACAAAGACATGGGTAAAATCTAAAAATACGATTAAGGTGAATCGCTTACTATAGTAAGATACTAAATTATTTGATTAAAGCAATGGCCTCCATCCCTCCATTAGACCTGAGGACAGGTATGGAAAAAGAAAACTTATTCCGTCGGATTACAAATCGCATTCGGCAGTCTTTAGAATTAGAAGATATTATCACAGCTACAACAGCGGAGGTTCGGTCTTTACTGGGAACTGACCGAGTAATGATTTACAAATTCCATGGAAATGGTAGTGGTCAGGTTATTGCTGAATCAATTTATGAAAATCGTTTACCGTCCTTATTGGGGTTGAATTTCCCCGCTGATGACATTCCCCTTCATGCCCGTGAAATGTTTATTAAGTCGCGGGTGCGTTCTGTAGTAAATGTTGATTCTAGACAGATTGCTCAAAGTCCGCAGCATAACTTAGAAACGGGGGAAATTATCTCTGAAGATATTCTTTATCGTTCAGTAGATCCATGTCATGTAGAATATTTAACGGCTATGGGGGTTAAGTCTTCTGTAGTTGCACCGAT
This sequence comes from Anabaena lutea FACHB-196, assembly GCF_014698305.1. Lineage (GTDB taxonomy): Bacteria > Cyanobacteriota > Cyanobacteriia > Cyanobacteriales > Nostocaceae > Anabaena > Anabaena lutea. The sequence continues at coordinate 12,170 of NZ_JACJST010000024.1, read as the reverse complement.
TATCCATCAAGATGCACTTTGGGGATTGTTAGTATCTCATCATTCTCAAGCTCGTGATGTGGCAGAATATGAACTAGAGGCGATGCAGATGGTAGTAGAGCAGTTGTCTGTAGCGATCGCACAAAGTAATCTCCTCACCCAAGCCCGCGCCCAATCCGAACGAGAAGCTATAATTAACCGCATTGCCACCCTTCTACATTCATTACCGACAATTGTCTTACAACCAGCTTTAGAAGCCACAGTTGCTGCCTTTCATGGTGTTGGTGGCAGGTTATGTATCAGATATAATGCCTTTGATTTTCAACATAACAACTTTAAAACTCTCACAGAATGTTTAATTCCTGGTAGCAACTGCCTCCAGCTTTATGTATGCGGACAGCAACCAGTTATTCCCAACCCAAATATATATCCACTTCTAGAGCAGTATAGTGTCTGGCAGGAACATTACAAATCTGGTGAATACGACATTTGGGCAATTCCTGATATTTACCAAAATTCCAATTTGCGAATTGTGCAACTTGCCTTTAAACCCACAAAAATCCGCAGCCTCTTAATGATTCCCCTCCACTATCGGCAAGAATTAGTAGGCTATTTAACTATTTTTCGCAAGGAAATAGAAATAGAAACTCTTTGGGCTGGTCAATTTGACCCAGATAACAGACAACTTTACCCCCGGTTATCTTTTGACTTGTGGCGCGAATCTAAACAAGAACAAGCTGAAAAATGGACAGATGAAGAAATCGAACTAGCTGGAGAAATTGGTAAACATTTTGCTTCCGCAATTCAGCAGTATGAACTTTATCAACAGGTGCAAGGTTTTAATGAGAATTTAGAAAAACAAGTCCACAAGCGAACATTAGAAATGCAAAAGACTTCTGAGCAGCAACAAGCTGTGTTTGGAGTCATTAACAAGATCCGTAAGTCTCTTGATATAGATACTATTTTTAAAATAACTACTAAAGAAGTTTGTCAATTAATCAAAGCTGATCGCGTTTCTGTCTATAAATTCGCTGCTGATTGGGGTGGGGAATTTGTTGGTGATTTTGAAGCTGCTAGTCCCAACTGGTTCAATGAATCTAAACTTGGGATCAATACAATTTGGAATGATACATATTTACAAGATACAGAAGGAGGAAGATACCGAAATAATGAAACCTTTGCCGTAGATGATATCTACCAAATGGGATTTACTCCTTGTCATGTCGATAATTTAGAGCAGTTTCAAATTCATGCCTTTGTGTTAGCTCCTATTTTTATCAGAAAACAACTTTGGGGTTTGCTTTGTACTTATCAACACACCGGACCCCGTCAATGGAAAACCTCTGAAGTTAACTTCATGAGTCAAATTGCAGCGCAACTTGGGGTAGCAATTCAACAAGCTGAATTACTGGTAAAAACTCAGCAACAAGCGGAACAACTAACACAAACTCTGCATGAATTACAATCAACTCAAACCCAACTTATTCAAACGGAAAAAATGTCTTCTTTAGGGCAACTTGTAGCCGGTGTTGCCCATGAAATTAATAATCCAGTTAATTTTATTTCTGGCAACCTTGTTCATATCAATGAATATGCTGAAGATTTACTCAGTATGCTCCATCTCTATCAGCAGGAATGCCCAGAACCCAGTGCAGAGATTGTGGAACGGGCAGAAGAATTGGATTTAGAATTTCTGATTGAAGATTTACCAAAAAGTTTATCTTCTATGCAAATTGGAGTTGACAGAATTCGGCAAATTGTCTTATCTTTGCGAAACTTTTCACGCCTTGATGAGTCAGAAATGAAAGAGGTGAATATTCATGATGGCATTGATAGTACTTTGCTGATTTTGCAGCATCGCTTAAAAGCCAAACCCGAAAGTCCGGGCATTCAAATAATCAAACAATACGGCAATTTACCTTTGGTAGAGTGTTATGCTGGACAACTAAATCAAGTATTTATGAATGTTTTAAGTAATGCAATTGATGCCCTAGAAAGTTACAGAACATTTAAATCAGAAAATCTTCTGTCAGGGAAAATTACTATTTGTACTTCCATAGGGGAAATGAATGAAAATGTGCAAAGTGCAGTAATTCGTATTAGTGACAATGGGCCAGGAATGCCGGACGCTCAAAAGGCAAGAATATTTGACCCCTTTTTCACTACTAAGCCAGTGGGTAAAGGTACTGGCTTGGGGTTATCAATTAGTTATCAAATTGTGGTGGAAAAACACGGTGGTATATTTAAATGTGATTCACAACCAAATGTAGGTACAGAATTCTGGATTGAAATTCCCATTTTCCACATCACCTAACAATTTTAGATTTTAGATTTGGGATTTTATATTTAAAAAAACTGTATTCTCTTTATTCTCGTTCCCATGCTCTGTATGGGAATGAATTTTAGAAGGCTCTGCCTTTAATCATAGCAGAGGCAGAGCCTCTGTGATAGTATTCCCAGTTGGAAACTGGAAACGAGTTAATCCAAAATTAATCCAAAATTGAATTATTCCTAATTTCTCAATTGCACAGGCATAGCTAAATAAGTCATCTTTAAACCGCCCAAAGGTGTAAAAATTACTGGAGTGAGACTTTGATTTAAGTGCATTTGGATTTCTGAAGATGGTAACTCTTTCAAACCTTCCATTAAATATTTGACATTAAAAGCAATGTCTATATCTTCTCCAGATATTTGTGCCGGCATAGATTCTGTACCACTACCCACATCTTGGGCTTCACAAGATAAGGTAATTTCTTGATTGGCGTTATCAATGCTAACTTTGACAATATTATTTTTCTGATCTGCTAACACAGCAATTCGCTCTAAAGTGCTAATAAATTGCCGCCTTTCAATAGTAACTTGTCGCTCAAATTGGCGAGGAATTAATTGCCGATAGGCGGGATATTGTCCTTCTAAAGTTCGGCTGGTTAGGCGTTGATTTTGCCAAGCAAACACTATTTGACCTTGATCAAAATATAAGGCTACAGTTTCCTCTGAGGAACTATGAGCTAACATCCGTTGTAGTTCCCGTAATGCTCTCGCTGGTACTGTTACCTCAAGTTGACTGCTACCCTCCAGCGGACGCTCATTAGTTGTTTCTAGCACAGCTAGACGGTGTCCGTCAGTCGCTGCAAATTCTAAGGTGTCTTGTTTAACTGTTAAATGCACACCCGTGAGAACTTGTTTGGTTTCATCAGCACTAGTAGCAAATAATGAACCTCTTAGTCCTTCAATTAAAGCAGCCGTGGTGAGGTGAATTGCTTCTGAATTTTCAATTATGGGTAATTCGGGAAATTCTTCTGCTCCCATAGCGCGGACTTGATACTTGCCGCTTTTGGGTTTGAGAGTGACAATGATACCTTCTCCGGTGTTGTCCCCTGATTCATCGTCTAAGGTGATTTCGCCTTCTGGTAGACGAGAGGTGATGTCTACAAGTAGTTTAGCAGGAAGTGCGATCGCTCCCCCTTCTAAGACTTCAGCACTAAAACTGGTGCGGATACCCAAGCTGAGATCAAAGGCTGTTAAGCTGACTTGGTTAGTTTGAGCGTCCGCTTGCAGCAGTACGTTAGCAAGTACGGGATGAGTTGGTCTTGATGGTACTGCACGACTGACGAGTGAGAGGTTGGTACTGAGATCGCTTTGAGCGCAAACTAATTTCATAAATCTGAGATACAGCTGGTGAAGGATAATGGTAACAAATTTTGTAACAACAGATAGACTCCCGGCTTCTCTGAGAAGTCTAGAATCTGGGTATTTTTTGCATCTTTGCGGAAACTACTTTAAATTAAACACCTTTTTGCAACTTATCCAAAAGAATGCGATTCTTTAAAGCCGAAATATCTTTAAGTGCTAATGCAATTCGATATCCTATAGATAAGTAAGTGGGCGTTAAAAAATATAATATAAACCTATCCCCCCAACCCCCTTCCCTACCAGGGAAGGGGGAGTCAAAGCCTCTCCAGTATTAAAAGTTATTCCTTTTCCCTCTCCTTGTAGGAGAGGGTTAGGGAGAGGTAGGGGAGAGGTTTGGAGAGAGGTTTTATATTTAATTGTGCCAAGCTACTTAGTGGTCTAAATTTTTTGACATATCCGATGGTAGCTTTTCCCATTCTGATTGAGGAATTTGGCTACTCACCTCATCAATGAAATTAAAAAAAGATTGGGATGCTAAGGTATCGGTAAAATCTCCAGTTTGATTTTCGGAAACTCTTTGCTTAAACCTGTTTTTAATGAACAGTAAGAAATTTAATACTTCTTGGATTAAAAAGTCAGGGGTTTGAGAAATTTCTTTGATTATTTCTTCTTTTACTGTCATGACTTCACCTCGTTTATTTCGTGACTTATATCATCTTAGCGATAGCTTAGATTCATTTCGCTAATTGAAAATTAATAGATGGTAAGAGAAGATTTAATCATATTTAGTAATGGCTGTATAAATATTTCCGCTATTGGCTTTGCTAAAGTAAGTAGAACCCCAACAGCAATCGTAATGACAAAAGCCTGTTTAATAGAATAATTCTCTACTTTCTTCTCTAGATCATCCAAACGTTTTACCAAAGCAGGAAGAGAAGAAACTAAATCAGCACTATTCATTAAGTCTGACGGAATTGAACTATAACCGATCTTATTTCGTGGATTATCATCTTCTTTATCTAAGTCTGCATACCATATAGAAAAAACCCTTTCACCTCTTTCTATATGAAGGTGAAGAGGTCCAGCATTATAAACAGCAAAAATTAATTTGCCACAATGACCAGGATCTACATGAAGACCTGAAACATTAATCAAGCCCTTTGATTTAAATTTAAATCTAATTGAAATAAATGCAAGTGCATTGTTAGGAATTTTGATTTTTTCAGAAGTTATTAGAAATGCAAACTGTCCTGGAGGGATAGGAACAGTTTCTTTCTCGCTAAGAGGAATTTTTTTTCGTTCTTTCAGAGGTGTATCAGGAAGGGGTGAAATATAAACTTCTTCCCCTAAACACAATTGGTATGATGCAGACTCAATTTGATCATCATTAAATGGTTCAATTAAACTAGGAAGACGAGAACGCAAAGTTTGTGATGACCAAAAACTCATTTTTATTTCCTCAAGATATGGTTAAATGAAAGTTTTATATTAACAGAGACAAAATGCCAACTAGACTTGTTACTTTAACTTACACCTATTTGATAAGTTATAAAGCCTGCATCAAGGTCAACAACTACCGTTCCTCCCCGATTTTTTTCTACTTGTCGCCAGACATCATAACCCATCAAAATAGCCTTCTCCCAATCTCCTAGCGAACAACAAGAAACTTCTAAATGAGATGTCATATTTTTGATAGTCTTCAATAGTTGGTAATCTAATGTTGAAACGCCTTTTAAGAAACCGTGATCTTTAGCATAGCTAAATACAAGTGCTGATATACCTTCTTCAATAGCTACTGCACGACCTCCATCTTCAACTTCGTCAATAAGGGGATTACTTTTGCGCTTACGTTTAAGAATACTACGAGTAACTACAGACCAACCTAAAACTGCGGCGTAGGAAAAATGAAAAATATCATGAAAGCGGTAGCCATCACTTTTATAGGAATTATCAGTTAGGTCATTTCCTATCTGTTCTTTGTTGACAAATGCCTTCATTTTGATTGAGTTATCTTTGCTTACCTCTGTAATTTCTACTTCAAATTGTCTTGGTAAACTTTCATGTTCGGGAAAATCATTATCAAAGCTGTAACTTGTATTTTTATTATCTGTTTCTGTTGAATCTCTCCATCCCCACCGATCATTACACTTTGTCAGATTATTTTCTGCGATTTCTTCCAAATTAAGGTTAAATTTACTGGCTATATTGGAAATATACCAAAGCATATCTCCCAATTCTTCTGCAATTCCTTCTTTAAATAATTTGTGTGCTTCACCATCGCGTAAATGTTTTTTATATTCTGTCATCAGTGAACCAACTTCACCAACTAAACCTAGTAGCGGTATGATTAATTCAGTACCTTCAACAGCAGGAATCTGATCTGTATTTAATGCTTGTATTTGATATTCAGCAAAATTCATAATACAATTCCTTAAATTTTAAACTTGTTGATTACTAGTATTCTCACCGAAATAACATACAAATATGATGAGAAATAAACAGTCTCATTGTTAGAGTTTCTGTTTTAACTATTACTATGGTAAAGCACTAAGAAAAGGCTTTCTTTCTGTACTCAGTGGAAGATATAGCGGATGGCGTGGATGTCCATCTTTTGTTAAAAGACCTAGAGAATCGATATTTTTGCCACAAATTAGACTTAGCACTTCTTCATTCCGGTTCATAATTCTGGGATACTTACTCCCTCCCCATGCCACAATAATTGCCTCAGCGCGGTTTGTTGCTAATTGAATATAGTAGTTATTTTTTGGTCCTACCGGATCGTCTGCTAGGAGAAGATGAGGGCGTTTTGTAGCACGATAAGCGAATAGATTAACCACTTCAAGAGAACCATAACCCCAACATTGAGCAAACTTAATACATCTCGTGAGTGTCCTATCATCTTGTTCATGATCGGCCGTACTTGGGTTAAGCATGACAAAAGTAACTTGCTGCAAATTTGCATCCCATTTACGCCCCAGTAAGTAGCGATAATTTCCATTAATCTTGGCATATTTTTCCATGCCAGTATACTTTCCTTTGAATTACTCTTGATTTGTAAATCCTATAAGACATTAAACAGGCACAACTGTTGAGATTTTTCTGTATCTGGATTTTGCAAAAATTTTGATTTTTTCTTCTGAGTCTCCTGCTTGTATTGTTTATGAGATTTAGATAATTTATCAGATTGATCAGATGTAGTTTCCAGCAAAGAATCTAACTCTAAAGATAATTGCTGACAATTATGTTGCAAAGTAGGAATTTCTAATGTTGGTAATCTCTGTGCTAAAGTTTCTTGAACTTTATCATTAATACACCATTTAGGCGGATAAAAATAATCAATTGGTTGAGGCGTTGGAGTAAATTTAGCTTTTATCTTTTTGCGATTACTTTTTAAATCAGGAAATGCGGCTCGACAGTATTTATCAGTTTCACAAAAAAGATTTTGACAGTCTATAGCTTGTAACGGACGACCCCAGAGTGATTGAAAATTTAAACCTAAACGCTGAAATTCACTTTCTTGATTTTCTGTCATCCAATGAATGACATCAGCATAACTTTTTCCTTCGGTATCAAGAAAACACTTGTTAATACCACGTTCTGCTCCTGGCCCTGCTATAGTAAAACTGTTTTCATCAAAGTTGATAACTTCACTATAGTTAATATCTGTTGCTAATTGGTAAGCCATAAACTTACCTAACAATGGATATGATTCAATAATATGAAAAATCTCTTCAAAACTTTTAGCTTTGACTATGGGATTAATTACCTTATCTTTGACAACCATTTTATCAATTAATGCCAAATGATTTTGGTGTTTTTTATCATAACCAAACTCTTTACTAGCACAAGACATATATGCACTTGTATAAATCACATATCCAAGATTCATAGCTTCTTGTAATATGTTAGAGTATATGTCTAAATCAAAATTAGACAGAGTAATATAATCTCCTATTTTGCTTTCTAAATATTCCCATGTTTCTATTTTATTGAAAATTTTAAATAGCAAAATCCTAAATAACACTTCTTCTTCATTTTTGCTTCTATTATCATCGTAAATTACATTTTTGATCAGATATTGAGAAACCCGATCACTTACTCGATAAGCATTACAAAACTTATAAGTATTAAGAATAGGATCACTTGTCCAGGGTGGTGGTGCATTTTTAAGTTTGTTGAAAAATACTTCTTGGCGCATAGCAGAAAATCGCCAATAAGTATCAAAAATTTCTTGTCTTACTTTCATACTCTTTTCTCCTGGCTTATCGTCATCAGTTTTCCTCAAATATGGGGTAATACAGTCCATTTAAGCCCAAAAATGCACATTATCAGAGCTTTTCGGTTGTGCTGTTGCTTAACTCAACCAACCTACCATTTTCTTAACTGAACTGGCAAAAATCTGTAAAAAACGTAAAGATGCTAAAAAATTCCTTTGTGCCTTTGCGTGAGACTAGACTTAATCAGAAATTCATCACACTCAGCAGAGCAAAATCTGAAACCTTTATTTAACAAGGCTTTTAGTATTACGAATTACGAATTATTTTAATCCAAGTTTCACAGGTGGGACGAGATAGCTGCTAATTGCCACAATAGAAGAAAGAGCAAGCAATCATTTAACTTTAAACTGTAATTAATCTGGTCTACACCAAGTAGCCAATATCCTACCACTCAGGGTCTAACACGGAGAATAAAGTACACATGAAGACGAATAATCATCACTTAACACCCAGAAATATGGATACTAAGTTTTTGTTCCACACATTGGGAACCAAAGCAAGAGGGTGGATGTTAACTGGTTTAACAGTTGTGCTTGTTGGTGGCTGTTCCCGTATGAATAGCAAGACTTTAGAAGCCGAACAAAATATTCCTCAAGGTCAGAATATCCCAGTAGTGGCTCCTCCTGCCATGATTTCCTCCTCTGGAGATCCTAACTTTATAGTTAAAGTAGTACAAAATGTCGGTGGTGCTGTGGTTCGCATTGATTCTACCCGAACAATCACATCTCAACCAGCGGAAGAATTTGGCGATCCATTTTTCCAGCGGTTTTTCAGTGATAGAGTCCCACAACCAAGACAAAGAGTTGAAAGAGGTAGCGGATCTGGATTTATAATTAATTCCTCTGGGCAAATTTTGACTAATTCCCACGTAGTAGACGGCGCTGATAGAGTAACAGTTACACTCAAAGATGGACGCACTTTTAACGGTAAAGTCTTGGGTGAAGATCCAGTAACGGATGTAGCGATGATTCAAATTGACGCTAATAACCTACCCACCTTAGCTCTCGGTAACTCCGATATTTTACAACCCGGAGAACCGGTGATTGCCATTGGTAATCCTTTGGGTTTAAATAACACTGTCACCTCTGGAATTATCAGTGCTATGGGTCGCTCTGGTAGTGAGATTGGCGCTACTGATAAACGTGTAGACTATTTACAAACAGATGCAGCAATTAACCCCGGCAATTCTGGTGGACCACTACTAAATGCTCGTGGTGAAGTGATAGGAATGAATACAGCAATTATCCAAGGCGCTCAAGGTTTAGGATTTGCAATTCCTATTAATACAGTGCAGAAAATATCTCAGGAATTAATTACTAAAGGTAGGGCGGATCATCCATATTTGGGTATTCAAATGGTGACGCTGACACCTGAAGTTAAGGAAAAAGTTATTAGTACATTTGGCGATCGCGTGAATTTAGTCGCAGATCAAGGAGTTTTATTATTGAAAATTGTTCCTAACTCACCAGCAGCAATTGGTGGACTCCGCTTTGGTGATGTCATCAAAAGCATTAATAACCAACCTGTTAATAAAGTAGAGGAAGTACAAAAGCTAGTGGAAAATAGCAAAATTGGCAGTCCATTACCAATCCAAGTAGAGCGAAATGGGCAACTAACTCAAGTTACAGTTAAACCTGCACCTTTACCCATCAGGAATGAAAGTTGATTTCAGATATTTATCAAGATTAAATCCCAATTTACAGGAGTTGATTTCATGACTGAATTAGCGCCAATTATTCAATTAGGTAATCCGATATTACGCCAAAAAGCAGTTGAGATTGAAAATATTCAAGATCAGCGTATCCAACAACTAATCGATAATTTAATCGCCACTGTTGCCCAAGCTAACGGCGTAGGAATTGCATCTCCCCAAGTAGCAGAATCTTATCGTTTATTTATTGTTGCTTCCCGTCCTAATGCTCGGTATCCCCATGCGCCAGAAATGGAACCAACAGCAATGATTAATCCCCAAATCATTTCTCACTCAACTGAAGTCGTCAAAGGTTGGGAAGGTTGTTTAAGTGTTCCGGGAATTAGGGGTTTAGTTCCTAGATATCAAAAAATTGAAATTGAATATACAGATAGAAATGGTAATTTGCAAAAGCAAGAATTAACTGATTTTGTAGCCCGAATTTTTCAACATGAATATGATCATCTGGAAGGAAAAGTGTTTTTAGATAGGGTAGAATCTACTGATGAATTGATGACTGAAGCAGAATATCAAAAGCAGATAATTGGTATAGCAGGTGACAGGTGAAACAGGACTAATATTTGATTTTTGAACATATACGTAGGGTGGGCATTGCCCACAATATGCGGGTTTTGTAAGGCATAGCCCTACCTACAATACTTGGATATTTTATGGCTACGCCACGCAAGCTATCAGAAATCATTTAGGATTCCTATAGTTTACTAATCTCAAGGGTAATCATCAGCAAAAATACTGAATAGTGGTGCTATGAACGGTTATTCTGATTTTTAGCCCCTTTGAATATGAATTATGAAAAAGCTGATTAATCAACCGGAAGACTTTGTTAGGGAAAGTCTAGAAGGAATGGCTGTGGCTCATGGTGATTTAATTAAGGTAAATTATGAGCCAACTTTTGTCTATCGTGCCGATGCACCTATGCAGGGAAAGGTAGCAATTATTTCTGGGGGTGGAAGTGGTCACGAACCAATGCACGCTGGCTTTGTTGGTGAAGGAATGCTTGATGCTGCTTGTCCTGGAGAAGTTTTTACTTCACCCACACCTGACCAAATGTTAGCCGCAGCGCAGCAGGTAGATGGTGGTGCTGGTATTCTTTATATCGTCAAAAATTATAGTGGCGATTTGATGAATTTTGAAATGGCGACGGAATTAGCCAGAAGTGAAGGCATCCGCACGCTAAATATTATCATTGATGACGATGTAGCTGTGAAAGATAGTTTGTATACCCAAGGCAGAAGAGGTGTAGGAACAACAGTGCTGGCGGAAAAAATTTGTGGTGCAGCCGCAAAACAAGGTTATGATTTGCAGCAATTAGCTTCCTTGTGTAGAAAGGTAAATTTGCATGGACGGAGTGTGGGAGTTGCCCTCAGTTCTTGTACAGTGCCAATGAAAGGTACGCCGACTTTTGCTTTGGGAGATGATGAAATAGAATTAGGGATTGGGATTCATGGAGAACCTGGTAGAGAGAGAGTTGCCATGAAATCAGTCGATGAGATTACAGAGATTTTAGTGAACTCGCTCACTGATGATACCGCCTACAGTCGCACAGTGCGGGAGTGGAACGAAGCCACAGACAGATGGGTAGATGTGGAACTGTTAAATAAACCCCTGCAAAAAGGCGATCGCATTCTAGCATTTGTTAACAGTATGGGTGGGACTCCCATTTCTGAACTTTATCTTGTCTATCGCAAACTAGCAGAAATCTGTGAGCAGCAAGGACTACAAATTGTCCGAAACTTAATTGGCCCCTACATCACATCTTTGGAAATGCAAGGCTGCTCAATTACCCTGCTAAAGTTGGATGATGAGATGCTGCGGTTATGGGATGCACCAGTAAAAACGCCAAGTTTACGCTGGGGAATGTGAGATGATTACTCAGGTGCAAATTGTCGAATGGTTACAGGTTTTCGCTTCTGTCATTGAGCATCATAAAGAAGATTTGACAGAATTAGATGCGGCCATAGGTGATGGTGATCATGGTATCAATATGGATCGCGGTTTTAAAAAAGTCAGCAGTCAGTTAGGGAGTTTTACAGGTAAAGACATCAGCAGCATTTTCAAAGCTGTTAGCATGACCTTAATTTCCAGTATTGGTGGTGCCAGTGGACCCCTCTATGGAACTTGGTTTTTAAGGGCTAGTTCCGCAACAGATGGCAAGCAGGAATTAACAACAGAAGATACCCTCAAAGTCCTTCAGGCTGGCTTAGATGGTTTACTAGAGCGTGGTAAAGCGCAGTTGGGAGATAAGACTATGATAGATGTGATGTCTCCGGCTGTAAGTGCTTTTGAGCAAGCTGTCAGCGAGGGTTTAGGGACTGTAGAAGCCTTGCAGAGGGCTGTTGCTGCGGCAGAACAAGGGTTAAAGGCAACTATACCCATGTTAGCCAAAAAAGGCAGGGCGAGTTATTTAGGCGATCGCAGTTTGGGACATCAAGATCCCGGTGGTACTTCTGCTTATTGGATGTTGCGGAGTTTATTGGAGGTGGTAGAAGGTTCGAGGGGATGAGGCAGGGGACGCGGGGACGCGGGGATGGGGAGATGGGGAGATGGGGAGATGGGGAGATGGGGAGATG
>NZ_JACJST010000023.1 GCF_014698305.1 Anabaena lutea FACHB-196 | reverse complement strand
TAACAATTATATGATTCGAGTTCTCAGTTCCTGTTTCATTGACTCTACATTAGATTCCTCTCATCCCTTATGTCAAGCCTAATTGAGATGCTCTTACCCTGCCTAGTATGTGTTTTCCTGAAAATGTTTAATTTGCGTAACTTTACTGTTTTACAAATAAACCCAAATGCTATATTTATTATGGTTTATTTTAATTGAAGAGTATAAATATCAGGATGTTTATAGTTGTAAATGGGGTTGTAGTTGCGATGCTAAAGAGGTAAAAATTCCTGATTTTAAAGATATTGAAAAAATGGTTGGGGAGTAGTCAATTTAAGTTTTAATATAATTGAAGTGCATACTATTAATATATTGGTGGGCAATGCCCACCCTACTAAGATGGAAAATCAAGATTTTAATGTTCAAGAATATGTTAAACAAATGTTGATTTTATTGGATTTAGAAATAAAGAAGGATGAATATCAAGATGGTGTAATTGCGAATTTTGAAAGAATCAAATCAATAGCAGAATTAGTAAATAACTTTACTTTACCAGAATCAATAGAAATTGCACCCACTTTTGAACCATAAATAAACCATGAATGATGCTGTATCTATAGCCGAAAATGTGTTATCAGGTAAAGTTAGCGCAGTAGATATTACCCAAGCTGCATTAACCAGAATTGCTGCTAGAAATGATGAATTAAATTGTTTTACAACTATTACCGCAGAAACAGCTTTACAAGATGCAGCACGTATTGATAGAGAAATTGCTGAAGGTAAAAATTCCGGTGTTTTAGCTGGTGTACCTTTTGCAGTTAAAAACCTTTTTGATATTGCTGGTTTAACAACATTAGCAGGTGCAAAAATCAACGCCGAAAATCCGACTGCTACCCAAGACGCAACCGCAATTACTAAATTAAAACAAGCTGGTGCGGTGCTAATTGGTGCGTTAAATATGGATGAATATGCTTATGGATTTGTGACAGAAAATGCCCATTATGGTGCAACTCATAATCCCCATGATTTAAATCGTGTTGCGGGGGGTTCTTCGGGTGGTTCTGCTGCTGCGGTTGCTGGGGGGTTAGTTCCTTAGCAGCAGTACAGAAAGTGGCTGAAGCCTTAAATATCACAGAATATGTCACAATACCAGAAGCAAAAATTGCCAGGGCTGCGGCTTTCATAATTACAGCTTGTGAAGGTGCAAATTTACATTTAGATAAATTAAAAACCCGTCCCCAAGACTTTGATTTTGCTACGCGAGATCGGTTTTTGGCAGGTGCATTAATTCCTAATCATTGGTATATCCAAGCCCAACGATTTAGAAGCTGGTATAGAGATAAAGTTAGAGAAATATTTCAAAATGTAGATATAATTATCGCCCCTACAACACCAATTCCAGCCCCATTAATTGGTCAACAAACTATGATATTAGAGGATGAAGAAATTCTCGTTCGTCCTCATCTGGGTTTATTTACTCAACCATTATCTTTTATTGGTTTACCCGTTTTATCAATTCCTATAAATCAAGAAAATTATTTACCTTTAGGAGTACAATTGATAGCTGCACCCTATAATGAAGCATTAATCTTACGAGTGGCAGCAGTATTAGAAAAACAGGGTATAATTTTCAGTAATGTCATGAGTTTAATTTGAATATCAAACCCCATTAAAGGCAGGTGGATAAACAACTTTACCCTGATATTTTTTTTCATAACTTGACAATGTTTTCACCATAAAAAATTCATCCGCTACTGGAAAAGGAGACTCAATTTGATAATGAACTGATGGCTGAAAACCTAAACGGCTATAGAAAGCAGGATGACCAAGTACAATAACTATAGCGTCTCCTCTGGTATCTGCTATTTCTAAACTGGCTTTTACTAATGTGCTACCAATTTCTTGTTTTTGAAATTCTGGATGAACTGCTAAAGGTGCTAAACCAAGAACCGGTAGAATTTCTTCATTCACTAAATCAATATAGCTGTAAAGAATATGACCCACTATCTTACCTTGAATTTCTGCAACTAAGGATAATTCGGGAATATATCTGTCGGAAGAACGAATTTTTTCAATAAGTTTAGCTTCAGTTTCACCCTGAAAAGCTAGGGTATTTACCTCAGCTATTGCTGAATAGTCTAACAGAGTTTCACAACGGATGTTCATAATATAATTCCCACTTTTCAAGTATTAGATTCAAATATTAGATTCAAAAACCTATGAAAACTTACGATTGGATTGTTGTTGGTGCGGGAATTACAGGTGCAGCACTTGCTTATGAATTAGCAAAAAAAGGCTTTTCTGTACTTTTGTTAGAACAACAAACAACACCACAAAATGCAACTCGCTATAGTTATGGTGGAATTTCTTATTGGGCAGCAACTACACCAATTACACACCAACTATATCAAGAAAGTATAGCCCGTCACCGTATTTTATCTCAAGAATTAGATGCTGATACTGAATTTTATGAATTAGATTTACTACTAACTATTCCTACTAATGCAAACCCAGAAGCAACAGCTACATCCTATGCACAGGTTAGTATTCCACCACGTTTACTCAGTATTCAAGAAGCTTGTGAATTGGAACCACTGCTAAATAAAGATGCAATATCTGGTGCTTTAACTGTTAAACACGGACATATCAACCCAGAAAAAACAGCACAAGCATACATTCAAGGTATGTTGCGTCTTGGGGGAGAAATGGAGATTTCCCAAGTATTAGAATTTTTAAATACAAAGACAGGAAAATTTACAGGTGTAAAGACAACTACTGGAATCTTCCAAACTGCTAATATTGCTATTTGTGCCGGTGGAATTAGCCGCAAATTACTAAAATCATCTGGGATTTCTATCAAGCTGTATTTTTCTCATGCAGAAATCATTGAAATACCACCTATAGAACTACGGTTAAATACTTTAGTAATGCCAGCTAATGTGCAGAGATTTCAATTGGATACTGAATCAACTCAAGTTGATGAATTATGGGATGAAGTTGGTAACGAGATAGTACCACCTATTTTAGATGCGGGTGCAGTGCAGTTTGTTGATGGTAGTTTACGTTTAGGTCAAATTAGTCGTGTTCTCACAGATCCTCATGCCCAAGTTAACTCAGAAGCAAGTGAAAGATGGTTGAGAACAAGTATCACACAAATTTTACCAGCTTTGGGAAATTTACCAGGAATTTGGCATCATTGTTTAGTGGCATTTAGCAAGGATAAATTGCCTTTGATTGGTGCTATTCCCGAATTTGAGGGAATTCATATTTTCTCAGGTTTTAGTAGTCCTTTAGTTCTTGTACTGCCATTAGCAGAACGTTTTGCTAAATTTGTATCTGGTCAGGAAGATGACATTATTAGCCAGTTATCTCCAAGTCGCTGGAATTAGCAATGATTTGATTTAATTGTAATTCTTGGATTTTGATCCCCGTTGTTTCTGAAGCTATTAGTTCGGCTGCTTCTTGCAAGAGTTGCTGTTGTTCTTCTTGAATGGTTTCTAGACGACGATAAATTTCTGTTAATCTTTGTTGTTTATGTTGATGATGAATTTTTAGAGAATTGACAGCAATTGATTCTGAATTATTATTGTTACCTGTAATAGTTTTCCAGGTAAAATTAGTCACTTTGATCAAAGATTGAATTAATTTTAATGGAAATTTCAATATTGACCAACTAGCTGTTTCAATTAAACGCACGATTCCTTTGATGATGATCCAAAGAATAGCTATCACAAAAAGCAGTATTACTAAACTGATAATGGGATGATTAACTGCCCAACCCAGTATTTGTAAAAGCCGTAAAAATATTGGTTCTTCTGTGGCAAACTTATGTAAGTAAGAGGTAATTGTATTTTGAATATATTCACCAGTTAGCCAACTATACATACAGAGATTAGATATAGATTTTATTAGGCTTTGAGGCTTAATCTACTATTATTAGGGATAATAGGTACTAAAGAAACACTGAGTTCTCTTGTGATTCTTTGAAGCCATTCCTTGACTTGAGATGCTGGCATAGGTTTAGAGAATAAATAGCCTTGTCCATAATTGCAGCCTAGCGATCGCAATTTATCACGTTGTTCAACTGTCTCTATTCCTTCGGCAACTATATCTAAGTCTAAAGTGTGGGCTAAGGTAATTATCGCTTGCAAGATTCCCAAATTTCGCTCATTTTTTTGGATACGAGATACAAAAGAGCGATCAATTTTTACAGTATTGATGGGCAAACCATGCAAATAAGATAAGGAAGAATAACCAGTACCAAAATCATCAAGGCTAATCTGAATACCCGCCGCTTGAAATGCTTCCAAACTGGAAATGATTGTTTGTGTATTATTCATCAACGTACTTTCTGTAATTTCCAGTTTCAGTTTTAGCTGATGCAGATTCAGCGATTGATATTGATGGATAATTTTTGGTACTAATTCTGGTTCATTTAATTGAACTCCTGATAAATTTACTGCCACACTCAAAGGTAGATAATCTGCTAACTGACTTTGCCAGATAGTCAACTGCCGACAAGCTGCTTCTAAAATCCAATCACCCAGGGGAATAATTAGCCCCGTTTGTTCTGCTAAGGGAATAAATTCATCGGGTGAAATCCATCCTTTTTCAGGGTGTTTCCAGCGTATTAGTGCTTCAAAACCGGCTAATTTATAAGGGTTTAGGGACAAAATTGGCTGATAGAAAAGTTGTAACTCCTGATTGCTAATCGCTTTTCTTAAATCAGTTTCCATCTGTAACCGGTTTGATGCTTCCGTTTGCATACTGCGATTGTACACAACTGTGGGATATTTTAATCCCTGTTCCTTGGCTGTGTAGTTAGCAATTTCTGCTGCTCGCAAAAATTCTTCTGCTTCTTTAAAATCCATTGAAGAATGGACTATACCAATAGTAATTGAGGCATAAATTAAGAAGCCTTCCAACTCGAAAGGAGGATCAAGTACTTGATGTATTTCGTTTCCTATGGTTTCTGCCTCGCTGACATGACTGAAATTTTTTAGCAGTAGTGCAAATTCATCTTTTCCTATTCGTGCTAAATAATCACCAGGACGTAAAGTCTCTTGCAGACGTTTTCCTACTTCAATGAGTAGTTGTTCACTTTTATTATGCCCAAAGCCATATTTAATCTTTCGATATTGGTCAATATCTAAAAAAACTACTGCAAATATATGATCATCCTGAATATATTCTTGTAATGTATTTAAGAAAGCATGGCGATTAGGTAAGTTAGTTAATTCATCATAAAAAGCCAAAAATTTGACCTTTTCCAATGCTTGCTTGTGTTCACTTCGCATTTGGGCTTCTCGCAATTCACGAGTAATAGCTGGAATCAGTCGATTTAAACTTTGCTTGAGTAAATAATCGTGCGCTCCAGATATCATTAAATCAATGGCTGTTTCCTCACCAATGGAACCAGAAACTACAATAAAAGGAATATCAAGTTGACGCTGCTTGACTAGTTCAAGTGCCTGGTTCGCACTAAATAGAGGCATGGAATAATCTGTGAGAATGACATCCCATTCATGAGTATCAAGAGCTTCTGCCATTGCTTCATATGTGTCAACCTGTTGATAGACTACTTCGTAATTTGCACGTTCCAACTCTAATACAAGCAGTTCGGCATCATCTCGGTTGTCTTCAACAATCAGAGCTTTGATTTTATTATTCATAATAATTAAGTTTATTAGGTATTGGGAGGAGGACTGTTTAAAACTAACCAGTACTTTCCTAGCTGTTGTATGACATTTACAAATTCATCATAATCAACAGGTTTGCGGATATAACTGTTGCAACCCAAACCATAGCCTTGAAGCCGATCACTCTCTTCATGAGAGGTCGTCAAAATCACAATAGGTAACAATCGAGTTCGAGAATGAGATCGAATTTGTCGGAGAACTTCCAAGCCATTGATTCGAGGTAGTTGCAAATCTAACAAAATCAAATCTGGTAAGGGATCTGCACTTGAATCATTTGAAAATAGATAGTTGATTGCTTCAACCCCATCTCTAGCAATGACAATATTTTCTTGGAGTACTGATTTTTCAAATGCTAGTAGTGTTAACTCTACATCATCAGGGTTGTCCTCAACAATAAGTAGTGTATTTGTTGCTGTCATGTTCTTTTGGATTATATCTTATGTTTTCTATTAATTCTAGAATTCACTCATTATTTTTACTCAGAGAACTACAACTGATGATTGGTAAAAAAGATTAATTGCAGTTCCATAAGCGATAAATTCGCTCAATTGAAAGGCATTAATTGAAAAAATTTCTTGAGTTTATAACTGTGATCAGGATTCTAAAACATTAAGGTTAAGGATGTAGTGTAAAGTAAAAAGTTGCTCCTTCCCCAACCAAACTTTCTGCCCATACATCACCTCTGTGACGGTGAACAATTCTTTGCACAGTTGCTAAACCGATGCCTGTGCCAGGAAATTCTTCCACCGTATGGAGACGTTGAAATGGTTGAAATAGCTTGTTAGCATAAGCGGCATCAAAGCCAACTCCATTATCACGGACAAAATAGGCTAATAAAGAAGTATTGTTTCTGTGACAGTTCATACAACTTAGCTCTATGTTTGACTGAATTTTGACTGAGGTAAATTTCCAGGCATTATTGAGGAGGTTTTCCAGAATAATCTTTAAAAGTTGATAATCGCCGCTGACAATCAAATCGGGGGAAATGAGCCAATTTACTTGGCGTTCTGGATTGCTTTCGCTGAGTTCTTGGGCGATTTCGTGAGCGATCGCACTCAGATTAACTTGAGTAAGTCGCATCTGACTACGAGTTACCCGTGAGAGTTGCAGCAAATTATCAATCAGTTCTCCCATTCGCTGTGTTCCACTACGGATACGAGTTAGATAATGCTTGCCTTTCTCATCTAATTGATCTTGGTATCGCTCTAGTAAGGCCTTGCTAAAACCATCAATACCGCGTAGAGGTGAACGTAAATCATGGGAAACAGAGTAAGAAAATGATTCTAGTTCTTTGTTAGCAGCGGTAAGTTCTGCGGTGCGTTGCTGGACTCGCATCTCTAATTGCTGATTGAGTTCCCAAATTTTCTGTTCTGCTTGTTTACGTTCGGTGATATTTGCCGCAATACCCACATGGCGTAATATTTCCCCAGCTAGGCTGTAAATAGGGAAAACACGTGCAAAAATCCAAACAATTCCCCCACTGGGACGAATAATCCGATATTCCTGCTGTAGTGGTTCACCTTGAATTAGACGGTTGCAAGCAGCGACAATGCGATCGCCATCTTCTGGGTGAATGGACTCACTCCAAGAATCCGGGTTTTGGTATAGGCTTTGGCAACTCCGTCCCCATATTTCTTCATAGGCAGGGCTGATATATAAAATCTCACTTAAGTCTGCTGAGTTGATATGAAAAACTTCATGAATATTTTCCGCTAATTCCCGAAACTTGGACTCACTCTCACGCAGTGCTTCTTCTGTCTGCTTGCGTTCAGTAATATCTGCAATTGACCCTATCATGCGAATCGGATTACCTTGTTGATCCCACTGAGCAATTGCTTGAGATGCAACCCATTTATAGCTACCATCTTGATGACGAACCCGATATTCACTGTGATATTTGGGAGTTTTGTTGAGCAAATGATTTTCCACAGACTTGATTACCCGTTCATAGTCATCGGGATGAAGACGACTAGCCCATTCTGATCTAGTCATGGTGAAACTTCGGGGTTTTTCTCCTAACAAACTAAACCAACGTTCAGAAAATGTGGTCATATTGCTGGCAGCATCCCATTCCCATATAGCATCTAGGGCGGCACTTGTTGCCAATCGCCAGCGTTCTTCACTGATACGAAGAGCTTCTTGTGTTTGTTTGAGGGATGTGATCTCAGTGATAAAGCCTTGAATTGTTTGTAATTGCCCATCAACTGCGGTGGCTATGCCTTTTTCCCATAACCATTTCTCTTCACCTAATTTGCTATGAATGCGATACTCTACTTGGTAGAAAATGTTGTCAGCGATAGCGGTTTGAATCGCCGCTGCAATTTTAGGTAAATCCTCCACCACAATCAAATTTTGAAACCTGCAATCCTCAAGACCACATAATTCTTCTTTGCTATAGCCAGTTACGGCTAAACAACCATCACTCAAATCTTGAATTGTCCAATTTACATTGGCATGACGAGAAAAAACAATTCCTGGCAAGGTATTGATTAAATTACTTAATTTAAAACGGCTTTCATTCAAAGCATTATTTGCAGCTTCTAATTGGGCTGTACGCTTTTGAACTCGTACTTCTAAATTTTCATTACTTTCTTTCAGTGCCTGTTGATATTCCTGTTGTTTTTGATCAATTGCATTCAGATATTTAGCATTCCACCAAACTACTCCACCTAGCATAAAGATATTCACAATTGCTCTGATTACAAATCCAACTTCTGGTGGAAGTAGATGGTTTCGATGGGCTAACATAAATAATGCTGTATTCAAAACAGGAGTGCCAATAATCACTGGCAAGAGGCTACGAGTAATGACTCCACCTAAGTAAGGACTCATCACCACCTTCATCCAACCTCCTTCAGGGCAAGCCAATAAAACCCCTAGCCCTAGAAATATCAAACCTACACTTGTATGTAGTGCCATAGCCGTAATCGGCATCAGGTAATAGAATGTACTAATTCCAAATACGTAGCCTAACAATCCCCACAGGGCTATTAAAAAGCTTCCTAAAGCTAACCCTTGGGCAGTGCTAATCATTCGTTTTGACAAAAAAATTAGGGCTAAACCCATCCAAAACAAGCAAAGGGCTGTACTTAGTGCCATCCTTCCTGGACTGAAAGTGGCAACAGCATTTATCGATTCCTTAATCAGTAATTCATCAATTCTTAAATTAATGTTGAAGCCATACTGAATGAGTGTCAATAAACCAATCAACGCAACAATAACTGCCAAAATCTGGGAGAGTAATTGAGGGGAAAATCGTTTTCGTTGATGAGGCTGATGCCACAACCACAGAGAAATTCCACTGAAAATAAATCCCAAAGTTGTGTTGACTTTCATTGTCACTAGTCCTGGCAGCACACTCTTGAGGACTGACAGATTAAAGAAGCATCCTAGTAAAACAGAAAAACCTAGAAAAGCCGTGATGATTCCCAGTTTGACTGAGAGTTTACGAGCTAATAAATTAAGCTTTATAGATGAACCATTCACGTCAATTCAATCCTGCTGAGGAAATGGTCATATCCGCAAATTTATAAAAATTTGTTATTTTTACTATACAATGATTGCTTATATTTCTTTCTTAACTGTCATAGCAAATATAGCCTGAGCTTAAGCTTAACTTGCAATCTATCTTTAGATATATCTTTCTTTAGATCAATACCTTAGCCAAATTCAAAAAAGTCTTGATTCGTAGGTTGGGTTGTTCGCGTTAGCGTTGCGGAGCTATCAGCATGAAACCCAACAAATACGTTGCGCTGTCGCTTAACCCAACCTACCAAAAATGGCGAAGGTATTGTTAGATATATAGCCCTGGACAGGGTGGTTAGGACATCAATTAATAATGAAACTCTCACTACAAGAGGGTTTTACTCCTGACTCCTGACTCCTGACTCCTGACTCCTGACTCCTGCTATATCTTTGGAGAATAAACAAATTTATACCATGCGGGTTGGACACTCTTGGTTTTTTATATATCCTCTTGGAGTTGGAGGAAGTTTGCAAAGTAATAAAGTTTACCGAAAAACCCCTCTCCCAACCTCTCCCCCCATAGGGAGAGAGGCTTTGAAAGGTCTATTTTTCAATCTCCTATGTCTAATTAGCAAACAAGTCCAAATCTGTGACTGCACCGACACTACTAGAAGCTACTAATTTGGCATATTTCGCCAAAACGCCTTGAGTATAACGGGGTGCGGGGGGTTTCCAGTTGGCACGACGACTAGCTAGTTCTGCGTCTGATACATTTACTTGCAATAGGCGAGCATTAGCGTCAATTGTGATACTATCACCTTCTTCTACTAAGGCAATATTTCCGCCTACTGCTGCTTCTGGGGCAACGTGTCCGACTACCATACCATAAGTCCCACCGGAAAAGCGTCCGTCGGTAATTAATCCCACTGCATCTCCTAAACCAGCACCGATAATTGCTGAGGTGGGAGCCAGCATTTCTCGCATTCCGGGGCCACCTTTGGGGCCTTCATAACGAATAATAATCACATCACCAGCTTTGATTTTATTGGCCAAAATCGCATCTAAGCAAGATTCTTCAGATTCAAATACCCTAGCTGGTCCGGTAATTGTGGGTTTTTTCACGCCTGTAATTTTGGCAACTGCGCCTTCTGTGGCTAAGTTGCCTTTGAGAATGGCTAGGTGTCCTTGGGCATACATGGGGTGATCCCAAGGACGAATTACATCTTGGTCGCTGCGTGGTTCTGCGGGTATGTCTGCTAAGATTTCGGCTACGGTTTGCCCGGAAATAGTCAGACAATCACCATGTATTAGGTTATGTTCCAGTAGCATTTTCATAACTTGGGGAATACCACCAGCTTTGTGTAAATCTGTGGCGACATATTTACCGCTAGGTTTTAAATCACACAAAACGGGTACACGTCCGCGAATAGTTTCAAAGTCGTCTAAATTTAGTTCTACACCAGCCGCGCGAGCGATCGCTAAAAAATGTAAAACTGCATTGGTAGAACCACCGACGGCCATAATTACCGAAATGGCGTTTTCAATAGATTTGCGGGTGATAATGTGCCGGGGTAATATCTGCTTACGAATGGCTTCGACTAGGACAAAGGCAGATTTTTCGGTGCTGTCGGCTTTTTCGGCATCTTCTGCGGCCATGGTGGAGGAATAAGGTAAACTCATTCCCATTGCTTCAAAGGCTGAAGACATGGTGTTAGCTGTAAACATCCCTCCGCAGGAACCAGCACCAGGACAAGCACTACGTTCAATTGCTAAAAGTTCGGTTTCGTCAATTTTGCCGGCGCTGTGTTGACCAACTGCTTCAAAGGAACTAACAACGGTTAAGTCTTTGCCGTCGTAATGTCCTGGTTTAATTGTGCCACCATAAACAAAGATAGCAGGAATGTTCATGCGAGCGATCGCTAACATTGCACCGGGCATATTTTTATCACAACCACCTATAGCCAGGACACCATCCATACTTTGCCCTGTACAGGCAGTTTCAATGGAATCAGCGATTACTTCCCGCGACACTAGGGAATATTTCATCCCTTCGGTTCCCATTGAAATCCCATCACTAATGGTAATAGTACCGAAGACTTGGGGCATTGCGCCGGCATTTTTGACGCTACTTTCTGCCCTTTGTGCTAATTTATTAATCCCCATGTTACAGGGAGTGATGGTGCTGTAACCATTAGCAATCCCGACAATAGCTTTGTTGAAATCTTCGTCTTGGAAACCAACTGCTCGCAGCATAGCCCGATTTGGCGATCGCTGTACACCTTGGGTAACAACTTTACTCTTTAAATTTTCTGGCATTGTTTTTTCACTCATTACTCTTACTCAATTAAATCTCTGTACGAGTATGATATGTATACTTTTTTGAGATGTCCAATATATATTTATTGGAAATTAAGACTTATAAAGTATCATAAAATATGGAACTACGACACCTGCGCTACTTTATCGCTGTAGCTGAGGAATTACATTTCAGTAAAGCCGCAGAAAAACTGCACATAGCTCAACCACCTCTGAGTCAACAAATCCAGCAGTTAGAGACAGAACTAGGAGTAAAACTTTTTGATCGCAAAACTAAGCGACAAGTACAGTTAACAGAAGCTGGTAAGGTATTTTTACAAGAGGCATATCAACTACTAGTGCAACTAGAAACCGCAGTAGCATTGACTCAAAGAACTGGAAGAGGTGAAACAGGTAAACTGCGAATAGGATTTACTAGTTTGGTAATTTACGACTTATTACCTTTGATTTTGCGTAAATTTCGCGAGCAATTTCTAGAAGTAAAAATAGAATTACTAGAATTAACTACAAGCCAACAGGAACAAGCACTGAGAGATTCCCTGATTCATGTCGGTTTTGCTCATCCTCCTTTGGAAGATGACACACTATCCTATGAGTGTATTCACAAGGAGACCTTAGTTGTGGCTTTGTCGTCAACTCATACATTGACTCAAAAAAATTATATCTCAGTGCGATCGCTTCTAAATGAACCTTTAATTATGTTTCCCCGCTATTTAGCACCAGGACTTTATGATCGCATCATGAGCCTTTTTCGCCAGGCAAATTTCAGCCCTAACATTACTCAGGAAGCAATTCAAATGCAAACAATTATTGGTTTAGTATCGGCTGGAATGGGCGTGGCGATTACACCATCTTCTTTACAGAACCTGCAAAGGTCTGGCGTAGTTTATCGTCCGATTTTGGAAGAAGTACCTTTAATAGAAACTGCTATCATCTGGCAGCAAGACCGTTTAACACCTATTGTAGAGAACTTTTTAAAATGTACTCAAGAGTTTATCTAATAGTTATTAGTCATCAGTCATTAGTTCTTAGTCATTGGGAATAGAGAATAAGGAACAAGCAAAAGACAAAATATAAAAGATAAATAATTCTTGCCCAGTTCCCAGTCTCCAGTTCCCAATTTTTTAAAAAGGAAGAAACTGGAGTAATACTGAACCTACACTACCGGCAAAATCCATAAAGCTGGGTTTACTAGGTTTGACGTTTTCTGTGTAAGGTGTTTTCAGTTCCAAAATAAAAGCTTGTGCTGTTAGCATTCCCTCCGCATTTTTTTGTTCTTCAAACAGCTTGGCTGCCATTTGAGCATCTTCTAAGGCATTTTTTCGGTCTAAGGCTTGGTAACTAGCTACACCACGAGATAAATATGCACCTGCGTAGTCTGGTTTTAGTGCGATCGCTTGGCTAAAATAATCAATAGCTGGTTTAAGGTTGCCTTTTTCTGCTGCTGCTACACCCCAAGCATAAAATTCTTCTGGTTTAGCAATTTGTGAAGGTATACCAACTGCACCTTGGAAGATAGTACCTTGGAGATTAGCATCATTCAATTCTGCATTCATTAAATAGGTATTTCCCAAATTAGCACCCGTGAGATTCGCACCGCTGAGTTTAGCCTCACTTAAGTTCACACCAAATAAACTAGCTCCAGTCAAGTTTGCACCCCGCAAATCTGCACCAGTTAAATTAGCGCGGCTGAGGTTTGCACCCCGCAAATCTGCACCGTTTAAATTAGCTTCTGATAGGTCAGCCATTACTAACCCAGCATTGCGGAGATTACAATTTTGACATTGTTTAGTTGCTAATAACTGTTTTATAGCTTCATAATTTGACGTTTGGGCGGTTGCGGGTAAGCTGATAGTTAGCAAAAATGCGGCTGTGTATAGAATTTGGTTTTTCATACTCAGTGTCAAAATATATCTGGTGAAAACTTAATCGTAATACATTGAGATTTATACATGATGATATTAGTAATTTGAATCAATCGACTACCGTAAGTACCAAGACAGAATTAATGACATATTGATTATTGACCA
Source organism: Anabaena lutea FACHB-196 (assembly GCF_014698305.1). Classification (GTDB taxonomy): domain Bacteria; phylum Cyanobacteriota; class Cyanobacteriia; order Cyanobacteriales; family Nostocaceae; genus Anabaena; species Anabaena lutea. Next base: position 91,337 of record NZ_JACJST010000023.1, on the reverse strand, counting down.
ATTCTTTACCAGTCAAGGATTTCAGCCCAATTTTTGTGTAATTAATTTTGTCTAATTACTTATCTGCCTCTAATACAGATTTATCATTGGTTTGGCGACGTTGAGTCAGAGTAAAAGACTCTTGGTGGTGTGAAGTAGTTTCAGCGAGCTTATGAGTGAAAGTAAACCACCCCATATCAGTGAATAAGCTAAAACTAAACGTTAAAATAGATGCTAATAATAATTTTTCTATCATTGTCAGTTTAATCTCCCCTCAATCAGTCAATCATTACTTAAATGTTAATTTTTTATGGAAATTTATTGAAATATAGTTTACCTTTCTGCTTATAAATATAAACGATAATTTTATCATTTATCAATGATTCAAAACCAAGGCTATTGTGATCTGCATCACCTGATTTTATCTAATGATTTATTAGTTAAAGTTAATTAACAGTAAGATAAAAGCCGATAATTACTACCTTTTACCTAAAGCTATAGCTAGATTATTATTTTGAGAATTTACGCACAAATCAAGAAATAACTAACTCCATAAGAGGATGTTTGAAAAGTATCAGAATTAATCGAGATCCCCCCAACCCCCCTTACAAAGGGGGGCTAAATTCCTCAAAGTCCCCCTTGAAAAGGGGGATTTAGGGGGATCTGCGGGTGTCAGATACCACACGAAAAAGTTTTCAAACAACCTCTAAGACACAGACAAAAGGTTTAAATAAAAGGAAAAAAGTTTTTGCGTAAGTTAAATCTTGTTGTTAATGCATAGTTAATGCATAATTGAGAGTTTATCTATACCTAATGATAGAACTTTAACTTCCTCCAATAGATTGATGAAAACCTAATAAAACCATGTAGTAATTAAGTTATTGCCTGGAATAAATTCGGGAATAATTCTTTTATATTTCTGGAGGAATATTAAGTATGGTTATAGGTGTACATAGACGTGCTGTAGGTGTATTTTCCCATCGTCGTGATGCTGAACAAGCACTTCATGAATTGAAAAATTCAGGCTTTGCAATGGATAGAGTTTCTATTATCGCCAAAGATAAAGATGATAGAGACGATATTGCTGGTACACAAGTCACAGAGAAAGTTGGAGATAAGTCTGACGAAGGTGCAAAAGTTGGAGGTATTTCTGGTGGTGCTGTGGGTGGATTGACTGGCTTATTAATTGGTCTTGGGACTTTAGCAATTCCCGGAATTGGACCAATCATGCTGGCTGGAGGAATAGCAACCACTCTAGCTACAACTCTTGCTGGTGCTGGTATTGGTGCAGTAGCAGGTAGTTTAATTGGGGGTTTAATAGGTTTAGGAATTCCCGAAGAACGAGCCAGAGTTTATAACCAAAGAGTCGAAGAAGGAGCTTATTTAGTGATCATCGATGGTACAGATGCAGAACTTTCTAGAGCCAGAGAGATTCTTCATCGTCGGGGAATTGAAGACTTTGAAGTTTATGATCACCCGAATAGGGAACAGCCAACTACAGGTGTTGCTCATCACGATGTAAATGTACCTGTTGTACCTGTGCAAACTACCAGAAGAGCAATAGGAGTATTTTCTCGTCAGCGAGATGCGGAATCAGCATTAACAGAATTAAGGAATGCTGGTTTTCCGATGAAGCAAGTTTCTCTGATTGCTAAAGATGGAAATATCCATGAGAAAACAGGGTTAGGTAATAAAGCAGACGAGGGGCTAAAAGCTGGTGCTGCTACAGGTGGTGCTTTAGGCGGATTAGGTGGGTTATTAGTTGGCCTTGGGGCTTTAGCAATTCCTGGAGTAGGACCCGTAATCGCAGGTGGTGCAGTAGCTACAGCTTTGGCCACAACCCTAACTGGTGGTGCTGTTGGTGCAGCAGTTGGGGGTATTGCTGGGGGACTTGTTGGTTTAGGAATTCCGGAAGAACGGGCGCGAATATATAGCGATCGCTTTCAAAGAGGTGATTACTTATTAATTGTTGATGGTACCGAAGCCCAAATACATCAAGCCCAAAGTATTCTCCAACGGCTAGGAATTGAAGAATTTGCCATTTATGATGCCCGTGATGTCGGCCAACATCAACCCAGATTCGAGTCAGTACAACAGACTGAAACTCTTCCTAGTCATCACCCTGGAGAACCCGCCGTAATTGTGGTTGATCATCGGACAAAAGCGGTTTAATTCCGATTCTATTTAGGAGCAAGATCATGAAAATTTTGCTCTTATTTCCTATCTAGTTCACTCCAAGAATTCACATTTTCACCTTTATATCAAGACCTAAACAAATGAAAAGGCTAACTTCATTCTTAATTGGTTCAGTTTTACTTTTTAGTGTTGCTTGTGATAATACTTCCAAGACCAGTGTCACTGCACCTGATGCTGGAGAAGCTCCCGCAAGTCCGGCTGCACAAACTACACAAGATGCTAAAGAAGATGCCCAAAGTGAACTCCGCAGAAGACAACTCAATTCTGATATCCGCGCTCGTGAAGAGCGAAATCTAGCTACTGGCGGTGATACTGATAGAGCCGCTGCCGACTTGGCAAGTGAAGTCCGTTCTAAATTAGAAGCTAATATTCCTGGTGGTGCATTAACAGTTAATGCGACCGACGATGGTACAGTTACAGTAGCGGGAACTGTGAGCCAGCAAGAGCAGTTAGCCAAGATTGAACCTTTGGCAAAAGAAATTAAGGGAGTGAAAAATGTAGTTGTCAAAGCTAATGTTATACAACCAACAAACGGCAGCCGTTAAGACTTAGCAACACTAATTCACCTGATATCTTACACCCTTCTCTGATTGCGAAAATAAAAATCTTTCATCATGATTATTTCGTAACGTGGGCAGAGAATTACCCTAATTGAGAAGGTGCAAGATGTAAGCCAGAGAGCTTAACTAAAGTTCTCTGTCCAAAAAGAAATATTTTGGACTTGGGTATTGTGAGTCTAGCTGGTATATTAATGTAAGTCTAGTTACTTATCAAAACTGTTGTGGCCGCCAAATGGCAAACATTATGGAAACTCAACAACAGCAACCAGAATCAGTTAATTCAGTTTCTTCTCAAGATTTGTTAGCTCTTGAGGGTGTAGAAACGGCAAATTTGCCAAAGCTTCCTCCCGCGAAGGAACCTGAAGCCCAATGGCAGCGAGTTAGCAGACAAATGTTAGAGTTTTTAGAGCAACTACCTGATTATTTAGGTAGTGTTTTGAACAACAACAAGCAGGCTCTACTCACCCTTGTTTTAATATTATCTGCCCTTGTGACAGTCAAAGTAGCTCTAGCAATGCTAGATGCTATTGATGATGTACCCTTGTTAGCACCCATTTTTGAGATAGTTGGTTTAGGTTATACCATCTGGTTTACTTTCCGTTATCTGATCAAATCTGAAACACGGCAAGAATTATCTCAGAAAGTGAGTTCGCTAAAACAACAACTTTTAGGTTAATATTTTTCATAACCCTGAAGATAAATCTATTAGCTAATTTAAGGTAGGGTAGGCATCGTCTACCCTATATTTTTTACCCTGTTATTTTTATAATTAAAATAAACAAAATGATTGACCAAATAATTACTAATTCTTAATTCGTAATTAAAGAGGGTACAGACACCCATTTGTAACTACGAATTACGTTGGCGGTAGCCTGCGGTCGGCATTGTTATAAATTAAGAATTATGTTGACTCAGATTATTAAATCTAGCTCTTTTAAGTTGGTGAAATACTTAGTAAAAAGAGGAGATTTTCAATTTTGATTTCCATCAAAATATAACATATCGATTCATATTTATGAATAATTGTAGGTTGGGTATAAGGATAGAGAAACCCAACATTTTCTGGATTTTGTTGGGTTGTATTCCATTGCTACGCAGACGCGAATAAACCTACCTAATTTAAGGGTTTTGGCTCTAAAAGTATAAAATAGGCTACAGATGCTCTAGCATCAATTGCAAAAAGCTGTTACTGTGGATTCTCGATTCTACTTTTGAGCAATTAAAAAAGCGACCAATCAGTCAATGACAATCACAATCAGCCTCAATAACGACTCTATTAACAATCTGGATTTGTCACCTGCATTAATGGTCATTGAACCACTACTAGAAGACAAAGCCATTCCCTCTAATGAACAGCTACTTTCCTTTGAAATTAACTATATACGGGAAAAAAATGATCCACGGGAGCTTTCAGAAATTCCAGAAGTGCGCTTGTGGTTTGTGCGGCTCGATGCCAAGTATCCCTGGTTACCATTTTTATTAGATTGGAAAGGGGGAGAATTAGCCCGTTACGCGGCGATGTTAGTACCCCATCAATTTAGTTCTAAAGAGGGCATACAGTACAATCCTGAAGCCTTAGAAATCTTTTTGATGCACAAAATTTTTATTTTAAGTGATTGGCTGAAAGAGCAAGGTATCCCGACCCAATTTCGGCTCAAGTCTCTAGCACAAATTCTTGGTTATGAGTTAGATGATGCTTTCTTTGAGATGATTGAAAAAATTAATTTTTAATAGTGCCAACCTCAGGTGATGCCAAAGTAAGTAATTGGGAGTAGGAAATAGATTATGAAAAGTTTGGATTTTAGATCTTTGATTGAATCCAAAATCCAAAATCTAAAATCTAAAATGGGTAGTCAACCACCCCAGATTTTTTCTAATACGGTTGCAGGTAAAATATCGGCTGTTTTACCAGTAGGGGATTTAATCGCCAGAAATTTATCACTTTTTGGTAACAACTCTGTTGGATCGATAGAACCCAGTAAAGCGATAGTATAAGTTTGAACAGCCACACTTAGTTGTAGTGGTGTGCTGTCGATAGATATCATTAAACTCGCTCCGCCAATTATGGCAGTCAACTTGCCAATATTATCGGGGGAAGTAACCTTGATATCTGGACAAGATTCTAGAAGGGATGGCGTTACGCCCAACTTGGGTGAACGCACAAATTTATCATCGTCAGCCTCTTTAATCACCACCACTGGTAACTGTGGCTGTTTTTGTTGGCAATCTTGAATAATTTGCTGCCAACTTGCTACAGGATAGCTTGTATCTGAATTATTAATTTGGGATAACTGGCCAGAACCAGCATAGATGAGGATGTAACCTGTTTCATGAATTCCTAGGCGTTTTTGCTCTTGTTGCGCCCATTCAATATCTGATTTGGGTACATTTACTGCTAACTCTGGGCATGGTGTGTCAATTCCCAAAGGTTGCAACAGGCCATGATACATCGCTGCCGTATATTGGGATGTGTTCATTGATATCGTGTTGGTGAAAAAACCAGCACCCTTACCTTTGTAACCAATACGTGTGGGAATTCCCGTTAACCAGAGAAACAAACTTACTAACCAGCTTTGTCCAACAGCAATGGCGACATCATATTCGCGATCGCGGATCGTGCCAACCAAGTTACCCCAATCTGCTAGACTGTTACGGTCTTTGTAATCAAAGGTCAATACCTCGTGAACTGACTTGCTCACTCGATATGCAGCCTTTGACCGGGGTTCCACAATGACATCTATCTGAGCGTTCGGGTAATAACGCTTCAGGTCATCTAAAGTGGCAAAAAAGAGAATCTGGTTGCCAATTGAGCCAGGTACAAGGGCTACTACACGCATAATATTTATGGAAGCTTACTCGCTCCTTATTTTAGGGGAATATAGGTAATGGATAGTTGATAATTCGTAATTCATAATTCGTAATTGGTTAATCCCTTAGCAAAAGCAGTCTCCATGAGGCAGAAGTTCGCTGGAAATTGGAAATTGGAAATTGGAATTGATTTGTCCCTAGTCCCCAGTTTTAAAATTTAGGAAAGTTGTGTATTTACTAATTCCATCTGCTGGCACCGGCAAACGAATGGGTGCTAATCGCAATAAACTTTTACTACAGTTACGCTCGCAACCAATTATTGCCTGGACAATGCTGGCCGCAGAAGCAGCAAGCTCTATTAGTTGGATAGGAATTATTTCCCAACCTCATGACTGGGAAGACTTAAAAGCAATTATGGCTGATTTAAAACTAACTAAACCCATAAAATTAATTGCTGGTGGTTCCACCCGGCAAGAGTCAGTATACAATGGTTTGCAGGCATTACCAGCAGATGCTAAACAAGTATTAATTCATGATGGCGCTCGTTGTCTAGCTACACCCGATTTACTCAATGCTTGTGCTGAAGCTATTCGCCATTGTTCTGGGTTAATTGCTGCTGTACCTGTAAAAGACACAATTAAAGTTGTGAATGAAAGTGGCATAATTCAAAGTACACCAGAGCGAAGTCAACTTTGGGCGGCTCAAACTCCTCAAGGTTTTGATGTGGAGTTGTTAAAACAATGCCATGCTGAGGGTGTACGTCAAGGTTGGGAAGTTACGGATGATGCAGCTTTGTTTGAGAAATGCGGTATTGAAGTGCGTATAGTACCAGGAGAGGAGACTAATTTGAAAGTTACCACTCCCCAAGATTTAGCGATCGCAGAATTTATCCTCAGTAATAGGTAATAGAGGAGGATTGAGGAGATGGGGAGATGGGGAGATGGGGAGATGGGGAGACGCGGGGACGCACAGATGGGGAGAAATAATTACCTCCTGCCTCCTGCACCCTGTACCTTGCCCCTTGCACCCTGCACCCTGCACAATAGCTCTTGGTTAAAAATGCCTAAAAATATATCTATAGCAATCAAAATAGAAGCAATTCTCTATTTAAAGGGTAAACCTTTGTCCTTAAGTGAAATTGCCGAGTATGCTGGGTGCGATCGCTCTACAGCCGAAGAAGGCATAATTGAACTCATGGATAATTATGCCCGTCGAGATAGTGCTTTGGAAGTTGTCGAAACCTCCGATGGTTACAGTTTGCAAGTGCGGTCAGATTTTCATGATTTAGTACAAACTTTGATACCTGTGGAATTAGGTGTAGGCGCTTTACGGACTTTAGCAGCGATCGCTCTCCATAGTCCCATACTCCAAACTGACTTAATTAACTTACGCGGTTCAGGAGTATATCAACACGTTCCCGAACTTGTGGAATTGGGTTTTGTCCGCAAACGTCGAGACAGCGATTCTCGTTCATACTCGTTACAAGTCACACCCAAATTTCACCAGTACTTCCAAATTGATCAACTTCCCCAAATCTTCCCCACGCCAGAGAACGAACAACAATTAGAACTAGAACTATAAGCTAATGTACATAAAATCCCATAACTTACGCACTTTAAAAATTAGTCATGGAATGAATTACCAAAATAGCTAGTTTCAGACTTTGATTAATTATTCTGTTGATGGTGAATTGACTGAATATTGCAGGGTTTTAGCAGTGCTAAACCCTTACGAAAGATGTAGTTTTATCGCTACCCATATTCAGTTTTTTTGTCAATACGTAGTTTCTAAATCCTATTTCTAGCAAATAAGATCTATATGAGCAAAGTCTTCACTTTACCTAAGACTATTTATTTATAAATGCGGATGAAAGGACTTGAACCTTCACTCCTTTCGGAACTAGAACCTAAATCTAGCGCGTCTGCCAATTTCGCCACATCCGCATCAGAAATTTATAATAGCATAGTAAATCATAGATGGCAATAGGTAATTGGTGACAGTTATCAGTAAACAGTGAAGAGACTGATAACTGATCACTGATGCTACATGACCGCTACACGGGGTAAACGATGCTTGAAGCCGCAGAGAATTTCCCAAGAAATGGTGTTTAACTGATTTGCCCAATCATCTGCTGATATTTGTTCTTTTCCCTGTTCTCCCAGTAGAGTGACTATTTCACCTTCTTGCAGATCGGGTATGGAACTCACATCTAACATGATTTGATCCATTGTAATTGTGCCAATTTGTGGTATGCGCTGACCACGAATTAATACTTCCATTTGATTGGAAAGACTGCGGGGAACTCCATCAGCATAACCAATACCGACAACAGCAATACGCATTTCTCTGGGTGCAATAAACTGATGACCATAGCTGACACCAGTTCCAGGGGCTATGGTTTTAACTTGGGTAACTCGTGCTTTGAGTTGTAAAACAGGTTGAAGTTGGATTTTGTTTTTTAAATGGGTTGCGGGGTAGAGTCCGTAAATAGCTAAACCTGCACGCACCAGATCATAGTGTAATTTTGGATCTGCAAGAGTAGCGGCTGAGTTTGCTAAATGCAAACTAGGAATTTTAATTTCTCTGGCTTTGATTTGTGTAATTGCTTCCTCAAATCGTCTATGCTGCTCTTGCATGACTGTAGCGTCAGGACTATCGGCTGTTGCTAGGTGAGAATAAATGCTGGCAATATCAAGAAGAGGCAATCCCTGTACCAACTGTACAAAATCAGCAGCTTCTTGCCAATTTGTGCCTAATCTAGACATTCCTGTATCTAATTTGATGTGTACAGGTAGTGGAGAATTATAGTTTATGGCTTCAAGTGTATTAGAAAATATTAAAGCTTGTTTAGGGTTGCATAGTGTCGGTTGCAGTTTCCAGTGAGCGATCGCATGAATTTGTTCTTTTGTATTAATTGCCCCTAGAATCAAAATTGGGGCTTTTATGCCACCTTCCCGTAATTGGATGCCCTCAGGAACTGTAGCTACTCCCAACCAACTTGCACCCGCTTCCAATACAGTTTTTGCAACTGTTACCGACCCATGTCCATAGGCATCAGCTTTTACTACTGCCATTAACTGGGTACGTGGTGATAAAAACTTTACTAACTGCTTAACATTATAGGACAACGCCCCCAAATCAATTTCTACCCAAGCCCGTTGGGAAAACCAAGCATAGGTATCACGTTCCTGACTATCAGCAAAAGTAGGGGTTTGCTTGCTACTAAACATTACACTTCACTCCTATCACACCACTGCAAAGCTTCCAGATTATCTAATGATTCTGGCTTGCTACCCTGCAAAGCCATATCAATTTAATCAGGAAAGTTTACCGCTGATCCGGGAGCTTGTACAAGATGGTGGTGAGTCTTGAATTATGAGTTTCCATACGTAGGTTTAGCAAAGCTCATCACCTACTTCATCACTCTAAAATCTCTTCTCAACAACTATTTAGATTAGATAGTTCTTCCTTGTCAGGTTCATGATAGCAAATTCAAAATTGAAAGTCAACACCAAAAACTACTTCTATTCTGGTTTTGTGGCTAATTTGCCGCTTTTGGAACTATGCCAGGTAAAGGATACGGGAAACCGAGAATTGTTTACAAACTAATGCTTTGGGAATTATTTTAGTTGAGATTAATTATATTTTCAAACTCCTGTTAATCGTATTTACAGCAGATTGCAGATCAATGAGGTACAGAATCTAAATTGAAACCTAGACACATTCGCCAGTTTTACTCCTGACTCCTGAACCGGAGGTCTGCGAAGCGTCTCCTGACTCCTGACTCCTATCACTTGCCAGCAAATTATTTAGGAAGTATAAATTATTCTCATCTCCCCAGGAAGGTATATCTGTGTTAAAATATCAAAAACTAATACCTTGAGCTAACATCAATGGGGAAGGTTTTAGTCCTAAACGCCTCTTACGAACCTCTCAACATCACGAGTTGGCGACGTGCCATAGTTTTGTTGATTAAAGGCAAAGCAGAACACGTAGAACATAACGGCAAATTCATATACTCGGATTTTCCATTGCCAACCGTCATTAGGTTGCGTCATTACGTGCGTGTTCCCTATACAGAAATTCCACTTACTCGCCGGAATATATTGCATCGTGACAGTCATACTTGTCAATACTGTGGCTACACAGGAGATGAGTTGACCTTAGATCATGTGATGCCGCGATCGCGTGGAGGAGGTGACACATGGGAGAACATTGTTACTGCCTGTGTACGCTGCAACGTCAAAAAAGGCTGTCGCACACCGCAAGAAGCCCGGATGCCTTTGCGCCATCTACCTCGTCAACCTCATAGCAGCCTGTATTTCGAGGTGACAAAACATCTGAAGAGTGGACTTCACCAAGAGTGGCAAAAATATGTAATAGGACTTTGACGTTACACATAATCAATTCAGACCTCAGGAGAATTCAGTCTTCATCTGTAGGTGTTATTGTTTGACGTTGGTCAACACATTACACCACAATTCTTCGATGACTCAGCTTGGAGATTTCTTATCTTACAGCTTGCCGGTGACGTTCCTAAAAGCTGGAATATTCAGTTTCCCAGAATTCAGGCTATTTAACACACCGATTCTTGATCATACCTTATTTTCTTAAGGTATAGATTATTTATGAGTAAATTTATAAAAATTACCAAAGAGTTAGGCTCAAAGGCAGATTTTCCTGAAAAAGAGTTGTTTAATGTTCATTAAACATAATAAAAATGTATTAGGAGTAGCAAGTGTGAAATTTAAAACTAGTGTGAAATAAGAGCTTTTTATTATCCCCTAAGTCAGACAAATATTCAAGGCTTTTATGAGCTTTTAATAAAAATCTGCTGATTTATCCCGTAAAAGACGAGAAAAAGATGATGAAATTGAATCAAGTTGGAGCAGTCAGATGTAATTGAGTCCAGTTTACATACACAGTCTAGGCTGATTTAACAATCCCTTGACAGACTACTAGTCCAGTGCGGCAAAAATGAGCCAATACTTCAAAATTGCTGAAAAACTCTTGTTAAATCAGCCTTTGGAATTTTGTATCCCCAGCCGGTGAGACTATTTTAAATTCTGCCAAGTTGTACTGATAACAAAAAATAAACTGCCACACGCAGTGTAAAGAATCTAGTTTTTTGCCAAGATCATAGATGTGTGGCAAAACCAGTGATGCACCGATGGGAATATCTCTGAAGGCATAATACGAGCCATCACGCTTCAACCAAAATTCCTTATGTACTTGAATTCTTCACTGACTCAATTTGAGAATTTGTCATTAGAACCGAACCCGGAGGAAGTTGAAATAGATAAAGAATCAATTGAACTTCCACTACTTACCCGACCGTCCTTACCACTGTCGTCGAATGGTGAAGGAAGTATCTATTTAGCTCAACGTGGTAATTCCCTCGCTGCTCAGAAATCAGAAGAGTTGCAAAAGACACTTCTTGGACATAGACATGAGCGTCAGTTAGTAATTTTACAAGATTTTCCTGATCCTGACGCGCTTTCTTGTGCTTGGGCTTACCAGTTAATTGCTCAACAATACGATATCAAGTGCGAAATTATTTATGCGGGGACTTTAAGCCACCAAGAGAACATAGCGTTAGTTAAGCTGACGACCTTACCGGCTCAACGCTGGACAATGCAAACCCTGAAAACTAAAGATTTGTCATCTTATCAAGGTTTTGTATTGATTGATAACCAGGGAACTACGTCGCAACTATTACCAGCAGTACAACAGGCTGGAATTCCGCTAGTAGTGCTGGTTGATCATCATAGTTTGCAGGGGGAACTCAAAGCCGAGTTTTTCGATGTCCGTCCTTATGTGCGCGCAACTGCAACTATTTTTACCCAGTATTTACAAGCGGGGATACTAAAATTAGATAGCAGTGTTAGCCAACACGTTAAATGTGCAACTGCTTTGATGCATGGCTTGCGTTCTGATACAAATCGGTTAATGCAAGCGCAAGAAGAAGATTTTATGGCAGCTGCGTATTTGAGCCGATTTTATGACGCTCAGTTGCTCAATGCCATTTTACAGGCGAATCGTTCTAAGCGGGTGATGGATGTGATCGAGCGATCGCTCAAAAACCGCATTGTCCAAAATAACTTTTCCATAGCCGGCGTTGGTTATTTACGCTACGACGATAGGGACGCAATTCCCCAAGCGGCTGATTTTCTGGTGACAGAAGAAAACGTCCACACAGCTGTAGTGTACGGGATAGTTCACGATGAAGATGACGAACTAGAAGTAGTCATAGGTTCCCTGAGAACCACAAAACTTACTTTAGACCCTGATGAATTTATCAAAGAAGCCTTTGGACAAGATAGTGCTGGGAGGTTTTTTGGTGGTGGACGCACTGGTGCTGGTGGCTTTGAAATTCCAATGGGTTTCTTATCTGGGGGAAATGAAAATTCTACTTATGCGAAAATGAAATGGGAAGTTTTCGATTCGCAAATTAAGCAAAAGTTGCTGAGGTTGGTAAATCCTAGAGATAACCCTATTCAGTCTTAGAATATTAAGTAGCGCTCAATCACAAGTTTGAGCGCTTACAATACTTATAAAATTGCGAGTCGAGAGACCATTGAATCTAGTTTATTTGTTTACAGCAGATTGCAGATCAATGAGGTTCAGAATCTAAGTTGAAACCTAGACACCAAGCCAGTTTTACTCCTGACTGCTGACTGCTGCTGTAATTTCTTTAATTTTTTCCAAACGTCCTTTTAGAAAACTTGGATAATTTGACTGCAAAAACCGTACTTAGGCTAGAGCAAGTTAATCTGTTTACAAAGCTGAAAAGTCAGGTTCAGAGCAATTTGCCAGGATATCCAATTTTACAGGATATTTGCTTTGAGGTGTTTTCAGGCGATCGCATTACCATTGTCGGTACTGCTGGTGCTGGTAAAACTTCCTTACTGCGTCTCATTAACCGCTTAAGTGAACCAAGTAGCGGTAAAATTTATCTGGAAAATCAAGAATATCGCCAAATTCCGATTATTCAGCTACGTCAAGAGGTGACGCTGTTACAGCAAGAATTTAAGCTGTTGGGGATGACAGTTGGGGAAGCCTTGGCTTATCCTTTAGTTTTGCGTGGTTTGTCTAAGCTGAAAATTCAGGAACGAATCAGTTACTGGCAAGAACAACTGCAAATTCCTGATGAATGGTTAGGACGAACCGAAGTACAACTTTCAGCCGGACAAAGACAGTTAGTTGCGATCGCTCGTACTTTAGTCATCCAACCCAAAATTTTACTGTTAGACGAGCCTGTGAGCGCCTTAGACCCTGGTAAAGCTTCACGTTTGATCAACATCATCACCCAACTAACTCAACCCCCTACAACAGCGATTTTGATGGTAAACCACCAACTTGACCTAGCCCAAGAATTTAGCACCCGGTTATTACATCTCCAGCAAGGTCAATTATTGGCAAACCAACCAACCTCTGAGATAGACTGGGAGGACTTAAAAGCCCGCTTGATACAAGCTGAAATTCAAGCATCTGAGGAGTGGTAATTGGTCATTGGTAATGGGTAATTGGTAATTTTCTCCGCGTCTTTGCGTCCCCGTGTCTCCCCATCTTCTCCTTCCCATTCCCCAATCCCCAGTTCCCATTACCCTAAGAGATTTGAGTAGCAAGGGTAGAACGTGGATTACTGAATCTCTCTTTCGCTAACTTTGTTTGTGATTGCGGAACATTAGCATTCAAAGTTTCTATGTTAAATCGGTATCCCACATTGCGGATAGTTTGGATTAAGCTGGGTTGACGCGGATCAAGTTCCACCTTTTTCCGCAGTGATAAAACGTGAGTATCAATGGTTCGCGGATTATCAATAGCGTCAGGCCAAGCACGACGTAATAATTCCGACCTACTCAAAGGTACTCCCCCAGCTTGCGCCAAAACATACAGCAAACTAAATTCTTGGGGTGTAAGATCGATAAACTCCCCTTGAAAGCGGACACGGCGCTGAACCAAATCGATTTGCAAAGTGCCATAATCCAAGTAAGCTGGTGCAGTAGGTGTACGGTTGCGACGAATCAGTGCCTCTACCCTAGCCAAAAACTCTTGCATTCCAAAAGGTTTGCTCAAGTAATCATCTGCTCCTGCTTTTAAGCCTGCAACAATATCAGCTTCATTATTACGGGCAGAAAGCATTAAAATTAGAGGCTGTTGTTGACGATTTAACCAACGACAAAACTCGATTCCATCACCATCTGGCAAATCCGCATCTAGAATGACTAGTGTCGGTTGATGACTTAAAAACACTTCCCTTGCTTGATAAATGCTGGCGGCTTGATGTACTCGGTATTCCAGTTGTTGCAAGTGCCAACCAAGCAACGACCTCAGATGGGGATTCCCCTCAACGATTTCAATACAAACCGAACCCACAGTGGCAAGACCCCTTAGCGTCGATGACTCTCAAATTAACAATCTCAAGCTCAACGTTTTGTAGCCTTTGTTACTTCAACTGCTATAATCTTTACATTTACTCCTATAAAACCTTGCAATAAATTTAATTTTCCCTTTGTCTACCGCATTCCTTAAGGACTTCCGAATAAAAATATCTTATCGCTGTTTGGGCAGGGGAGCGATCTGGCAGAGGGAGGAAAAATCGTTTTGATCCTGTGAAATCGGATGATTTGTGTTTTGGAGTTCCTCAAGTAAATATCTTAATTTTGGTCTGAGTCTTTTGAAAACTTTTTACTAGTTAGTGGAAAAGCTCTGTTGAAGAAATCACGCTTAACTTGAAATATATATCAGCCTGGGACTACTTACCCTAATTTGTAGTTATTGTAAACCGTGACAATAAAGTATCAAACAAGGCTGAAAAATAAATAAAATCGTAAACAAAACTTACCAAATAACCATATTTTAGCTTTTTTGGATTAGGATGTAATAAGTTTTTAGCTGCTGGGGGGTCTCACCCAACGTCAAAATATTAACTTTAGGTTAATACTTAAGAAGGAAGTCATACTTCACTTTTGAGTGTAGATCATTTACAATTCTCATTCCCAAGAGATAAACACAGCAGTTATGCTCCAAGACACACAAACCATCCGTTATTACCAAAGACTGACTGACGCCTTCGTCGAGCTATGGAATCGCGGTTATCGCATTGATGATATGCGGATGTATTTGGATGGATATCTAGCCGCACTGAGACAGGGTAATGCCATTGAGCCTTATCTGATTCACCGCCTAGAAGAAGAAGCTAGCCGCTATTTGTACGATGCATCAAACTTTGCTATGACACAACCAGAGCCGGAAAAACAACACGGCTACTACTAAACACCAACAATGGTATGAGTAGCAACTTGTAGATTGCCGCAGATAATTGTAGCACAATTTCTGCGTTGGTCAACGGGGTGCAGCTGTATGAAATTTTGTAAATATTGTATTCTTGAAGAACATCCCCTCAGTCGCGTAACACTGAGGGGACTTTTGGCTAGTTCTTTCCAGATGTCAACGCAATTGATTGCGACTTCACCAGCTATTGTCAAGGCAGGGTATTGTAGTTCTACTTCCGAGACTTATGTCAAATAACGATAAATGAGCATATAGAAATTTGCTCATTTAAATATTTATGTGCATAATACTGATATTATTTTTATATTTAAATTTGACATCCATTCTGTGTATATGCATATTTTCTGAGCAGGAATTCAGCTAATCATTTGTTGGTTGTTTAATTTTCCATAAAACTGTGAAGTAAGCTCAAGTTTCTCATGTTAGGGTAACGATGAATTAATCGTGTCTTAACTATTCTTTGTGTTGTGGTATGGCATATTAAGATAATGTTTGAACAGTGATTAATAAGATATTAAAAACTCTTATATTTTCTTCAAACCACGCTACTGGCTTTAGGACTGGAAACCCTTCCACCGCAGTATATACCTTAAAAAGAGAGATTTAAAAAAATTTATTCCCTCGTTGATAGGGGGGGAATAATGAACTTATGGAGACAACCTAATATGTGACAAACATTTGCCAAGATATGCGTCTAATTCACCTAAGTCTTAGTAAAGGCTTAGATCTAAATTCTCTAAATTGATCGTAGCTATGATTAAAATCCTTGATTCTACTCTTAGAGAAGGAGAACAAACTCCTGGAGTTTATTTTTCTCCTGAAAAAAAATTGGTAATTGCCCACTTTTTAGATCAAATCGGAATTGATATTATTGAAGTAGGTAATCCAGCAGTTGATAGCGATATTGCTTTAGCTATTAATCTAATTTCTCAAGCAGGCTTAAAAGCGAAAATAGGCGCTCATTCACTTTGTAAAATAGATAATGTTCAAAAAGCATTAGATTGTGGGATAGATTTTTTAGGTGTCTTTTTTAGTGTTTCCAAAAAGCGATTGTACCAAGACTACAACATTAGTTTAGAAGCAGCAATTGAGAAAATTGTGGAAGTAATAAATTTCGCAAGAGAGCAAAAAAATGATTTATTGATTAGGTATACACCAGAAGATACAGTTCGCTCACCTATAGAAAATGTGATTGCAGCAGCCAGCGCGGCAGTCAAAGCAGGAGTTAATATAATTAGCATAGCGGATACGACAGGCTATACAAATCCTTTTCATCCCCAACGCAGTATTTTTAATTATGTTAAAACTCTGAAAGAAGAACTCAAAAAACAGGATTTATATCCGCAAATAGAGGTTCATTGCCACAACGATAAAGGTTTGGCTTTAGCAAATGCACTGGATGCTTATAGAGCCGGGGCTGACATTATTGATGTTAGTGTCATGGGACTAGGAGAAAGAGCAGGTATTGTAGACTTAGGAGAATTACTCATAAATTTAAGAGAAATGGGTGAAGAAGGAAATCATTGGCAACTAGGCTATTTACAAGATTTATACAATTTTGTCAGTGAACATTCTCATATTTCAATTCCTCCGCATCAACCAATAACAGGTAAAAATGCCTTTACACACTATGCCGGGGTTCATGTAAAAGCTGTAGCCAAAGATGAGATGCTTTATCAAAGCTTAAATCCACAAATTCTAGGAAAAAAAAGTAGCTTGGCATTAGGGATGCAATCAGGATACACTGCTGTAGAACTAGCTATGAAGCAAATTGGCAGAGCAGAATTGGCTGAAAACAAAGATTTGGTGGCTAAGATTCTCCAAGAAATTAAAGCGATTGCTAAAAGGGGTACTCCGATTGATATTGAAAAAGAACTACCAGAAATTGTAGAACGCTGTAATATTGAGCAGCTGATGACTAAGATGATTTCAGGTTAATGAGCAAAAATTTGAGATCTTTAGTTGGAAAACTAAAGTCTAAAATAGAAAAGCTGGAGAATAATGCAGGTAATTTGGTTAACAAGAGGAAATGGTAGTAATTTCAAAACCCCAGGAAGATAAATCTCAGGAGTTCAGCCAAAAAACAAAATCGTCTGGAAAATGGTGGGCGATACTAGGTATTAGTATTGGTGTGTTTATTTTTGCTTTGGATGTCTACATAATCAACTTGGCTTTGCCAATTATGGTGGAATCACTCCACACGAGTTTTGCGACTATTCAATGGGTGGTATTAAGTTATCTGTTAGCGATCGCTATTTTTGTGCTTAGTGCCGCTAAATTGGGTGATATGTGGAGCAAAAAGCAGCTTTACATAATGGGACTAATAGTATTCACCGTTAGTTCATTACTGTGCGGACTAGCCCCCAACGTAGGCTTTTTGATAGCTTTTCGCGCCCTCCAGGGATTAGGTGCTGCGTTTATCTCTGGACTGGGAACAGCAATGATTGTAGAAATATTTCCACCAGAAGAACGAGGACTAGGCTTAGGTATCAGAGCCGGAGTTTTTGGACTGGGAATTATGCTAGGGCCAACAGTGGGAGGAGTGCTAATTAGTTGGGGTGACTGGCCATTGATCTTTTTAATCAATGTACCGATTGGGATTATTGCCTGTTTGATTGTGGCTTATCTTGTCCCACCTTCTTCAGTCAGCGGGACTAAACAGAAATTTGATGTTATTGGCACATTAATTCTGACTCTAACGTTGACTTGTTTTACTCTTGGCATCACGTTTTTACAAAGTGAAGGATTTGGTTCTCATATAGCCTTGAAGTTGCTAGTTTTATCTGCAATTAGTTTTGGTTGTTTTTTAGTAGCAGAAGCACGGTTATCAGAGCCAATGCTAGAATTGAGCATTTTTCAATCTCTAGATTTCAGCCTAGGGTTAGTGCTGAGGTTTTTGGGTAATTTTGTGATGGCAGGTGTGATCTTGATACTGCCTTTCTTTTTGAAATTAGTTAAGCAATATCCCACTGAACAGGCAGGTTTATTACTTGCAGTACCGCCAATTATAATTGTGTTGACAGCACCAATTGCGGGAATTCTTTCTGATCGCTACGGCTCACGGATAATTAGTTTAATCGGACTAGTATTAATGGCAATGGGCTGCTTAGTAGTCAGCACATTTAATACTGAATTAACTTTATCAAACTATATTATCGGGATTATTCCCTATGGTTTAGGTGTGGGAATGTTTCAATCTCCCAACAATAGTGCGATTATGGGAGCCGCACCACAAGATCGCTTAGGTATTGCTTCTGGTTTATTATCTTTATCACGAATTTTAGGGCAAACAGCAGGTGTGCCACTAGTGGGGGCTGCGTTTTCTTTTTTTACCATTAACAGTACTAATCTTCAACCAACTATGGATGTCACAAATGCACCTGTTGAGGCATTAGTTTTAGGTATACAGATTACCTTTCGCGTTGTCGCTGCCCTTTTGTTGCTTTCCACAATTTTTGCATCTGGGGTATGGTGGCTAGAGAAAAAGAATTTTATTTTTTCATACCCAAATCCACAAAAAAGCCCCTGAAAATGGGTATGCGCCAATTTTTCAAGGGCTATAAAAACAGAACAGAGTCAAATTAATTCGTAATTTATAATGCATAATTCGTAATTCGTAATTCGTAATTATCACCTCATATCTAAAGCCAGTGGCTTGAACCAAGGAATAAATTTTTGCATCATAACTAAAGTTAGTTGCTTTGTAACCTTGAATTACGAATTACGTATCTCTAGCGGGACTGTAAGCACTATTATGAATTACGAATTATTCGGTCATATGGTGGAAAATATTAGGAAGCTAGAGCAACTTCCACTTTTTGCTGCAATTCACCACTTTGATACAGTGTAATCAAAATATCAGAACCACCAACGAATTCACCATTGATATATACTTGGGGAATTGTGGGCCAGTTAGAATATTCTTTAATTCCCTGACGAATATCTTGATCGGAGAGAACGTCAACTGTCTCAAAAGGAACTCCCAATGTATTGAGAATCTGGACTACATTGTTGGAGAAACCACATTGAGGCATCAACTTGTTTCCCTTCATGAAAACCATAATCTTGTTTTCTTTTACCAAGTTATCAATTTTCTCTTTAACTTCTGGAGTCATGGTTTTTTGTTTCCTTTGTTGTTGAGGTTCACAAGTCAAGCGTCAATACAATTTTAGATTGTGAATTGAGAAGAAAAAATCTCACAGCTAAAATCAGTGTTTTGCTAGTCAAGCTTGGGGAGTAGATGTTTTGAGAGCCAAGGCATGAATTGCTTCGGTTGACATAGCTTGCTGCAACGCACCATAAACCAACTGGTGTTGTTGCACCAGTCCCTTACCTGCAAAATGCGATGAAACTACTGTCACCTGATAGTGATCACCACCACCAGTCAAGTCCTGTACCTGAACTTGGGCATCTGGCAGTTCCGCCTTAATCATTGCCTCAACTTGCTGCGGAGTAATCATCGCCATTCCTGAAAAAACTTACTTCTCTATTATTAACAGATATTGAGCAAATGCCTTGGGGAGATGGGGGAATGGGGAGATGGGGTGACGTGGTAACGCGGAGATGGGAAGAAATAACTATCTACTGCACCCTGCACCCTGCGTTCTGTCACCTGTCACCTATTACTTAGTGCCTTGTCGAGGATAAGCTATATCGACAAAACCCAATTCCAATAACTGTTGATAGGCTTTCTTGCCTAATTCTCGTGTGGGATTTTGACTTTTAATAATTTGAATTAACAAAGGAACGGCTAATTCTGGCTGATTTAGCGCCCGATGGACTAGTGCTAGGCGATAGGTGGCATCATCTCTGAGTTGGGCGGTGTCTAGGGCTTTTTTGCGCTGGGAATCGGATACTCTGATATCAATTCCCGAAAAGCTAGAGTTGAGATCCTGATAAAAATTAGATAGTTGATTAAAAACTTGACGTGCTTCCTGGAGTTTCTTAGCAGCTACGTCATATTTTTGAGCAGAAACGGCCTCGTCTGACTCTTTTAAAAGCCGCTGTCCTCCTTCAATGCTCAAGATGCTGTTGCTTTTACTGGTGGGACGCAGGGTATTAGGATCGTTAGGATCAAGAGGTTGTGCTTGAAGATTATTGGCGGGTTGCTGTATTACCTGAGCATGAACAGGTGATAGCAGGCTCATAAAGGTAATGAGAGAGAGGGAAGTGAACCGAATTAAGGAAGCAGCAGCAAGGTTCATGGGGTCAATTAGTGCAACAAGTCTATAGAAAATGTATGGAAACTTCGGGTATCTTAACTCTGTTTGTGCCTCAGATACAGTAAAACCGCACAATAAGTTTCTCTGGTTTAGACGGGAAACTTGTTGAATAGAGTTCCCTATCCCCTACTCATATACCAAAAATATTCCCTATGAGCGATTCCTTTGATTCTCAACCTACAGATTTACCTGCCAGCAACCTGGAAGTGACTTTACAACGCGGTGGAGAAGAGTTAATTCTAGAAAAAGCTCTGTATAGCTTCACCATTCGTCCAAATGCTGACTTTTCTCGTGAGCAATTATCTCAGGTTGCTTGGGGTGTTTGGCAGCGTAGTATCCCCAATGCCAACCTGGAACTATTCACTGTTGAATCTGGCCAGTTAGAGATGGGGATGTCTCAAGCAAGGGCTGACGAAAATGTGGCTTTTGCCAGTCATGTATACAAATTTAAAGATAATCCTGGAACTTACGTTTATCTGAGTGACCAAATCACTATTCAATTTGCTACTTGGGTAGACGCTGCCAAAATTAATGTTATTGCTACCACATTTAGCTTAGTCGAAGATCAAACAGTTTTGGGTATACCGAATACCTTTGTATTTCTTGTCAGCAAACAAGCCACAGAAAACCCTCTCAAAATTACCAATCAGTTACAAAAACTTCCAGAAGTTTTAGCTGCTGAACCAAATATTTTTATCCAACAGGAACCACATTATAAACCTAGTGATTCCCTTTATTCCCAGCAATGGTATCTCAATCATAATGGTGGTAATCAGTTGGGAATGGGTTCTCATATTGCTGTGGAACAAGCTTGGGATATAACTCGCGGTGTGCGTTCTGTGGTGGTAGCTGTGGTGGATGATTCTTTTGATTTGAATCACCCAGATTTTCAAGGTATGGGTAAAGTTGTTGCTCCGAGAGATTTGAAGGAAAATGATTTTTTACCTTTACCTGGGGAAAAAGAGACTAGTCATGGTACTGCTTGCGCGGGGATAGCTGTGGCTGAAGAAAATGGTGCGGGAATTGTCGGGGTTGCTCCTGGTTGTGCATTAATGCCGATTCGCACGACAGGATTTTTAGATGATCAAGCTATTGAAGATATATTTAATTGGGCAATTGATCAGGGAGCTAGTGTAATTTCTTGTAGTTGGGGAGCGTCTGCTGTTTATTTCCCTCTATCTTTGCGCCAAAAGGTAGCTATTACCCGCGCTGCAACAATGGGGCGTAATGGTAAGGGATGTGTGATTGTGTTTGCTGCGGGCAATGCTAATCGTCCAATTGACGGTAGTGTAAATGAGCAAAATTGGCCGAAGAATATTCTACAAGGTAAAACGGCTTGGTTAAGTGGTTTTGCTATTCATCCAGATGTGATTGCTGTGTCGGCTTCTACGAGTTTGAATAAAAAAGCTGCATATAGTAATTGGGGCGCGAATATTTCTGTGTGTGCGCCTAGTAATAATGCACCACCGGGAATGTGGTTTCAGGAAATGGGTTTTGTTTACACACAACCAACTATCACAACTTCTATTTCTGGTTTGGGAATTTTTACGACGGATCAAGTGGGTGCTGCGGGTTATGACTCTGGTAATTTTACCAACAACTTTGGTGGTACTTCTAGTGCAACTCCTGTGGTTGCTGGGGTAGCAGCGTTGATTTTGTCAGCTAATTCTAATTTGACGGCTCAACAAGTGAACCGCATTTTGCAAGAAACTACGGATAAAATTGTTGATACTGAACCAGATCCGCAATTGGGTTTGCGTGGGGGTAGTTATGATAGTAACGGTCATTGCATTTGGTTTGGCTATGGTAAGGTAAATGCTGCTAAGGCTGTACGTGCAGCGCAGCAGTTGCAGACAGTGGTATCCAGTGTTAGCAAGAAAGTACGGGGTGAGAATAAAGCCCAAATTACTATTCCTGACTATGAGAAACGAGGGGTGAAAAGTGCGATCGCTATACTCGCCGAAGGCATCGCTCTGAATGAGGCTGTAACTATTGCAGATATTCAGGTGACGGTTAATATCACTCACGAGTTTTTAGGAGATTTGGAAGTTTATTTGATTGCTCCCAATCATCAACAAGTTTTATTACAGAGTCGGAGTTTAGGTAGACGGACTCAGTTACAAAATACTTATACAGTGCGATCGCATCCCGTTCTTAAACAATTACTTTCCCTTCCTGCTAAAGGACTTTGGCAATTACAAGTTATTGATTATTCACCCCAAGATGTAGGAAAACTCAATAGTTGGGAATTGCTTATAGGCTATGAGTAGTAAAAGTCTGGCAATTAAGTTGTCTTTTCTGGTTCAGGGATTTCATATTTAGGTGCAGTGGCAGCTTCAGCAGCAGTTTTTCCTTCTTCTGTACGGTCAATTTCACTGACACTGAATTGCTGTGCAGCAGCATAATCAGCTTCAAAATCTACTTTTGGTGCTTTTTCTTGCCCACTAACTATTTGTTCGGCAGCTAATTGTGCATCATGGGTGGTAGCTTCATTGGGATTAGGCTGCACTTTATCAGACATAACTAAAACCTTAATTCATTTTTACTTTGCTGGGGCAAGTTTATCAAAATAATTTACTCAACTCTTGTTCCACAAGAGAGATATTACCCTCTATTACAAGGTAGATCAGAGATCAGTTATTTAATTAACAAACATCTTTCTCTTGGAGGTAGACCATAATTATAAAAATTTGATAATCCTGTAAGTCTTAACTGTTAAATTATTCGAGGGATGAATTATGACCACTAGTTACAATAAAAATGTTGCTCAAGCTCAGAGCCAGACAACTCGAAATGTAGTGGAAGAGTTTAATGGTTTAGATACTGATGCCAAATTAGCTTGGTTATATTTCGTTTATGAAAAAATGGGTGATACCATTACTCCAGCTGCTCCCTCAGCCGCAGAACCAGAATTAGCTCCTATGTTGGTAGGAGACTATTTGCAATTATCGGATGAAGAACAACTAGAAATTATGCGGGATATAGTTGACTGTAAGGATACAGCTTATTCTCGTGCTTATGGGGCATTAAAAGAAAATAACCAGTTGTTCATTTGGTATGTTTGGGCAGAAGCAATGGGTGATACAGTGGTGGGAATGCCAGATAATTATGAGTCAACTGAGGCAATTAATGATTTACTTGCTCAAATTGAAGAAATAGATTTTGAAGGTCAAATTTCTATTTTGCGGACAATTGCTGGTGAGATGGGTTATAGCGATGTCAAACCGATTCCAACGCAGGCAGAAACAGGAAAAACATCGAGTTTATAATTAATAATTCAAAATTCAAAATTATGAATTTTGAGTTGGGAATTAACAAGTTGTAAGTTGATTTAAATTTGATTTAACTCTGCTGGGGTGAAGTGAGGTATATCACTTCACCTGAAATGTATTAGTTGCGCCGCTCATTCTGTAATTTTTCCTCGTAGGGCTTTAATTTCGCCGCGTTTGGTTTTGCTGTCAATGCGTTTATTTTTAGCGCTGCGCGTGGGTTTTGTAGGCTTGCGTTTTGGGGAAATGACAGTGACGCTTTTGATTAAGGTTTGGAGACGTTCGAGCGCGTCTTCTTTATTCTGTTCTTGAGTACGATGCTGCTGGGCTTTGATAACTATTGTCCCTTCTTTGGTAATACGTTGATCTCCTAAATTGAGCAGACGTTCTTTGTAAAGCGGTGATAGGGAAGAGGCATTAATATCAAAGCGCAGATGAATGGCTGTAGCAACTTTATTGACATTTTGACCACCTGCGCCTTGAGAACGGATTGCACTAATACTGATTTCGCTGAGAGGGATGATGGTTTTGTCGGTAATTTGCAGCATGGTGGTTTTTTAATAGCTTTGATATTTATCCCGCTTTTATTCTAATCCTTAGATTTGACTGTCGATATTCTGAATCAAGAAACTACAAGCTGATGTAACTCACTTGGTGTAAGGTGAGAATGTAGCACTTCACCATCACGAAACCAAACAATGCGTTTAGTTTGACGTGCAACTTCAGTTTCGTGAGTCACCATGACAACTGTAATCCCACTGCTATTTAATTCACCAAAAATATCTAAAACTTCTTGGGTTGTGCGGGAATCAAGTGCGCCGGTGGGTTCGTCAGCAAGGAGAACAACGGGACGGTTGACAATGGCGCGAGCGATCGCTACTCTTTGTTGTTGTCCCCCTGATAATTGGGTAGGTTTATTATTGAGGCGTTTTTCTAAACCTACTTTTATCAATGCTTCAATCGCCCGTTCTTTTCTTTCCCCAGGCTTAACACCAGCATACACCATTGGCAGCATCACATTTTCCATTGCTGTCAATTGGTTTAATAAATGGAATTGTTGAAATACAAATCCTAGCTTTTTATTGCGAATATGCGCTAATTCTGTATCACCGATTTGGGCTACATTCAGATTATCTAAATAATAATTTCCCGAACTAGGACGATCTAAACAGCCGATTATATTCATAGCTGTAGATTTACCAGACCCAGAAGGTCCCATAATCGCACAATATTCGCCTTCTTCTATAACTAAGTTGATATCATTTAGTGCTTTTACTTCGGTTTCACCACTACCATAAATTTTAAAGATGTTCTCTAAACAAATAATTCCCGATTTTGGTGGTAAATTGGGAATGTTTGAATTGGTAATAGTAAGAGTATTTGCCACAAGAATTATATCCTTTATTTTCAAACTATGAATTGCATAAAATCATGTAATCAAATAAATTAGCTGTTTTTGAGTTTATATATAGCAAAAAAAAGAGTGCTATGGATTTATTTTGATTTTAAGCTGATTCATAATGATAACGAGCTTGTAAAAAATAAACTTTATTTTCTGTGACTTTATAAACTAAACGATGTTCTAAATCAATGCGTCGTGACCAAGTATCAGCAGCAATATATTTAAGAGGTTCTGGTTTACCTAAACCTGTAAATGGTTTACCATCAAGAATATCCGCTACTAAATCCAAAATCTTATCGCCTTTTTTGGAATCGTGACTATACCACCAAGCTAAATCTGCTTTAAAATCGGGACTGAAAATAGGAATATAACCAGATGGTTGTTTTACCTCATTCTCATCTGGCTTTTTTTGCTTACGATTCAATTCCTAACTCCTCTTTTAATTCAGACAATGTTTGAGGAGTTTCCGTTGCTGTTTCAGACCATTCTAAAGCACGAAATAAACGTTTGGCATTTTCAGGTGATCTTAATAAATAAACACACTCTAATAAACTTGAAAGTTCATCCTCTGCAATTAACGCGACATTCTTATGATTACGACGCTTAATTACCATAATTTCACTCTGATCACACACCTGATCTAAAATACTTGCTAAATTCAATCTGGCTTGAGAGTAAGTAGTTTCTTTGCTCAACATTATTTTTTTAGAAAGTTGTACAACAATATTGTACAATAAAGTATTGACTTTGTCAAAAATTGCGATATCAATATCATTATTTTTGAATTATTTACGCGCTTCTTAATGCCACAATTGGGTCAAGTTGAGCCGCACGGCGGGCAGGAACTACGCCAAAAAATAAACCAATTCCACCAGATATACCAACAGCCATTGTAATTGAAACGATGGAAATACTCGCTTCTAAAGGAGTTATTGCTGATACTAATATTATGCAACCAACTCCAACTGTAGTTCCTACTAAACCGCCAATTACAGAAACAATTACTGCTTCAATAATAAACTGAAGCAAAATGTCTTGCTGGGTAGCGCCAATTGCTTTTCTTAAGCCAATTTCTTGAGTGCGTTCGGTGACAGAAACGAGCATAATATTCATAATACCAATGCCGCCAACAAATAAAGAAATACCTGCGATCGCAGCCAGCATAGTTGTCAACGCACTGGAAATTTGACCTACTGTTTCTAAAGCATTCTTTTGTGTGCTAATAGTAAAATCATCTTCACCCACTAATTTATGTCGTTGTCGTAGTAAATTGGTAATTTGAAATTCTGCTGCATCTACACTATCGGCATCTTTTGCAGAAGCAACAATATAGGTTACTTCTAATCCATAGGGAGAGGTTTTTCCTACTAAACGATTTGCTGATGTGAGAATCGGGACTAATGCTGAATCATCGTAACTTATACCCAAATTTGAACCTTTAGCCGTTAGCACTCCAATTACTTGAAAACTGGCATTTTTGATTCTTATTTGCTGACTAACGGGATTAGTATTACCAAAAAGTTTTTCTTTCAATTTTGCACCTAGCACCACAACTTGATTGCTGCGCTTCATATCTATGTCGGTGAAAAACCTTCCTGTGGCTACTTCAAAATCACGCACTGTCAAAAAGCTGGGAGTTGTACCAATAATATTGACATCCGTGTTTCTGTTTTTATAAGTAACCACCTGTCTACTATTCAATTCCGCTGTAGTTGCTGCTATTGTAGGAACTTGAGTTGCGATCGCATTCGCATCTTCTAAAACTAAAGTCCTGGTAACATCTCTAGAAACCCGTTGAGTTTCTTCATTACCAGGAATTACAAATAAGACATTTGGACCAAAGGAATTTAGTTGATTATCTACAAATTTTTGACCCCCTTCTCCAATGCCAATCATGGCAATTACTGACCCATTACCAATGATAATACCCAACATTGTCAGGGCGCTACGTAACTTGTTAGCAAGCAAAGTTTTACCCGCCATTTGCATATGTTCTAAAAAATTCATTATTTTTTCTCTTCTTTAGCTTTTTGAATTTTGTACTCTTTGGGTGGACTTACAAATATCAAATCACCCTTTTTTAGTCCCTCTAAAACTTGAGTTTCGTTTTTGATTTGCGCTCCAATTGTGATTTCTCGAAACAGAGGTTTATTATTCGCATCTGGTATGAGTACGCCAGTTTTGCCATTTTCGGTGAGAATTGCGACTGTGGGTAAGGTTATAGCATCGTTAATGCGATCGCCCAAAAACGTCACATCTACATTTAAACCAGAACGCAGTTTATCTGCACCACTATCAATCACCACCCGCACCTGAAACGATGTCACACCTTGCTCTATTACCGCTTCAGGAGCAATCAGACGTACACGTCCTTTAAATACTTGATCTGGATAAGCATCAGCGATAATTTCTACCTGCTGTCCTTGCTTAATTCTACCAATATCAGCTTCGGGAACTTGAGCTAAAACTTCTAAACCTGTCGCTAAAGCCACAATTGAACTAGAAGTTGCTGATGTACTCGTAGAAGCCGAAGTTGTTGGTGTCACAAAAGCCCCTATATTCGCGTATTTTTGAGTTACTATTCCCGCAAAAGGAGCGCGAATAATGGTATCTTCCAACTGCACTTGCTGCTGATTTAACTGAGCTACAGCCGATGCTACAGAGGCTTTAAGTCGAGCAATTTCTTCGATTCGACTACCATTTTCTAACTTTCGTAATGCTTCCCGTTCTTGAATAACTACGGCTTCTTGACTTTTGATATCTTCGTTGCGATTCCCAGCTTTTTGCAGTGATAATCGCCGTTGAGCTTCTTCTAAACTGGCTTTTGCTCTTTTATCTTCACTAATATATTGTTCTAGAGAATCTTGAGCAATTGCTCCTTCTTTTGCTAACCCCTGATAACGTCTTACCCTAGCTTGGGTTAATTCTACCTGCGCTTTAGCTGAGTCTACAGCGGCTCTAGCTTGATCAATTTCCTGAGAACGATTCCCCGCACGAATGATAGCTAACTGAGCCTCAGCTTGGGCTACACGGGCTTTAGCTTGGGCAATTTCTTCGGGACGACTCCCCGCTTGACTCTCCGCTAATTGTGCTTTGGCTTGATCTAAGTTCGCTTGAAATTGGATAATTCGCATTTTAATTTCGGAGTTATCCATACGAGCAATAATTTGCCCTTTCTGGACTGTTTCTCCCTGTTCAATATCTAAATCGGTGATAATTCCCGGATTTTTGGGACTAATATTCACGCTTTGTACTGGTTGCACTTTCCCACTAGCGGTAATCCGCACTGTGACACTTTTTGCTGCAACTGGAACAGTGAGTTTAGTAATGTCTTGTTTACTATTTGCTTGATTCGCTACTTTTAAGGCTGTGGTTGTACCAACTATCAAAATACCAGATGCCATCAACCCCATTAACCAGCGCAATGGGTACTTGATTTTTTTGCCAATTAGCGGAATTTCTATGTGAGTTGTCATATGATTTTGCGGTAATTACTAAAATTGAAAGTTGTGAATTTTTTGAACTAAATACTAAAGAATACTGTTGATGAAAAGCATCAATCAAATCACTACATTGTTGATTTGTCGTTTCTATTTGATACTAGCATTTAAATATAGAGTCATCACATGATTTGGTGACTTTTGCTGGTCAGCTAAAATTTAATGGAATCAGACCTAGTTTACCTTGAGTTTTTTGAATTAAAAAGATACTTACTACAATCATGGGCAGCACTAAATTTATTTCAGTGACTTGTTGAGCAATAAAACTTTCTGATAAAACTTTACCTCCCAGTCTAACTGAATCATTTGATAAACCGTGCATGACAATAGCTATTATGGTAGTCTGCCCAACCTGATTAAAAAAATAAGTCATGATTATGGAAATCAAGATAAATTTGCAGGTAAGAATGAAAAACATAGATAAAAAATTTATTATTCCATAATCGAATAATAAATTTATTTTCACGGGTATATGCCACATAGACCATAAAAATCCTAGTATTATCGAAGCTTGTAGAGGTAGAAAGCGTTTTTGTAATAAAGGTAGAGCAAACCCTCGCCAGCCATTTTCTTCAAATAAACCTCCAGCATCTAGAAACATGGCAATAATCAAGCCGCTCCAAAAATTAATAGATAAAAAGTTGATATCCCAGATAAAATCTTTTTCAGGAAGTAGCCATTTATTTAATCCAGCAGAAGCCAGATTCATCAAAATAAAAACTAATATACAAATTCCCCAAATTCTCAAGGCATACTGCCAGTCCATACCTTTACTAAATCAGTATTAAATTGAATACCAGTTTTTTGGAGTGCTTGGTCTACGGCAACATCAGCACCAGTTAATAAAAAAACTGGAATAATCAGAATTACAATTAGAACTGAAATGATGTAGTACCATGTTAGTGGATACTTTTTTACATAAACCGTAAATTGTCTTAGCATAGTTATCAATATTCCGAGATTGTAAACGCTGTCATACTTAAGTATTTTTTCTACTGACAGGACAATGTTAGGTAGAATTTTTCAGATATGCTCCTAGTAAGTAAAAATAAAATGTAAGTAATCACTTATTAATTTTCTAAAAAAAAGTTTTACTTAAATTATGCAATTAATCTTGAATGGGAGCAATTCCTTGCCAGACAATATCCACGAGATTTTCAACGAATATTTTTTCATCTGTTTTTATAACTTCTCCAGGGTGCATTTGTTCTAAGAAAACAAAGTTCATTAGTGATCCTAGCAATATCATAGCAATAGTATGAGGATCACTAGGGCGAAGCCTTCCTTGTTCTATTTCTTGCGCTAGGAAGTTAGTAAATACTTTGATCTCGCGAATAGGTTTCGACTTGATCATACTTGCCGTTTCTGGAAGTAGATTACCACAAGCTTTCAACATCATCAATCGTGGCATCACTTGACGATGAAATTCTAAAGTTTGTAGACACAAATGAATGAGGTTTTGTTTGAGATTTCCTTTTCCAGATAAAGAATCAAGTTCTTGCACCCAAGGAGGTCTTTCAGGTATTCCCATTGACGCAAAAAATAGTTTTTCTTTGGTTGAGAATCGCTTGAAAATAGACGCTTCGGAAATTCCGGCTTTTTGAGCAATTTCCAAGGTTGAAGCACCAAACCCTTGTTCGAGAAAGATTTCACGGGCTGCATCTAAAATTTGTTCATTAGTGATTTTTGGTGTGCGTGCCATAAATAAGTGTGTAGTCACTTATTAATTTAATCGTTATTGATTGTAATGTCAAGAAGAAGATTTACTCAGCACTTATTTCTCGTACCCATACTCTGTATGGTAATGAATTCTATAAGGCTCTATCTTCTTTGTAGAGAGAAGAGTCAGAGCCTCTTTGATAGCATTCCCAGTCAGAGACTGGGAACGAGATAAACTCACTACTCACTACTCGGTACTCACTACTCGGTACTCAATACTCATTTCTGATTACTGGATCTTTGTAAATTAGCTAAAGCGCGGTTGTAGTTCAAAATAGCAGTGACTCGATTACCTTCAGCTATTGTGAGGTCATTTTCAGCAGAAATTACCTCAGTTTGAGTACCGACACCAGCTTGAAACCTGAGTCTAGCTATACTTAAAGCTTCCTTGGCTTGATTTATAGCCACGCTAGAAGTTTGCACATTATCCAAATTGGACTGTAACTGCAAATAGTATTGTTCAACATCAAAGCGAATTTGGTTGCGCTGGCTAGAAAATTGAGTTTCTGCGATCGCAATATTAGCTTTTGATTGAGCCGCACGCGCTCTTGCGGCACCCCCATCAAACAAATTTAGACTTGCTTGCAGTCCCAACGAATAGCCATCACTAACGCTAACACTGTCGTTATAACGATCTAGTAAACTGTAGCTGGCATTTAAACTAATTTGTGGCCCTAGTTGTGAAAGTGCTTGTCGTCTTTGTTGCTCACTAATATTGCGTTGTGCCAAAACTTGTTGTAATTCTGGACGGTTTTGAAAAGCTTGAATAATGGTTTCTTCTAATGGTTGCTGCCAAAGACCAGCTAATTCTACAGGATCTGCTGCACTGATATTAATTGACTGTGGCAAACTTAATCGAGTTGCTAATCGACGACGAGCAATTTGTTGTTGTGAAATAGAATTAGTGAGATTTTGGAGAGAATTTGCTAAATTAACTTGAGTTTGCAAAACATCAAATCTTGTTCCCACTCCAGCCTGTTGTCGAGCTTGAGCATCTCGCAAACTAGCCTGGGAATTTTCCACAGATGACTGATTAATTCTGACTTGTTCATCTGCTTGTTGTAAATCATAGTATTCAGTTGACACATTTAACCGAATTTCTAATAATCGGTTTTCCACATCTAATTCATCTATTCTTAATTGTTCCTCAGCCGCTCGAATACTAGCTTCCCGATTGCCAGAGGTATAAAGGTTATAACTTAGTTGTGCTTGACTATTGAAAGAAGTACTAGGTGAAGATGAATTATTCAGAAAACCATCACCATTGTTAGTTACACTTCCATTAACACCAAGGCTAGGAAATAAAGCAGATTGAGCTTCCTTTAATGCAGAACGACTGCGTTCTAATTCTAATTTCACTACCTGTAGTTCTTGATTATTGCGTTGTGCTAATTCTAAAGCTTGTATTAAAGTAATTGGTACATTTTCCTGAATTTTAACTTCCTCTGGACGGGTAGGAAATAATAAAGGATTGGGATTGGAGTTAGGGATGGGGAGCGTTTCTGCAATTGCAAAATTTGGGATGAGAGCGATAAATATTCCAATCCAGGTAGAATGCATTTTAAATAACATAATTTTCACACTTAGTAATAACAGCTATTTTTGAAAACGAACCGCAGAGGCGCAGATGACACAGAGAAAATCAAGAGAAATTTGTCTATTTTACATAAATATTATTCCAATATTAATTAACTATTAAACCATCTTGAACTCGGATGATTCTTTGCGTTTGAGCAGCGATATCTGGTTCGTGAGTAACAATCACAATTGTGATGCCTTGCTGATTAAGTTCTGTGAGCAAATTCATCACTTCGTAGGAAGTCTCAGTATCTAAAGCTCCTGTGGGTTCATCTGCTAGAACTAAAGCAGGTTTGTTAACCAAAGCCCGTGCGATCGCAACTCGTTGTTGTTGACCCCCTGAGAGTTGACTAGGACGGTTAGCAATGCGATCGCCCAATCCCACCTTTTCTAGGGCAGCCAAAGCCCTTTGGCGGCGTTTTTGCTTGGGTAAATTGGCGTAAACCATCGGTAACATCACGTTTTCTAAAGCTGTTGAACGTGCCAAAAGGTTAAATTGTTGGAAAACAAAACCTATTCTTTGATTGCGAATATAAGCCAATTCATCATCATCAAAAGTAGTTAGATTTCTACCTTCAAAAATATAGTTTCCTCCCGTCGGACGATCTAAACATCCTAAAATATTCATCAGGGTAGATTTACCCGAACCGGATGCACCCATAATCGATACATATTCTCCTTCTTCAATTGAGAGTTCAATTCCTTTAAGTATGGGAACATCGACTTCTCCTAAATGGTAGGTTTTGGTAATGGATTCCAGCCAAATCATTGTTGTCATAATAGTAGTAATTAAAAATTATATCTCTCAAAATATTCCTCTCTGAGCCTCTGCGTCTCTGCGTGAAATAAATATTTTCACTTAGCAACGCCGAATCTTTATTTAATCGCTTCTTAGGGCATTAATGGGATCTAATTTGGCGGCGTTTCTTGCGGGAATTACTCCAGCAACTAAGCCAACGCTCAGTGAGAGTCCAAATCCGACAATGATTGATAAAAAAGAAATTATAAAGGGAAATTTAAAACTAGTTGCTGCTGCAAAAGCAATCACAATTCCACCTACAATGCCAATAGTTCCACCAGCAATAGAAATCACGATTGCTTCGGCTAAGAATTGATTGAGGATGGCTGAATTAGTTGCACCTACAGCTTTTCTAATGCCAATTTCTCGCGTTCGTTCCACAACAGAAACTAACATAATATTGGCAATACCAATTCCGCCAACAACCAAAGAAATTCCAGCAATTGCTACTATCATCACTGTAAATAAACCCACAACACCGGTGAATGTGTTAACAATATCTGCTTGGTTGGTGAGTCGAAAATCATCAGGTTGAGGTGGATAGATATTATGACGCAGGCGTAAGAGATTGGTAACTTGAAATTGTGCAGCTTCTAACTGTTCTTGATTAGCAGATTTGACTAAAATTCCATTGACAGAAACGCCGACTAAAGCATTGTTCCCAACTAGTCTTTTTGACATACTAGTCAGAGGAATGAAAATTTGGTCATCTCGGTCTGTTGGACCTTGAGAACCTTTAGGCTCCATCACGCCAATCACTTCATAAGCCTCTCCTTGAATCCGAATTCTTTCACCGATGACATTATTACTTTGAGTAAACAGTGTTCTTTGGACTGTAGGACCAATAATGGCAAGCTGTGAAGCATTATCTAGTTCTTCTTGGGTAAAATATCTCCCTTGCTGAGGGCGGGTATTTCTGACTTCTGGGTAGTTTAAATCCGTACCTATAACTGTTGTTGAGGTATTCTGTCCCTCATAAACAACTTGTATATTCCGCTGTAGATAAGCAGATACCAGTTGGGCTGATGGTGCTTGGGTAGCGATCGCTTTCGCATCTTCCCACGTCAAGGTGCTACTAGAACCTACTCCTTGGCGAATATTACCGCTTCTGGCCGCACCAGCCAAGATTTGTAGCACATCCGTACCCAAGGCTTGAATCTGTTGCTCAACACCCTTTTGCACCCCCTGACCGATAGAAGTAATAGCAATAACTGAAGAAATGCCAATAATTACCCCTAGCATCGTTAGACCTGTGCGTAATTTATTACTCCACAGTGTCTCTACCGCCATTAAAAATATTTCTAATAATGGCACTGTGCGGGTGTTCTTAGCTTTATTCGCGTAATAAGCTTTAGCCATAATCGAGTACCGAGTACCAAGTATTGAGTACCGAGTATTGAGTAGTGAGTATCGAGTGATGAGTTGAAAAACTATCCAGCAGGAGTGGGGTTTTTAGAGATTAACTGCTAACTACTAAGAACCACCGCGACGACCTCCTCCTCCACGGCCACCACCGCCACCTCCTCCTCCTAAACCAGGGAAAACGCCTCCTCGTGGTGTTGATTGGGGGCGTGATCCTGGTGGAAAACTGAGCAGTACCCTCTCGTCTCCTGTCAATCCAGACTTAACTTCAGTAAAATTATTCACAGTCACGCCAGTCTCAATACGCGTGAAAACAGGTTTGCCATCCGCGCCCGCTACATACACACCTGTGGTACGTTCTCGGCGCACTACTGAAGCTGTTGGCACTACTAGGACATTTTCCAATTTACCAACTTGAAAGTCAGCTGCCACATTCATACCCGAACGCAGTAGCCTTTCAGGATCTGAGAGTGCTACTCTGACTTCAAAACTGGTAACATTTTGCTCAACTATGGCTTGGGCTGCAATTTGACTGACTTTACCTATAAAGGTTTTTCCTGGGTAGGCATCTGCCTTGATTGTGACTTCTTGACCAAGACGGATTTTAGAAATATTAGTTTCGGCTAAATTGGATACAACTTCATTTGTGGAAGCTAGAGACAAGATAGAAGAAGAGGTAGCAGAAGATACTGCACTACTGGCAGTTGTGGGAGTAACGAAAGCGCCAGGATCAGCGTACTTTTTCGTCACTACACCGTCAAAGGGAGCGCGAATTATGGTGTCATTAATTTGGGCTTGAACGTTTTGTAGGGAGCCACGAGCAGACATCATCTGTGCTTGTGCTTGGTCAATGTCTTCTCGGCGCGTCCCTGCTTTGAGGAGTGATAAAGATTGCTGTCTCTGTTGAACTACAGCCCGTGCTTGTTGAATATCTTCTGGACGTGAACCTGCTTTTTGTAATGCTAGTGCTTGCTGGGCTTCATTCACCTGAGCCTGGGCACTATCACGATCTGCTAGTTTTTGGTTAACGGTTTGGAGGGAAATTCCTCCTGAATTGAAAAGTTGTTGATTTCGGCGGAAATCATCTTCTGCTTTACTGAAATTAGCTTGAGCGCTTTTTAAGCGTGCCTCTGCTTGGCCAATATCTTGGGAACGATTACCTGCTTCTATTTTTCGCAAATTTGCCAAAGCCTCGTCCAGTTGTGCCTGTGATTGAGCAATATCTTGGGGACGATTACCTGCAATCAACTTTTGTAGATTCGCCTCAGCTTGAGCTATTTGCCCTCTGGCAGAGGTGAGTTGCCCTTGCAGGTTGGAATCATCCATGTAAGCTACAATCTGTCCTTGTTGGACTATATCGCCTTCTTTGACGAGCAGTTGTTTGAGGATGCCTGAATTTTTAGGGCTGAGGTTGATTGATCTCTCAGGCTTAACGGTTCCATTGGCAGCAACTGTGATTGATAAGCTCTGTCTTTCTACTGGCCGGGTGACAACACGACGTTGTGCTTGTTGACTGGGAAGAACCATGAACTGAAGATAAACTACGTAGCCAATTCCACCTATTAGCCCAAGGACGATTAGCCAAGGCAGCCAATGATTTCTGCCTTTTTTTTTGTTTACTTTTGGAACCGATAAAGATGAATCTACAGGATTTGATGTATCAATTGCCATATAAAATTTGTGTATATACAACGGATGCGGATCTAGTACAAAAAGGCGTAACAATAATCTGCCCATTTAAAATGTCTAAAACCCCTACAGCACATTCAGAGGGAAGAGGGAACAGTGAAACCCACCCTTAAGAGAGTGAGATTGAAAACTTGGACGTTTTGTTGTTCGGGCTACGTTTTCAACAAATTTTCTTTTCTGACTGAGCTTTAAACTCAGAACTCAAGCTTTAGGAAATAAGACACTTTCTATTCCCTGTTAAGAGTTCCCTCTTCCCTGTTCCCTTTTTTTGTAATTAAGTTGGCATCATCTGCGATCGCCGCTCTTACGAATTATTTTAATGTTATGCAGCCTCTTCGTATAAATCTATGTAAGCAATTATCGAACAATTACCCCATATCTCAAGCATGACCAAAGTCACTAGTAACTGTAAACTTATGTATGACCAAAGTCACCAAAAAATTTCTGAAGAACTAGTTGTAAGTTATGAGACTAAACTCAGCACTCAGCACTCAGAACGGTTTCGGTAAAATTTACCTTTTTTCTGGAGCGGAGATCGTCTAAGCTATCTGAAAGATTCTTTGATTTGTGGTTTAGAGGCGGTAGTGTGCCAAAACACCTTGGTTTGATTTCTCTTCTGGTTGTCTGTAGTTTGTGGAATATTCCCAAAACTGTCCACGCACAGGCATTGATACCTCATACACTGCAACTTGATACAGCCAAGTTGGAGAAGCAGGGGTTGAGCTTGGCTCAAGAAGCGGCTCAATTAGCACAGTTTCAGCAAATTGATTTGGCTTTGCCACGTGCGCGGCTGGCTACTCAATTGGCTCCTGAAAATGATAAGGTATGGTTACTCTTGGGTGGTTTGCATTTGCAAATGAAAGAGTATGATACTGCGATCGCAGCTTTACAAAAAGCCCAAACGCTTAATCCCAAAAATGCTGATATTCTCTTTGCTTTGGGTTCAGCTAATTTTCAGAAACAAAATTATCAAGCATCTGCTACCCATTACCAAAACGGGTTGCAGTTAAAACCTAATGACTCAGAGGGTTTATTTGATTTGGGTAATGCTTACTATATGTTAGGTCGCTTGCCCGATGCGATCGCTCAATTTAATCAAGCTGTCTCTCAAGATAAAAAATTCTGGCCAGCAATTAACAACATTGGCTTAATCAAATACGAACAAGGCGATGTTCAAGGTGCAATTAAACAATGGCAACAGGCAGTAGCTATTGATAAGCAAGCCGCCGAACCTTTATTGGCTTTAGCTGTAGCGTTGTATACCAAGGGTGACAGTCAACAAGGATTAGCAATGGGGGAAGCAGCACTCCGTATAGATCAACGTTATGCTGATTTGGATTTCCTCAAGCAAAACCTTTGGGGTGAACGCCTACTGTCTGATACGAAAAAATTCTTAGAATTACCCCGCATTCAAGCAAGTCTAGGAACGCTGCAAGACACCCCGCAACCCACACAACAGCCTACACAGTAGTAAGTTGATTAATTGGTAATTGGTAATTAGTGTTGCTATTACCCGTTACCTATTAATACTTGCCTAACTTTACCAATCTGTAGTACATATAAACTAAGAAAGAACAGAAGTCATCCAAAATATTTATGGATGTGTTCTTCTGACATCAGCTGGCAGTTTTCAAGAATCTTGTGTAGGTAGAAGTGCCACAATCTGGTCAACAAATTGTTGATGGTCAACAACGGGTTTAGAGATGTAGCCATCCGCACCACTTTGCTTGAGAAAGTTCTCACGATCGCCTTCCATAGCGTGTGCTGTCACCAAAATAATAGGTAAGTTTGCTGTTTGCGGATCAGATTTTAACATTTGTGTAATTTTGATACCATCAACAGACTTACCTTCGTAAACACTGCGAGATAGAGAAACATCCATTAAAATCAGGTCAGCTTCCCCAGCTTGGGCAATTTTGATCACCTCTTCCACATTTTCCGTATGTTTCACACCCAAGCCACCACGCTTGGTCAAAATTTTGGAAAAAACACGAGCATTAATCAGATCATCTTCGACAATCAAAACAGTTTTCATGAGAATTTAATCTATAAGGGTGAAGGAGGATTAAAAGCAATTTTGGATTTTGGATTTTGGATTGGGAACATGGATAGTTAGAGTGTTTCATCGCGATGAAACAAGACAACCTCTCCCAATCTGGTATAAGACCTAAGCAGCAAATAATCTCTGCTGCCTTATTTAGTAATCAATTTGTATCCCCAATATCAAGGATAATACTACTGTTTTTTATCCTATGAGGATCAAGATTTTATTATCAATACCATTTAATCCGTTATGCTGTGGTTTCTATAGTGTTAAGTTCCACCGACTTTTGTGTAGTTAAAATTCAGGGAAAAAGCTCATGGCAAAACAGTTAAACCTTCTCTCCACGGGACAGGTCATCACAACAGCCCTGCACACCGAGATGCAACGGTCTTATCTAGAATATGCCATGAGTGTGATAGTTGGGCGGGCATTACCAGACGTGCGTGATGGCTTAAAGCCAGTGCATCGACGGATTTTGTACGCCATGCATGAACTTGGGCTGACACCAGATAGACCTTATCGTAAATGCGCTCGTGTAGTTGGAGACGTATTAGGTAAGTACCATCCCCACGGGGATCAAGCCGTTTATGATGCTTTGGTGAGGTTAGTACAGGAATTTTCCAGCCGCTATCCCTTACTGGCTGGACATGGTAATTTTGGTAGCGTGGATAACGACCCACCAGCGGCGATGCGTTACACAGAAACGCGCCTCGCACCCATTGGCCATGAGGGAATGCTGACAGAAATTGGCGAAGAAACCGTGGAATTTAGCGGTAATTTCGATAATTCTCAGCAAGAACCAACTGTCTTACCGGCTCAGTTACCGTTCCTACTACTTAATGGCTGTTCTGGTATTGCTGTGGGGATGGCGACAAATATTCCCCCGCATAATTTAGGGGAAATAGTCGATGGGTTGATTGCTTTAATTGACAACCCAGATTTAACGGATGAAAAGTTATTTGAGCTAATTCCGGGGCCAGATTTTCCTACCGGGGGAGAAATTGTCGGTAACACGGGGATTCGGGAAGCATACACCACAGGAAAAGGTGGGATTTTGTTGCGGGGTGTGGCGACATTGGAGGAGATTCCTGCCACTAGAGGCAGCAAACGCCGGACGGCAATTATTATTACTGAATTACCTTATCAGGTAAATAAGGCGGGTTGGATTGAAAAAGTAGCAGATTTGGTCAATCAAGGACGCTTACTAGGCATTTCTGATTTGCGGGATGAGAGCGATCGCGAAGGGATGCGAGTAGTCATTGAACTCAAACGCGATACCAACCCCCAAGAAGTTCTCCAACACTTGTATCACCAAACTGCTTTACAAACTACCTTTGGAGCGATTCTGTTAGGGTTAGTAAATGGACAACCTCGACAGTTAAGCTTGCGTCAACTGTTGCAGGAATTTTTGAATTTCCGAGAACATACTCTCAATCGTCGCTACAGTTATGAGTTAGGTAAAGCCGAAAACCGAGTGCAGATTGTCGCCGGTTTACTGAAAGCTTTGTCTCACCTAGATGATGTAATTGCCATTTTAAGGCAAGCTGCTGATGGTAGTACAGCCAAATTGAACCTTTGTCGCCGACTAGATTTGAGCGAAGTACAAGCGGATGCCATTCTGTCCATGCCATTACGCCGCCTCACCAGTTTAGAACAGCAAAATTTACAGCAGGAATTTGACCAAATTAACGAGCAAATTACCTCATTGCGGAGATTACTGGAAGACAGACGGGAATTACTGAAAGCGTTGAAAAAGGATTTGCGAAGTCTCAAGCGAAAATATAGTGATTCTCGACGGACAAAAATTTTAGCGCCCAATGAAACCCCAATCAAACCAGAAAAGGGAAAAATAGAAACACAGGACAATCCAAAATCTACAATCCAAAATCCCAAATCGGAACAACCACCAGAACCAGCAGTTCTAGAATTTACCCAGCGAGGTTATGTCCGTCGCATTTCTCCCACAGGGAAAAAGCCGAAAGCGGAAAATGGTTTGCATGACAACGACTTCATTATCCACACCGAGTCAACTGACACTGAAAAAGATTTGTTGATTCTCAATAGTGGTGGTAAAGTCTACCCTGTGAAAGTGGGAGAAATTCCCGCTACAACTGGACGTTCTCCACGAGGAACACCACTCATTACCATGCTCACAAGTACAGCACAAGGTAATGCAGAAGCTGTTGTTAGCCGCTTTGTACTGCCAGAAACATCCGCAACAACTGAGATGATTCTCCTCACCAAACAAGGGCGAATTAAGCGTCTGTCTCTGGAAGAATTCGCCAACCTCACTCGGCGCGGAATTACGATTTTGAAGCTGAAAGATGATGATGAATTATCTTTTACCCAGTTCACCAGAACAGGAGATCATCTGATTTTAGCTAGTTCAGGCGGGCGCTTGTTGCGGTTTGCAGTTAATGATGAGCAATTGCCTGTAATGGGACGTGCCGCAATGGGTTTACAAGCATTCCGGCTGTTAAAAAATCAGCAAATGGTTGGTTGTGTAACTGTCGCTAAAGATGACCAGATATTGCTAGTTACTCAAGAAGGATACGCCAAACGAATGCCTGCAAGTAACTTAAGAGCAGCTAATCGCGGCGATTTAGGCATACAAATGCTGAAATTTAACAACAAAACTGATAACCTAGCCGCTATGGTACGCGCCATCCCAGGTACAGAAGTAGCTCTGTTGACTAATAAAGAACGCGTCGTGAGAATTCCTGTAGATACAGTGCCACTTTTAGATAGAGATGCTAAAGGTGAGAAGATATTGCAAATCAACCGCGATGAGAAAATTATCACGGTTGTTGAGGTGCGAGTCTGGATCAGCTAAAAAGCATCTAATTTGCAGATCATAATTTCATCGAACTCTTGTGGGGTAGGTATCTTGCTTGCCCAGCTTGAAGTTTGAGTTGATTCGCTAATTTAGGAGATTTGTCAACTTAAGTTTATAAATCTCTACAAAGAGAACAAACTAACCTTGCATTATTGAAAATATTTGTTATATTAGTTTACATAAGGCAATAAAGCTTAGTAAAGCCATCTTGGAGTGCGAACCATGACTAACGCAACAAAAACTATTACTTCCATACCAGAAGATCGTAACGCTTGGCGTTGGGGCTTTACTCCCCAAGCAGAAATTTGGAATGGTCGCTTGGCAATGATTGGCTTTTTAGCGGCTACCTTGGTTGAGGTTATTTCTGGTCAAGGCTTTCTACACTTTTGGGGTATTTTGTAAGATTTGAGATAAAGAGTTGTTCATAAACGAAAAACCTGGTAGTTTTGATTAACTACCAGGTTCTTTATTTTTTGCTTTCTTGGTTATTTGTCTTCAGTCATTAGATATACATTTAAAGCTCATGACTAAATACAGCAGATTGCAGATCAATGAGGTACAGAATCTAAATTGAAACCTAGACACATTCGCCAGTTTTACTCCTGAACCGGAGGTCTGCGTAGCGTCTCCTGAACCGATAGCGCAGCGTGGCGTAAGCCATAGGTCTGCGAAGCGTCTCCTGACTCCTGAATTCTGCTGTAACTACCGAATATATTCCTTAAGAACGCTGTTGCGATTCGGATGGCGTAACTTGCGGAGTGCCTTGGCTTCAATTTGGCGAATTCTTTCGCGGGTAACGTTGAAAATCTGACCAATTTCTTCAAGAGTTTTCATCCGACCGTCATCTAAGCCATAGCGTAGTCTCAAAACATCTCTTTCGCGGGGGCTAAGGCTGTCGAGTACTTTTTCTAGGTCTTCGCGCAGAAGATTTTTAGAAACTTGGTCTTCTGGCGTTTCTCCGTCAGATTCAATAAAATCGCCCAATCGAGAATCTTCTTCTTTCCCAATTGGTGTTTCTAAGGAAATTGGTAACTGGGCGGATTTAGCAATAAAGCGCAGTTTCTCGATGGTCATTTCCATGCGAGTAGCAATTTCTTCTTCGGTGGGTTTGCGACCCATTTCTTGAGAGAGCAGTTTGGTAGTTTTCTTGATCCGTGATATGGTTTCGTAGAGATGAACAGGTAGACGGATAGTGCGAGATTGATCAGCGATCGCTCTGGTAATTGCCTGACGAATCCACCATGTAGCGTAGGTAGAAAACTTATAACCTTTTTCGTGGTCAAACTTCTCAGCAGCGCGAATCAAGCCTAGACTACCTTCCTGAATTAAATCTTGGAAGGATAAGCCACGATTCATGTATTTTTTGGCGATTGAAACTACCAGGCGCAAGTTTGATTGCACCATTTTATCTTTCGCCCTGCGTCCAACGTGTAGACGATAACGGAAGGTCGGTAATGGTAGTGCAACAGCTTCTGCCCATTCTTTAAATTCAGGTTCGCGTTCTAACTGTTCGTACAGACGATCCCTTACCCGTTCTAATTCCAGCAGATCGGCAATTTTCCGCGCCAATTCAATTTCTTCATCCGCTCGCAATAGCCGAATTCGACCAATTTCTTGCAAATAAAGGCGAATTGAATCTTCGGTGTAATGCTTTTTCTTTGTTTGTGTCCGACGACGCGACTTAGCGGCTTTTCCAGACTTTGCGTCGTCCTCATCAGACTGAGGCTCTAAAAAATCATCAATTTCGCCGTCGTCGGTAAGCAGTAAGTCCTCTTCATCCTCAATTAATAAGAGTTCTTCTTCGATCTCAGGCGGATTTATCATTTCTAGGTCAGGCTGATAAATGCTGTCGAGTACGTTGTTAGCCTGGTTCATGCCGCGTTCCTCATGCTCCTTGCAGAATCAATTACTCAAGATGTGTTTACTGCTCTTTTAATCGAGCTAATTGTTCACCGAAAATAGACTTTTGGCTGATTGCCTGTGATATTTTCGGAATTATTGCCCCCTTGGGAGGCGGAGTTTTTTACTTTAGCAGCAACTATCACTCTTATGTGACTTGCTTTTGGGAAAGTAAATTTCGTCGCTGTCGCCGTTGTACACAACTTCTGATTGACTGGTCTAAAACCAGACTGAATCTTTAATCAAGAAATCTACCATTTCAGAGCAATGAATCTGACTGCTGGCAGATTTACCTGTAAAGACTGTTCCGATTGTAGCCTGTTTCACAGAAATTGCACTCTTTTTGTGTTTTAATCGCCAACTCGTTCAGAAAAGGGAAGCCACTTTTATCAAAAAGATATTAAAAACGGTAGTCACACCATTAAATCTTGTCGAAAACTTTTTGGTTTTGCAGTGGCATTCTCATTAGATTAAAAGGTAGGCACACTTGCTCCTAAAAGCTTCTAGATGTTAGGTACAACAATAATTCCCTGGCAACAGGACTTTGAATCTTAACTTAAGTCAGCAGGATTAATGCATCCATGTTTACATTTCTTTCATCCAGCAGTCAGTTTACCAGAGTAGAGCAGGGCTAACTGCTCGGTAGATCTCTTTGTAGTGGATCAGTGCGCTTGCTTACAGGCGCTTAACCTTGTATATACTGTGCCAATAACCTGAACTTAGGAGTTAAGGTTGTAGCATAACTAGCAGGATGACAGATGAATTTAGATTTCACTCAATTCTGCCTTATTAACACATTAGCGCAAGGCTGAGATTTCAGCCTTATGCAACTTGACAAACTGTTCTTATTGTATACAAGGTTATTTTAATCAGTCGAGAAATAATTTGTCAGTGGAGATAGTAGATAATTTGCTCTCTCGATGCTAAAAGTGCATTGTTACAGGGAAAACAATCATCTTGGCTACAGCGATATATGACTATATCAGCAATTGTTTAGATATTTGTTGCCTGTTTTTGAGAATGAGCAGTTGGCTCATAGAGAAGTTGCCGATTGGCTTTTTTGTATGCACTTAGCATTATTACGTACTTTTACTATCAATGTTAATCTTGTTTTGAGGAAATTTTGATACTTGGTTATAAATATTAACCTCTATACTGAGAATAATTATCGATTAGATCATATGGCAGGGAACTCTTCACAGGGTAGAAAGTCTTTTGGTGTCTGACTTTTATGCTTGCTGTTTGTCCTAACCTACCTCAAACATAAATGAGTGGTGGGAATAGCCCACCCTACGGACAAATTAACCCAAACTAAATTCTACACATTCTGGTAAACCTGGATAGATCATATTTCTGTCCAATGCTGACAAGACTTTATGATTAGCATGATCAGAATTTAAACACCGACAAACTAATTGGGCAACATCAGCGCGATGAATACTACCAACAATACGTGGATCTTCAGTTAGGAGGCCATTATTAGTTGCTGGTTCTGATTTTAAACCACCGGGACGAATAATTGTATAATTTAGTCCGCTATTAATTAAGTATTGTTCAGCTTGTTCTTTGAGAATTAAAACTGGTTTGAGTGTTGCTAATGCTTGGGGAGGCATAGAAACTGCACTATCACCACTACCAATAGAAGTTACCAGAATAAACCTTTGCACTCCGGCTTTAACTGCGGCATCAATCAGGTTTTTATTACCGATATAATCAGGTTTTACATCATCTGTAGGTAAACCACCCAGGGTACTGATAACAGCTTGGATAGGTTCATCTCCTAAAATTGCCCGTTCAACATCATCCACATTCAAAGCATCTCCTAAAATCGGATGAACACCCATCGCTTCTAGTTCCTTAGCGGCAACTTCTGTTCTCAATAGTGCTTTTACCTGGATTTGTTGTGCTGTCAAATATTTGGCAATTTCTTGTCCAACACCGCGACTAGCCCCAGCTATAAAAATGTAAGATGTACTTGACATGGATATTTTCTCAGATAGATGCATTGGTTACACAAATAATTAATATATCTGGCTTTGACCAATTTTAGAAATTACATTCCTAAAAAAAAT
This sequence comes from Anabaena lutea FACHB-196, assembly GCF_014698305.1. GTDB lineage: Bacteria > Cyanobacteriota > Cyanobacteriia > Cyanobacteriales > Nostocaceae > Anabaena > Anabaena lutea. The sequence goes on along the minus strand of NZ_JACJST010000023.1, from coordinate 47,106 downwards.
TGATTTACTGATAAACCATACACCTCATTTGTCTGGATAACTGTTTCTCTAGAAACAGTAACTAGTTTGCTAAGTTAGTTAGAATTTATGGAAATCATCTAAATCTCTATATACTACTAAATAAGTTGATCAAACGTTTGATGATTATCTAGATGTATCTTTAGCATAAACCTAAAAATTTGTTTGTCTTCTATGGGACTGTAAATATTACTGATTTTTTACTTAACTAAAGGTTATAAAATTGAGTAATTGCGTTGGTATAAATTACCCTGAATATGCAATAATGTGCCGCTATCATGCAGATGGATTGGATTAGCTTACTAAAAGCTCAACAAATTGACTTCCTACAACGTGTGAAAAAACCTAAAACTGCGGATCTTTCTCTCTTAGAAGGTCAAGTAAAAGGTTGTCACAGTGAGATTGTCGCCTTTTGGGGCGAGCCATTGGCAAAAATAGTAGAATGTTCGCGCCAACAAGCAGAAATTCTTGCCAAAAACCCTCCACCAATGCCACCCGAATATCCTGAACCACCTGACTGGACAATTCCCTTTCCTACATATTTTCAACGCCAAGCAGAGGATTATCTGGTTCGAGAACAAATTGTAGATAGATTGATTACAGAAAGGTTGGGTAAATTAGTCAAAAAAGTGCCACAAGACACTTTAGAAAATATGGTCTTAGATGATGAGGGTAATTTACGTAGTGAAAGTAAATTTATTTATTGGTTGAATAATAACCCAAAAATTAGTATTCAAGTTCACGTAGCAGATGGAGAAAGTTTCAACGGAATTAAAAAAGACAAAATTCGGTGGTCAATTAGTCAAGAAGATGTCAGAAATCACCAGGTTTTAATTTTTCTGTGTTTGTTGTATCCAGCAACTACTAAATTAGGCTATGAAAAGCAAACTGTAATCGCTGGTTTTTTACCAACACATCAACTAGAACGTACTGAACCAAAACTGTCTATCACTCCTAGTAATTTATTGTATGCAGGAGGATTAAATTGGTATTTAGAATCGCTAGATGGCAAAAAATATGATCTGCCTGTAGCAGATGAAATAATCATTGCAGAGACTATTCAAACTTTGCCATCAGACCATCCGCAAAAAAATGTTATTGGGGATTGGGAATTTTGGCAGACCTTGAAAGGACACACTAGAGGTATTAACTGTCTAGCTTACGCTGTTAAAACTGTACCCATATTAGCTAGTGGTAGCCGAGGAGAAACAAAATTATGGGATCTAACTAAAGGTGAACTAATCGAAACTTTGTCAGAATATCCTTGGATAATGTCTGAGTTAGTAGATGAAGTAAATTCCTTGGCTTTTAGTGCAGATGGACAAACTTTAGTTAGTGTAGGTGCAGATTCTACAATTAAAATTTGGCATACTGGCGCACTGGATTTAATTGATATTTTGCATAAACATAATGGGAGTGTGCGTTGTGTTGCTTTTACTCCTGATAGCAAGATGATCGCAACTGGTGGCGATGACAGAAGAATCTTGTTTTGGGATTTGTGTAATCGCCAGGTTGAAAAATCTTTATCTTTAGATGATACAGCAGCCCATTCAATGGTGTTAAGTCAAGATGGGCAACTTTTGATTACAGGTAGTTACCGCAAAATTAAAGTTTGGCATACATCTTCTATAGTTAGTAAGAAAAAGGTTGAGGATATACAACCACTACATATTCTTATTGGTCATTCTCACGTTGTTAATTCTCTAGCAATTAGTGCTGATGCTAAATTCTTGGTGAGTGGGAGTCGTGATAAAACTATTAAAGTCTGGAATGTGGAAACAGGGAAATTAATTCACACTCTTAAAAGTCATAGAGATGGTGTGTACGCTGTAGCCCTGAGTCCTAATGAACAAATTATTGCTAGTGGTAGTGCTGATAAAACTATCAAATTGTGGCATCTAGAAACGGGAGAGTTGTTAGGCACGTTTACTGGTCACACTAATACAGTTACAGCTTTGACTTTTACAGCTTCTGGAGAAATGTTGGTGAGTGGGAGTTTAGATAAGACGATTAAAATTTGGCAGCGGAGTTAAGTTTAAACGCAGAGGAACGCAAAGTAAACCGCAAAGGAACGCGGAGAAATTCCTCTGTGTTGTAAAAACAAGTTTTTATAGAAGATAAACTTCATATTATCGTTGATAATAGAAATATGCTTTTTCATTAACGACTATGACTATAGCTAGTGAATGCAAAATTACTTTAGATGAGTTCCTGAAACTCCCGGAAACTAAACCAGCATCGGAATTTATTAACGGGGAAATTATACAAAAACCAATGCCACAGGGTGAACATAGCTTAATCCAGACTACTTTAATTGAATTTATAAATGGAAAAGCCAGAATTCAAAAAATTGCCATAGCTTTTTCAGAATTACGCTGTACTTTTGGTGGTGATACTATTGTACCGGATATAGCTGTATTTCGCTGGGAAAGAATCCCTAAAACTGCATCAGGTAAAATAGTCAACCGCTTTGAAATTCATCCAGACTGGGTAATTGAAATTCTTTTCGCAGGACAACAACAGAAAAAAGTCTTAGCCAAATTATTACATTGTTGTCGCAATGGCACAGAATTAGGATGGTTAATCAACTCAGAAGAAGAAAGTATATTAGCTGTTTTTCCTGGTCAAAAAATTGAATTATATGAAGGTGATGATAAATTACCAATTCTTGAGGGTATTGAATTAGAACTAACAGTTAAAGAAGTTTTTGGTTGGTTAAGTTTTGGTTAAATGAAAAAAAATAATTACCCCCAATACCATAATATATTTTTTGGGGTTGCATATTTGTAGGATTACTTTTATACTTCTCTAGGATGCTTTTGCAAGCGTCCTCATTTTTTGGGTAAATGCATATATTCTCTAAATTAGACTTAATAGAATATCATAATTTTACCCTTTTAACTCAAAAACATTTCTTTAGGAATTTTCATAAGATTTTCCTATAAGTTGTGCAGGAAATTATCAACAATTCTGAAAACGCAAACTTAGTATCTACCATGAATCAATCACCCATCCTCAATAATCCAATTTTAAATCAAGAAGCTAAGGCGAATTCCCAGTTTAGATTTACGATTTCTAACGATATTTTTTCAGATCCAGACGCTATCAACCCCTTTGATAATTTAGTTGTCTTTGGTAATAGCCTTTCTGATACTGGAAATGTTTTTGAAATATTCAAGAACTTTGATCCCCAACCATTTGGTTATCCCGCATCACCCTATTATTACCAAGGACGTTTTGCTAACGGACCGAATTGGGTAGATTATCTGGGATCTAAATTAGCCTTTAGCGAAGAATCAGTCATAAATTTCGCTCATGGTGGAGCAAAGGCAGGGGAAGATGTTGTTTTTCCGGGTTTTGAGAATAATCCTATCCCATCAGTATTAACACAAATTCAACAATTTACAACTGAAAATACAAATACTCCGGTTAGTGAAGATACACTATACATAATCTGGGCTGGTCATAATGATTTTAATTTTCTCGCTGCTACGGCTGATCCCGTCGAAGTTGCTAAGAATGCAGCCACAAGTATTGGTGATGCAATTACGACATTAAGCAGTTTAGGAGCAAAGGAAATTGTTGTTGCTAATTTAGAAGATTTAAAAGCTAGACCTTACATAAATCCAGCAAATCCTACTGCCGATGGTAGAGAATTTTCTATTGAGTTTAACAATGCTTTAAGTCAAGAAGTAAATGATCTAGAATCATCTCTCAACATTGATTTATCTGTAGTAGATATCTTTAGTTTTAATGAAGAAGTTCAAGCTAATCCTGAAAATTACGACTTCACCAATCTTACCGAACCTCTGATTTATATCACCCCTGGGACTGTTAACCCTGATGAATATGCATACTGGGATGAAGCTCATCCCACTACCAAGCTTCATCAATACATTTCCCAAACATTTGAGAATACACTACTGGATGAGGGAATAATTCCCGATTTGATTACTTATTCAACTACCTTAGCAGATGGTAGTGAATTACCAGATTGGTTGAGTTTTAATCCCATAACTCAAACATTTAGTGGTACTCCTGCATATGGAGATGCAGGTCAACTGGATGTAAAAGTAATCGCTACAGATAAAGAAGGAGCGATCGCAACGGATACTTTCTCCATTCAGATTCAAACACCATTCATCTTCGGGACTCCCAATAGTGAAGAACTCAACCCCGAAGCAGGACAAACATTATTTGCTGGTGACGGAGACGATACAATAAATTCCACCGACGATAATGACATCTTTGCAGGTAATGGTAATGATGTTGTCACAGTCAATAGCAACTCTTCTGTTTCCGCAGGAGATGGTGATGATATGGTTACTGTTGGTGCAAATGGCCCTGCTAACAATACCACTGTCAATGGTGGTGATGGTGAGGATATGCTATTTGTAGCTGAAGCCAATGGTACTAACAATCTGTTTGGTGCAGCAGGTGCAGATGAACTAAGAGTTGTTGAAGGTTCACGTCAATTATTGTTGGGTGGTTCAGGTAACGATAATATTACCAGTGAAGGAAGTAACAACCGTATTTTTGGTGGTTCAGGAGATGACGTATTAGTCTCTAACCTGAATGATTTTCTATCCGGTGGTGATGGTAATGATATCCTCTTTGCTGGAAAAGCAGGAGGTAATAAACTCACAGGTGGTAGTGGTAATGAGCAATTTTGGGTTGCTAATGGTAGTTTACCGACTAGCAAAAATACCATTACAGATTTCACCATTGGAGTTGACAAAATCGGCTTTGGTGGAGTGGGTATCCTCAATTTTGGTCAAGTAACCAAAGAACAAACTGGTGCTGATACTTTACTCAAAAACGGAACAACTGAAATAGCTTTGTTAGTGGGAATTAACTCCGCTAATCTCTCAGCTAGTGATTTTGCTTTCTCTGCCAGCGTAGTTTAAATAACACCATTTTCTCGTTCCCATACTCTGTATGGGAATGAATTCAAGAAGGCTCTGCCTTAGATTAAATCAGAGCCAGAGCCTCTATTAATGGCATTCCCAGTCTCTGACTGGGAACGAGATAATCCTCTGCGTTTAAAAAACTCTAAACCAAAAGCGTTTGCAGCAAAGGTTTATCAGCATCTAACTTACCAGTTCGCAACCATTCAGACATTTCATCTGGAGCTTTTGCTTGAGTTAGCTTTTCGCGTAAATAACTACCTTCAAGAATTTCCTTTTGTAATAATTCCTGGGCAATTTCTTCTAGTAAATCGCGGTTATTTTTCAGAATGCTTAAAGCAATGTGGTGAGCATTATCGACAATTTCCTTCACTTCGCGGTCAATTTCTTCCGTCATTTGGGGACTAATTGTACGCCGAGGATTTCCATAACCTTCAATAAACTGCTGTTGAACTTTTTCAAAAGCGACAGGTCCGAGTTTATCACTCATGCCATAAATTGTAATTGCCCTTTCTGCTAAATCAGTGACTTTTTGAATATCGTCAGAAGCACCAGTTGATACTTTACCAAATACAATTTCTTCCGAAGAACGTCCACCTAATAAAGTGGCAATACGTCCACGAATTTCATCTTCTACCATTAAGAAACGGTCTTCTTCTGGCATTTGGATTGTATAACCCAAAGCACCGACACCACGGGGAACAACAGAAATTTTTTCAACTTTACCTGCTCCAGGCATTAATGCACCGATGATAGCGTGTCCAACTTCGTGATAAGCAACAGTTTTTTTCTCAATTTCGTTTAACACACGAGAACGTTTTTCTAAACCTGCAATTAAACGTTCAATGGCTTCATTAAAATCTGCCATGAGTACCGCTTGACGGTTATTTCTTGCTGCTAACAAAGCTGCTTCATTGACTAAGTTAGCTAAATCTGCACCAGCAAAACCAGGTGTGCGAGTGGCAATAATTCCTAAATCCACATCTTCGGCTAATTTCACATTTCTAGCGTGGACTTTGAGAATAGCTTCTCGACCAATTTTATCAGGTCTATCCACCACAATTTGACGGTCAAAACGACCAGGACGACGTAAAGCAGGATCGAGAACTTCGGGACGGTTGGTAGCAGCGATGATAATTACACCGGTGTTAGCGTCAAAACCATCCATTTCGGTGAGTAATTGGTTGAGGGTTTGTTCTCTTTCATCGTTACCACCGACGAAACCACCAGGACCACCACGAGATTTACCTAAAGCGTCTAATTCATCGATGAAGACGATACAGGGTGCTTGTTGTTTTGCTTGTTCAAATAAATCTCTAACTCTTGCAGCACCGACACCAACAAATAATTCAATAAATTCAGAACCGGAGATACTGAAGAAAGGAACACCAGCTTCACCTGCGATCGCTTTTGCTAGTAATGTTTTACCTGTACCTGGCGGTCCGACTAACAACACACCTTTGGGAATTTTTGCCCCTAAGTTGGTGTATTTGGTCGCATTTTTGAGAAAATCAACGATTTCTTCTAATTCGGCTTTGGCTTCATCTACACCCGCCACATCTAGGAATTTTACCCCAGTGCTGCCTTCAGAATAAATGCGAGCTTTACTTTTACCAACTGTCAGCGCTGCGGGGCCAGCACCTTGACGATTCATTAAAAATGCCCAAATCCCAAAGAAAATTAATGGGGGAGCTACCCAACTCAATACAGTGCCAATCCAGGCGTTTTCGTTTGGTGGTGGTGCGGCAAATTCGACATTATTCTCACGGAGAATTTTCGGTAAATCCAAGTCGATGGCTACAGGTGTAGTTCTAAATACCTGTTCAACGGTTTTACCTTCGGGGGTTTGGGTTTTGATAGAATATTCAATGCGATCGCTCCCCACAATTGCTTTATCTACTTTACCAGCTTGTACTTGAGCAATAAAATCACTATAGGGAACTTGCTGCAATCGAGTCCCAAACAAACTGGGAACTATCAAATTCAGCAATAACAAAAGAGTCAATAAAATTAGGAAACTACCCCCAAACTGTCTGATTTTTGGCGGTTTCATCTGTTTGTTATTATTAGTTTCTACAGGCATAATGTCACCTCAACGAAATTTGTTTGTTAGTTATTAGTCATTGGTGATTGGGGAAAAGGTGATTGCTTTATTAACCTTTCCTATTCCCTGTTCTCAGCTTAATAACAAAGCAAATAGTCCACATAAAGCAATTCCATCAAATACACCCGCACCACCAATACTCAATACACCCGCACTCATAGCTTGAATATCCTTGAGATGTAGCAAATCAGCACCAATTAAAGTACCTAAAACACCACCCGCAAAAGCCACTGGTGCAGCATGAGGTGAGGCTATTAGCATTGCAGACACAGCCGCAGTCAAAGGAGCAAGCAATGGATTCATTTGAATCCCAATTCCCGGTACTACTTGGGCTGCAAAGTAGCTGACAACAGTCACAATGGCAGTAACTAGCAGAATTGCCAGCCCATTTCCCTGAGAAAATTGGTATAATGCCAACACAACAGGTATTAATCCACCCCCCACATTCAGAGCTACCACGGTAGAGCGTTGCACATTTCTTAATGGAATACCCCAAAATTCCTTTAACCACAATGCCGCAAATTCATCTGCTAATTGGACGGGAGCTTCTAATCGGTAGATGGGAATATTGATTGTGCTGGTAATAATTACTAGCAACAACAATACAAAAGCAATACTAGGAGAAAAACCCAACTTAGCTACCGCAATTTCCACCACGTCTACTGCAACGGCAAACCAAATAAATGGCAGCAACAGCAATAAAACCAGAAATAACAGTAATGAAACTGGTAGATAGATCATGGAAATAAAGAAATAGAATGAATTTGGCACTCAGTTCATCAAATCCAGCCTTTTGAAAATCTGCAAATAACTATAAAATGCGCTTATTCGACCATTTTCCAGAAATCAACTTTGTGAATGTTGACAGATACAGAATCTAAATAAGTAAAGTTTTGTATCTGTTTTCTATTGTAGAGACTGGATAGTGAAGTCTAAATTCGTGTATACCCTACCAAAAAAATGTGTATTGCCGTACTTTTATGAAAAATCAACTAGGTTTCTTACTTAAGCTACTTTTACTCTCGGCTTTAATATCATTGTTGATTAAGTATGCCACTCCGACGTTTTTAATTCCCGAAACGTCAACAAATGCGTTAATTCTAGTTTTGTTGCCTACTGTGATTATGATAACTATCCTACTTTTGCGAATTCCAGCACAAAAACAAAATTAACTGAAAATCTCTAGTGGGAATCTCTAAAATCAGCTAACCTATCTGAATTACTCGAAAATTTCATCTCACCAAGCTTTGGGAGTTAGTCTGTGAAACTGGGTCAATGGATCGGTTTAATCGCCTTAGTTCTATCTTTATATATATTGTGGCAACTGCGCGAAGTGCTGTTACTGATATTTGCTGCTGTTGTCCTAGCAACTATCTTAAATCGGTTAGCACGCACTTTTCAAAGCTTGGGAATGAAACGTGGACTTGCTGTTGTTCTGTCAGTAGCTATCTTTTTTGCTGGTGTGATTGGCTTTTTCTGGCTAATTGTGCCACCATTTACGCAGCAATTCCAAGAACTAACCTTACGAGTTCCCCAAGGATTTGAGCGCATTAATAATTGGATTGACGAACAGAGAACTCACATTCCTGATCAATTAGCACCTTTCATCCCAGATTTGAATAGCTTAATAGAAGAAGCACAGCCTTTATTCAATCGCATATTGGGAAACTCTTTTGCTTTTGTTTCTGGCTCTTTAGTAATTGTTCTCAATATATTATTAGTGTTAGTGTTGACAGGGATGTTTTTAGCAGATCCTGATGCTTATCAAAAAGTATTTATCCGGCTGTTTCCCTCATTTTATCGACGACGAGTACAGGGAATTTTAGCTCAGTGTGAAACTTCATTAGAAAGATGGGTGACAGGGGCTTTTCTTGCTGTCTGTGTTGTAGGGCTGATGAGCCTAATTGGTTTGTCATTACTGGGTGTAAAGGCAGCTTTGGCATTAGGAGTTTTGGCGGGATTTATGAATTTAATTCCTAATCTCGGACCAACTATGAGTGTAGTACCGGCGATGGCAATCGCTCTTTTAGATAATCCCTGGAAACCTATTTTTGTCTTAATTCTTTACTTTTTTATTCAACAAGCTGAGAGTAATTTTATCACTCCGGTAGTCATGGCACATCAGGTATCTTTATTACCAGCAGTAACGTTAATTTCTCAATTATTTTTCGTGACTTTCTTTGGCTTTTTAGGATTATTGTTAGCACTGCCTTTAACTGTTGTTGCTAAAATTTGGGTACAAGAAGTATTAGTTAAAGATGTTTTGGATGAGTGGAGGCATAATCATCAACAAGCGACTGAGTTGGTGATGGTTTCTGAATCTGCTGATATCAACGATATTCAGGAAGTAGAAGTTATAGGAAAGGATGAAGATTAAAATAATTCGTAATTCGTAATTCGTAATTAAGTTTTGTAATGAGGATTTAACCCCGACACAAAACTTACCGATTATAGAGCCGGGAGACTTAAACCCACGGTATTTGGTTAATTGTAAATAGCATATCTGAAAGCGATGGCTGCTGTAGCGATCGCTTTTTTGATAAACTACATTAAATTCTAATCATGGGTTGTACCATCTGGCATAATTGCACCAGTTTGCGTTTGTTAAATTTGCTCCAGACAATCCAGCAGCCGTTAGATTAGCACTATTTAATGCTGTTTGTATCAAATTTGTACTAATAAGGTTCGCAGCAGTTAAGTTAGCAGAAGATAGATTTGCTTCACTCAAGTTAGCAAACCTTAGATTTGCTTGAATGAGTTTTGACTCGATCAAATTTGCCTTAGTTAAATTTGCACTACTCAAGTTAGCTTGACTTAAATCTGTACCTTGCATATTAGTTAATTCGAGGTTTGAATATGATAAATTAGCCCCAGTCAAATTAACTTGACTTAAGTCAGCACCAGATAAGTCAGCCTTTGCTAATGACGCACCTGGAGCGATTAAATAAGCACCTGTTTCAGAAACAAAATCTTTAGGAAAAATTGTTTGTGAATTGTAAATTGATTTTTGGAGATTTACACCTTCAAGATTTGCATTTTCAAGATTCGCTTCCAACAAATTCGCACTACTCAAATTAGCGTTACTCAAATCTGATCCAATTAGCCTTGCTTTCCTCAAATTAGCGTTACTCAAATTGGCTCCACTTAAGTGAGAACCAATGATGTCAATCTTATAAAGATGCGCTCCAGTAAGGTTTGCTTTTCTTAGTGTGGAATTTTCTAGACTGACTGAGCTTAGTTTTATATTCTCAAAATTAGCATTATCAAAATTAGCTTGATTAAAACTGACATAGCTCATACTTTTACCACTCAAATTAACACCAGCTAAATTAATCCCAGTAAAATCTCTTTCTCCAGCTTCATACCTGCACCAAAATTCCTCCGCACTAACAGGAATATCTTGATAATCTTCCTCCGCTGCATAAATCCTGTTCACTAACCACATTATTCTCTCAATCTGAAATTCTAAGTTTTTGAAAGCATTGCTATTTTCTGATTCTTCTGCAATTACATCAACTTCCTCGTCTTTCTCAATTTCATCAATATCAACATTTTTAATAACAACTTCTTTTTCTATCAATACACCTTGACTTTGTTGCCGTTCTACTCTCTCAAAAAACTGCTTCACTATTTCCGCATCATCTATAGTTTTAATCTCAGTTAAATTTTCACCCTCATTCAAATCTTCACTCATAATATTAGACGACAAATTTAGACACTGTTGCAACTCTGCCACTTGTGCAGTTAACTGGACTATCTCTTGTTGCATAGTTTGAATTTGATCTAATTCAGGTCTATTATTAAATTCCTGTTTGAGTTCATCAAAATACTGTTTTAGCCAAGCAATATTTTTTCGTCTGAGATTTTGCTCTGCTTCAACTTGAGAAATCCGATCTGCTAAAGATGCTAAATTGAGTTCTGAGTCAGAGGTATTCATGAATTTTGCGCTAAATGTATTGTGCCTATATTGATAGTTTTCCCAAAATTAAGGCTAGACTAACAAACACAGGATATACAGCAGTTTTCATATATTTAAACTACACCCTGAATTAATCCATATTCTTTGCGCCTTTGCGCCTTTGCGTGAGATATAAAAATGCGAACCATTGCGGAAATTAACGAAAAAATCAACCACAAACGCGCCGTAGTGTGGACGGTTGAAGAATTAAAAGCACGAGTTACAGAAATCGGTGTCACTAAAGCTGCTAAAGAAGTTGATGTCATTACCACCGGCACCTTTGAACCAATGGAGTCCAGCGGTGCAATTATTAATCTCGGACACACAGATCCACCCATCAAAATTCGGCGTTGCTGGTTAGATGGTGTGCCAGTATACCCCGGCTTTGGGGCTGTAGATTTATACTTAGGTGCTAGTTGCGCTGTGGAAACGATGGACGGGGAAGAACTCCGAGAACGTGGCGGTGGTCATGTCATCCAAGATTTAATTGCAGGTAAACCAGTACAAGTACGAGCATTAGGACAAGTTACCGATTGCTACCCAAGAGCCACTTTTGAAACGACAGTTACTCGTGAAACTATCAATCAGTTTTATTTATTTAATCCACGCAATCTTTATCAAAATTTTATTGTGGGGGTAAATGGAGGCGATCGCCCTCTTCACACTTATCTCGGACCCCTGCAACCACGTTTAGGTAATGCAGTGTACTCAAATCCTGGTGCAATTTCCCCCCTTTTCAATGACCCCGATTTACAACTTGTGGGGATTGGGACAAGAATATTCTTAGGTGGTGGAATTGGTTATGTGGCTTGGGAAGGTACGCAGCACTTCCCTTTACAAAAGCGGTTAGCTAATCGGACACCCATTGGCCCCTCAGCAACTTTAGCCTTAATTGGTGATGCCAAACAAATGGATGCGCGTTGGGTGCGGGGTTGTTACTTCAAAAGTTACGGGCCTTCCTTAATGTTGGGAGTAGGTGTTCCACTTCCCGTTTTAAATGAAACAGTCATTGAACGCTGCGCTGTCCAAAATAAAGACTTAGTAGCACCAATAGTAGATTTTTCCATTCCTCGTCGCGTCCGTCCCACCTTTGGTTTAGTCAGTTACGCTCAACTCAAAACTGGAAAAATCGCCATTGAGGGTAAAGCGGTGCGAGTTGCTCCTCTAGCCAGTATGTTGCTCTCACGACAAGTTGCTCTAGAGTTAAAGCAGTGGATTGAAGCAGGCACATTTACCCTCACAGAACCAGTTGCTCCTATTCCTATGGATCGGACTTTTTTACCCCAAGACCGTCGGACTGATTTTTGATCTTGGGGCGAGTAATGTCAACTACTCTTGGGTTGGTTTTGGCCGCTTCACTGGCTTAGGAAGAGGGGCTTTTGGTACAGGTTTAGACACCTCTGCTCGTGTAGCAGAAGCAGCCGAGGCATCGCCGTTGGTTTTTTTGATCGGAAGTGGAGGCGCTTCCCCATTGCGTCTGGGAGGGAATGGTCTTCTTCCACCACCACCACGAGGGGCGCTTCTGAAAGGTGGTTTGCGTTTTTTGGGCAAATCAGCGATCGCTTCCGCATTTTCTACTACTAATACGTCCACTTCTCGCTTGACTTTGAAATCCCAAAACTTGCCGACAGCTTTGGTTGTCAGCACACCGCGCAGTTTCAACTTAAAATACTTAGGTTTATCAGTTGGCTTACGGGGAGCTTGCTTAATTTTCACCACCAAACTCTTATCATCAAAAGATTGGTAAACTACCTCACCACGCACAGAAAAATAACCATCAGGAATTTCTGAAGAGGGTTTTGGGGGTTCAGAACTTTCGTCGGGTTTCTGTAACTCTTGTGAACCCAAATCTTGGTGATCTTCTTCTAGGAAATGTTTAGCCAGATTTTCTGGTTCCCACACTCCGACAATTTGGATGTGTAATGTGTCATTTTCTTGTCTGGTGCGGGGATAAACTACCCACAGATGTTCTGTTTCCAGATCCAAGTGATTTTTGACCAAACTCATAATCCGCCCTAAGAGAACGGTATTGAGTTCTACACCATCGACAGTGAGCAATGTTCCTTGCGTAAATTGTTCACTGCTGGCAAAGTAGCGACCCCGGACTAATCCGATGGCTCGATACTGCATTGCTTCGCTGGGAGGTGGAATCGGTTGTTGCCGATGGGCTAAATTCCCATTTGAGTTATTATCACTAGGGTTAACTGGTACATTATCCGGTTGAGAAGAATTAGCTGCTGCTGTTTTCACATGAGCGGCTACGTCGATTTTAGTTGGAGCCTCTTTAGAGGCAGTAGTGTTAGCGGATTCAGGAGACGGCATCAGGTCGGAATTCATAAAAACTCCTTGCGGCGGAGACACATCCCAATTATGGGATTTTACAAAAGCAGATCGAAAGAGCGTTGGTGAGGCTGATCAAAGTATATTTCCTTTTAATCTAGCCACTCTAGAGCGCCCAGAGCGAACAGAAAGGCGCAAAATTTGGCATTTAGAGACTAAATGTGTAATTTAGCGCCTTGACACTAGTTTCGGAAGCATAGCATAGCTACAATTCTGAAGGCTCCTCCTAAAGTCATCAATCACTTTGAGCAGCGTAGATAGTTATTTGTTATAAAATTCACAGTCTCATGACCGTATTCCGCAAAGTTTTAGAAATTTTTGACTTTGCGATCTGTGTAAATGTTAATCTCGTGAAAATTTAGAAGAGGGAAAATATTGTGTCTCAACCGCGCAATCGGTGGATAATTCAGGTCGTGTTAGGTCTGGCAGTTTTGGCTTTTATTGGGGTTTCGATTTTACCTATAATTACGGCTTTCAATGATTCTGAATCGGTAGCCCAAAATACTACCAGCACTCCTAGTAGTTCTTCTGCGTCTGATCAAAAGTCAAAACTGGCTGATCAAGTTCGGGGTTATGAATTAGTTTTGCAACGGGAACCAGAAAATCAAACTGCACTCAAGGGACTTTTAGAAGCAAGGCTGCAATTACTCAGTCAACAAGGTAGAGGTGAAGTTAAACCAGCTGATATTCAAGCGGTAATTGAACCTTTAGAAAAGCTGGCTAAGTTGAATCCCCAACAATCAGAGTATGGTGTGTTATTGGCACAAGCCAAGCAGCAAATTGGCGATAAGGAAGGAGCAGCCCAAACATATCGCTCAATCTTAGCAACAAAACCGGGTGATCTCAAAGCTTTACAAGGAATGGTAAATCTCCAACTCAGTGAGAAACGCCCTGAAGCTGCTATTGGTTTGCTGCAAGATACTTTATCTGCTTCTACCCAAGCAAATACAATTCAGCCTGGAAGTGTGGATGTTGTCGCTGTACAGGTGCTTTTGGGTAGTGTATACGCTTTTCAGAAAAACGATACTCAAGCTATCTCTGTATACGACCAAGCAATTCAGAAAGATGCTAAGGATTTTCGTCCTGTGTTGGCAAAGGCTATGCTGCTAAAAGAACAGGGCAAAGTTGATGAGGCAAAACCTTTGTTTGCCAGTGCTACTGCTTTAGCTCCTGCTCAGTATAAAGACGAGATTAACAAGGCAGCAGGATTACCGACTCCCAGCCCAGCAGCTGCTCCTACTTCTTCCCCAGAAACTACACCATCTCCAGCAACAACATCCAGTCCATGAGGGAGGTGGGGGAGCCTCACAAGGGTAGGTATTTTACATTGTCGTGAGGGCAAGACTTGGGGGACAAGGAAGGACAGTGGACAAGGGAGGAAACACGTACAAAATCATATTCTCTTAGTAACAAAAAGACCATTGTGCGGAGAAAATCTTCCTTGTCTACTTTCCCTCCTTGTCTTCCTAGTCCTGCCTTAACAGATAATATTAAAAACCTACCCTTGTCAGGGTGGGGGAGCAGGGCGAATTTTTATCTGTCACCTATCACCTAATTTCCTTCTATGGCGGCAATTATACCGAAGAGAATAAATAAACAGCCGCCTATGAAGGTGATTTGTCGTTCAGATATCTTACCTGCTATTAATCTACCACCGATGACTGCGATCGCTGCACAAATGGCGTGTCCTAATATTGCTCCTGCTGTCACACCAATGGCGTTGTTACTAGCTGCTAGGGCTATTGTGGCTATTTGTGTGCGATCGCCCCACTCTGCTATAAATGTCAATACGAAAGACTTCAGTAATATTGACCAAATGCTTTTTTGCTGACTGTCTAAATGTGCCTTTTCTACTGCTTCTTTTGCTTCTTCTATGACTTCTTCTTCAGCTTTAGCAGGCATTTTTTTAGCATCGTAGAGCAGTTTCAACCCAAAGGCAATAAACAAAACTATTTCAGCATAATGAACATAAATTTCTGAGCCTTGTGTTAAAGCAGACAGCAATTGCCCAAATATCACTGATAAAATCGTCATTGCCGCTAAAGCAGCTGTCACACCAACGAACACTACCCGTCGTGAGTGCTGCATTGACAAAATCACAGCGATAAAAAAGGTTTTATCACCTAATTCGGAAATGGTAATTAGAACTAAACCTGCGGTAAAAGCTGTTAACACTCTCTCAAGCTCCTGTAGGATTTTTTACCTGTGTGGAGCTTCTAATGAGTGTTTAATGACCTCACTGAAGCTCACACACTCTTTTTGTGTGAACTCAGTGAAGGTCTCGCTTTCAAATACTTTGTTATTCGCCATCTGAACCAGGCTCATCGCCAGTATGTTGATTCAAATGTACTGGTTTTTTTGCCAGCAGCTACTCCCCTTCTATTCGATACGAATTATACCTTGATGTCGGTTGGGTGTCAAGGTTTTTTGGAGAAACGTTCGCGTAGCGTGTCGAAGACATACCGCAGAGACGCGGAGGACGCAGAGGAAAGAGGGTTTTTGAGAGATTTTTCGTGAGTCGTGATTGACTGTTGACACTTTACTCTCGTTTTGAGAGAATGAATTTGATCATTATAAAAAGACCTGCCAGTCAATTTATGAATAACAGCAAATTTCAACCCAACATAAAATTCAAACCCAAAATATATGCACCTTATTTCAATTCGCACCCTCCGCGAAGATGCAGCTAATTATCCTAATATCAAAAAACAAATTGATAGTTGGTATGCAACTGTTAAAAAAGCTGAATGGCAAAATTTAGAGGATGTGCGTCAAAATTACCGAGATGCTGAAACTGTTGGTAATTTTACTGTTTTTAATATCAAAGGTAATGATTACCGTTTAATTGTAGGGATTAATTATGAAACTAAAAAGGTTTATTACAAATACTTGCTAACTCACGCGGAATACAATAAAGAGAAATGGAAAAATGACGATTACTTTTGACGATAAAACCTATAGCCAATTACTAGCAGAAATAGCTCCTCAAGTAATTGAAACAGAGGAAGAGTATGAACGTCTTTTAAAAGTTGCCGAATTTCTAACTTTTAAAAAAAATCTTACTCCAGAGGAGCGGAAATTAGATAAATTAGTTGTGAAACTAATTGAAGATTATGAGGAAGAAAATTATCCAATGGATGAATCTACACCTCATGAAATATTACAACATCTCATGGAATCTAGCGGAATTCGTCAAGCTGACTTAGTACGTATTCTTGGTTCTAGTAGCGGTGTGGTTTCGGAAATGGTTAATGGTAAACGTTCCATTAGTAAAGCACAAGCGAAAGCGTTGGGAGAATATTTTAAAGTTTCTCCTAGTTTGTTTATTTGAAGTTTGGTTTTTTAGGATGTTCAGGTTTTTTGTCAGAATCAGGATATCCAGGATTTAAGGATTTTCAGGATTTCTATTGATTATTCGAGAATACCAAGATATCATCTGTCTGAATCAGGATATCCAGGATTAAAGGATTTTCAGGATTTCTATTGATTGATTATTCAATCATCCCAAGATATTAAAGATTTACAATATTTTTATTGATGGATTATTTAAGAGGACTAATATATTAAGTAACATTTATTGTTGACAATCCTGATTAAAACAAAAAGCACATCCTGTAAATCCTTAAATCCTGGATATCCTGATTAAGATAAAAAGAATATCTTGCAAATCCCTAAATCCTCTAAATCCTCATATCAAACAATAACATCCTGTGAAGCCTTAAATCCTGGATATCCTGATTCAGACAAAAAGAATATCTTGCAAATCCCTAAATCCTAGATATCCTAATTCAGACAAACTCATTTATTCTTTCCCAAACTTTCTCTAATAAATCAGGATTATCCATATCAATATATTCCATATTAGGAGCTTGTCTAAACCAAGTGCGTTGTCGTTTTGCGAATTGTCTTGTATGTAAAACAATTAATTCTTTAGCTTCATCTAAAGTAATTTCTCCAGCTAAATATTGCTTGATTTCTTGATATCCTAAAGTATTCAATAAAGATAAATCAGTGCCATATTTTTGAGATAAATATTCCACTTCAGTAACTAAACCATCTGCGAGCATTTGCTCAGTGCGTCTACGAATTCTTAAATCTAACTTTTCTGGATCACAATCTAAACAAATTTGCAAAATCGGATATTTGGGTGGATTCTCACCTTGTTGTTCAGAAATCGGGCATCCAGTAACATAATATACTTCTAAAGCTCTTAGAGTCCGCACCAAATCGTTAGGGTGAATTTTTTGGGTTGCAACTGGATCAACTTGTTGTAACATCGGGTAAAGTTGATGTTGACCAAGAGATTCTAATTGCGATCGCAATTCTGGTTGAGGTGAAACTCTCGGAATCTTCATTCCTTGCACAATAGAACGTATATATAAACCAGTTCCACCAACCAACAAAACTGGAGAAACTCCAAGATTAGCAATTGCAGCTTGTGCTTGTTCCTGATAATCTGCTACTGTCATTGTTTCAGTTGGCTCACATATATCTATTAGATAATGTGGTACTAATTTCTGTTCTTCTACCGTTGGTTTAGCTGTGCCAATGTCAAACTCACGGTATACTTGACGAGAGTCAGCACTCAAAATTACAGAACCCAACCTTTTAGCTAAACTCAAAGCCAAACCCGACTTCCCCGTAGCCGTCGCTCCACAAATCACAATTAATTTAGTCATTAGTCGCTTCGCTCCAATTAAAAATTCAAAATTAAAAATTCAAAATGAAGAATCCACTTTTTAATTTTTAATTGATAAAGGGTTGCTATCCTTATATAAACTTCTCATTAAATTGCCCTACAGACGGCAGCAAGGCTTTTGTGTTATAATTTTGGGGTGATTTGACTTTTTCTGCCTTTTGGCAAGTTCAACCCCAAGCATCAGGAGAATTTTCATGACGAGCAGTTACAGTGCCGATCAGATTCAAGTTCTGGAAGGTCTGGAAGCCGTCCGCAAACGACCAGGGATGTACATCGGTACTACAGGTCCGCGAGGACTCCATCATTTAGTTTACGAGGTGGTGGACAACTCTGTTGATGAAGCTTTAGCGGGTCATTGCACCCATGTTGAGGTGGATATCAATGCTGATGGTTCCGTAACCGTAACAGATGATGGTCGGGGTATCCCTGTCGATCTTCACCCAAAAACGGGGAAATCGGCTTTAGAAACAGTGTTAACCGTACTTCACGCCGGGGGTAAGTTTGGCGGTGGTGGCTACAAAGTCTCTGGGGGTTTACACGGAGTTGGGATTTCGGTAGTTAATGCCCTGTCTGAGTTTGTGGAAGTTACAGTTTGGCGAGACAAAAAGGTTCATACTCAGCGATATGAACGGAGTTTCCCTGTTACTGAATTGGTAGCAAAGCCTTATAAAGAAGCTAGAACCGGAACTTCTATCACTTTTAAGCCAGATACGGAAATTTTTACCACCAGTATTGAATTCGATTACATCACTTTATCAGGTCGCTTGCGAGAATTGGCGTATCTGAATGCAGGTGTCAGAATTATTTTCACTGATCATCGTTTGGAACTCCTCAAAAGTGAAACACCGAGGATAGAAACTTACGAATATAAAGGCGGTATCAAAGAGTATATCGCTTACATGAACCGGGATAAGCAGCCCCTACATGAAGAAATTATCTATGTCCAAGGGGAACGTAACAATGTTCAGGTAGAAGTTTCGTTACAGTGGTGTACTGATGCTTATACTGATAATGTCCTCGGTTTTGCTAATAATATTCGCACCATTGATGGTGGTACGCACTTAGAAGGTTTAAAAGCAGTTCTAACTCGGACATTAAATGCGATCGCTCGCAAACGGAATAAAATTAAAGAAGGTGAACCAAACCTCAGTGGTGAACACGTCCGCGAAGGTTTAACCGCAGTCATTTCTGTTAAAGTTCCAGATCCTGAATTTGAAGGACAAACCAAAACGAAACTTGGTAATACAGAAGTTCGCGGTATCGTCGATTCTTTTGTGGGAGAAGTCCTGACTGAATATCTAGAATTTCACCCCAGTGTCGCTGATGCTATTTTAGATAAGGCTATTCAAGCCTTTAAAGCCGCTGAAGCCGCCCGTCATGCGCGGGAATTGGTACGACGGAAATCGGTTTTGGAATCTTCGCCCTTACCAGGTAAATTAGCAGATTGTAGTTCCCGTGATCCTGCTGAATCTGAAATATACATAGTTGAAGGCGATTCAGCGGGTGGAAGCGCAAAGCAAGGACGCGATCGCCGTACCCAAGCAATTCTCCCTCTGCGTGGTAAAATCCTGAATATCGAAAAAACCGACGATGCAAAAATCTATAAAAATAACGAAATTCAAGCGTTAATTACTGCACTCGGTTTAGGTGTCAAAGGTGAAGAATTCAACCCCGCCCAATTACGATATCATCATATAGTATTAATGACTGATGCTGACGTAGATGGGGCGCACATCCGCACGTTGTTGTTAACTTTCTTCTACCGATATCAACGGGCGCTGATTGAACAAGGTTTCATCTATATTGCTTGTCCTCCACTGTACAAAGTAGAACGGGGAAAAAATTACCAGTATTGTTATAGCGAAAGGGAATTGCAACAGCACCTAAGTACTCTTCCCAGTAATGCTAACTATACCATTCAGCGTTTTAAAGGGTTGGGAGAAATGATGCCAGAACAACTCTGGACAACTACCATGAACCCAGAAACCCGTACCCTCAAACGAGTGGAAATTGAAGACGCAGCCGAAGCTGATCGTATCTTTACCATCTTAATGGGCGATCGCGTCGCACCTCGAAGGGAATTTATTGAAACCTATGGTTCTAAGCTGAATATGATAGATTTAGATATCTAACATCAACTTCTGTATCTTAAAAATTAGCAATAGGTAAGGGGTGATCCTCTTTCCTCTGCGTTCTCTGCGCCTCTGCGGTTCGATAAATTACCTCTCAACCACAAAGGCACAGAGTAAAAAACAGGATTTTTCAAATCACCGTGAAAGGGATGACGATAAGATTATTTTGAGACCGCTGACTAATCTTTCTATCCCTGCTTTTGCGGTGTCTTGTTGCAAAGCACCATAAGCAATTCGTAAATAACAACCATCTTCCATCCCAAATGTTGTCCCAGGGATAACAGCTACTTGATGTTCTTGAATCAGTTGTTTCACTAATTCAAAAGCATTTATTTGGGTATGCACTTTTAAGAAAAAATAAAATGCGCCATTTGCTGGTGTAACAGTGCATAATCCTTGCAGTTGCTTGAGTTCATTCCCAACGACTTGCCGAACTTGTGCGATCGCTTTAATATTATCTCTTAAATAGCCTTCTTTTGCCTGTAACGCCCCTACCGCAGCATATTGGGAAACCACAGGAGGACAAATCAAAATCGTATCTTGCACTTTTTTAACAGCATTTAGCAGGTGTTGGGGAATCACCATATAGCCAATACGCCAACTTGCAAAACCATAAGCTTTAGAAAGGCTATAAAGGGAAATTGTATATTCACTACTTCCCGGAAATGCACCAGGAGAAATGTGCTTCACTCCATCATACGTGAAATATTCATAAGCCTCATCACTAATGTGGTAAATACCCTTTTCTCTACAAATTTCATTAACTTGATGTAATGCTGTTTCTGAATAAACTACACCAGTGGGATTATTAGGAGAAATAGTCACTATAGCGCGGGTTTTGGTTGTAATTGCTTGGGCTATAGCTTCAGGACGTAATTGATAATTTTCATCTGTTCCCACTAATATAGGACAACAACCCGCCATTTTAATCGCCATTTCATGATTAAAATAGTATGGCGTATTTAATATAATTTCGTCACCAGGGCAAGTAATCGCTAAAATAGCATTCATAAACCCCATATTGCTGCCCGCTGTGACAACAATACAATTTTCGTTGTTAATATTAATGCCGTTAAATATTGATAATTTTGTAGTTAATTCGCTTAATAATTGGGGAATTCCTACAACTGCTTTGTAAACATGATTATTGGCTTCAGCCAGAAATTTTGGTAAAATTTCTATTGCTTCTGGTGGTGGGCTATAGTGAACTACACCTTGTCCGAGAGAAATTGTACCAGGAGAGTTTTTAATTAATTCCCCAACAACGGGAATAATCGGCGATTGTACCGCATTCATTCGAGATAATTCGTAATTCATAAAATCATCTGATTTATTTTAATTTTTCAGGTTAAAAGTTTTAACTACTCAATGGTGGAGGAAAACGAATATCAGTAATTTGATGAATTGGTAAAACAGATTCTAAATTTTCATGGGGACGAGGAATAATATGATGGGAAAGTATCTCGCCACCATTAACTTTTAAAACTGATTCTAGTCCCTGATTTACCGCCATATTCACTTCGCCCACATCACCACGAATCAATATTGTAATTCTTCCTAAATCCGTGTTTTCATAACCAACAAAAGTGATACGGGCTGCTTTACACATTGCGTCTGCCGCTTCCACTGCTGCGGGAACGCCGTATACTTCTATCATGCCCAGTGCTAATGTCAATGTTGTTTCGCTCCAATTCTAAATTCAGAATTCTCAAAAATCTTCAGTAATCACCTATTACCTATCTCCCGTTCAGGTATACCGACTGGTGACAAAAGTGCTATTGATTTCAAGTTTTGACATCGAATTAATTCGCTAAAATCTAACCCAGTACGCCCTTCAATTTTGGCTACTGTCTCAATGGCTGTTAACAAATGCTGTGCTGCTTCCGTTTCTGAGTAACCCCGGCGTTGGGCGACACGAATGGCGGCTACATCAGCGTTTAACTGTGACTCTTGTGATTGATTACTGCGCCAAATGCGAACAGCAGCTACAGCACTTAATCCCCCAGCTATCACCACACCCACCAAATCAGATTGGGTGGCTTCCACTATTCCACCTAACAACCCTGCTAACACCACACCTTGATAAATATCTGGTTGTAGCCACTTTACTCCTGTCAACCAACTAACCTGATGCAACAGCAGTAAATCTCGTTGCGGTTTCGTCAAGCGTCTCCATAAATCGAAATTAATATATATCGGTCTTTCTTGATTCCAGGGTAAGGGAAAATTAGCATCTATGACCTTTTTTTGCTCTGGTTTATTGACTATTTTCGTCATCATCCGCCCAGAAGCAGGCATTACATCTAACAAACGGCGAATTTCAATATTTGGCTCGATCATGTTAATTATTAGGCATAATCTCTAAAAAATTTTAAGTCTCATAGGGTGGGCAATGCCAGCCCTTTCAACGCGAACAAATGAACTACTTAATGAATATCTGAAACTCAGTCCCGGTATAGAATCTGAGGTACGATTTCGATGCATATTCAAAAAATGGGTGGAGAACAGCCAAATCCACTACCTAGATATCAAATCAGAATTGTCGATGGAACTTGTTTGGGTGGCACAGAGCATAGATTAGATGCAATTCGTTTATTTGCAGCCAATTCTTTACTGGGTAAAGCGATAGTCGTCTTAGACCCAGTATCGAAACTAGTAATAGATATAATTCTTTGCCAAGATGGTCATGCCCAGGAGCGTAGTTTATTTAATGATATTCTGTCTGGTGTACAATCAAATGATGTTTGGATTAAAGACCGGAATTTCTGCACAGCCAAATTTCTATGGACGATTGCGAACCAAAAAGCTTTCTTTACGATTCGTCAACATGGGTCTTTAGGTTATAAACAAGTGAGTGAATTAAAGGCTGTGGGTCAAACCGACACAGGAAGTATTTTTGAGTAGGAAGTCGAAATCTGTTATGAGGGCGATATTCTCAAATGCCGACGAGTGCTACTGAAGTTGTTTAAACCAACACGGGACAAGGAATGGGAAATCGCCATTTTGACAAATTTACCTCCTAGTAATGCTCAAGCTGCAAAAATTACCGAATTGTATCGTCATCGTTGGAGTCTAGAAACCCTTTTTCAAACAGTAACTGAATCAGAAAAATGAATTATTGTGCCTCAACCAGCAGCAGTGTGGTGAAAGAAAAAGCCAGGGAGTTAGGTTTTCATCAAGTTGGTATTGCATCTGTAGATGGGGTAGATGCGACAGAAGTACAAAGGCTGCAAGCTTGGATGGAACTTGGTTATCATAGCGATATGAAATGGATGGCTAACCCCAAGCGCCAAGATATTCGTTTAGTCATGCCAGAAGTGCGATCGCTTGTCTGTGTAGCGCTAAATTATTACACACCCGATCAACGACCAGAAGGTGAAGAATACGCGAAGATTTCTCGTTATGGCTGGGGACGTGATTATCATAAGGTCTTGCACAAGAAACTCAAGCAATTAGCTACCTGGTTAGAATCATTGGATGAAGGTGTAAAAGCTAGATATTACGCAGATACAGGCCCAGTACAAGATAAAGTTTGGGCGCAAAAAGCAGGGATTGGTTGGATTGCTAAAAATGGTAATGTAATTACGCGAGAGTATGGTTCGTGGGTATTTTTGGGAGAAGTATTGACTAATATAGAACTAGAGAGCGATCGCCCAGCGACACAACATTGTGGAACTTGTACCCGTTGTCTACAGGCTTGTCCTACTGGTGCAATTACCGAACCATTTGTAGTGGATGCCAATCGTTGTATCGCTTATCATACCATTGAAAACCGGGCAGAAACATTGCCAGAAACCCTTACACCTCATTTACAGGGATGGGTTGCAGGTTGCGATATCTGCCAAGATGTATGTCCTTGGAATCAGCGTTTTGCTAAGGTTAGTGATGTCACAGATTTTCGCCCTTATGCTGGGAATTTAGCACCCAAGCTGGTAGAATTAGCGCAAATCTCAGATCAGGAGTGGGATAGACAATTTACAGCATCAGCCTTACGACGGATTAAACCTGAAATGTTACGACGGAATGCTCGTGCTAATCTTGATGCATCTAGGCTAAAGAATGACCCAGAAAGTAATAATATTTGATTTTGACGGCACAATTGCTGATACTGTAGATGCCCTTGTAACTCTTGCTAATCGTTTAGCTTTAGAGTTTGGTTATGTACAAATCACTCCCAATGAACTTGCTCTTTTGAGGAATTTAACCTCTAGAGAAATTATTAAATATTCAGGTATTTCTCTGTTTAGAATACCCTTTTTAGTTAAAAAAGTAAAATCCGAATTAAAGGACAAAATCAAAGATTTCCAGCCTATACCTGGAATGAAAGAAGTATTAACAGAACTAAAAAATCAAGATTTTCGGTTGGGAATTATTACTTCTAACTCTCAAGAAAATGTTACCGAATTTCTTAATTGTCATGATTTAGGTTATCTTTTTGAGTTTATCCATTCGGGAGTAACAATTTTTGGGAAAACCACAATTATTAATAATGTATTAAGGCAGAGGCAAATTAAATCACAATCGGTGATTTATGTAGGAGATGAAACCAGAGATATCGAAGCTTCAAAAAAAGCTAATATTAAGGTGATTGCTGTAACTTGGGGGTTTAATTCAGCAGAAGCATTATTGAAGCAAAAGCCAGACTTTTTAATTGATCATCCCAGTGAATTATTACAGATAATCAAAAATTGTTAAATAATTCGTAATTCCTAATTCCTAATTCCTAATTCGTAATAATGCCTCCGGCAGGCTACCGCCAACGTAATTCGTGATTAAGTTTATTTTCAGTAAGCCCTACTTACAGCAGGTTGCGTAGTTAGGAGGTACAAAATCTAAGTTGAAACCTATACACATTCGCCAGTTTTACTCCTGAACCGGAGGTCTGCGAAGCGTCTCCTGAACCGGAGGTCTGCGAAGCGTCTCCTGACTCCTGACTCCTGAATTCTGCTGTAATTAAGAATTGGTAATTTCAACAAAGCTGCTACAGGAGATTTCTGATTGTGGATGGCTTAATTGTTGCAATTTATTTGTTAAATCTGCCGTGAGACGTTTAGCACCTTTTTTTAAACTCCCATTCATATAATCTGTAACTTGAATGGGTTCGCCAATATGCAAGTTCACATCTGTTCCCCAATTAGGATAAGGTTGACTGTAATTGATGCCAACGGGTATTATTTTTACTCCTAAGCCTGGATGACTAGATTCAGCACTTAAAGCCAAACGCGCAGTTCCCGACTTTAAAGGTTGAACATTGTGATCACGATAAATTCCGCCTTCAGGAAAAATAACTAACATTTCTCCCTCTGTCATTAACTCTACTGCATGACGCAGAGTTGCGATCGCCGGACGTTGAATATCAACTGGGAAACCTCCCATTCGTAGGACAAACCATCCTTGTATTCCCTGACACTCTGTACTAGTTGTCATAAATCGCATATCTCTACCAGTGACACAACGACCTGTCGCGTAAGGTAACAATAACGAATCCCAGCGAGAACGATGGGTAGGTGCAAGAATTATCGGCCCGTGTTTGGGGATATTTTCCTGTCCGGTGATGTTAATTTGACCGAAGAACAAGGGTAAAACGACGTTACGTCCCAAACAATACGCAAGAGGAGTTAACCAAGGAGAAACCCGTGAAGTACTAGAAACCACCTGATGGTTTACAGGTGTATTTGTTAATTGAGATTGGGAGGTATGAGAATCAGAGTAAATTTCCATCATAACGGTGGCTGCTAGTTAGCGGGTAGAATGTGACGCAAACTGGATTATGTCCACCGTATATTTTCTTGAGTAACTTGTGTCTTGCGATCTGGACAGTTTAACCTTTGTCTGTTAATTTTTCGGTCGCCGTTTACTTGCAAACCAAGTCTGCAATTGCAGCCGACAGGCTGATTCTAAAATACCTCCAACTACTTGCAGACGGTGATTAGAAGCAGGGCTATCAGGGATGTTGATAACAGTACGAATTGCGCCAGTTTTGGTATCGTCTACTCCATAGACAATAGTTGCCAAACGTGCATGAGCGATCGCACCGGCACACATTGGGCAAGGTTCGAGAGTGACGTAAAGAGTACATTGATGCAAACGCCAACTTTGCAAGTTTTTTGCAGCAGCCCTAATCGCGATAATTTCTGCGTGGGCGGTAGGGTCTTTGTCTCGTTCTTTACGATTTTCCCCTTCGGCGATTAATTTGCCATCTGGGTCAATAATCACCGCACCTACAGGAATTTCACCCGCTTCACCTGCTATTTGTGCTAATTCTAGGGCGTGATTCATCCATTGACGATGTTTTAGATATTCTCGTGGTAATTGGTCATTGGTCATTGGTCATTGGTCATTGGTCATTGGTCATTGGTCATTGGTCATTGGTCATTGGTGATTGGTGATTGGTGATTGGTGATTGGTCATTGGTCATTGGTAAATTGTTCTTCCCCTGCTCCCCCTGTCACCTGTCACCTGTCACCTGAACTAACAAAGGATCAAGTTGACCTTTTGTATCCATTGCATACAGGTCATCACAACCGCCAATATGTTGGTTATTAATAAAGATCTGGGGGACGCTGCGGCGACCGTTGGCGCGTTCTGCCATGTTTGCTCTAGCTGCTTCGTCACCGTCAATTTTGTATTCGGTGAATTTAACACCTTTCCACCACAACAGCAGTTTGGCGCGAATGCAGTAAGGGCAGGTTTGCCAAGTGTAAATTTCTACGTTGGCTTGAACGCGCTCTGGGTAGCGATTTAATAAAGAGTTGAGAAAGTTGGACATATTGCTAATTGGTAGATTTTAATTCAATGAAATACAGCTGACTTCAAAACCTCACCAATACAACAGTATCAATAAAATATCTAACTGTGTCTTGGTCGCAAAACTTAACACAGGCTTTCCGCAAGACTTTTTTCCATCTGTATCCGCACTTTGGTAGACTTGAAAACTGAAATAGCCAATAAAAAGACGCTAAAACAAGCAATTGAAAGGGTAGACACTGTGGAAAATACACTTGGGCTAGAGATTATTGAAGTAGTAGAGCAAGCAGCGATCGCTTCCTCGAAGTGGATGGGTAAGGGCGAAAAGAACATTGCTGACCAAGTAGCAGTGGAAGCTATGCGCGAACGGATGAACAAAATCCATATGCGTGGTCGCATCGTCATCGGTGAAGGCGAACGCGACGAAGCTCCTATGCTCTACATCGGTGAAGAAGTTGGTATCTGTACCCAACCAGATGCCAAAAATTTCTGTAACCCAGATGAACTTGTAGAAATTGACATCGCTGTTGACCCTTGCGAAGGTACTAACCTGGTTGCTTACGGTCAAAATGGCTCTATGGCGGTTTTGGCAATTTCCGAAAAAGGCGGTTTATTTGCTGCTCCTGACTTCTACATGAAGAAGCTTGCCGCACCAGCAGCCGCTAGAGGTCATGTTGATATCAACAAATCTGCTACAGAAAACCTGAAAATCCTTTCTGAGTGCTTAAACCGTGCTGTTGAAGAATTGGTGGTAGTAGTGATGGATCGTCCCCGTCACAAAGAACTAATTCAAGAAATCCGCACCGCTGGAGCAAGAGTTAGACTCATCAGTGATGGTGACGTTTCTGCCGCTATCTGTTGCGCTTTTGCTGGAACTAATATTCATGCCTTAATGGGTATCGGTGCTGCACCCGAAGGTGTAATTTCTGCTGCTGCTTTACGTTGCTTGGGTGGACACTTCCAAGGACAATTGATTTATGATCCAGCTGTAGTCCAAACAGGTTTGATTGGTGAAAGCAGAGAAGGTAATCTTGCCCGTTTAAACGAAATGGGTATTACTGATGGAGACAAGGTTTATAACGCTGACGAATTAGCTTCTGGTGAAACAGTGCTATTTGCTGGTTGTGGTATTACTCCTGGAACTCTCATGGATGGCGTGCGCTTCTTCCACGGTGGTGCTAGAACCCAAAGCTTGGTTATTTCTAGCCAATCTAAAACTGCTCGGTTTGTAGATACAGTTCACTTGTGGGATGAACCCAAAACTATCCAACTGCGTTAGAAACTGATGATTGGGGAAAAGGTGATTCAATTTTGGATTTTGGATTTTGGATTTTGGATTTTGTTAACTCCAATCTAAAATCTAAAATCTAAAATTTTTCTTCCCAGTCCCCAGTCCCCAATACCCATTACCAATTACCAATTTTAAAAAATGAATATTGCAGTGGTGGGGTTAAGCCATAAAACAGCCCCTGTAGAAGTTAGAGAAAAGCTGAGTATTCCCGAACCTCAAACCGAAAGTGCGATCGCTCATCTTCTCAGTTATCCTCATATTGATGAAGTCGCCATCCTCAGCACCTGTAACCGTCTGGAAATTTACATTGTTAGCAATGAAATTACTCAGGGTCTTCAGGAAGTTACTCAGTTTTTGTCGGAATATAGTAAATTGCCAGTTGTGTCTCTGCGACAGCACCTGTTTATGTTGCTGCATAATGACGCAGTAACTCACATGATGCGGGTTGCCGCTGGGTTAGATAGTCTTGTTCTTGGTGAAGGCCAAATTCTGGCTCAGGTGAAAAATACTCACAAACTGGGACAGCAATACAACGGTATAAAAACAATTTTGAATCGCTTATTTAAACAAGCTTTGACAGCAGGTAAGCGGGTTCGTACTGAAACCAGCATCGGTACTGGCGCAGTTTCCATTAGTTCGGCGGCTGTGGAATTAGCGCAGATGAAAGTAGAAAATTTATCTACTTACCGTGTGGCTATTCTTGGTGCTGGGAAAATGTCTCGGTTATTAGTACAACACCTAATTTCTAAAGGTGCAACCCAAATAAGTATTGTTAATCGTTCCCGTCAACGTGCGGAGGAATTAACCAAGCTTTTCCCCGAACAATCAATTCAAATCCATCTGCTACCAGATATGATCACTGTGGTAGCTGCCAGTGATATTGTATTTACAAGCACTTCATCAACTGAGCCAATTCTAGATCGTGCTAAGTTAGAAATGGTTTTAGAACCTAGTCAACGGTTGATGCTATTTGATATTTCTGTACCACGTAACGTTGATGCAGATGTGAATGACTTAGCAAATGTACAAGCATTTAATGTGGACGATTTGAAGGCAGTTGTTGCCCAAAATTACGAAAGCCGCCGGAAAATGGCACAGGAAGCCGAAAAAATTCTAGATGAAGAAGTTGAAGCTTTTGATGTCTGGTGGCGTAGTTTGGAAACTGTATCGACGATTAGTTCTTTACGGAATAAAATCGAAACTATCCGTGAACAAGAACTAGAAAAGGCTTTGTCCCGCTTGGGTTCAGAATTTGGTGAGAAGCATCAAGAAGTGATTGAGGCTTTAACCAGAGGAATTGTTAATAAAATATTACATGACCCAATGGTACAATTACGGTCGCAACAGGATGTGGAAGCTAGACGAAATTGTATGCAAACTCTGCAAATGTTATTTAACTTAGACGCAGGGGAGCAATTTAGCTGAAATCTCCAGCCAGCAGGAGGCAGGTGAGAAAGGGGAGGCAGGGGGGGAGAATTACCTTACTCTCAGTCTCCATATCCCCATATCCCTGTCTCTATTAAGCCGCTTTTAATGACTTTCCTAAAATTTGCGGTTCTGGTAAAGGTTGTCCATCTTCTAAATAAGATGAAATCAGCATTTCTAACACTTCCTGAGCATTTTTTAAAGCCTCCTCATAAGTGTCTCCATGAGTATGACAAAACTCTCCCCATTCAGGAAGACTTACTACAAAACATTTATCTTCTTCTGACCATTGAATAATTATTGTGTAATGATTATTCATTGTCTTCTTCCTTTTGTGCTTTTTTGACTTCTGCTATTTTTTTGATTGCGTTATTAACGTCTTTTTCTTGATATTCTTTAGCATCATTTCCATCTTTACCCGATATGGTAACTCTTCCAGATAACAAGGGATGATACCAGTTAGTATGACTACCTTTTCCAGTACGACAAGTAAACCCTGATTGAAGTAATAAACTTTTCAGTTCTCTAATTTTCTTGGGCATATTTAATATAACTTTATTGTCCCAAATAAGCTTCTAAAACCTTGGCATCTTTTTGAATTTCTGCGGGAGTACCGACAGCTAAATTTTGCCCTTCTGCTAATACCCAAACGCGATCGCACAATGACATAATTACATCCATATTATGCTCAATAATTAAAAATGTTAAACCGTCTTCGCGGTTCCACTTGAGAATGCGATCGCATATATCATCAATTAATCGTGGATTTACCCCCGCTGCTGGTTCATCTAACAAAATTAACTTGGGATTAGTCATCAAAGCCCTTCCCATTTCCAGCAGTTTGCGTTGTCCCCCAGACAAACAACCAGCGTAATCATGGGCTTTTTTTTCTAACCCCACAGATTCTAATAAAAACATTGCTCGTTCCTTTAGCTGCCTTTCTTCTTGAACGACAGCTTGGGGTTGGAATTGTGCTTGCCAAAAATTTTCACCGATTTGTTTTTGCGCTGCTAACAGCATATTTTCTAATACCGATAACCGCGAAAGAGTCCGCGCTACTTGAAAGGTACGAATTAATCCTTGCTGGGCGATTTTGTATGGTTGCAAATTGTGAATAGGTTCACCATCAAAAATCACTCTTCCCTGATCAGGATGGATAAAATTGGAGAGTAAATTAAATAACGTAGTTTTACCAGCACCATTGGGGCCAATTAATCCAGTAATGCGTCCTTTCTCAACTTCAATATTCGCATCTTTAACGGCTTGGATACCACCAAAACTTTTACAAAGTCCAGTAGCTGCTAATAGGGGAAGTTGGTTATTTACCATAATAAATTTAAGTTTTTTCTATTTTTTAAGTTTTTTCTTAACCAATGAATTTGCATAAGATACCTAATATTTTATTGATATCTTTAATATAATATTCACTGAAATCAATATAAATCGATTGTTCTTGTAGCTTCAAAAATTTCCACATATTGCCTGTAGTGACAATACCATAAATCGAATCTATAGAATTTCCTTCCTTTTGATTAAATAATTGTGCTGCTATCATCTCGGCAACACACTGCCCTAATCCCAATTTTATATTTTCATTTTTTGCTTCAACTATTGTGATCACCGGTGTAGTGATAAAGAGTTGTTCTGAGGATTTACTAATTAAAAAATCACAAATACCATTCAACCCTTGTTCTGGTTCTACATTAAAATCAACACCTGAGAATAAACTAATTTTTTCTGAGAATTTATTTTTTATTTCAATTAAAACAGGAGCAATTATCATTTCAGAGCGAGCTTTTTCAGTGTTAATTGCTAATGCCAAAGGAACCGTGGTTTTTAGTACCGCAGCTAAAACTTCACTACATTCTATTTCTGGTGCATCAGCAAATAAATCAGTTTTTTCATTAATGGTTAAACTGAATTTCTTAACTATTTCCTGCAATTTGAAATCGCTATAAGCCATTAAGTTAACCTCTGAAAAAATTATTTGTTCACTGGTTGTCTATTACCAATTATTTACCAAGAGTGAGTTCTTCCTTTTTCCCTAATATACCTTGAGGTCGCCAAATCATCAGTACCATCAGAATTAGACCGATAAACATAACGCGAAAAGCACCAATACGTTCTACATCTAAGGGGACGATTTTTGGTAAAAATTCCCTTGTCAGGGCATCATAAGCAAAGTATATGACTGCACCTAAGATTGTACCGACATTGTTGCCAGAACCGCCTAAAATCACCATAATCCAAGCATCAAAGGTGAGTTGGGGTTGAAAGTTATCAGGGTAAATGGCGCTGAGTTGCCAAGAGAAGAAAGCACCTGCGATACCTGCGATCGCACCGCCTAACATTAATGATTGTAGTTTATACCAAAAGACATTTTTCCCCAGTGCTTTGGGAATTTCTTCATCTTCGCGGATAGCTTTAAGAATTCTACCCCAAGGCGATCGCACTAAAATTTCTAACCGCCAAAATACAAAGGCCAATACCAACAACGCTAACAGCATCAAGCCGGCTTTAGGGTTGTAGTTATAAAGTCCAGTCACACCAGAAACATAAATTGCTAATATCAACAATCCCAGGATTATACCCACTCCTAAGCGGGATAAAAATTCTTGTTTGCTACTGTTGGTTTTAGCTACATCCTTACTTAAGGATATTTTCGCTGATTTTACCCAGCGTCCTAAATAAAAAACAGTGACAATTGCTAACAGGGTAAGTACCCCAATCATTAGCAGTCGCAAAAATAAACTGGGAGTTGCGTTCAATGGGATGGCATAACTTTGGATACCAAACGTTCCAGCTACCCAAGTATCTCCCACAGGTAACTCCTGATTATTCACAACCAAGCGGATCACTTCCCCTGTCCCAATTGTGACAATTGATAAATAATCTTCCCGTAAGCGCAAAGTTGCAAAACCAATTACTAAACCCAACAAAGCCGCAACAATTGCCCCTGCGATCGCTGAAAATAATAAGGGTACACCTTTTAAACTTAACAAGACAGCGGTGTATGCGCCCAAAGTCATAAAAGCAATATGACCGAAGTTAATTAACCCTGTAAAGCCCCATTGCAAATTCAGTCCTAGTGCGAACAGGGCAAAAGTTGCCGTAGAAATAGCCAGAAAAATCAGATATTCAATCATAATTAGTTATTGGTCATTAGTCATTGGTCATTAGTCATTGGTCATTGGTCATTGGTCATTGGTCATTGGTCATTGGTCATTGGTTATTGGGAATAGGTAATTAAGTTATTCTTCATTTTCTCCGCGTCCCCGCGTCTTCCCATCTCCGCGTCTTCCCATCTCCGCGTCTTCCCATCTCCGCGTCTTCCCATCTCTCCATCTCCCATGCAGGCGAATAGATTGTAGTGTAACTTGGGTATTGTCGGAGATCACTGTCAATCATTGCTATTCTGGTGGAAAAAGTATTGTTATTAGATAGAGTGTTGCTCGTCATTAAATTTTATGAATTTACTGCGAATCAGAATGCATCATCTGATTGAACAATTAGCTGATGAGGATTTACAGACTGCTTGGGAACTTGTCCAGGCTGTACATTTTGACTCTCATATGCTTAAAACTATGGAACAAGTCAAGTCATTGCAGCAGCCGTGGGATATATTAACCCATGAGGAGGCGATAAGATTATTAATGTTCCTCTAAGTTTAGACATCAAAGTTAGCAAAAAAAATTGGTGAGCAAGCTGTGAATCTGGATGTGCGCTATGCTAGGTCTTTTTTGATAGATCTGAAGAGTTTAGAACCCGTTGCTTATGAACGGGTGTATGATTTTGTTTTTGTTGAGTGTGCTGCACACAAGTGGAATTTGCATGGCCTGCCAGAATTGCGACAGCTTGATGAACAAGGTATTTTTTATCGCTTTACCATAGATAATTATCTTATTGGCATAGAAATTAGGGGTGAACTAGTCAAATTTTTACGTGTAGTCCCGATACCAGATGTCTAAGCTGGAGACTGGGGGGATGGGGTGATGGGGATATGGGGTGATGGGGTGATGGGGTGATGGGGTGATGGGGTGATGGGGTGATGGGGAGAAAATCAAGAATAACTTAATTACGAATTACGAATTACGAATTACGAATTACGAATTACGAATCACCTTCTAATTGTTCTCCCTTCCTCATTCCCTGTTGTCTCCTAAATGTAAACTGTATAAGACAAAGCAGGGATCGCTAGAACCATACATTAAACTGGTGTTTGACCAATATATTTGAGATTTCCCTCTTATGGATGCTAAGGCACTTTGGCAACGATACCAAGATTGGTTATATTTCCACGAGGGATTGGGACTGTATCTAGATATTAGCCGGATGCGGTTTGATGATGCCTTTGTAGAATCGTTGCAGCCGAAGTTTGACAAAGCGTTTGCGGATATGGCAAAACTGGAAAAAGGTGCGATCGCCAATCCAGATGAAAACCGCATGGTAGGTCATTACTGGTTGCGGAATCCAGATTTAGCACCCACTCCAGAACTGACGCAAGAAATTGTCCAAACCTTAGAACAAATCGAAGCTTTTGCGGAAAAGGTACACACTGGTGCTATTCATCCGCCTAAGTCTAGCCGCTTCACCGATATTATTTCTATAGGCATTGGTGGTTCTGCCTTGGGACCCCAATTTGTCGCTGAAGCCCTCGCACCTGATTTTCCCCCGCTCAAAATTCACTTTATCGACAATTCCGATCCCGCAGGAATTGATCGGGTTCTCTCCCAACTACAAAACCATCTTTCCAGCACCTTGGTATTGGTGATTTCCAAATCTGGAGGAACTCCCGAACCTCGCAACGGGATGATTGAGGTGAAAAAAGCCTATGCAGGACAAAATTTAGAATTTGCTAAATATGCGATCGCAATTACCGGCGTAGATAGCAACCTAGATAAAGTCGCAAAATCAGAAAATTGGTTAGCCCGGTTTTCGATGTATGACTGGGTAGGTGGACGTACCTCAGAAATGTCCGCTGTAGGGCTAGTTCCTGCGGCATTACAGGGCATTGATGTCCGTGCCATGCTGGATGGTGCAAAAGAAATGGATGACGCTACACGCGTCGCTAATCTCAAAAATAACCCAGCCGCTTTATTAGCCCTTGCTTGGTATTTCTCTGGAAATGGCAAAGGTGAAAAAGATATGGTTGTCCTTCCTTACAAAGACAGTTTGTTGCTATTTAGCCGTTATTTGCAACAACTGGTAATGGAATCTTTGGGTAAGGAAAAAGATTTAGACGGAAAAACCGTTTATCAAGGTATTGCTGTTTATGGTAACAAAGGTTCAACCGACCAACACGCTTATGTACAGCAGTTGCGGGAAGGTGTACCCAATTTCTTTGCTACCTTGATTGAAGTTTTAGAAGATCGTCAAGGAAAATCGATAGAAGTTGATCCTGGTGTGACTGCTGGTGATTATTTGTCTGGTTTCTTGTTAGGAACACGTCAAGCGCTGTATGAGAATAACCGCGATTCGATTACAGTCAGTATTCCTCAAGTTAATGCTCGCACAGTTGGCGCGTTAATTGCTTTGTATGAACGGGCTGTAGGTTTATATGCCAGTTTAGTAAATGTCAACGCTTATCACCAACCAGGTGTAGAAGCTGGTAAAAAAGCCGCTGCTGTCATTCTCGATTTACAAAAACGAGTTTTGGAAGTTTTGCAAAAAGAGCAAAAAGCACTTTCTATTACTGAAGTTGCTGATAAAGCCGGCGTTGCTGATGAAGTTGAAGCAGTTTACAAAATTCTCCGTCATTTACACGCTAATAATCGCGGTGTGGTGTTAACTGGTGATTTGGCTAAACCTGGTAGTTTAACTGTTTCTCTCGGTTAATAAAATTATCTTTGTTAATTAAATCCTCGATTTCTTTAGGAAGTCGGGGATTTTGTTTTTTGGTTGGAATAATTTTTTCTCGCAGAGACGCAGAGGCACAGAGAGAAGAGTTATTTTTAATTGATTGGTAAGTCACGTAGGTAGTAAAATTTATCGTTTTCCCAATTACTTGCTTTAATTCTTCCTAAATAGCCGATTAATGGTGATGAAAGTTCTATGAGAATATCATATAATTCTCTATTTTCTAAGTTTTGAGGTGGATGATCATAAAGATATGCTATGCGAAGATCACCAACTTGAGTATCTTTAGCATCTGTTTTTTCTAGATGTTTTTTGACGAGTTGGATAATGTGCGATCGCAATTTAATATCTTTTTCAATTTTATCAATATATTCATTAATTTTATCATCGATTTGTCCCGGTTCTAAGTATTTCTGTAATTCAATTAAGTTTATTGCACCTGGATATTTTGCTTTAATTTCTACTAATTTTTGTAATGTCATAGCTTTAATAATACTGGTTTTAGATATTTTCGCAGATTTCTGGAGAGATTGTCTGAGTTGTTTCGTAGGTTCACCAGGCCCAATAATTAAGCGTACTGCTTGCAGATAATTTTCTTGCAGATGTCTTTTACCAATTCTATCTAATTCTTCTACTGCACGATCTGGAATACTTCTACCTGCTTTACATTCACACACTAAAGGATAAGGTTGGGAACAATATAAGTCTAAACCTCCAGCACCACCTTTATAAGCATTTTCAACTTTAAACCCTAAAAAATCAAGGCTTTGACGGGAGATGTTTTCAAAGTCTGTACCCGCTTGATAGTTGCTTTTTTTCTCTTCTAGTTCTATACTTCTATCTCCTAATGCTGCAATTGTTTTTATCCAATCTAAATCAGAATTTATCGTATTTGTAGTTGGTTCATTACTCCAACCTAAAAATACTTTGATTTCAGTTTCTAATTGCTGTGCTGCTGGGTTATTATTAGCTATTTGTGATAATCCACTTTGTAATTCTTCTAGTTCAGGATATAAGGGAGGTTCTAGGTTTTCTAATTGATATTTGCGTCGGGTAAATATATGATCACTTAATACGGGTTTAGCTTCAGAAACATTCAGATAATCAGGTAATGGTACAAACTGACTATTTGACTTTACTACTATTTCAATTGATTTAGACAACTGATATACTCGCAAATATGCCAGAAAAATCTTTTGCCTTTGTCTGAGTATTTCCTCTAAAGCTTTTTGTGTCCAAATAGTTAACCTTGATAAAGGAGCTAATGATTCAATATTTGTTATATCTTGACACAGTTCGCATCTAGCCCAAGCTTTAATAGATAATGTTTGATGAGCTAACAAAGGTAGCTGTAATTGTTCATTATCTCTAAGTAAACTTGTTTGCTGAGGTTGAAACCAAATACCCTGACTGTCTAATTTTACAAATGCACTTTGAGCAATAGGCAAGAAACTCAAGCGATAGTAATCCTCAACTGCTAGAACATTACTTGATCCATCTGTTGGACATAGAGCAAATTCTCGTCCAGGAGAAAGGAAACTATTAGGTATGACTGCGATTATTCTCCCATACAATAATGCCTCCATTTCTGCTGCTGGTACACGTAGGGCTGTATTAATCATTATCCTAATCAATTATTAATGCTTATTTAGAAAAAATAAATTGTGGCTTGAACATCAGTAAAAGCTACTATGTTAATTTAACTTTCTTCATCAATAGCATCTTTAGGAACTTGACCAGAAGGATCACTAAGAATTTCACAAATCAGATAATTATTAGTTGCTATACGCTTTTTGCGAATAAAATCTATGATTTCCTCTTCGCTTAACTCTTCATCTTCACGACTTTTCATCAGAAAATGTAAAGCTAAAAGTGGTTTAATATCTTCTGGTTTTAACAAAACCCATTCACCACCTAAATCTGGTGATAAAAGTTTACTCAAATACTGTTGAGCTTTAGCTGCATTTCTACCAATTTGTTTAGAACGAACTAAACAACCACGAGTCATATCAAACTTCTTGTACTCTATTAATCGTTTCAATGTTGCTTGAACCAACATTCCACCCGATTCTTGTAATACTACTACTACAATTTTGACATCTTTACCGTTTTCTTTGCCAATAATCTTAAAATCTAGATAGCCTCTATCAGCAGCTTTTACTTGAACATCCACTATATCTACAACTTGCACATTTTCTAAAACTTCTCCTTTTATTACAGTAAATCCTAATCGCAGGGCTTGAGTAAGAGTTCCTTTATCCTCCATATAATCTTGGATAGTGGTTTCCAAAGCAGCTAATTGTTGATTATAAGCACATTCCACAGGATCTATTTTTTTTATTGGATCAGGTTTAAAATTTTCAGAACACCATTGCAAAACTTTTCTGACAATTGGTTTTTCCTTACCTAATGCTCTCAGTTTTGCTTCATCAAATGGATAAACTGAATTAGGTGGTGTCAATCCTTTTTCCTGATAAAATTCATCAAGCCATCCAGATACTAAAAGAATAATATCATCAGAATTGAGATATTTTAGTTCAATAACTTTTTCACCTATTCTATCTACAACCGATTCAGCATTTGATAATCTTTTAACTTCGTTAATCCAATGATCGGGGAAAATAGATGTTAGTAAAATACCTCGTTTAATTTTATCAGATAAATCTTTAGCCAATATAGCAGTCACTTGTCTGGCAGTATATCCTAGATCATTACAGTGATCAGCTTCCATTTCATCAAAACAAACTACTATTGGTTTATAATCACCAATTAAATCAAGAATTTGCCTAGCAGTGTTGAATGACTCAGCTTCTTTATCATCTGGAGTCACATTAGCTAAACTCATGGAATCAGCTTTAGTTTGTGGTACATTCCCACCAGCAAGCCATCGAAC
Organism: Anabaena lutea FACHB-196; assembly: GCF_014698305.1. Taxonomy (GTDB): domain Bacteria; phylum Cyanobacteriota; class Cyanobacteriia; order Cyanobacteriales; family Nostocaceae; genus Anabaena; species Anabaena lutea. Next base: position 8,736 of record NZ_JACJST010000023.1, on the reverse strand, counting down.
AGCAAATATTTCATACGCTGGGTCAGGAGAAAGTGTCCATAAAATTGCAGTAATAATGTCAGGATTTTCTATATCTGACTTAACAGCAAGGACTTTATCGCGCAAAACTTCTACTAACTTAGGATTTTTAGATAATGCTCCAGGAAAATTATTGATTAGATTTTGAGGTACATAGTTTTGATTAAAAGCTTCATTAATTAAAGCTGTTGCTAATTCTTGCCATTGACTCACACCTTGGCTACCTATTTGTTTGAGACTATTTGCCAAAGTAGTTAAAAATTCTGTTTTAATACGATTTAGATTATTACATTGACTCATATACACAAATAATGCACTACCGTCAATTTGTAATTTATGGCGAATTCGGCTAATAAGATGGCTTTTCCCTAACCCTCGTTCTGCTGTAATGGTAATACCTACAATTTGTCTCTGTCCGGTACTTACTTTTTCAATTGCATCATAAATAGCATCAGAAGCATGGGCATTTAAAGAGAGAACATCAGGATAACTTTTTCCCCAAACATTATTACTTCTAACTACTAAACGTCCCTCAAATGGGTTGTTGTTATTAATAGCATCACTTAATGTATTAGACATGGATTTCTTTGCAGTAGTTATGTATGAGAGCTAGTTGAAAAGTAGAAAAATTACGAAAATTAGTAAACTAATTTAAACGCTTGGCATAGCAACGTAACCCACTGACTTCAGTAATTACTGAATCTTCTAGTTTTACTGGGTCATTGTCTGGTAAACTTCCACCTTGCAGTTGTAAAATATCTTTCTCCTGCATTTCTAACAGCCATTTATTGAATTTTTCACGACTAACTTGTTCACCTATTTCTCTTCTAATGCGATAGATAGGTACTAAATCATCTAGGCTGTAATCCTTGTTTAACTTGTCATAAACATCCAATGCGACAGACTTAAACTCCTCATAAGAACCAATTACCCCATTACCTGACGCAACCGGCGCAGCAACCACAACATCAATCAGACCTATCCACCGCAACAACGCATTAGCAGCCCAAGTACCAACAATAGTCCCCTCAAACTTAAACTCTTCACTACGCAAACCCGCACCCAACACTTCTAAACCTATTGGTGACGTGAGAGTATAACCAGTCCTAGAAACAGTAATAGCCCCCTGCGTTTGCAAATCCTCTAAAATCCCCTTATAGTCGGTCATCTTCTGACCCTTAGCCACTATCCGCTTCGTCAGTAAGCCTTTTTTCACTTCCTGTTTATTTGCTCCCAAATCCCACAACGCAAGCAGTAAGCGAGTTTGAGCGTAACCCGCCTGTAATTCCTTTGTTTTTGGACTCATGATGATGTGTGTTAAATAACTAAGATTATTATAGTAATGATTGTATTTTTTATTGCGCCCAAGTCAAAATATTCTTTATTTTCTCGATTTTGTCGATAAATAGCTCAATTTATCGATATAAAAAGCAATAGAGAATTTACGTAAATTATAAATTTACCAGTTACATAACACTGAATATAAAAATGTTGTAATAGTTGATTAACGAATTTCTCATATTTTTATTGTCAGAATCAGGATATCCAGGATTAGAGGATTAACAGGATTTTGGTTGCATAATGATGAAAATAATTTGCAGATTTTCAGAATTTAGTATTTCCCAATAAAATATTTTATTTTACAAGTGATGTAATCATATTTATGCTGATTCATCTTCACAGAACATGGGTATTAATTAAAATATTTAATCTCTTAATCCTGAAAATCCTTAAATCCTGGAAATCCTGATTCTGACAAATTTAATCTCTTAATCCTGAAAATCTTTAAATCCTGGAAATCCTGATTCTGACAAATTTAATCTCTTAATCCTGAAAATCCTTAAATCCTGGAAATCCTGATTCTGACAAATTCTTACTATATCAACCCCACAATCTTCTCCCAGCTTTCCCATTTAATCTCTCATGGGTATCTGCTAACAAAGCCGGAATATCTAAATTTTCAGGACATTTAGGTAAACAATCACCGCATTCTGTACAACGATTTCCCTTCATTCCTGGAAACCAATGACCAGCATTTTCAAACATTCCATAACGATATTTTCCATAATCGTTCATGTCGTAAGCAACTGCTAAATTTCTCAGTCTTAAAACTTCAGGAATATTGATATTTTCAGGACAAGGTAAACAAGCATAACACTGACTACATTTATCAGTATTTAAAACCATGCTTTGCTGATTTTGTAATTTTTCTAAAACAGCAATTTCTGCTGAAGTTAATTCACCAACATGATCAGCAATTTCTAAAGGTGCAATTAATTCTTCTGGAGTTGCAGCACCTACACTCAAAGTTGTAATGCGATTATCACTCAACAAAAATCTATAGTTTAATTCTAAAGGTGTAAATGGCTGACAGAGTTCTTTTAAAGTTGAGGGTGGTGTATACAGTCTTCCTCCTTTATCAGCAGGAGAAATAATAAAAACACCCATATCTTTTTTTGTCGCTGCTTGAATAGCTAAATCATTGCGTTGGAAAAAATAATAATAATGCAAATTAATAAATTCAAAAAAATCTGTATTAATTGCTGCCAAAATTATATCTAATGAAGCGTGGGTAGAAAACCCAACGTGTTTTACTCTACCATCATTTACTGCTTCTTCTACAGCTTGCATACAGCCATTTTTAGCTTGTACCCACTCTAGATGTTCTGGGGTATTTAAACCATGAATACCCAAACAATCAAGATAATCTATGTTCAAACGTTGTAATGATTCATCAATACATTGACGCATCGTGTCAGCATCGGGTGTGGGCGCAATTTTTGTAGTGATATACAGTTGATTTCTGGATACTGACAAACCAGCTTTTATCGCTGCACCTAAATACTCCTCACTTTTACCATAACCTCTAGCTGTTTCAATGTGATTAATTCCTAAAGATAAAGCTTTTTCAATGGTTTTTTGGGCAGTTTCTGCGTTAGCCAAATAACGCATTGTTCCCAAAGAAAAAACAGAGAAGTGTAAATTAGTTTTCCCAAAACGCCGATATTGCATAAATCAGTTTGGATTTATGTTGTGAAGATTTTATATTTCATGAAATTGATTAAATTAGTAGGGGTAAAGCGCAATGCTAAACCCTTACATTGATAGCAACTTGCTAGGTGATTAGGACATTAACTACTGATAAAACTTAAACAGAAACAGACTTTTAACCCTGTCACCTGTCACCTGTCACCTGTCACCTCTTAACTATCACCATTATCAAATCGTTTAATCAGATCTTCAGGACGAAGATTGGAAACAAATTCGCGGAAAGCTTGCTGTTCAGCTTCATCAGCATCTCGGTCAACTGGGATAGAAGCATCAGCGACTACCTCTTCCATAACCCAAATAGGTGCATTTGTACGGAGAGCAATTGCGATCGCATCGCTAGGACGGGCATCAATTTCTTTTTTCACCTCGCCTTGCTGAACAATCAAAACTGCATAAAATGTATCCTTTTGCAAAGAGTGAATAATGACCTTTTCTAAAGTCATATTCCATGCTTCCAACATATTAACAATTAAGTCATGGGTTAAAGGTCTAGGAGGCTTTTGGTGTTCTAGCGCCCCCATAATTGCCCTAGCCTGTTCTTGACCGATATAAATTGGTAAAGCCCGACGATCTGAGCCATCTTTTAGAAGTACAATTGGGCTGCGGGTTATGGCATCTAATGCTATACCAGCGACTCTCATTTCAATCATTGGCTAACCCTCTACAATCCTTTAATTGCTTGAGTACTAAGTTGTAAATAATACCCTTGGCTGGGTTTTTCTGGGACAGAAGTAAACATAGGGCTTTTCTTCTCTATAATTGCTTCTATTAAACTCCGAACTTGTGGTGAATGCCAGAGTAAATCAAATTGCTTTACCGAAACAATAATTTTCTTACTCAAGTATGCCTTGAGATTGATGTTATAGCCTTTTCTAACCTGCTGACGTACAAATTTATCTGTGTCCATCTGCGTACTCTTCGATAAACTATCCTACGGGTGTCTAAATCGTCTTTTATTTGCGGTTAATTCTTTGTTGTTGTATCTCAGGTTGGGAATCGCCATAATGTGTTAATAGACCTCTTGCAGAAAAAGTCAGAAAATTATATTAAAACGTTTCACATTGATTTTTGAATTAACAGTAAATTTCAGCCAAAATTAAACAATAAATAGAGTTAGTTTGCTAAAAAACCGTGTTTACAGGATTAATTCAAGGCTTGGGTACTATCAAACCCTTAGGGAAAGATTCTTGGCAGATTAGTTTCGTTAGCCAGTCTGAGACAATTATGCAGGATTTGACCTATGGGGACAGTGTAGCTGTAGATGGAGTATGTCTCACAGTAGAAGAAATTTTAAAAGATGGGTTTATTGCCACTGCTTCACCAGAAACCCTGCGTCGCACGACTTTAGGTAAAGAGGAAACCCAAGAAAGATATGTCAACTTAGAAACATCACTGCGAGTTGGTGGCAAAGTAGGCGGTCATTTTGTCATGGGTCATGTAGACGGAATGGGGAAATTACTTTCAGCAGAACAGACTAGGACTTCTTGGGAAATGACTTTTGTGGCATCGGATGCGATCGCTCGATATATTGTCCCCAAAGGTAGCATCGCTGTCAATGGAATTAGCCTAACCGTAGCCACATATCAACCAGAAAACTCTGTGTTTACTGTAGCAGTGATTCCCGTTACTTATGCTGAAACTAATCTCAACTATTTAGTTCCTGGTAGTTGGGTGAATCTTGAAGGAGACATTCTCGGCAAATACGTCGAAAAATTCCTATATCCTGGCAATCAACCTAATAAAGATACAGATGAGCTTGGTTTAGATGTAATTACACCCGCATTTTTAACAGAACACGGGTATTTGTAAACTGAGGCAGGGTGCAGGAGGCAGGAGGTAGGGGGCAGGAGGCAGGTGACAGGTGACAGGTAATTCTTAATTTTCTCCGCGTCCCCGCGTCCCACCATCACCGCGTCTTCCCCATCACCGCGTCCCCGCGTCCCACCGTCACCGCGTCTCCCCTCTCCCCATCACCTTACTGCGCCGGCGCTGTCCTTGTGCTTTGCGCCAAGTTGCTGAGTCCAGCTTGTAATTGTACACCTGGGTCAACTGCAACCCAACCGTTTGCTGTTAGGTGGCGGACTTCAAAGTGCAGGTGAGGCCCTGTTGAATTTCCCGTGCTACCAACCCGGCCAATCACACTACCTGGTTCTACCCACTGACCGGGGCGAACAAAGATTTCTGACATATGACCGTAAAGAGTTTGTTGAGCAGAACTATGATTAATAACTACTGCTAAACCATAACCACCCAACCAGTCAGCAGTTTCGATTTGACCTTTAGCCGCTGCCAAAATTGGTGTTCCTGTGGGCGCACCTATGTCTGTACCAGCGTGAAAACGTCTATTCCCTGTTATGGGATGAATCCGCCAGCCAAACATAGAAGTAATCGGCGCGGCGAAAGACAAGGGGTACATCATTCCTGTTCCTCTAAAGGTGGCGTTACCCATACCACCACCATAAGCAACTGCACCACTATAAGGAATTTGTGGTAAGACTGATGCCAGCGAGAACTCATAAGACACATTGCTAGGGCGAGGTGCAATGTTACCTTCTGCCATTGGTGCGGGTAAACTACCAAAACTAGGTGCAATGGGAGTAGCACTCACGCTTGTAGTGGCGAATTCGCTGGGTTGAGGGATAAACCGATTGGAACGATATGCAGTCTTTGTATGACTGCTACGACCAATGTTGGAATTACTCCAACTTCTATTATTATTTACAGCACTAGCAACAGTCCGAACTACACTCTGGGGTTTTGGGCTGGATTCAGTAGCTGTTGGCCGGACTATAGGCGCTTGTTCTAAACTAGCGGTTTCACTTTTTCTGAGCCAAGTTGGTGCTGATTTACTGGGAGAATCAGCTACACGAGGATTGTCAATTGCTTTTTTACCGCAAGCACCACGAGCAATTTCTCGTTCTGAGAAAACTGCTCGACAGCCACCAGCGCGTTCTGTGACTATTACAGAACTGGGTGCTTCATAGTTAGTCGTAGCAGTATTGTTGTAATTCGTGGGGTCAATAAGGGTGTTATTGTAATCCTGAGTTTTCCTCGCGCTGGTACTAGCAGTTCCGTTGGAGTTATTTGCTGGTTTAACAAATTCTACGGCTTTCTCAGGTGCTGAATTAGCAGTATTTTGCGGTTTTTCTGCCTGTGCGTTTTCTACTTTGGGTTTGGAGATTCTGACAGTAGGCGCAGGTTCAGAATTCTCTACTTTGGGTTTGGAGACTCTGACAGTAGGCGCAGGTTCAGAATTCTCTACTTTAGGTTGAGAGATAATGACTGGTTGTTTTGATTGGGAAACTTTTTCTCGGTTGAGTTTTTTCCTGAGTCTAGCGCGACGTTCAACAAAATTGGGCTGCGATTGCGTGGAGGATGATGCCGAGGGCGATCGCACTGCTTCCTGCTCATTAGTAGCTTTTTTTACAGGCTCTGCAACTACTGCGGGCTGGGAATTCTCATTAGTAGGAACAATGTTATCTACCGATGTTTCCATTTGAGCAGACACAAAGCCACCACCAATGAGACTAATGCTGCTCAACCAGCAGAGACTTTGGGCTGGTAATGTGGATGCAAAGCGTTTCTTTTTTAAACCTTCTGTTTGCAAATTATGCAAGCGGTTATGGGCAGATTTATGGCGCTGAGTCATTTGTTCTCTCAGTTGTGTGTAATTAAGTTTAAAGAGATGATGTCAGTGGTTTGTCTTGCCCAAAGAGCGGAATTTTTAACAAACCTAAAAAGTTAAACAGAAGATTTACAGTAACCTAAACTGATTGTACCGGGTTCGACGGAAATTTCTGGTGTTATGAGTTCCTGAGTATCATATGCAGCCATTCTTAAACGGAGATTTCCTTGAGGTGTCACCCCAACTACAGTGCCTAAAAGATTATTCACATACACCTGATCACCCATGTTTGTTAGTAAATCAAGATAACGAGATAATAGTATGCCTATTCCTTCGTTACTCAAGCACTCTAGACCGGATTCTATTCCTAGCAACACTGTTGAGGTTAGCATTTCCAAACAAGAAATTGGTCGCAAGTTTTGGAACTTTTGCCACAATTCTAAGTTGATGCCGGTTTGGGGTACTGGGTTAGACCAGTTAATACCAACACCAATTACAGCTTGGGTGATTTGTTCTTTGTGGACTTTGGTTTCCGTCAAAATGCCGCCTAGTTTGCGACCATCCAATACTAAATCATTCGGCCATTTTATGCCTACACTTACGCCACACTTTCGCAACTGGGCGGCAATTCCCCAAGCACTGGCTAAAGTTAGCTGATAAGCATCCGCCGCTATTAGTTTAGGAGAAATGCCAACCGACAGATATAGTCCGCCACTAGGAGATACCCACTGACGACCCCATTGTCCTCTACCAGCAGTTTGTTGAGTTGCAATAACTACACATCCTGGTTTTGCTCCTTGGTTGAGCAAGTCCCACGCAGTTTGATTAGTTGAGGATAGGCTGTCAAAAATATGTAGAGAATATGGTAAATCTGTATACTCACGCTCTGATTTCAGAGCATTTACCACAAGTTGCTGATCAAGTTCCACAGCGGTTCCCCTAAATCCAGTTGTTCACGTTAGCATTGATTGGCGGTTTTAAATTTTTTGTTTAGGTTTGGTTAAAGATGCACACTTGGCACTGGCACAATTGGGAAGGTCTACCCTACCTGACTTGTAATCTTTTAGAATCTTGGCCTCACGGTTTCTTTACACAGCAGTTTTGGCCTCGTCCGCCACATGAGTTAACAAAAGTGCTGCAACCACAGGCTTTAGCTTATCGTTTGCAACAAGTACATGGCAATACTGTGCTGACTCCCCAAGAAGTTGATATCCAGTTAAGTACGAGTGAAAATAACTTGGCTTTGGCAGATGGTTTAATCAGTGAGCAACCTTTACAAGCTGTTTGGGTAGCTTCTGCCGATTGTACACCCGTGTTGATTGGGGATGTGAAAATCGGACAGGTGGCAGCTTTGCACGCTGGTTGGCGGGGTACAGCAGCGAAAATTGTTCCCCAAGCCATTCAGAGAATGCAATCCCAAGGTAGCAAATTAGAAGATTTGCGAATTGCGATGGGGCCTGCTATCGCTGGCGAAGTTTACCAAGTTTCAGTGGAAGTTGCTGCTGAAATTGGAAACACTATTATACCACACAATGATCCACAAAAAATTATTACTGCTTTACACGATTTACCTGATTCACCTTTATTTGCAGATACAGAACCAGGAAAGGTGCGTTTAGATGTGCGTCGGGTGAATGCTTTGCAGTTGGAGCAATTAGGAATTAGTGGAGAACAAATTGCGATCGCACCTTATTGTACATACCAAACTCCTGAGCATTTCTTTTCTTATCGTCGAGAGAAAGAGAAAAAGGTGCAATGGTCAGGAATTGTCAGCGCAAGTAAATAATTCGTAATTCGTAATTCGTAATGGAGATTTAGACCCCGTTTAACATATTTGTAGCTTATAGAAGCTGTCTGCTTTAACCCCTGAATTATTTAAAATAAAACTCGTGTGGGACGGGCATCTTGTCCGTCAAAGTTTTGCAATTTTAATATTTATACCAGGGTAAGCTCATCTAATTTGGTATAGTATGAACTTGACAAAAGAAACAAGATAAGCAGCAGGAAGCAGAGAAAAATTTTACTTGACATGACAGCAAAAG
>NZ_JACJST010000022.1 GCF_014698305.1 Anabaena lutea FACHB-196 | reverse complement strand
CTTTTGCTGTCATGTCAAGTAAAATTTTTCTCTGCTTCCTGCTGCTTATCTTGTTTCTTTTGTCAAGTTCATACTATACCAAATTAGATGAGCTTACCCTGGTTTGAGGCTCTCTAAACTTACCATTGATGTGCCTGAACCGAAAACTTTTTTTAAGCCTACGGTTGAGGGCGCGTGACATAAATCTGAACAATCTGCTAAATTATTACTACCAAGCGATCGCACTAATAATTGTAGTAAATAGGCAGCTTCGTTAGATGAACGTCCAGAACTATAACTAGCAATGCGTTCTGGTGCTGAACTAAAGGCTTGTGTAGCGATTTGGTAAACTTCTTCCCAGCTAATGCGTTGATAATGGGATGATCCTGATCTGAGAATGAGAGGATAACTAAGTCTACCCAAGCGATCGCATTCTTGAGAAGTAAGTTGTTGTAATTCACTGATGCTATATTGTTGGAAAAAATCTTGTTTAATTCCTGGTTGCAATTCCGCTGCGATCGCTTCTACACTTTTAGCACAGCGTTGTAAATATTCTCCCGCTTCATTTACAAACCCCCCTTTTTGTCCACCTGTACCCCAAGCGCAGGATAAACACGTACTTTTATGATTGAGGGTTTGCCATAATTGTAACCCTTGTGGTGAGAGGGTTTTTTCTACCCAATATTGGATTACAGGTAAACCACCCCCAGCAGGGGAGTTAGACTTGATTTCGGGTAAATTATCCATAGTTAGCCAAATTTCAACTCGCTTAACTAACTATTATTATTGCCAAAAATTATTTTTACTGTCTAAACCTATAGAGATATTGTATAGAACGTTTAGACTTGACGTGAAATCACTCTTCCACTACTTCTACCAAGTCTTCAATCATGACATCAAAGATGCGAGCCATTTTAAGTATAGATGTAAAGTCTACCATAGCTAATCCAGGCGCTCTTGCATAGGCTCTCACAGAACTATATGCCACACCGGAACGGTCAGAAACTTCTTTGAGCGTCCAACCCTTTTCATCAGCGAATTCTCGAATTCTTAGCCTAATTAGCCCCATAATTTACTTGATACACCATTATATGTGTAGATTAACTTGGATTGGTTAGTCTTCCACTACTTCTACCAAGTCTTCAATCATGACATCAAAGATGCGGGCTAATTTCTGGATGGCTGTAAAATCTACTGTTGCTAGTCCAGGCGATCGCGCATAAGTTCGGAGTGTGCTGTAAACTACACCAGAACGGTCAGATACCTCTTTCAATGTCCAACCTTTCTCACCAGCAAACTCTCGAATCTTTAGCCGAATCATTCCCATAATTTACTTGACAGATGACTTATATAAGTCTAGTCTAGATTAGATCAAATAAAAAGATCGCCCTCCGGCTTTGTCAACTGAAAAGCGATCCCAAAGGTGTCATCGCTTTCAAAAGTAAATCTTACTTTCAAAAGAACACTTATATCATGGTATCATCTCTCAAGCCAAAAACAACTTCTATTCGCACATCAAAAATTGTCCACAAATCATCAACTCTCCATCAATTAACAAGATTTGTGACTGAAGATGCTGTTTGCGTGATGTTCAAAATTAATTTTGAGGATATTTATAAAGTTGAATGTTGGCGTTACGTGGTTTATGTCCACGGCAAAGGTTTAAGTAAATTTGTCAGTTACGCCGATTTTCCGCCGATTATCAGCGTAGATTCTCCCACTACTTCAGACTGTATCAAGTGGCGCAAACGCTGGCGTAAATACAGTAATTATACTCAAAGAAAGCACGCCCCTTCATGGTGGGGAGTATTTTTTACTCGTCAATTTTGCGAAGCTTCTTCAGAGTCTGTGCTTTACAGTTGGGGTCAATTAATTGCATTAATTAAATTTGCCTTTTCTGAAGAAACATTACAAGAACTGCGAAGAAGCTATTGCCAGGAAAAAGCGCTGTTACTGGTGTAAAAAAATATAGGTGAAAGGTAATTCGCCCATCTCACCAATCACCAATTACCTATTCTGCCGGTTTATTAGCAGCACGGTTAGCACGGGCTTCAGCTGAACTCATCACTTCTTCCATGTTTTCCAGCACTTCACCAGGGAAGTTTTCCAAGACTCTGGTAGAAATAGCGACTCGACCTTTACCTTCATCTAAGTCAATAATTACAGCTTTGATAGGCTGACCGATTTGAAAGACTTTTTCCAAAGATTCAATAAATTTTTGGCTTACTTGTTTGATGTGCAGTAAGGCGCTAACACCACTTAACTCTACAAATACACCAAAAGGTTTGATGCCGGTAATTTTTCCTTCCACTAATTGACCGACTTCTAATAAACTGAAGTTGCTAGAACGAGTGGCTAAACGTTGGGAAAGAATGAGTTTTTTGGTATTAGAGTTGACTTCCAAAAATCCCGCAGTTAGAGTTTGACCTTTGAGTGCTTCCAGACTATCACGTTCGGCAAGGTGCGATCGCGGAATAAATCCCCGTAAACCAAGAAGATCAACAGTAACACCACCTTTATTCACACCTGTTACCCGCACTTGGACTGTTTGGGAATTTTCCTGCATTTGTACGAGTTTCTCCCAGATGTGCTGAATTTCCAACTGCTTACGAGAAAGAGTAACTTGACCTTCAGCATCCTGATCTCGGATAATCAAAAATTCCATATCCTCCTGCAACGGTAGGACTTCTGCCAAATCAGTTACTGCTCTCAAAGAAGCCTCTTCGCGGGGGAGAAAAGCCGACGACTTACCACCAATATCAACATAAGCTCCATCATGCTCAAGTTGAAACACCTTACCATGTACAACCTGTCCCTTTTGAAATTGGTAGTCGTGTTTTTCCAGTGCTTTGGCAAAATCGTCCATTGAAAAAGACGAATTGGCTGTTTGAGAAAGTTGTGATTCGGAATTCATGATGTTTGAAGATAAATTGTTATGAGAAGAAGGAGTGCTGCTTCGTGAAGCTACGCTTTCCAGGAGTTCAGGAGAAATCAACTAGGGAGTCTCTTAAAAAACCTCTTTTTACACTGCTAAAACGCTGGCAAAAAGTTTTTGTACTTGTTCCCAAGCATCGGACGCAGCTTTAGGATTATAGCTGGCACGACGGTCACAGAAAAATCCGTGTTCAGATCCATCGTAGCGAAACACACGATGGGAAATGTTATATTTTTCTAACTCGGCTTCGATTTGGTTTACCTGTTCTTGAGGAATACTGGCATCTTCTCTGCCAAAAAAGGTATAGATAGTTCCAGGAATGTCTTTGGTGCGGGTAACAGTAGGTTCTCCACCTCCGGGTGTGCGGGTGGTAATACCAGCACCATAAAAGGAAGCCGTGGCTTGAATATCTGGAAGGGTGGCGGCTAAATATGCTACATGACCGCCAAAACAAAAGCCAATACAGCCAAAGGCATCGGGTTTGACTTTGGGAAGACTTTTGAGATAATTGATAGCTAGTTGAATATCGCTTAATAGTTCTGAGGCTTTGGTTTGCATGGCGTAACCTCTACCCGTTTCAATATCTTCGGGGGTGTAACCTGCTTCATATCCAGGTGCTTGACGTTGAAAGAGTGCCGGAGCAATGGCTACATATCCTAGTTTAGCAATCCGTTCTGTTACATCCCGAATATGATCATTGACACCAAAAATCTCTTGCAGAAGCACAATTCCTGGATAAGTACCAAGATTTTGAGGTTGTGCCAGGTAAGCAGCCATTTGCAAATTATCTGGCGTTGACGTAGTCTCTTGTAGAGGAAGATTAACCGTTGTGGTGTCTATGACTCGTTCTGTCATAATAATTTTTACTATAGCGCTGTAATTGTCTGATATAACTATGCCAGTATGTTCAGGCTGTTTTCAACCAAATTATCCCTTGTATGTATTCGCAATATCCATCAGCAAAATCCAAGTAAATCGGCGTTAAAAAATCAACCTATGTAACAAAATCTAAAATCAACAAATATAGCAGGTGACAGAGAACAGGTGACAGGTGACAGTTTGAAAAGTCTTTCGGTGTCTAGGTTTTATAATCAGTTGGTGTCCTAACCGCCCTGTCTGTTGCTATACCTTGAAAATATCTCAATTCAAGGTTTTTACAAAACTACACATACATCGGTTTGATTGTGCCGACTCACTGAACATATCAATAATATATTTAACCGGGTAGCATACACAGTTGATAAAGAGCAGCTACCAGTAATCAGGAGAATTGGTGATGATTCAATTCCGTATTCAGCCAGATAGTGAAATTCCGGCATCTAACCAACTGTTTAATCAAATCCGATTTGCGATCGCATCTGGGCAATATCCACCTGCATACAAATTGCCCAGCACTAGGGCATTAGCAATGCAAACCGGATTACATCGGAATACGATTAGTAAGGTTTATCGGCAGTTGGAGGAAGAAGGATTTGTCGAAAGTCTGGCAGGTTCAGGAATCTATGTCCGAACCCAAGGTCATGAGGGCGGAAGTAGGTCAAAGTCACCTATTCTTAAGCAATATCCCGAAGCATACAAAGTAGTCCAACAAGCCTTGGATGAATTGCTCAATCAAGGTTGCTCTCTGAATGAAGCACGAGAACTATGTTTAGCAGAAGTAGACTGGCGCTTGCGTTGTAGTGCTAGAGTTCTGGTAGTAGTACCATCTCAAGACATTGGTGCTGGGGAATTAATGGTGGATGAATTACAAGAAGCCTTAAAAATCCCAGTCCAGTTGGTAGCGATGGAAGAATTATCGGCGGTGTTAGATAAAACTACCTCGGCCACATTAGTCACCAGTCGATATTTTATCGGAGAAGTAGAAGCGATCGCAGCGCCAAAAGCTGTGCGTGTGATTCCCCTAGATATCCACGACTATGCCAAGGAACTCAATGTAGTTAAAAGCCTTCCCAAAGCTAGTTGTATTGGCATTGTCAGCCTTAGTCCTGGTATTCTCAGAGCGACAGAGATCATCCTGCACGGTTTACGAGGGGATGAACTATTGGTGATGACTTCCCAACCAAAGGATGCTTATAAACTGCAAGCAATCATCAAACGGGCGGAAATAACTTTTTGTACCGATCAAACCAGCTATTTAGCAGTACAAGCAGGAGTGCAAATAGTTCTAGACGATCTCATTCGTCCACCCAAACTGATTCGCTGCGAAAACTACATTGGTACTCAGTCGATTAACTTGCTCAAACGAGAACTTGGCTTGATTTAAGTCCGGGGACTTGGGGATTTGGGGAGGACGCGGGGATGGGGAGATGGGGAGATGGGGAGATGGGGAGATGGGGAGATGGGGAGATACGGGTAGGGGAAGACGCGGAGACACGGAGACGGGGAGGACACGGAGACGCGGGGAAAATTAAGAATTCTCTGTTCCCTGTTCCCTGTTCCCTGTTCCCTATTCCCTGTTTACGAATTACGTTGGCGGTAGCCTGCCGTAGGCATTATTACGAATTACGAATTATTGTAAAAACTCTCGTACTCGCTGCAAATAAGTTTCTGGGTCTTCCAGCATGGGGAAATGGGCTGTATTCGGAATCAAAGCTAATTCAACTTTCTCATTTAGTGCAGCCGCTTTCCGTCCCAATTCAGCTGGAATAATGATGTCATATTCTCCAGCTACCAGCAGCGTTGGTACTGTTAATTTGGCAAATTCCTGGGGCATGATTTCGGCTTGGTGCTTACTAACAGAAGTAAAAATTGTCCCTAAAGCTGCATCATAATCAGCATCAATAAAATCTTGTAAAAAAGCCTGACGTTCAGATTTGGGGATGGGGCTATGCAAAAATCTCGCCATAAATATCTTGTCAGCCAAGGGGATTTTCCCTAACCACTTGGGACGGAATTTAACTACTAGTCCACCGAATTTATAAAAGGCAGAAAATGCTTTTTCGTCATATTCAAAAATGCCACTACAAGTTAAAATCGCTTTTTCCACTCTTTCTGGGTAGCGGTTGATAAACAAAGTGGCAACGGAAGCACCCATTGAATGAGCATTAATATAAACACGCGGAAGTTGCAACCCATCTAACAAAGCAGCCAAATCTTCAGCGTATTCTTCTAATTCATAACTTAACTCAGCAATGGCCTCAGCTTTTTCCTCAGTTGACTGTGACTCAACCAAAGACTCCCCAGCTTGGACTATGGTAGGTTTACCACGGGAACGTCCAAACCCCCGCATATCATAGAGTAAACAATCAAATTCTGCTAATAAAGCCTCAGCCGTACTGCGCCAATATCTAGACGAACCAGCCCAACCATGAATGAAAATCATCACTGGCTTTACCAAATCCGATGATTTTTTCATCCACTCGTAGTAATGCTCAACCCCGCGAACTTTGATATAAGGCATTAGTCATTAGTCCTTTGTCATTAGTCCTTTGTCATTAGTCATTGTGCCTTTACTGATGACTAATAACTAGTGACTAATGACTATTATGCTGATTCTGGTTTAGGTAGTGAAGAAGGATGTACTAGCAGTTCAGCAGTGGAACGCTTCTCAACCATTTCCTTGGTGACAGTGCAGCGAGTGACATCTTTACGGGATGGTAACTCATACATGACATCCAGCATCAATTCTTCCACAATACCCCGCAAAGCCCGCGCCCCTGTTTTACGACGGTAGGCTTCTTGCGCGATCGCTTTTAAGGCTTCTGGTTTAAAATCTAACTGGACATTATCCATTTTCAGCAGTTTTTGGTACTGCTTCACCAAAGCGCTGCGTGGTTGAGTGAGAATTGCCATGAGCGCCTCTTCATCCAGGGGATCTACCACCGCTACCATTGGCATCCGCCCTATGAATTCGGGAATCATGCCAAATTTTACCAAGTCATCTGGTTGAAGATGGCGCAGTGTATCTGCTGCCCGTTTTTCCTTACTTTGACCTTCTCCCGGTTGGACAAAGCCCATTGACTTTTTACCCACTCTCTGATCTACGACTTTTTCCAAGCCTACAAAGGCACCGCCGCAGATAAACAGAATGTTACTAGTATCAATCTGGATACAGTCTTGATAAGGGTGCTTACGTCCGCCTTGGGGTGGAACGTTGGCAATTGTTCCCTCCAACATTTTCAGCAAAGCTTGCTGTACCCCTTCTCCAGAAACATCCCTTGTAATCGAGGTATTTTCACTCTTGCGGGCGATTTTGTCAATTTCGTCGATGTAGATAATTCCCCGCTGTGCTTCCTCTACATCTAAATCTGCCACTTGCAACAGTCGCAACAAGATATTTTCCACATCTTCCCCTACATACCCTGCTTCTGTCAGCGTTGTGGCATCAGCAACAGCAAAGGGGACATCAAGGATTTTTGCCAGAGTTTGCGCTAAGAGAGTTTTGCCGCAACCGGTGGGTCCCATTAATAAAATATTGGACTTTTGTAGTTCTATGGCATCATCTACTCCACCTTTACCATTCGCTTTAGACTGAACAATAGCCAAGCGCTTGTAGTGATTGTAAACTGCCACTGACAAAACTTTTTTGGCCTCGTCTTGACCGATAACGTGTTCGTCTAGATATTTTTTAATCTCTCTGGGTTTGGGTATTTGGTTAAATGAGAGATTAGCAGAACGGGTACGGCGTTTTTGAGGTGGTTCTGACCGTGGTGCTGGTTGGGAAGCGGCAGCATTCGTATCAAGTAACTCCTCATCTAGGATTTCATTACACAAGTCAACGCATTCATCGCAGATGTAGACTCCCGGCCCCGCGATTAATTTACGCACCTGCTCTTGAGACTTGCCGCAAAATGAACATTTTAAATGGGAGTCGTACTTAGACATACCAGCCTCTTATTTCAGAATGGTGACGTTTTCCCCTGCTGTGGGAAGATTTTGTCGGGAAATGACCTGATCGATCAAACCGTAATTCTTCGCCTCTTCTGCCGACATGAAAAAGTCGCGTTCCGTATCGGCTTCGATTCTTTCTAAAGGTTGACCAGTATGTTTGGCCATTAACTGGTTTAAGTTACCCTTAATGTAAAGAATTTCTCGCGCTTGAATTTCAATGTCAATGGCTTGTCCTTGAGCGCCACCAAGGGGTTGGTGAATCATGATCCGGGAGTCAGGTAAAGACATCCGCTTTCCAGGAGTTCCAGATGTTAATAAAAAGGCCCCCATGCTCGCGGCTAGTCCAAAACAGATGGTCACAACATCGGGACGTATCTGCTGTATTGTATCATAGATTGCCATCCCTGCGTAGACAGAACCACCAGGAGAATTAATGTAAAGTTGAATATCCTTTTCTGCGTCTTCAGCATCTAAGAATAGCAATTGGGCCACAATTGAGTTAGCGACAGCATCATCTATTGGTGTTCCCAAAAAAATAATCCGCTCTCGCAGTAGGCGGGAGTAGATATCAAAAGCCCTTTCCCCCACACCTGATTGTTCTACCACCATCGGGACGATGTTGCTAGGACTGCTCAAGTTGCAACTAATGCCTATAGGACTCAAGCTGCTAATTGGGTAATTTCCCGACTGCGATACAAGCATACAAGAATATTTAACAATAAGTGGGACAGATTTTGCAGCCGTTATGGCTGCTTTTTTCACGGATTGAATTTTGATTTGAGCTATGTGTTAACCATTATGCCTTATATAAATATAAATTCTTGCCGTTGAAGTTAGTCTTGGATGCTGAGTATGAAGTCAGGAGGCAGGAAGTAGGAGGCGCAAAGGCGGAAGGCAGAAGGTAATTATTTCTCCCTATCTCCCTCGTCTTCCCATCTCCCCATCTTCCTTACTCAGGACTTGTAGTTGCTTCTTCGGTAGCAGTTTCAGGACTTTGATCTGCTGATTCTGCTGCTGGTTCCTCTGTCGCACTTAAAGAACCGTAAGGTACTAGTTCCACACTGGAGTTGGCTAAAAGCCAATCAATGATTTTTTCGTTTAACAGTTCGTTCTCTACCACTGATTGTAGTCTTACAGGATCTACGTCTTCGTCAGGATACTGTTCTATCAGTTCTTTGACTCTAGCTTGAACTTCTGGAGGTGTCACTTGGATAGATTCGCGTTTGCCGATTTCTTGGATGGCTAGGGAACGTTTTAGGCGTTCAATTGCCTCTGGCTGCGATCGCTCCCGCAATTGGGGAATAATATCTTGGGTAAACAGCTTTTTCACATCTAGCCCCTGCTGTGACAGTTTCATTGCTGTCTGTGTCAACATGGCATCGACTTCTTGTTCAATTAAGGTCGCTGGTAAATCAACTTCTACGTTTTTGATCAGTACTTCTAACAAGGCTTCTTGCTGATTTGCCTTAGTTTTATCTTCAGCCTCTTTTTGATAGCGCGTTTCTAAAGATGCCCGCAATTGTGCCAATGTCTCAAATTCACTCACTTCTTGAGCAAAATCGTCATTCAATTCCGGTAGTTCTTTTTCTTTAATTTCTTTGAGTGTTACTGTGAACAGTGCGGGTTTACCAGCCAACTCTTTGTTAGCATAAGGATCTGGAAACTGCGCCGCAATTTCTCTAGTGTCTCCAGGGTTCATGCCTACCATACCGGTGACAAAACCAGGGATAAACTTATCTTCTTGTAACTCGACTTGAAAATCAGTCGCTTCTCCACCGGGAATTGGTGTGGGTTCTGCTGATTCGTCTTCACCTTCAGCTTTGGTGATCACACCTTTAAAATCAACTACGGCGATATCCCCAATTTGGGCTGCTCGTCCTTCCACAGGAATCAAGGTAGCCATTTCTTGGCGTTCCTTGTCTAGTAACTCATCCACCCTTGTGGGATCGTACTTGATTTCCTCGGCTTTGGCTTGCAAACCTGTGTACTGCGTCAAATTGATTTCTGGTTCTATATCAACCGCAGCTGAAATCACCAAGGGTTGCCCAGGTTCATAATTATTAATCAAATCATCAAAGGATGAGCGTAAACGCGGTTGACCAATGGCCTGGATAGCTTCTTGTTTGACTGCTTCTTCAATACCATCTGGAATTAATTCTTCCAGGGCTGCTGCTTTAATACGAGTTACGCCTAGGCGCTGTAATAATATCTGCCGGGGTACTTTGCCTTTGCGAAACCCAGGAATATTGACAGTTTTACTTAAGTTTTTAACAACCTGTTCGTATTTTTGTTTGGTAATTTCCGGTGTAATCTCTATTTCCAGCCCAATTTGGCTGGCGGGAAGTTTTTCCTGGGTGACTTTCATGCGTTGTCTCTAATTTTCTGGTGTTTTCATCTCTGAGTACATACCAAGACGCGTATGGTTCGCGTTACTAACTTGCTGTCTCAGGGGATAGGATATGCCTTGTAGACATGATCTAATCTAAGGTGGGGACAATTGCCCTCTAGCAGATATCCAGTTTACTGCCAATGGCAAAAGACTTAACACTTTACTGCAATATCTTTACCGATAGCATTTTTACCTCAAATTCATAAGTCTTGAGCAGTTATTCAGTGCTTGGGACTAAAAAACCTGCTAAATTCTCCACTGTTTGGGTTTTTTACTCACAACTGGGCATTAGTAGTGCTGATCAGATGGCTCATACCATGATATCCTTTCAACATAGTAACTCTCAGTCTAGGGTTCTACCATTGGTTGTGACAGCTTTCTGCAAAAAGAGTGCTAATATTATTTTGCTACATAGATATTTTCTGATGTCCTGGTTCTGAATCTATCGTAAATAGAGTATATTTCTGACTATCGGCAACCTAACTTTACAGGCAACAGGCTTTTTTACCTGATAGGTCAGGCATACAGAAAATACCTCAATGCCAATATTTCAATTTTTATCTGAAAGTACCGTTTGTTATATGATAATATTTGATGAAAATTCCCAAGTGAAATTTAATCAGTAATTATTGTAAAAGTCCATATCGCTAAAGTATAAAAAATATAAAGGGTTGAAATTTTGAATAAATTGAGAAAACAGATGTTGCTGGATTGAAGTATGAATTAAGTCTAACGCGATAGCTCTTTCCTAGAATTTCTTGAGGGATAAGCAATCGAACTCAGCGCCAAAAGCCAAAGTTGAGAGGATATAATTTTTGAATCTCATATCTTGATTCAGCAAACCTGAAAAAGCTCTCAAAACTATTCAAACCTATTTAACTTATGATTTGCCCATTATAAATATTGTGATTTGTGCCAAAAAATTGTTAATAACCTCTTAAAGGAGGAGTTGAGTTTGTCTAAATCCTATCGTGTAGCTATTTTGGGAGCGACTGGTGCTGTAGGCACAGAGTTGCTGGAATTACTAGAAAGCCGGAATTTTCCGATTGCTAATTTAAAATTGTTAGCCTCTGAGCGCAGTGTCGGCAAAACACTCAAATTTAAAGGAGAAAATATACCGATTGAGCCTGTAACTGAACAGGCTTTTGAAAATGTGGATATAGTGCTGGCTAGTGCGGGCGGCGGAACATCCAAAACCTGGGCTGGGGTAGCAGTAGCCAAAGGCGCAGTGGTGATAGATAACTCCAGTGCTTTCCGTATGCACCCAGAAGTTCCTTTGATAGTACCAGAAGTAAATCCCCAAGCCGCAGCTAGTCACAAAGGCATTATTGCCAATCCCAACTGCACAACAATTTTAATGACCTTGGCAGTATGGCCATTGCATAAGATTAAACCAGTAAAACGGATTGTGGCAGCTACCTACCAATCGGCTAGTGGTGCTGGTGCTAAAGCAATGGAAGAAGTCAAAACCCAAACCCGTGACATATTACAAGGGAAACAGCCAGTAGCTGAAGTGCTGCCTTACCCCTTGGCTTTTAATTTATTTCCTCATAATTCCCCATTAACCGATTTAGGGTATTGTGAAGAAGAACTGAAAATGGTCAATGAAACCCGCAAAATATTTGGTAGTCAAGAAATCAGAATAACTGCAACTTGTGTACGGGTTCCCGTACTCCGCGCTCATTCAGAAGCAATTAATCTAGAATTCGAGACACCTTTTAATCCAGATGAGGCTAGAGCAATTTTAAGTCAAGCCCCTGGTGTGAAATTGGTAGAAGATTGGCAAACAAATCATTTTCCCATGCCAATAGAAGCCAGTGGGCAAGATGAAGTTTTAGTAGGGAGAATTCGTCAAGATATTTCTCATCATTGTGGCTTGGAACTATGGCTGTGTGGTGACCAAATTCGCAAAGGCGCAGCATTAAATGCAGTGCAAATAGCCGAATTATTAATAGAGAAAAATCTACTGCAATCGACTACAGCGTAGTTTGGTAATTGGTAATTGTGTAATCTTCCTTTCTTCTACCTCGTCACCAATAACCAATGACTAATGACTAATGACCAATAACTAATGACTAATGACTAATCAGGAGTAAAAAGAGGGTGGGAGATTTTGGCACAATTGTAACTGCTATGATTACGCCGTTTAAAGCAGACGGCAGCGTTAACTATGATGTAGCAGCCAAATTAGCAGCGTATCTAGTTAATAACGGTACAGATACATTAGTCGTATGTGGGACAACAGGAGAATCTCCTACCTTAAGTTGGGACGAGGAATACCAGTTGTTTGTTGAGGTATTGCAGGCAGTAGCTGGGAAAGCTAAAGTAATTGCCGGCTGTGGTTCTAACTCAACAACCGAAGCGATCGCAGCAACCGAAAAAGCAGCTAGAATAGGAGTACATGGTTCTTTACAAGTAGTCCCCTATTACAACAAACCGCCGCAAGCGGGATTGTATCAACACTTTCAGGCAATAGCAAAAGCTTGTCCCGACTTACCAATGTTGTTATATAACATACCGGGTCGTACAGGTCAAAACCTGAGTCCAGAAACAGTTGTACGTTTAGCCCAAATTGACAACATTGTCGGCATTAAAGAAGCCAGCGGCAACTTAGACCAGTCCAGTGAAATTCGCCGCTTGACACCCAAAGAATTTCAGATTTACGCTGGAGATGATTCTTTAACCTTGCCTATGTTAGCTATAGGTGCTAAGGGTGTAGTAAGTGTAGCTTCTCATCTGGTAGGTAATCAACTGCAACAGATGATTCACGCTTTTAATGTCGGTAAAATTCAAATTGCCACGGAGATTCATCTACAACTGTTCCCGTTGTTTAAAGCTTTATTTTTAACTACAAATCCTATCCTAGTTAAGCAAGCACTAAAACTTCAAGGTTGGGAGGTTGGTTCAATGCGTCTGCCCCTATGTGAAGGTGACGCAGAAAGCTGTCAAAAGTTAGAGGCTGTGCTGAAAGAACTGAGTTTAATCTAAGCGCCAATATGTTGGATACTGGCAAACTCCGATTGCCCAAAATACATATAAATAATTGGCAGTAATTGCTACTAAGGTGCGTTTTAAACATCTGTGCTACAACTGAAAGATATAAAAATCCTGTTCTCCGAAATGCGCCGCGAACAGTAAAAATTTCATTTTATTCAATAAAAAATTGGATATCTGAATTAAAACTTGGCTGTTTTTACACTGACTACACTATATAAAATCAGTGTTCTATTTCATACAAGAAAGCTAACTATCAACTGATTCACAACAAACAACAATCTCAAGGAGAAAATGGTTAAAAACGAAATTGAATCAGCCCTCAAAATTATTCCTTTGGGTGGCTTGCACGAAATCGGTAAAAATACCTGTGTTTTCGAGTACGAAGACGAAATAATCCTGTTAGATGCAGGATTGGCTTTTCCCACCAACGGAATGCATGGTGTTAACATTGTATTACCAGATACAACTTATCTACGAGAAAATCGCCATAAAATTAAAGGCATGGTCGTGACTCATGGTCATGAAGACCATATCGGGGGGATTGCTTTTCACCTCAAGCAATTTGATATCCCGGTGATTTATGGCCCCAGACTAGCAATGGCAATGCTAGAGGGTAAACTAGAAGAAGCAGGGGTACGCGATCGCACAGAATTAAGAACAGTCCTGCCCCGCGATGTAGTCCGAATTGGCAAAGCCTTTTTTGTCGAATATATCCGCAATACCCACTCCATCGCTGATAGCTTCACAGTTGCCTTGCATACTCCCCTGGGTGTAGTCATCCACACAGGAGATTTTAAAATTGACCACACCCCAGTCGATGGGGAAAAATTTGACTTGCAACGTCTAGCAGAACATGGCGAGAAAGGCGTACTTTGCTTATTAAGTGATTCCACTAACTCAGAAGTACCAGGTTTTACACCTTCAGAACGTTCTGTTTATCCTAATCTGGATCGAGTCTTCTCTCAAGCCACTGGAAGACTATTTGTCACCACCTTTGCTTCCAGCGTTCATCGCATCAACATGATTTTGGATTTGGCAAAGAAACACAACCGTGTAGTCACAGTAGTCGGGCGTTCCATGCTGAATTTAATTGCCCATGCCCGGAATTTAGGTTATATCAAGTGCGAAGATAATCTGCTGCAACCATTGCACGTGGTTCGCAGTATGCCCGATGAGAATGTGCTGGTTCTGACCACTGGCTCTCAGGGTGAAACGATGTCAGCCATGACCCGAATCGCTAACAAACAACACCCCCACATCAAAATTCGGACAGGAGATACAGTCGTATTTTCCGCTAACCCAATTCCTGGCAATACAATTGCGGTGGTGAACACCATCGATAAATTGATGATTCAGGGAGCAAAAGTGGTCTATGGACGGGATAAAGGCATTCACGTTTCTGGACACGGTTGTCAAGAAGACCAAAAGCTGATGATTGCTTTAACTCGTCCCAAGTTCTTTGTGCCTTTCCACGGCGAACATCGGATGTTGGTCAAGCACGCGGAAACGGCTCAAAGTATGGGCATCCCATCTGAAAATATGATTATTATTGAGAATGGGGATGTGATAGAACTGACCGAAGAATCTATCCGTGTTGCAGGTAAAGTGCAATCAGGGATTGAACTTGTGGATACTACTAGTTCTGGTATGGTCAGCGCCAAAGTATTGCAAGAACGGCAAAGTATGGCTTCAGAAGGTATTGTTACTGTTGCGGCTGCCATTGATTGGACTGGTAAATTGTTGGCAAAACCAGAAATTCACCTGCGGGGTGTGGTGACAAGTATAGATAGATCACTCTTGCTAAAGTGGGTACAACAGCGAATTGAAGAAATTCTCAGTGTCCGTTGGTCGGAATTTTCAGCCGGAGGGGAACCAGCCGATATCGATTGGGGTGGTTTACAAGGAACTTTAGAAAAAGAATTGGCACGTTCCATGCGCCGAGAATTGCAATGTCAACCTTCTGTGACTTTGTTGATGCAAATCCCTGATGAACCACCTGTGAAGGTTGCTGATGGTAGAAGGCGACGGACTCGTCCAACGGCGCAAGTAGCTTCCTAAGAGGTTGTTTGAGAAGTCTAAAAATTTACTGAAAAACCTCTCTCCAAACCTCTCTCCTACGAGGAGAGAGGCTTTGAAACCCCCATTCCCTTGTAGGGAAGGGGGGTTAGGTTTTTGGGGTTGATTGGTTTCATGCAATACTTTTCAAACATCCTCTAAGATTTATTTCGCGCGATAGACGCAAAGGAGCAAAGGTGTTTTTTAGCATCTTTGCTCTTTTGTATTGAGGCTCAGAGAATTACTTTTTTTTCAAGATGTGAAAAGCTAAGATAAATAAAGATCAAGATTATATAGCAAGTAAAGAGTTATGCTACCTATTAACAAAAAAATTGTTACTGATGATGCAATGCACCCAGTGGCTGTTTTGATTGATTATCAAGACTGGCAAAAAATTGAACAAATCTTAAATGCCTATCAATTACAACAACAAGAAAATTGTGATTTAAACAAGTACGCGGGTATTATTAAATTAACTCAAGACTCTCTAGAATATCAACAACAAATTAGGGATGAATGGAGTTGACGCAGCCTTTAATATTGTTAGATACAAATATATTGCTGTATTTTTTGGGTGGTAGGTTAGTAAACCCATTAGCATCCGGGCAATATTTTGTTTCAGTGATTACTGATTGTTATCTTATCCTAGCCTGAGTTCAGTTGAAGAAACACAAATAATTGATTTTTTAAATAAAATTACAGTTGTTGGTATTGATAATAATATTAAAAATTTAACGATTGCACTTCGCAAACAATACAAACTTAGACTTCCTGATGCCATAATTGTAGCAACTGCAAAATCTCTAAACGCTACATTATTTACGAATGACGTAAAACTGGCTAACTTAATAGAAATTAATACTCAGTCAGTGCAAATTGTGTAATGAAATACGATAGGTAGTTCAGCTAATGAATCCAGAGGTAAACTAGAAGTAGAGTAGAAACAGTCAACGGTACACCAAAGCGGAGATGCTCCCAAAATGTGAGTTTGTAGCCTAATTCAGCAGCGGCTTCTACGGTGATTAAATTGGCAACAGCACCAAACAAAGTTAAATTACCAGCTAGGGTTGATGATGCTGCCAGCAACAGCCAAGAACGAGTATCATCTTGAGCAATTAGCGGCTGTAGTAGCAGTACAGTAGGAACATTAGAAATCAGATTTGACATAATAGTTGTGATTCCTAATAAACCAAGCTCAGATTTAACTACATGAGTAAATGGTTGTAGTAAATTCAACTTCTGTGTGACTTTCGTTAATATAAAAAGTCCAGAAAACATTACTAACAAATTCCAATCTACTTTTTTGAGAATACGTTGTGGTTTAATTCGTCTAGTAATCAGCAACAAACTGGCAGCGACTAAGGCGGATTCTGCTAAAGGTAAACCCACAGCAAAAGCAATTAATAATCCGGTGGTGATAATTAATGTCTTCTTAAATAAGGGTTTAAAAATGCGTTGATTATCTATTTTTAACAGTTGACAAGGTTGGTTTGAACGTACATCTGGATAAAGTAGCCAGAGTAATGCTACCTGAATAAATAAGCCTGTTATCCCAATGGGCGCTAATGCCCGTAAAAAATCTAGATAGCTGATGCCTGAAAATGAGCCAATAAGGATGTTTTGGGGATTACCACTTAAAGTGGCGACTGAACCGATATTAGTTGCACCTGCGATCGCTAGTAAATAAGGTATGGGATTCAAACCTAAAGCTTGTGTCAAGCTGAGAGTCAACGGTGTAAAAACCAGCGCTAAGGTGTCATTGAGGAAAAAAGCCGAGAGAATACCGCTACCAAAAGTTAAAGTTATTAATAATCCCAAAGGGCTGCGGGTGATACTCAATAACACCGATAGGGCTTTACGGAAAAACCCAGAATAGGCTAAATTGGCGTTAACTACCATCATGCTCAACAAAAATACGATGGTGTTGGCATCAATAGCCAGCCATGCTTCCTGTAAGTTCAGGACACCCAACGCAATTAAAAAAGCAGAACCGACGAGGGCAATAGTGGCGCGGTTCATCCGTAAACCGGGAATGTAACCCAGTGCTAAACCCAGGTAAGTTAGCCCTAACACGCCATAAATGGTAAATTGCAGCACAATCAACGGTTAAACTTAAGTTTTTGCAGCATTTATATTTATCAAAACTACTAATAATTATTAGATATAATAAGACTTGTAAATGTTACACTAAAACCTGCCCAAAGGTAGAGGTCTTCATTAGAATTTAAACTGTGTTAAGTTATGAAGAAGTTCCGAGGAATACAGTACCACTTCCGGGAAAATTACGCTTAACTTGACGTAGTAATACATCGGTTCTGACTTTAAGTGCCTACTCACACTTTTTATATAATTCCCGTCAGAATAGTTTTTGTTCAGGAAAGGCAATTGTCTTAATTGTATATATATTCATCGGTAAGGTGAATACCCTCATTAAAAGAGAGGCGTGATCATGAAGGTATTTAATAATACCACTAAAAAGATTTTTCTAGTCAGTTGGGTATCGCTCCATCAAGCAGAGACGAGTACAGCTGATGCTACCCAATTACAAAGTTCACATTCTAAGTTTGATTGGGATTTTCTGGTGCCGTTGCGTCAGTGGTTGGATAACCTCAAAGTTAGCGATCGCTTGCTTGCTCATCGGTTGTGTCAATACATTCCGGCTCAATGTCCTTTTGAGCGTGATGTCAAACTATTTGGTAAAACCCTGTTTCACATTCCGCCAATGTGCAAACTAAACCCTTTGTATGAAGAAGTAGTAGGTTTAAGGTTTCGAGCAATGTGCTATTTAGCTGATGAGTGCGGCGAAGATATTTCACAGTACTGCTAATGAGTAGCGAGTACTGAGTACCGAGTACCGAGTATTGAGTACCGAGTAACGAGTATTGAGTATTGAGTACCGAGTAACGAGTACTGAGTATTGAGTACCGAGTCCAGAGTTAATTGCAGTTTCTGTGAACTCTGGACTTTTTAATTAATGACTAATGACCAATGACTAATGACTAATTCTTTTGAGCTTGCCATTTTTGAAGAGCATCCTGAGCGTCTTCATAAGCGGCTGTCACCTCTGGGACTAGAGTAGCGGTTTCAATAGCGGTGCTGAAGTCACCTTGAGCGGCGCGATTTTTAGCCAAATCTAAAATCTGTTCACTCCATTGATTAATAGATTGTTGGGCTATATCAAAGCCTGGTTGTCCTGGTGGTACTCTCTTGGCAACTTCAATGGCTCGATTGTAGCTAGAAGCTTGTCCGGGTTGAATTAAAGCATTAGCCGCATCTAACACAGTTTTGTTACTTACATACTGCTTGGCTTCTAGTCGCCATTTTTCTATTGCCGCTTGCGCTTGGGGATAAAGTGGCTCAGAAATAGTAATTAACTTAGAAGTAGCGATCGCTTCACCATATTGTCCTTTTTGAGCGCGTTCTGTGGCTAAATCTAAAATCATCTGACTCCAAACCTGAATATTATCCTGAGCTTGTTGATAAAGGGGTTCACCGGGTTGAATTTTTCTAGCCGTGGCGATCGCTTGACTCAAATCAGCAGCTTTAGTTTCGCTGAGGGACATTTTCGCTAGTTCAAAAAGTGCTTGATCACGCTTTTTGGGGTCAGGAGTGGAAGCAATGGGGGCGCTGACTGGTTGTGTTGGTTCAATTGTTTGGGAAACTGTAGGATTACTAACAGCTGTTGATAACTGTTTAAACCGAAAACTAGCTTGATTGCGGAGAAGAAAAGTAGCGATTAAACCTACTATAATCATGCTGCCTCCACCCCATAAGATAAATTGTTTCCAAATGGGGGTGTTGGCCTGAACCGAGGGACTGGCGTAGTCTTTAGCAGCGGAAGGGATAAACCTGCCTGCTGTATTTAATTCTGGAGAAGTTGCCAGCATTTGATGACTATCTACCAAGGGATTAGAAACTGCTCCATCTGGAGAAGTAGCCGGCTTTTCAACCTCTGAAGAAGTTTTGTTGAGTGTAGTTTCTACAGTTTTGCTTTCTGCCCACCAAGCTTTGTCTGAGGTAGAATTTTTAGAGTCTTTATTTCCCAAAGGAATTGCTGCACTCCTCACAGCAAAGTTTTCTTCAGGAAAAATAATTTGCTCTGCTTCCGAGTCGCTATCTAATGTCAAAATTGGCAAGATAACTTGCGGTTTAGCAGGGATAAAAGATGCAGGGTTTTGGATAGGTCGCCAATGATGTTGACATAGTTCTGGGGTGAAAGAACTCAAATAGCTGTTTAAATCTGCCAAGCTGCTGCCCTTCCCAGAACGTAAAGCTTGCAATAAGGCGGCTGTAAAGAATCCGAGACCTAGTTCGCTACTTTCGTGAGAAAATTCCTCTGGTTGGCAAGAAAGAATAGTTGCTAATTGTAATTCTTGGGCTAATTCGAGGATTTCTTGACCAACAGGAGCATCGGCTTGAGTACCAAAAGCGCGGTTGATGTCTAATATGAGTAAGACATTGAGTCCGGTAACTTGTAGACCTTGCATTAGCGATCGCACTTCTATGCCTGTATCCCGAACTTGTTCGGCATTGCCTTCTATCGGCATTAAGTAATCTTTATCGTTGTGGTTAACTCCATAGCCGCTGAAAAAGAACCATAGCTGATCCTCTGGTTGCCAAGATGTGGCGGCTAATTCCTCCAGCAAAAACAGAATATTTTCCTTAGTTGGGTAGGAGGTTCGCTCCCCTATAGGTGGCGACGTAGTTGTCATCAGCAGGGAGTTTTCAGGCAAAAAACCTGTTTCTGTCACCAAAAAATCCTTTAATGCCTCAGCATCAGCTTGAGCGCAACTTAAAGGTTGGAATAATTGATATTGATTGATGCCAATAGCGATCGCCCAGTAATTTACCATCCCGCTCTTTGTCGGTTATTTATTGTTTGCCTAAAATTGCGGTTGGCCTTGCTCAAATAACAAAGCTAACCTATGAACAAAGGTGTGGTGTGTAGGGAATTCCCACAAAAAAATTTAGTTAGGAAGTTTCAACCTTTAGCAGCGAGCAAAATATATTTTCTGCCTACTGTCCTTCTTGCTAATCACCAGATAAAATGTAATCTTTATGACGTTACTAAAGCGGAAAATACTTTTACTCAATTAAAACGAAAGGTCATTATTCAGGAGACAGCAGTTAATGATTAGGATTTACACTCAAGAACCATCATCAATCATCCCCTTTTCATTTATTGGCCAATTTGGCAGGAAAATCCGGATAATTCAAGGAGGAATGTGGCTGTTACTATCGGTTCCTCTGTGGTTTGCCATGTCCGCGATCGCACCCCAAAATGTGCAAGCTTACACAGCCAGAGTTGACTTAGGCATTGAAAGTCTCAAGGATGAAAACTACGAAACCGTTCTGGAAAGAGCAAAAATGGTTGCTAGGGCTGCGGCTCAACGCAGCTTTGACCAAGATATATTAGTTACAGATGTTTCTATAATTGTTACCGTGCAGAGTCATGGATTAATCGCTCCAGTTTTGGCTTTAGATGTCAGTCGTGTGGAATGGAAACAGCGCCCTGATCCCCAACGTTGGGTGACTTACTTCCAAACTGCGCGATCGCTACTTTTATTTGGAACACAAACAGCACTTCCTGATCCTGCACCTGATGTACCTGCCACAGTTAAGCAATCTACGCCCAAAACACCATAAGCAGATCATCAACTGTATTCGACTTAGCCGAAATTTGTAGTATCTACCATTGCTGATGTCAATTGATGGCTTAGAATAAAAAGGTTGTCAAGAATCACCATATCCGCTATCATGGCTGTTCCAAAGAAGAAAACATCAAAATCCAAACGAGACAAACGCCGCGCTACCTGGACACACAAGGCTGTTGTTGAAGCTCAAAAAGCGCTCTCTCTCGGCAAATCAATTTTGTCTGGACGTTCTCGATTCGTCTATCCAACGGCTGAAGAACCAGAAGAAGAGTCATAATTTCTGCATCAGGAAAAGCATGAATAGCAAAGCCATAGAAGCGCTTTTTCTGTGCTTTCCTGATCAAATCAACCACAAACCGCTAAACGCCCAGCGTTATGGCGGATGTTTCCAGGAGGTGATGTGATGAAATTTTTTCAGAAACCAGGTCTAGAAGAAAGCGAACGGGTTCCTCCTGGCCAACATCTAGCTAAAGGTTTCCCCGTCTTAACTTATGGTGAAACGCCCCAAATCAGCATAGAAGAATGGGAATTTCGAGTTTGGGGTTTAGCAAAACCAGCTGTATTTAAATGGTCAGATTTTCTCGAACTACCACAACAGGAATTTACAGCAGATTTTCACTGTGTCACCCGCTGGTCAAAACTTGATGTTAAATGGACTGGGATTAAGGTGACAGATTTCATGAGTTTGCTGGAAGTAGATTCAAAAGCAGCCCATGTTATGGAACACTGCTACGGTGACTACACAACAAACATTTCCCTGCAAGACTTTGTGCGGGAAGAAAACTTTTTTGCTATTCAACTATTTGGAGAACCATTACCAGCAGAACATGGTGGCCCCATGCGGCTAATTGTTCCTCACCTTTATGCTTGGAAAAGTGCTAAATGGATTAATGGTTTAGAGTTTTTAGAACAGGAAGAATTAGGCTTTTGGGAACGTAATGGTTATCACCGTCGTGGTGAACCTTGGGCAGAGGAACGTTATACAGTTTCAGTTTAAGGTTGATACAAATGGACAGACACGGAGACGCGGTGACGCGGTGACGCGGAGATTCATTTGTAGCTTTAATTAAGTGATTTGATATTATAGCCGTGGACAGGGTGGTTAGGACATCAATTGATAATGAAACTCCCACTACAAGAGGGTTTTACTCCTGAACCGGAGGTCTGCGAAGCGTCTCCTGAACCGGAGGTCTGCGAAGCGTCTCCTGACTCCTGCTATACAGCTTTGGCTTTTAGCAAAACTGGCTAAATCCCAATAATTCGCTTCAGTAGCCATAATTTGTTTTTATAGGGAATGTATCGCCAATTTAAATCCAGCCAAAATGAGTTTTTCAAAACACTTTTGTGATGGGAAAAAGTGTCAAAACTAGCTTTACCGTGATAACTACCAATACCACTATCACCTAAACCACCAAATGGTAAAGATGAAATCCCAAATTGCATAACTGTATCGTTGATACATACGCCACCAGATGAAGTTTCTTGTAAAACTCGTTTTTGCAGGTCTTTATTTTGGGAAAACAAGTATAAAGCTAAAGGTTTTGGTCGAGAGTTAATTAAATCTATCGCTTCAGCAATATCTGTATATGCAATTATCGGCAGAATGGGGCCAAAGATTTCCTCCTGCATAACTGAATCTTCTACAGAAATATTATCAATTATTGTGGGAGCAATATAATTTTGTTCTGGGTTAGTTTCTCCACCAATAACAATTTCACCATCTTTGAGAAAATTTGCTAATCTGGCAAATTGTTTTTGGCTAATAATTCTGGCATAATCAGGACTGGTTTCTGGATTATCACCATAAAATTCTTTGAGGCATTTTTGCAGACCATTTAGCAAATCTTGTTTGATTTTTTGGTCTACTAATAGATAATCAGGGGCAATACAAGTTTGTCCGGCGTTAATAAATTTGCCCCAAATAATGCGTTTGATTGTATGTTCTAGGTTAATTTCTGCATCTACAATACAAGGACTTTTCCCACCTAATTCTAAGGTGACTGGGGTGAGAGTTTTTGCCGCTGCTGCCATAACGATTTTCCCCACGGCTGTACCACCAGTAAAGAAGATGTGGTCAAATTTTTCTTCTAGTAACTGTTGGCTGATTTCTACACCTCCTTCTATAACAGCAATATAATTTTTTTCAAAGTATTTACCAATGATTTCAGCGACAAGCTTTGAAGTATGGGGAGCAATTTCTGAAGGTTTGATAATGGCACAATTCCCGGCGGTGATCGCACCGACTAAAGGTGATATAATTAACTGAAAGGGATAGTTCCAAGGTCCAATAATTAAAACTACTCCTAGAGGTTCTGGATGAATTTTAGCTGAGTAAGGAAAGAATTCTAAGGGAACTTCTGCTTTTTTCGGTTTAGTCCAATTCGTGATATTTTTGAGTGCATAGTCAACTTCTTTGACTCCACCAATTTCTGTGGCGTAAGTCTCAAATTCTGGTTTATGCAAATCTGCTTTTAATGCTTTGATGATTGCTGGTTTATTTTCAATAATTGCTTGCTTGAGAATTTTGAGTTGTGCAATCCGAAAAGCAACGTTTTTAGTTTGACCAGTTTTGAAAAAATTCCGTTGTATGTTGAGAATTTCGGCAATTTTTGATATTTCAGTAGTAACCATTTTTTTATCTCCTAACTATTTTGAATTTGGATTTTTTAATTCCTTACCTCCTTCTGGAATAATACCGATTAAATGAACCGGGTATTCCTACCCTGCGGGAAGCTAAAGCAACGGGGAAGCAAGCTACGCGTAGCGTCTCGTAGAAAAAGAATGCGAAAGAACCGCAAAGACGCAAAGAACGCGAAGGAAGAAGGAAGAAGGAAGAAGATAAGTAATCTTACGCTGGGAAGGGGGTAATCAAGATTTTATGGGTAAATTAACAATGAAAATACTACCTTGACCTAATTCAGATTTTACATGAATAAAACCTTGATGTGCTTCTGCAATACGACGCGCCAAGTATAGTCCTAATCCACTACCAGAACGGTTGTGATTACCTTGACGAAATCTTTCAAATAAGGTGAGTTGTTCTTCAGGAGAAATACCAGAACCTGTATCAGCTACTTCAATAATATTTATAAATTGATCTGTTTTTTCTGGTCTATGTTGACACTTGAAGCGGATGGTAACTGAACCAGAATCTGTAAATTTGATAGCGTTACCTATCAGGTTTGTAAATAGACGATGTAGTTCTAAGCGATCGCCCATAAAGGTTTTTGTGGTTAAGTTATCAGATAATTCCAAATTTATAGCTAGTGCTTTTTCTGCGGCTAGAGGGGCTAATTCTCCAGCGATTTCTTTAAGTAACTGGCTGAGATTAACTGGTTGAAATGTGAGAGTTTTGCGCCCTGCTTCAAAGCGATAAACTTCTAATAAAGTATTAACCATAGTCAGGAGGTTGATGTTACTACGTGCCATGATAGTCATGACTTCCTGCATGGGCGGTGATAACTCTCCTAAAGCACCTTGCTGTAATAGGCTTAACATCCGATCTGCGGCTACTAAGGGAGTGCGTAAGTCATGGGTGAGACGGGAAACGAAATCTTGGCGCTGGAGGGCAATTTCATCACGTTCATCTATACTATGTTTGAGTCGTAAAAGCGATCGCACTCTGGCCAATAATTCATCGACTGTTACGGGTTTGCGGATAAAGTCATCAGCACCTAAATCCAATCCTTGGGCGACGTTAGGGGTATCGTGGGCAGTAATTAGTAAGATGGGGATATATTGCTGCAAATTCATTTCGCTACGAATACATCTAGTTACTTCATAGCCATCCATTCCTGGCATCATTAAATCCAGTAACACCAAATCACAGGGAGATGCTTGCAGTTGTGCCATTGCTTCAGCACCATTTTCAGCAGTACTAATTATATAGCCTTCGGTTTCTAAAATGGTTTTGACGAGAAAAATGTTATCAGGAGAGTCGTCTACAACTAGTATTTTGCTAGTGCGAGGAGATTTTAAACTCATGGGGTAAGTACTAATGAATGTATGTGATTGGAGAAACCCCTGTAAGTATTGTTCAGTCATAGACTAAAATAGGAAATACCTTTGTGCCATTGGTAAAACTGTCGCAGGTTCACAAGTTAATAATTCACCATCTGCACGAACTTCATAGGTTTCAGGATTTACTTCAATATGAGGTAAAGCATCATTTAACTTCATATCCAGCTTACTAATTTGTCTTGTTCCCGAAACTGCAACTGCTGTTTTTTTCAAACCCAATTGTTGGGGAATTTCTCTTTCTAAACCTACTTGGGAAACAAAAGTTAATGACGTGGCGTTTCTAGCACCTGCAAAACTGCCAAACATGGGGCGTGCGTGTACAGGCTGCGGTGTAGGAATACTAGCATTAGCATCACCCATTTGCGCCCAAGCAATCATTCCTCCTTTAATCACGATTTCTGGTTTCACTCCAAAAAACGCTGGTTTCCACAAGCATAAATCTGCTAATTTTCCTGCTTCCACTGACCCCACATATTGGGAAATGCCATGTGTAATT
The DNA here is from genome assembly GCF_014698305.1 of Anabaena lutea FACHB-196. Classification (GTDB taxonomy): domain Bacteria; phylum Cyanobacteriota; class Cyanobacteriia; order Cyanobacteriales; family Nostocaceae; genus Anabaena; species Anabaena lutea. The sequence continues at coordinate 80,583 of NZ_JACJST010000022.1, read as the reverse complement.
GCGGGGTTAATTGTGTATTTAGCTACATATCTTTTAGCCCGGAAATTGTCTGACCTCTCCCCCAACCCCTCTTCTACCAGGAGAGGGGAGAGTGTTCCGCGTTGTACCTTCATTTTGTGGGCGGTTTGCCAAGTGCGAATTATTACTTCTCCCACACGTCCCATCGCTTGGGAATCGGAAGCAATCATACTAAATGCGCCTAAGTCGTGCAGAATATCTTCAGCAGCGATGGTTTCTCGACGAATGCGGGACTCAGCAAAAGAGACATCTTCAGGAATTGCTGGATCAAGGTGATGACATACCATCAACATATCCAGATGTTCATCTAGGGTGTTGAGGGTGTAAGGACGGGTGGGGTTAGTGGAAGATGGTAAAACGTTGGTTTGTCCACAGACTTTGATAATATCGGGTGCGTGTCCTCCCCCAGCGCCTTCGGTGTGGTAGGTGTGAATGGCACGATGTTTAAAAGCCGCGATGGTATCTTCGACAAATCCGGCTTCGTTGAGGGTGTCGGTGTGAATTGCAACTTGTACGTCATATTCATCAGCGACGGTTAAACAAGTATCAATTGTGGCAGGAGTAGTTCCCCAGTCTTCATGTAATTTTAAACCGATTACACCTGCTTCAATTTGTTCTACCAATCCTTGAGGTTGACTGGTATTACCTTTTCCTAAAAATCCCAAGTTGACTGGAAAAGCGTCAGCCGCTTGCAGCATTCGGTAAATATTCCAGGCTCCTGGAGTACAAGTTGTGGCGTTTGTACCTGTAGCTGGGCCTGTTCCTCCACCTATCATGGTGGTAATACCAGATGCAATAGCTACTTCAATCTGTTGGGGACATATAAAATGGATGTGGGTATCTATACCTCCTGCGGTGAGAATCATTCCTTCCCCTGCTAAAGCTTCGGTTCCGGGTCCGATAATAATGTCTATGTTGTCTTGAATATAAGGATTTCCAGCTTTACCAATTTTAAATATTTTCCCATCTTTAATGCCGATATCTGCTTTGACAATTCCCCACCAATCGAGAATCAAAGCATTAGTAATTACTAAATCTACAGCACCATCATAATTAGAAATTGGAGATTGTCCCATTCCATCTCTGATGACTTTTCCTCCACCAAATTTTACTTCGTCGCCGTAGGTTGTGAAGTCTTGTTCGACTTCGATAAATAATTCTGTGTCAGCTAGTCTAATTCTGTCGCCTACTGTTGGTCCGTATGTATCGGTGTAGGCTTGGCGGTTCATTTTGTAGGGCATTTTTTATCCTTTTTTTAACGCAGAGGGTTTTTTTAGAGGTTCGTTTTGTAGGATATATTTTATCCTTTTTTTAACGCAGAGGGACGCTGAGGTTAGCGCGGAGGTTCGCTGAGGGTTTTTTAGAGGTTGCCGTTGATTTTGTTGTTGAAGCCGTATATTTGGTGTGTACCAACGAGGGGGATTAATGTTATTTCTTTTTCGTCTCCTGGTTCAAATCTCACGGCTGTGCCGGCAGGGATATCTAATCGCATTCCTCGCGCTTTTTCTCTGTCAAAATGTAAGGCGGTGTTGACTTCGTAAAAATGGAAATGTGAACCTATTTGAATTGGGCGATCTCCTGTATTTGCTATTACTAATTTAGTAGTGGGACGATTTACGTTTAATTCTATTTCACCTATTGGGGTAATAATTTCTCCGGGAATCATAATTTGGTTTTCCTGATTTACAGCTTTTCTCAAAATTAGACAAATGGTTTGAAGGCTTGAGAACAAATGTTCTGCAATATCTTCATATCTAGAACTCGCCGAGGTGTATGCAAGCATTTATAGTTCCTTTACATTATACAATCTAGCTGCTATGCAGCTTAATTATGTCTTTAGGTATAAGAATTTAATTATGTCTTTAGGTATAAAAATAAACTGATTCTTGGTGTTAAATTACAAAAATAATCACCCAGTACTGAAACAAAGTAATTTGTTAAGTCACCTCTAATAATCCGCTGCACCGTGTAATTCCTGTGATGTGGGAAACTCTCAAGTCCGGTTTTGGATTAGAGGTGAAGAGTGGCGATATTCTCATCGTCCACAGCGGTAATGTGATTTTAAATTCATTTAATCTCAAAAATTGATACGGAGATGATTATGAGCTTAGAAAAACGGGTTGAAGCAACTGCCAAAAATATTGAAGGCAAAGTTCAAGAAGCTTTAGGCAATATTACGGGAGATCCTCAAGCTCAAGCTGAAGGTCAGGCAAAACAAGTCGAAGCAAGCAGTATTCACGTTGTTGAAAATGTGAAAGATCAAGTCAAAAAAATTATTGACTAAGAGTGTCATTCTTCTAGAAAGTATAACTAGCCATCAAACTATCTATACTTTCTAGTTTCACGCTTTTAGTTAATAGTCAAATCAATGCCTTAATAAGAAAAATTTTGGAGTTTATAATGGTTTTACTTCAACAAGTTCGGAAATAATTGCTCACTATTAGCCTAGTTTTATTAGTCTCAACTTCCATAGGATTGGGTTTACCTTCTGGAGATAGTTGGGCGGCAACTTCACTGACTGATATAAGCGGTCAACCCCATATTCAAATAGCAACGATTGATAGAGCAAAGGCAGTATCTAAGAATATTGACGGCAAAGCTCAAGAAGCTTTCGGTAATGTTACAGGCGACCCCAAAGACCAAGTTGTTGGTAAAGCTAAACAGGCAGAAAGCCAAGTTCGTAACACTGTAGAAGATGTGAAAAGCACTGTTAGTTTTTCAGGAAGAGCAAAGGCAGTCTCTAAGAATATTGAAGGCAAAACTCAAGAAGCAGCCGGCAATGTTACAGGTGATCTGAAAGACGAAGCTGCTGGAAAATCTAAACAAGCCGAAAGCCAAGTTCGTAACACCATAGAAGATGTGAAGGCCAAGGTTCAAGATTTCCTCAATTAAGGCAGAGAAAATTTCAGGTTTACATCAGCGAAATTCAAAAGCCGTTCAGTCATCGCTAAATTTGACTGAACAGAGGCAGACTTTATAAATTTGTTTGTGTCCTAATTCCACTAATCATTTCTGGTACTAACTATGACTAATTTAAACAATCCTAATAATCGTGAAAATCATCTCAGAAATGAGCAATCTAGGTCTTATGATCACGGTTACTCTGATGGTCGTGTCTCTGGAACAAACCTTAAGAACGAAGCCCTAGAAGCACGCGATCAAAATAATACCGCTAGTGGCTTCATAATTGGGATGGGTATTACTGCTTTGCTGACAATGGGTGGACTTGCTTACTACTTTTGGGGGCGGCCAACTACCAACTCAGTAATTGTTACACCTGCTCCTGCACCCGCTCAACAGCCAGCTAAACAGACAACTATCATCGAAAAGACGAATACTGTTGAGCGTGTTCCTGTACCAGCAGATGTTCCTACTCCTGCTCAACAAAGAGCGCCTAATGTCAACGTTAAAGTTGACGTTCCCCAGCCGCAAGTACCTAAACAAGAGAAGACAGATGTTAAGGTGATTGCCCCTAATAATCCACAGCCTGCTCCCGCTCAACAGAACACGACGATTAACGTAGCTCCTGCTGAATCATCCACCAAGACTCCAACATCGACTTCTACCCCAGATAAGTCGAGTTCTAACACGCAGACATATCCTAATACGCCTAAGGCGAATTCAGATGCTGGTACTACAACGAATTCAAACCCATAGCAAAAAAGTCTTTATAGCAATTCCCACTCAAGTGAGGTACAAGCAGTAATAATTAAACGCAGCGAAAAGTTCCTCGTAGCCGGGTTTCCCGGCGTAGGAACGCCACTTTGCACAACGGGGGGAACCCCCGCAAGCAAGTGGCTCAACTTTTCAAGACAGATGAACGCAGATGGACGCAGATAATTTTGTACTTCATTAGACTAGGAAATGCTATATCTTCTCATTCTCCTATCTTCATGGGTTTTAATTAACGAATAGGATTATGTACAGTAACTAACTTTGTCCCATCAGGAAAAGTGGCTTCTACCTGCACATCATGAATCATTTCTGGAATACCTTCCATGACATCATCACGAGTTAATAAAGTTGTTCCATAACTCATCAAATCTGCAACAGTTTTACCATCTCTTGCACCTTCCAAAATAGCAGCAGAAATAAAAGCAACTGCTTCGGGATAATTCAGTTTCAAACCTCTATTTTTTCTTCTTTCCGCTACTAAAGCAGCCGTGAAAATTAATAACTTATCTTTTTCCTGGGGTGTAAGCTGCATTCTTCTCTCTGTCCTCTCTGCCTGGAGTGGTTAGTTTATATTTGCCAGACTCTGGGAATACAATTACCACGATTTAACAAAGATACTCGTAAAATTTGCCAAATATTTGTAAACCAATTTCTGACTTCAGATGTAGAATTACCACGATATCGACACAAAAATCCATGTGGTAAGCGAGTTACTCCAGCCCCAGAGTTGTGAATGATTAAAGAACGGGCTTTGTCAATGATTTCTCCGGGAATGGGACTTCCTGCCCAAACTAGAGTACCAACAATGGGGTTTCCCGCTAACCCGTGGGGACTGTGAAATACTTCTTCGCTACCGGGTATGATTTGTTTATCAATCCACAATGGAATACCATTTTGCCAGATTTCGGTGTGCGATCGCATTTCTCCTTCTAAAAACTTTTCTCCCCTCGCACTCCTTCCCAACCGTGTAATTTCCCAGCCAATAAAGCTAGAATTGGTATCTAAATTTACTTTTAAATCTTGGCGATAAACAGCACCGTTGAATAAAATCGTTTCTTGCGGTAAATATTCTAAACAAGCATTAGCATCAATTTGGATATTTACGGTTTGTTTTGCGGGTAAGCCGTTACTGCGATATACCTTACCAGCAGCGGCTGTGGTGATTAATGTTTGGGAATTTTTTTCGAGGTGAATTTCGGAAGATAAGCGATCGCCCCCCACAATGCCCCCAGCCGTGTGTAAAATAACGCTATGGCAAACTTCTTGTCCTTCTGGGTAAAAGGGGCGTTGTACTTTAAATGGCGCTTGCTGGTGGTTATAAATTAACTGCGTAGAATCTTGGTGATTAGCATAGACTAAGTTAAGTTTTCCATGCCAATTTTTATCTATTGGACTGTTAACAATCATTGATAAATGGATAAAGTTTGCCTGATTTTAACTTTATCATTCAAAATACAAATATTATTAAATCTGTAGAAACGTGGTATATAACGTCTCTAAAAAATACTATTGCCAAAACTTTATTAATTGCTCACTTTTGTGTTTAACCAAGTTACCAAATCAGTAACTTCCGAAAAATCAAATAATGCTTCTCCCAAATCTTCTAAATCGTCAGCAGATAAATCTCTAATTTATGTTATTAATGAATCCTTAACATCACCAAAACGTTTTTTATCTGACGACTAATCATTTTCAATGCTTCTTTTTGAACGATATCTTGATAAATTACTGACTCTTTCATAATATCCTCCTGGAGAAATTGACGAACCAAATCTTTTTCAAACCGCAAACCTGCAAGAACTTCTATACAACCAGCAATATAAAGTTAAAAATATTCTTATACTCCACCTCTACGATCCATTCCAAAACCATATGCATAGATATCAGCAACCTTATAGCGTTGCTCTTTTCCGCGCCATTCAATAATACCAATCTCACTTAAAAAAGAAGCGAACTCTTCAAAGTCTGCTATATCATTTGCTGAGTCTTGCCATATTCTTTGTAATGGTTCTTTTTCCAAGAAAGCTGATACATTTTTGAGAGAATCAAAAAATTTAATTAAATCAGGATATTCCTCTTTAATTTCTTCGCAGCGTTTTTCTGATGCTTTTTTCAATCCAAATTCCAGAGAATTTCCTTGAAGTAGGCGGTCTGTACGAAGTTTGATTGATGATTTCCCTTTATAGGTTAGTTCTTGTTCTTTTGCTCCTTTGAGTAATATACTTAAACTTCTAGGAAAAGTAGTACCACTTGAATCTGTTAATCGTTCATAAACCCATCGAGATACATTTTTAGCTCTATTTCCGCCTCGGCGACGACTTCCCCAAAGTAATTCTAATGCTTTATCAATCGCCTCTTCACTAGCTTGATCAATACTTTCAATAGGAATAGGAGCAACTCGGTCAACTAAATTTTTGAAAGGGTCAGATTGTATCGCTTGACGAAGTGCTAATCGTAAAAAATCAATCTTAGCCCATTGTAAGATAATATCTCGTCCAGTAAAATGACTTTTATTGTCAAAACTTAAACGATTCCATATATCTTCTCTCAAGAAAATTTTAAACCTAATTTCTGTTAATCTATTTGCATCACAAGATTGAACTAATTGAAATAAGCCAGTTAGTGCTTGTTGCCTCACTCCTCCTGTTTCAGGAAAATCTTCATCTAAATCATCGTAAAGAAACCACAGTTTTTGAGAATTATTTTTAGCTTCTTCATTAAGAAGAATGTTGATGGCATCTTTGATTATGAGACGTAGTTCAGAATTAGTAGATAATTCTAACAAAGCTTGAGTACATTCAGACTGCCATGTTTCTCTAGGTAAATTATTGATAATTCGTTTCAATTCAATAAATTTTTCACCTTTTTTACCTTTCGGGAACTGAAATAAATTTTCTTGATGACATCTAAGCAGTAAATAAGCTCTCCAGAAAGCTTCCCATGTGCCATTTTTTGGCTGCAAATTTTGATGGATAAATTGGAATTCATCACGAGATGGGCGACTATCCTTAAATCTACCATGTGCCGACAAAAATATAGTATTATCCAACCGTCCGTGTGCTAATTTTTGAGCAACACTTTTGTGTTTTAGAAAAAGCAAATACAGCGCAGTTTTACCTGTTCCTTTTCGTCCTCTAATTAGGCAGGTTGTATTGTCTAAAAATTTTTCAAAATCAGTGGTGCGCTGAAATAACAAACTCAAATCTTGTTTCTGATCCGCAGCATCAGCATCTACTTCAGGAAATTGCAAACTTTCAATAATATTCCATCGCTCATCTATAGTATTAGTATTTAAAATATTGCTACGTTTTATTTCATCAGCTTTTTCATCAATCAAGTTAGCAATTTTTGTGTAATAATCTTGTGTTCCTTGTACAGGATAGCTGTCAGCTAACGCAACTGGCAAAAGGTAAGGAATTACTAAAAGTTCTTCTATTGAATTTTGGGCATTATCTAAATCTGATTCATCTTCATCTGTTTCATACTTATCATTTGTTGCCCTCTTTATTCTGTTTAGCAATGATTCCCAAATTTGTTTTACTTTAGATAACCCAATTTTAGTAGTATCAGGTACGGGAGAAAAAACAAAATTAATAGATAAATCTTTTAGCCCTTGAAGTGATTGTAGTAGCAGTTCTATTCCCTGTTTGTTTTGTTCATTAGGAAAAAGAAAAATAATTGCTTCATCAGCAGCTTGGATTAATGATAAAGCTCCCCATTGATTAATTCCAGTTCTTGAATCAATTAAGAGAATATCAGGTTTTAATTGTTCGTAGATTTCACGTTTAAAAACAGACCAAAGACTTTGATCTCCATCAATAACAGTAGTAGCATGGAGATCATCAACCTTAGAAACATAATCAAGATTTAGAGAACCAGCAGGAACAACAAATAATCTTCCTGTAGCATTAGGTATTCTCACTTCACCAAATATTTCGGCAATTGAAATCTTTGGATTTATTTCTTCCGGTAAGTAAGAACGTTCATAAAAATAATCAACAATTCCATACTTTGGTTGTGGTTTCAGGTTAAATGCTGTACTCAATCCCGGTGCTTCTAAATCTAAATCTACAGCTACAACTTTACGTCCCCGCATTGCTAAAATCCAAGCAACATGAGTTAATGCTGTAGTACGTCCTACTCCTCCTTTAAAGGAATAAAATGTCACTGTTCTGGGTAGACTGAGTTCGCGCTGAGGTGCTGTTGATTGATTTTGTGGGTTTGCAGCTTGAATTGCTAAATCTTGCCAGGTTTGTATTGATGCTGGATCAAAAACCTGTGGTGGTGAAAGATTAAGTGATTTCGCTTCTTGAAGCGTATATAAGGAAATAAAGCCAGGAGATAAATGAGGAACTTGTGATTTAAGTAAGTTATAAATTTGTTCTTTACGCTGGGGAATGGATAAATTGACCAAGGCATTACTCACAATCGTTAGATTTATTAAACCTGATGTAGAAATATTTAAATCAATCCATTCTTGCGAATTATGCACATACTGGTTTGCAATTTCCTGCTTTAGCAAAACCTGCCAATTATCCTGCATTTGACACCTCTTTAAAGTTGAGTAGCTTGCTTCTGTAACCACCCTTTGAGACTTTGATAGGCTTTTAACCAGCGTTTGTAACTTTCATCATCAGGCTCAAGGCCAGAATAACGCATATCTATAAAATTTTGGCTATTTGGATTTTCTACTTCATCCAGCCATTTTCGCACTTCGGGAAAATTATCAATTCTGGATCTGAGTCTATTATGCCGTTTTAATGCCTCTATATAGCTATGTTTTGGATTAGTAATAGTATGTCCAGGATCATTGGTATCAGTCTTCCATTCCTGAGTTGCGCCTTTTGGTAAGGTAGCAAAAATCATGGCTTTTAATAAACACTCAATGGTTATACCTCCCAAGTGCATAGCAGCTACTCTTCTTTCCGATTCCTTTCTACATAGTATTTCAGTATCAAGGTGACGCTGCATAAAAGCAGCTTGGTAATCTTCCATACTTAGGAAACTTAGCGTTTAAGCTATATCAGTATATTATTAAATAGCATTTCCTTAAAATTATTAATTCATTATTTGCTCGTAGAAAACACTCAGATTTGGACACAAAAAAACAGCCGCCCCCTTGCGGAAGCGGCCATTATTTAAACTAACTAGGAAAAGATTTTAGTAATCGAAATCTCCGCCACCCATACCAGCACCAGCAGCAGGAGCGCCATCCTTAGGCTCAGGCTTGTCAACAACGATACATTCGGTTGTCAACACCATTCCCGCAATAGAAGCTGCATTTTGCAGCGCAGAACGAGTTACTTTCGCAGGATCAACAATACCAGCTTCCAACATATCAACGAATTCGTTGGTAGCAGCGTTGAAACCTACATTGAAATCCTTCTCTTTCACACGTTCAGCAATGACAGCGCCATTCTGACCGGCATTTTCTGCAATTCTCTTCAGAGGTGCAGGTAAAGCACGAGCCACAATTAAAGCACCAGTCAACTCTTCATCCTTGAGATTAGCCTTAGCCCAGTCTTCTAATTGGGGAGCGAGGTGAGCTAGGGTTGTACCACCACCAGGGACGATACCTTCTTCTACAGCAGCTTTGGTAGCGTTGATAGCATCTTCCAAGCGCAGCTTCTTGTCCTTCATTTCGGTTTCGGTAGCTGCACCAACTTTCACAACAGCTACACCACCAGACAATTTAGCCAAACGCTCTTGCAGTTTTTCTTTGTCGTAGGAAGATTCGGTTTCTTCCATCTGACGACGGATTTGTTCGCAACGAGCCTTAACTGGAGCTTCGTTACCTTCAGCAACAATTGTGGTGCTGTCTTTGGTGATGGTGATACGGCGAGCTTTACCCAGGCTATCTAGCTTGGTGGTATCCAGCTTCAAACCAGCATCTTCGGTGATGAGTAGACCACCAGTTAAGACAGCGATATCTTCTAGCATAGCCTTACGGCGATCGCCAAAACCAGGAGCCTTAACAGCCGCAACGTTGAGTACACCGCGCAAACGGTTAACTACCAAAGTTGCTAAAGCTTCTTTTTCGATATCTTCGGCGATAATTACCAAAGGACGACCAGAACGAGCTACTTGCTCAAGTACAGGAACTAAGTCTTGGACTAAAGCAATTTTCTTGTCTGTCAACAAGATGAAAGGCTCATCGAAAACCGTTTCCATCCGCTCTGCATCAGTAGCGAAGTAAGGAGAGATATAGCCTTTATCAAAGCGCATCCCTTCGGTGATTTCGAGTTCGGTGGTCATAGACTTCCCTTCTTCTAGGGAAATTACGCCTTCTTTACCGACTTTATCCATTGCTTGAGCAATCATGCTGCCGACTTCTTCGTCGTTACCAGCAGAAATTGCCGCAACTTGTGCGATCGCTTTAGAATCTTCTACAGGACGAGCGTGTTCAGCAATTCTTTCCACTAAAAACGCAGATGCTTTGTCAATACCACGCTTCAGCAAAATCGCATTAGCACCAGCTGCAACGTTCCGCAAGCCTTCCTTCACGATCCCATGAGCCAAAACGGTAGCGGTGGTTGTACCATCACCCGCAGCGTCATTGGTCTTAGAAGCAGCTTGACGAATTAGCGCCACACCTGTGTTTTCAATGTGGTCTTCTAATTCGATTTCTTTAGCGATGGTGACACCGTCATTAACGATTTGTGGTGCGCCAAATTTCTTCTCTAGAACTACGTTGCGACCTTTAGGGCCAAGGGTAACAGCTACAGCCTCAGCTAGGATATCAATACCGCGTTCTAGAGCGCGACGGGCGTTTTCGTTGTAAATAATGCGCTTTGCCATATAAGTCTAAATCCAGGTAAAGGTAATAACTTAAAATTTGTCTTGAATTTGGGGATTGGGGATTGGTAATTGGTCATAGGGGAAAACTTTTTCCAGTCCCTACATACCTCATACCCCTCATCACCCTTTTAGATCACGACTGCTAGAATATCCTTCTCAGAAAGCAGTACATATTCTTCAGTACCGAGCTTGATGTCAGTGCCTGCATACTTGGAGTACAGCACCTTATCGCCGATTTTAATTTCCATTTCTTGACGATTACCGTCGTCATTACGCTTGCCAGGACCAAGGGCTACTACTTCCCCTACCTGGGGCTTTTCCTTAGCGGTGTCTGGCAAATACAGACCACCTGCGGTCTTTTCTTCAGCGGCGGTCACTTTTACGAAAACGCGATCGCCCAAAGGTTGAACTGTAGAAACGCTTAGAGATACAGCTGCCATAAAAATTTTTCTTGCCTTGTTAGCACTCTCGACTCCTGAGTGCTAATTTACCGAAGTGCAGCGTCTAATGGCAATAATTCCAGGTGTACGGGTTCCCGAACTAAGAAACCGCATCTGTACTTAAGTATTTATACTTAATTAGTATAGTTGTCAGGTTTTGTTGCGTAGGTAATGAATATTTTTATATGGACAACTTTATTTGCAAAGCTGGCAAATTGTTATAGAACTGTAATCAGGGAGCCGCTTAATGAGTAACATTGCCGTCCAATCCCCAAAACTACTAAAACTGTGGAACTTAAAACCTCAAGTCATTGTTTGGACAATCTAGAACTGGCAAATATTCACCAAACAGCTTTCTGTTTTTTCTGAGCAGATGGTTGCTCACTCCTGGTTAAAACAAGCTAGTCTGGAATCCGGGAAATGCTTGCAAGAGCCACTCAAGGAGCCACCTCTCAACCAAATGCTTTCTTCGTCATCCCATTTGCATCTTCAGAACTAAATCCAACTGCTTGCGTGTTTGTTGTTCTAGGCAGATAATGGTAGTTTACCCAGATGGGGTCTGGTATAGCCAAACGAAACCGGAAGTCCGACGAGCGGATCATCCAAGAACACTTAATCGGCAGAATGGTGGTGGTTGAAGGATATGCATTTTTGACCCATCCTTTGCCAGAAACTTACCCTGTTTCTCGTAAACCTCTGAAATAGAGGCTTAACATCCAAAGGATATAATAGAGCAGCAGTCAGCGAATGAAAGTGCGGGTTAGTTTTGAACTAGGATCATCTTCAGCCAATACTGAAGTTGTCAACCAAAAGAATTTTGATTTTATCAATCTTTTTTAGCCCGCCCCTTTCAAAGCCATGTATAATAGCGCATTATAAATACTGTTGCTCTCCGTACCCTTACTGGACTTTTGCCATCCAGCTACTAATAAGATTGAAAGTGACCGTCACTTTTTAGACTTCGAGGCAGCAAGGGCAAGTTAAGTGGGAAAAAAAAGCATCTCCATAATCCACCATAGAGGATAACTATTCAAGACCTTGATGGATCGAAGCGCGACAAGTGCCACTGCTATGAAAGAGCCCAGCATGAAAGATCACAAACGACTTCTATTGATTGACGATGACCCTAACCTCATCTTGCTGGTGAAGGATTACTTAGAATTCCGGGGATACGAAGTCATCACCGCCGAAAATGGACGAGAAGCTCTGGAAATTTTAGAACATGAAGTTCCAGACATGATCATCTGTGACGTGATGATGCCGGAAATGGACGGATATACTTTCGTTGAACAAGTCCGGCAAAACGAACGTACTAGTTGGATACCTGTTCTTTTCCTCTCCGCTAAGGGACAAAGCGCAGACCGAGTTAAAGGTCTGAACAAAGGTGCTGACGTGTACATGGTCAAGCCCTTTGAACCAGAAGAACTCGTAGCACAAGTAGAATCCTCACTTAAGCAAACTATCCGTTGGAAAGAACACCAGACAAAGGGAGGGGAAAACGGTTCCCGTATCCAGGTTCCCTTCGATGTGCAGTTAACCCCAACAGAACTGAAAGTAGTTCAGTTTGTAGCCAGAGGTTTAGCTAACCGGGAAATCGCTGAAGAATTAAATGTCAGTCAGCGTACTGTTGAAAGCCATGTATCCAATATGTTGGGTAAAACCAATCTCCACAACCGCACCGAACTAGCGCGTTGGGCAATTGAAAATCAAATGGCTTAAACCCACTGCTGATTTGGTGAAATTTTAAAGTTATGAGTTTTGAGTTACAGTGTCCTAACTCAAAACTCAAAACTAGAATTTTTCTTTTGCATTCAGCCTGAAAGCTCATAAATTATGAATTGTGAAGTCAAATTTGGATTTTCTAAATTCAAACTTCATAATTCATATTTTATGATACAGTCCTTAACTCTTATCTTCCAACCCGGATATCACCTAAAAATATCACTACATCACCCCACTTAAATCTCCTAATTTCCGCAACAACCAAGGGAATATAGTGGATTGGGGCTTGATAAGTTTCCATAGAACAGAGAATTAATTAAAAGTCAGTCTTTTACATATACGTATATAAAGAATTACATTTGCTGCACCATGAATACAGGTGATTTAAAAATAACCTGTAAATAACCGGACTTGAGATAACACCAAGTAGATGGTTAATTTTAGCCAATTACCCTGGAGGAAGAAAATTTACATCTTCATAAAGTTGCGTCATTGTTCCTTCAAAGTTAATGCTTTGTAATTGAAATGATGCTTGTTCTCCCGCATAAGACTGTAACACCCAAAGTCCTTCATCATTGCGTCGGAAACATTCGATTCTCGGTTTTTTCGTATTAATTAAAATATATTCTTGTAAACTTCCTAAAGTTTGATAATCGATGAATTTATCTCCTCTATCAAATGCTTCTGTAGAATCAGATAAAACTTCAATTATTAAACAAGGAAATCTTTTATATCCTGGTGTTTCTTGATCACGTTGGTCGCAAGTTACCATGATATCAGGATAAAAAAATCTATTTAAAGATTCGATTCTGGCTTTCATAAATGTTGGCTTCAACAGCTTCGAGATTAATGCTACTCCTGTTTCTGCTGCTGTTCCCTTTGAATTCAATTCTTTAATCGGGCTGTTTGGTTTCTTTGGCGGTTCTTTCGTTCTGCGGAAGATAAAAACGCGGAACATAAAAACTACGACTATTCCCACCTAAAACCGTAGGGTGGGTTAGCGACAGCGTAACCCACCATTATCCTGAAGTTTATGGTGGGTTACGGACTACCGTCCTAACCCACCCTACAATTAAAACTCTGCGCTTTGTGGTGTACGCGGGAACGGAATGACATCTCGAATATTTCCCATTCCCGTCATAAATTGCACCAATCTTTCAAACCCCAAACCGAAACCAGCATGGGGAACAGTACCATAACGACGCAAATCTAAATACCACCACAAATCTTCCGGGTTCATACCTTGGGCTAATACCCGTTTTTCTAACACATCAAGTCTTTCTTCCCGTTGTGAACCGCCAATTATTTCGCCTATTTTCGGTGCAAGAATATCCATAGCGCGGACAGTTTTTTCATCGTCACTCAACCGCATATAAAAGGCTTTGATTTGAGCGGGATAATCAGTCACAATCACAGGCTTTTTAAACAGTTGTTCTGCTAAATAGCGTTCATGTTCTGATTGTAAATCTGCACCCCAACTAACAGGATAATCAAATTTAACATCAGCTTTTTCTAAAAGTTTAACTGCTTCTGTATAAGTCAATCTTTCAAATTGATTATTAATAATGTTATTGGCAGTTTCTAATACAGTTTTATCAATCCGTTCATTGAAAAATTCCATGTCTTCTGGACAGGTTTCTAATACATATTTAAAGATATATTTCAGAAACTCTTCCGCTAAATCCATATCACCTTCTAAATCACAAAAAGCCATTTCTGGTTCAACCATCCAAAATTCTGCTAAGTGACGAGAAGTATTAGAATTTTCGGCGCGGAATGTGGGGCCAAATGTGTAGACGTTAGTAAACGCCATCGCCATAATTTCGGCTTCTAATTGTCCACTTACTGTTAAATAAGCTGGTTTACTAAAGAAGTCTTGGCTATAATCAATTTCTTGATTTTTGCTGCGGGGAACATTCTTTAAATCCAAATTGGTAACGCTAAATAATTCCCCAGCACCTTCACAGTCACTAGCGGTAATAATGGGAGTATGTACCCACAAAAATCCTTTTTCTTGGAAGAATTTGTGAATAGCTGCTGAACAAGCATTTCTCACCCGGAATACTGCACCAAAAGAGTTGGTTCTAGAACGCAAATGTGCAATGGTGCGTAGAAACTCAAAGGAATGGCGTTTCTTTTGCAGAGGATAGGTATCGGGATCAGCATCACCGTAGACTTTAACGCTATCAGCTTTTAATTCTATTCGCTGTCCTTTTCCTTGGGAAGCGACAAGTACACCTGTTATTTCTACAGAAGCACCAGTATTGATTTGTTTTAAGATTCCTTCGTAGTCTGGTAAATCTTGATTAATGACAATTTGCAAATTACCTAATGAAGAACCATCATTAAGTTCTAAAAATGCAAAACCTTTTAATTCGCGTTTTGTTCTTACCCAACCTTGAACTACTAAAGACTCTTCAGGTTGACCAGTTTTTAATATTTCTGCAATTCGGCGATTTACCATTTTCTACAACTTGTATTTTGTCAGAAGTGTATAGTTTTTATTTTAAGAAAAATTAACAATTAAGCCAATTATAATTTTACAATCCCAAATTAGAACTACCCAACCCAAGATTTTAATAACCAACCGATAATAACTCCCATTCCCCCAAAGCGGACTACTTGCCAAAAAGGTCTTTTTAGACTAGTCCAAGAAAACAACTGGCTTTCTAAATTTATTTCTAAGGCTTCCAATTGTTGTTGAATGCGTTTTAACTCTGTTTTAATTCCTGGGTGCTGATGCTTATTTTGCTTGAGATTCTTTAGTTCTTGTTGCCATTGTGCCTTTTGTTTTTGATCCCTTTGCACTTGGGCATACCGTTCTTTCAATAATAAAAGCGAATTTTCCACTTCTTCCAGTTCTTGTGCAAAATCTGCTTCGGGATT
Source organism: Anabaena lutea FACHB-196 (assembly GCF_014698305.1). GTDB lineage: Bacteria > Cyanobacteriota > Cyanobacteriia > Cyanobacteriales > Nostocaceae > Anabaena > Anabaena lutea. The sequence goes on along the minus strand of NZ_JACJST010000022.1, from coordinate 65,044 downwards.
TTCCTCTGGTGACGGTTGAGTTGATTGTTTAGGCGGCTTCATCGACAAACTAGTAAACTAGGATAATTAATCAATAGTCATTGGTCATTAGTCAAGATTCTGAACTAAAAACTTTTGACTCAGCACTTAGCACTCAGCACTTAGTCTTATGTCTCAAATGTCTCAAACCAGTCAACTGAATGAAATTAGCACTTTAGAACTGGCACAAGCCCTGATGGAAAGACTAAGTATCTCTCCTGATGATTGGCATCGTCTCAAGTCTAACCGCAATTCCCGCGCTAGTGAACAGGTAGCCGCCGCGATGGTGTTTTTGGTTAAAAACCAGCCACAAGAGGCACAGGTAAGGCTAGAACAGGCTATTGGTTGGCTAGATAAGTCCATTTCAGCCCCTCCTTGTGAAAGTCACGGGAAAAGGTGACGCGGAGATGGGGAGATGGGGAGATGGGGAGATGGGGAGATGGGGAGATGGGGAGATGGGGAGATGGGGAGATCTCACAAGGGTAGGTATTTTACATTGTCGTGAGGGCAAGACTTGGGGGACAAGGAAGGACAGTGGACAAGGGAGGAAAACCGTACAAAATCATATTCTATTGGTAACAAAAAGACCATTGTGCGGAGAAAATCTTCCTTGTCTACTTTCCCTCCTTGTCTTCCTAGTCCTGCCTTAACAGATAATATTAAAAACCTACCCTTGTCAGGATGGGGAGATGGGGTGAAATAATGATTTACTGCACCCTGCCTCCTGCCTTCTGCCTCCTGCCTTCTGCCTTCATCGTCGTAAAGATAGTAAACGACGGGTTTCTAATTGCTTACAAAGCCTTAATTCTGTTCCTTTGCGGTTCCATTCTACCTGATCAAAAATTTGATGAAGAAGAGACATTCCGCGACCACTTTCGGCTTCATCTGGTGGTAAATAGTCTGTGGGATCGCTATCGAAATCCGGTAAAGGTGTAAATCCACTACCTTGGTCGGAAATGATCCACCAATATTGATTATCTATCAAGGAAAAACGCACTACTACTAATTTACCGGGATCAAGATTATTTCCATGTTTAGCTGCGTTTACTAGGGCTTCTTGAAGTCCTAGCCGCAACTCTGCTTGTAATTTGGCGGGAACTTCTGCCAATAGTAAATCTAATATGGGACAAAGATAAAGAGTCGAGGCAAAACTAATAGTACCCCAAGAACGTCCAACTGGACGAAGAGAAATGGTAATCACAAGAGAAACCCCGTAGCTTTTAGTTAGCTAGACATCAGTTTGCTGTCACAGGCACCCTGATAAAAATTGAGGTGGTCATGCTGCTTTCAAACTAGCGTCTGTAAAACTAAATTTTGAAAATGCTGGGGAGCATTGACTCTAAACATAAGTTAGAATTGCTTGGTTCAAAATTGGCTGTAATTATCTTGACTAATGCATTTAACAACTTTTAAGTTGCTATTAATTTGAATGAGTATGGAAATACTCTATTTAATTGCCTCTTTATAATTTACGCAATCTAATTCACCTTTTTAAGAGCCTATGCAACTTCAATGTAAAAAAAGAATTTCTATTTTTAGCCTAATTAGATCTTAGCATTAGTACTATGCACTAGACTACAAATTTTTCATTTGGGTTTTTGTAAAGAATTCGCTAACTTTGAGCCAAAGGTGATAATACCAGAAAAGCGACAGCTTCGACGTGAGCGGTTTGGGGAAATAAATCAGCGGGCTGTACTCTGGTAAGAGTGTATATTCCATCTTTACAAAGTAATTTAAGGTCACGGGCGAGGGTAGCTACTTTACAACTGACGTAAACAATCCGAGATGGTTTCAAGTCAAGTAAAGTTTTGATGACATTAGCTTCACATCCTTTACGTGGCGGATCAAGTAATACAACATCTGGTATAATCCCCAAATCTGGCAGGATTTTCTCCACTGCTCCTATTTGAAATGTAACATTATTAATCCCGTTATGTTGGGCATTGGAAATAGCCTGTTCTACGGCTGCTGATTGCACTTCCAAGCCTGTAACTTGCCGGGCTTGTTTCGCTAAAGGCAAGGTTAAAGTCCCAATGCCGCAGTAGGCATCGACCAGAACTTCATGACCTTGAAGATTGAGTTCTGACTGAATTACCTTTAATAGGGCTTCTGCTGTTTCGGTGGATACTTGAAAAAATGTATCTGGGAGTACTTGAAATTCTAGCCCAGCAAATATTTCGCGCAGGGCAGGAACTCCGGCAACACAACGAGTTTCGTTGCCAAAGATAGCATTTGTGCGATCGCTATTCCGATTCAGTGACACTCCTACCAATTGGGGATATCGCTGCAACCATTCTTCGGCTTGGCTTTCAATTCTGGGTAATTTCCAATCCTTCACCACCAAAGTCAGCAGCATTTCACCTGTCCGACGACCAATACGTAAACCCAGATGGCGAATTTGCCCTTGGTGACGACGTTCGTTGTAAATTGACCAACCTTGCTTTTGGATATCCTGCTTGACTTCAGCCAGCATGGGATTTAAGCGTTGGTCTTGGACTGGACATTGATTTAAGTTAATTAATTGGTGGCTACCTTTTTGGTAATAACCAGCTTGCACTTGGCCTGTCGCTGAGACACCCAGAGGATAGGTAACTTTATTCCGATAACCTAAGGATGAATCAGCCCCCAATACAGGGTCTACAGGTGGTTGAACAAACCCGCCAATACGTTCTAATGCTTGAATCACCTGATTACGCTTGGCTATTAACTGATAATCATAATTAATATGCTGCCACTGACAGCCACCACATTTATCAGCCACAATGCAACTTGGTCGGATACGTCCTGGAGAGCGTTGGACTATCTGCTCCAGTTTACCATAAGCATATTTTGGTTTAACTTGTAATAATCTCACCAGCACGCGATCGCCCCTAACAGTGTCTGGAACAAAGACCACACGCTGATCAAAGCGTCCCACGCCATCACCAGTATCACTCAAATCAGAAATATCAACTTCAATTACTTCACCCTGTCGCCAAGCTGTATTAGTCATTAGTCATTCAATTTTGGATTTTCGATTTTGGATTTGGTGATTGAAGAATTATTACAATTACTTCCTTAATTTTCCCCAATCCCCAATCCCCAGTTCCCATCCCTATCTTCTCACACCCTTCACTTCTGTACCTCTAACTAGTTAAACTAGCAAATAATATTTCGCGTAACAGCTTAATAATCATGACTGTAATTAGCCAAGTTATTCTCCAAGCCGATGACGAACTGCGCTACCCCAGTAGTGGCGAACTCAAGAGTATTAAAGAATTTTTGGAAACTGGTGTACAACGCACAAGAATCGTTACTACCCTCGCCGAAAATGAAAAAAAGATAGTCCAAGAAGCCACCAAAAAACTTTGGCAGAAGCGTCCTGACTTTATTGCCCCCGGCGGTAATGCTTACGGTGAAAAACAACGTGCTTTGTGTATCCGTGATTTCGGTTGGTACTTGCGCCTGATTACCTACGGTGTACTTGCTGGCGATAAAGAACCAATTGAAAAGATTGGTTTAGTAGGCGTGCGGGAAATGTACAACTCTCTGGGCGTTCCTGTTCCTGGAATGGTTGAAGCTATCACTTCCCTGAAGCAAGCATCATTGGATTTATTGAGTGCTGAAGATGCCGCCGAAACAGCGCCTTACTTTGATTACATCATTCAAGCGATGTCCTGATATAAAGCCTGTGCTGGTTCTCCCAGTGGATTTTGAGTCTACTAGAGTTATCAGACGTTAGCACTTGATGGCAATAAATTTCTTCATGTGATCATCTTGTCCCCACACTTGGTAGTGGCTATGGCAAATTATGTGTCAAGTTATTAACCGATTGTGGGGATATTTGATCAAAATCCCTATTCAACGACCATTAGCCTTATTTTTGTAATATGACAAGTGACAGGCTTCCGCCGTGAGTTTTGACAAGCGTTCGACTGAATCAGCGTCAGCGGCTCAAGTGAGCTTTACCTACGGGACGTTACCCTTAGCTTGCTTCCCCGTTGAAAAACTGAATTACGAATTACGAATTACGAATTACGAATTACGAATTATTTTTAATTGTTTAGAATTACCATTAATAAAAAGCCAACAATCCTGTAAAAGGCTGTCGGCACTTGATGTGTTCCCTATTAATGACTCGGCTAGAGTTCAGTTGTACTGAATTATGCCAATTTGCTAATTATAAAGAGACGATCTTAATCATGAATACGTGTGATTCTAATCATAAATACTAGTGATGAAAATCACGTAAAAATTACAGATAAAATGTATTGTATTTAGCATTTTATTGATATATAAAAATACGTCAACATTATTGAGTTAGGAACAGTTGCTCAGATCCAACAGTCAACTCTGATCAAGAAGACGCAGAGCGTTTACTCTCGGGAGGATAACTTGGGTTGAATACCCAAACTCCGCATTTGAAAGGTTCTCAGCATCAGAGTTTCCCTCTGTGTCTGTTTCTTTTATTTAAGTTAATACTAAATACTTGGGATATAAAATGAAGCTGAATTTAATGAGATTAACCGCTGGAATAATGCTTCTAGGCGTATCCATTGCTTGTGCTATGCCACAGAAGCATGAAAACACCCTCACAACTACCCAAACAGCACTTTTAACTAGAGATAATTCTCAAGCCGATAAACCGCCTACCAAAACTGCCACAATTACCGTCGAAGGTGAAAAAGTTCCCGTTAAACTCAGACTATATAAATATAGCAATTTATTAACTACCTACTTTCCTGAAAAGGATTTTTTAGTTACAGAAAGCAGTTCTGGAGAAGGAAGCGGAGTGAGGTTTATTGCTAACTTTGGTGGTAAAAAAAATGAGAATGCATATATTCATTTTGCCTTTTTGAATTATTTAAAAACTCTCGGACAAGTTAGAAACTTTGTGAATGGCAAAAATGGTTTAATTGCATCTAATAAATGGCGGGTTGTGAGCCGGAGTAATAATGTCAAATATGCCTGGGCGAAAGAAAGAATTGTTTTCAGCCAAGGTAAAAATATAGTGGGTGCTGTTTACATTGGAGAACAAAAAGGTAAAGCTTTCTATGTCATCACTCATTTGCCGGTAGAATATGGTGATGGCTTTAGTCCAAGAGCAGATTTAATTTTGAAAAATCTAGAAATAGGTAGGTAAGGTCAATACAAACCGTAGTATTTTTTCAAGTAAATATACAAAATATCAACTAGTTGTGGAAAAACAGGAAACTGCGATTGATCATACCAAACAGTTAATCCAAAAATCCCGACAACAATTAACTGATGCCAGTAAAAGGCAAAAAGTTCTAGAATTGTTAGAGACGATCTTAGTTTATAAATTAAGTAATTTAACTCGTCAGGAGATTGAAGCAATGTTTACTCTAGATGAATTAAAGCAAACACGGTATTTTCGAGAAGTTGCGGAGGAAGCAAACGTAGCGGGTAAGTTAGAAGGTAAGTTAGAAACAGTACCGCTGTTATTGCAGTTAGGTTTGACTGTGGAACAAATAGCCGCAAATTTAGGTGTGGATATTGAAGCGGTGAGGAAAGTCGCGGAAAAATCTGTTGATGAAACTCCTTCGGAGTAGTTAGAATAAATGGAAAGTGATTAGTTTTACTGAGCAGTTTTTTAACATTTTCAAAAGTTGATTATTGATTTACTTCTTCCTGTGATTCATTTCTAATATTAAAATAGTGAAAAAGATTAGCAACTGTTAAATCTGATGCTTGTTGTAAATTAGATGTAACTAATGTTCTGTATCCAGAATTTGCAGCTTGTTGACTGACATAATTTTCATACTCCCGGCGTAATTCTGGAGCAAACATAAATAATAATTGATCACGTAATGAATAAAAATGAGATTTTTCGGCTATGGTTTCATAGCTGATTTGTTCTAGTGGTATTTCTGAATTAGTTATAGTTTGGGTTGTTTCGGAATTGTTGAAATCAGCACTATTTAAAAGTTTTAATTCTGCTGGAGGTAGAGATTTTACCCAATCTACATGATTTTGCCATGATTCGATGATTACTAAATCATGATTATGAATGCGGGTAAGTTCAGGAAAGAGAAAATCAAGTTCGTCGTGGGATTCACATTGATTAATTACAGTATGGGCATCTTCACATATTTTAGTTTGGAGTTGGTGCAAGCGATCGCTTACTGCCGAAACTTCATTTTGCACTTGATAAGTGATAATAATTGCTTGTTCAATAGCCCAAGAACATTCTAACCGCCGCAGTTGTCCAGGCGCACAGGTTTCTGCTAATAAATGGGGATTAGTATAATCTGCTAAAGCCTCAAATAACATTCCTCTAGCAGCGTCAATTTCTGCATTTCTGCGGCTAATATCTTGTAATTGTATAGCTGAACGTAAACGGTTTATAGCTTGCACAAATAAACCATAGGCTCTAATTAAAACCGTGCGATGTTGTTCAAATTTGATATCTTGGGCTACCTGTTCAATTAATTGAATAACGTTAAATAATGAGATATTAAATTTGTAAAATGCACCTAATCAATAGATAAAAATGATGAAGTTAGAAAATAAAAATATAAATCAGCTTTACACATTTAGATAGCATCACATTCTATAAAATAATCGTATGCCTGTGTGTTTAGCTTAAAACTAAAAGTTTTTTCAATATAATTTTTTTGTTCAAAAGACTTAATTGGATAACAATCATACATAGGATTATTTGATTCCACTCTAAATAAATTTTGGAGGTTAGGAAGATTTACATTATTCAAAACTTTCTCTCCTACAAGATCACTGCCATATTTAGCATACCAACGTACAACTCTTTGAACTAATGGTTTATGTGTTCTAATACTCATTACTCACTCTCCTAATACTCATTACTCAATTTAATATTAAATCTAATTTTTAGATAATGGGGGCATAAAGCCCCCAATTTTGTTAAATGATTCTACGAGAAGCTACTCTAGGGTTTATTTTTTCTCCTGTTACAGGATCAAACTCTCCCAGATGATTACCTCGTTTATCATACTTTTCAACTAAACCATGTCTAGAATCCCACTCATATATATACTTTTTATCCTCCCATCTTTTTCGTAATGTGCCGCCTCCTTGTACGGGTGTTCTACTTTTAACTAGTTTAGCTTGTGGAAAGGCTTCAAGAGTTTTTGGAGCGGGAACATAACTCATACTAATTTCCTTAATAGTGTATTATAATTAATCCTTGATACCCATCTCTATACTGAGGAGAGTATTGAAGGGAGTAAATTTTGAAGACACATTAGGGAAATAGTAGGCTTACTTGAAAAAGCTACTAAGCGTAATTATAGTAACATAAATTTTGGTCTTTTCATATAAGTAAACATACATTTATATCTAGCTCACTGCTTCTACCTGAAAATACAATTGAGAATGTTCCGAGTTTAGCTTTTACGTAAATATACTTAAAAGAAATATTTAAAATGGATAGAGAACTTTACCTCAGCATTTCTTCAGAAGCAGCAAATTCCTTTGGATCAATAATTTTAATTGATTCAAACATTTTCAATATTAGTAAGTCTTTATCACCTGTAATAATGCAAACTGCCTCTCCAGTAATTGCAGTTGCTAAAATCATATCATCATCTGTATCACGACAGACAGGCACATTTAACGGTGTAGGTATTACAACCTGCATTCTAGAACGCAATAAATTTATCACCTCTCCCGCATCTTTAGGAGAGTATTTAAACTTTACTGTCAGTTTTTCATGTAATTCATTGAGAATAAAATCTGAAGTAATGGGAGAATGCACAATTAGACAGTGTTCAACAACTGTACTACACATCCCTTTAGCAATAAAAGCAGCAATCAAAACATTGGTATCTATAACTAGCTTCATGAAATTATCTCAAAAATTTCCTCATCTGTGTAAACTGTTTCATTCTTTTTCATCAAATACGAACGCAATGCACGGAATTTGTGAGTAAAAATATAGTCTTCAATAGCTTTACCGACTAAACTATCAGCAGATATACCTTCAGTTTGGGTAATTTCTAAAAGTGCTGCTTTTAGTTCTGGTGTAATGGCAATGGTTAGGGTATCTTGCATATTTTATCAGCGAGCTACATAGTTAATTATACAGTAAATCAGGCTACCATATCTATTTTGCAGAAATAAAATCAAAAATCTAATTCTTTAACCAACATGAAAACATCTACCGACAGACAACGCACCCTAGAAATGGCTTGTATTTCTCAACTCGCTTACGTCGCCTATAAACAAGGAAATGATATAGTTAGCAATATCCTAAAAACAGGTTCTCCATCATTTTTTCCACCATATCAAACCATAGAATTTATCTCAGCATCACGTCCTTTGAGTGATACCGATGAATTAGTTTGTTGTGGTTTACTCCTATCCACAGACAATGATATTGTCATGGCTATTAGAGGTACAGAAAGATTAGATGATTACTTCTTTAACTTACTTGCATTCCCAAATTCAGAAGCAATTCATTCCGGTTTTAATCTTTATGTTAAAAGTTTCTGGCAACAATTACAAGACTTTATTCAAAGACAAGAAAATGCCAACAAAAATATTTTCGTCACTGGACATAGTTTAGGCGGTGCTGCGGCTACATTAATTACTAAACGAATTAGTGAAACCGAATTAAAACCTATTGCACCTTATACCTTAGAAACTTATACATTTGGCACACCACCAGTTAGCACAATAGAATTAATTCTTGATACTCTCATATATAGATTTAGAAATATCGGTGATTTCATTCCTAACTTACCGCAAATCATCGCTGTTTTATTAAATAGAATCCCAGGAATAAAACAAGTAATTATTAATTGGAAACCAGAACTATTAAAAACACTGGCTGATTATTCTCATATAGGTAATGAATATTGTCTTAATAAAAAGTATGAAATCATTGAACAAACCGAAACTAACTTACCTAATATTAAGTTGATACTGCAAATTTCCAGTTTATTAGCTTCACAATTAAAATCACCATCTCAAGCAGATGTTAATAAATTTCGGTTGTTAATAAACACCTTAATTCAAACCTCATTAGAGGAACATCGCGCCATTAAATATGTAAAAAGAATTAGTTTTGGTAAACTTCCACCTTATATTTCAAATTTGGATGATGATGAGGAGTAAAATAGAAATTATAAAAGATGAGAAAATCTATAACAGAAATTTCACCTGTACAGATAGATGTTAATATGAAAGTAAGAGTAGTGATTCAGCGACTAGAAGCTGATGGTTGGTATTTAGCAAGAACTAGAGGAAGTCACCGACAGTTTAAACATCCTCATAAACTTGGTACAGTTACAGTTTCCGGTAAACCTAATATTGACGTACCAATTGGTACACTAAAAAGTATATGGAAACAAGCACAATTGGAGGAAGAATAATGCGTTATACAGTAGTAATTGAAAAAGGAAATACTAGCTATGGTGCTTATGTTCCCGACTTACCCGGTTGTATAGCTGTGGCTGAAACATTAGCAGAAGTCCAACAACTAATTGTAGAGTCCATAGAATTTCATATAGAAGGTTTAATAGAGTCAGGTTTACCAATTCCTCAACCTACAAGTATCGCTCAAGAAGTTGAAGTTTTAATTTAAGTAGAAATCTAATTTATAACCTGGTCATTTATTTCTTTTTGTAAATGCTGTTGCAACATATCAGTTAAAGTTTTTTCTGCTGAAAAAGCATCATAAGGTGACCAAATTTCATAAGTTTTACCATCTTCAAGAAAAGCTAAATTTTCTGCGTTTTTAGCTAATTCTGCGGCTAAAAATTGAATAGCTTTGATTTTTTCTTGATCAGATAATTTTCGCAGTGATGGCAAAATTTCTGTCAATGTCATAAAAATACAGGGTAAAAACTGGTCACATTATAACATTATGAATAACTTTATAATTGATAATTTATTGACAAGATTAAAAAGAAATCCATGATCTTAATTGCCGTAAACAGATAGAATATTTCTCTGTCCTCTTGGTGCATAAGCTTCCATGACCACCATTTCCGAAAATCCCTTTTCTCCCCAAGAAATAGCCTCAGAAGGCATAAAACCAGAAGAATATACCGAAATTGTCCGCCGCTTAGGTCGTCATCCCAACAAAGCCGAACTAGGTATGTTTGGCGTAATGTGGTCAGAACATTGCTGTTATAAAAATTCCCGCCCATTACTCAAACAGTTTCCCACCACAGGCCCCCGCATTCTCGTTGGCCCCGGTGAAAATGCTGGAGTTGTGGATATCGGCGACGGACTACAATTAGCGTTTAAAATAGAATCCCATAACCACCCTTCCGCCGTTGAACCATTCCAAGGTGCTGCAACCGGAGTAGGTGGTATATTAAGAGATATCTTTACAATGGGGGCGCGTCCCATAGCTTTATTAAATTCTTTGCGCTTTGGTGATTTGAATGATCCAAAAACCCAAAGATTGTTTACAGGTGTAGTTGCGGGAATTTCCCATTATGGTAACTGCGTTGGGGTTCCCACTGTTGGTGGTGAAGTTTATTTTGACCCCGCTTATTCTGGAAATCCCCTTGTCAACGTCATGGCCTTGGGATTGATGGAAACGCCGGAAATTGTCAAATCAGGGGCTTCAGGCTTCGGAAATCCCGTGCTGTATGTGGGTTCAACCACCGGACGGGATGGTATGGGCGGGGCAAGTTTCGCCAGTGCCGAATTAACTGATGAATCAATGGATAACCGTCCTGCTGTGCAAGTAGGAGATCCATTTTTAGAAAAGTCCTTAATTGAAGCTTGTTTAGAGGCATTTAAAACTGGGGCTGTGGTTGCTGCCCAAGATATGGGTGCGGCTGGTATCACCTGTTCAACTTCAGAAATGGCTGCTAAAGGTGGAGTTGGTATTGACTTCGATTTAGATAAAATTCCGGTGCGGGAATTGGGAATGATTCCCTATGAATACCTGCTTTCGGAATCTCAAGAACGAATGTTGTTTGTAGCCGAAAAGGGACGAGAACAGGAATTAATTGATATTTTCCATCGTTGGGGACTGCAAGCCGTTGTGGCAGGGACAGTAATTGAAGAACCCATTGTCAGGATTTGGTTTCAGGGGAAAATTGCTGCGGAAATTCCTGCTGAAGCTTTGGCGGAAAATACGCCTTTGTATGAAAGAGAATTATTGACAGAACCGCCCGAATATGCACAAAAAGCTTGGCAATGGACAAGTACTAGTTTACCTGTTTGCAATGCTGCGGGTATTGAAATTGAGGGAAGTTTGCAAAGTTGGAATCAGATTTTATTGACTTTGCTAGATACTCCCACCATTGCTTCTAAAAGCTGGGTTTATCGTCAATATGACCATCAAGTTCAGAATAATACGGTATTGTTACCCGGTGGTGCAGATGCGGCTGTGGTGCGTCTCCGGCCTTTAGAAGAAACCCCCAATCTGACATCCAAAATCGAAAATCTAAAATCCGGTGTTGCGGCTACGGTAGATTGTAATTCTCGTTATGTTTATCTTGATCCCTATGAAGGGGCAAAGGCAGTAGTGGCTGAAGCTGCCCGCAATCTTAGCTGTGTGGGTGCTGAACCCTTGGCTGTGACCGATAACCTCAATTTTGGTAGCCCAGAAAAACCGATTGGTTATTGGCAATTAGCGTCGGCTTGTCGGGGTTTGAGTGAAGGTTGTAAAGAGTTGGGAACGCCGGTAACTGGTGGGAATGTCTCTCTCTACAACGAAACTTTTGATGCGGAAGGTAATCCCCAACCAATTTATCCGACTCCGGTTGTGGGTATGGTGGGGTTGATTCCTGATTTAACGAAAATTTGTGGTCAAGGTTGGAAAAATGTCGGGGATGTAATTTATCTTCTGGGTTTAGCAATTCAATTGAGATCCCCCCAACCCCCCTTAGAAAGCAGTGGGGCTACAATTGAATTGGGTGCTTCTGAATATTTAGCAACGATTCATAATACGATCGCAGGTAAACCCCCTAGAGTTGATTTTGATTTAGAACGCACTGTACAAAAAGCTTGTCGTGATGGTATTCGTGCTGGTTGGGTAAATTCTGCCCATGATTCGGCTGAAGGTGGTGTGGCTGTGGCTTTAGCGGAATCTTGTCTTTCTGGAAATTTGGGGGCTGAAATTAATTTCCCAATTACCGCCCAAAAACAAAACCAGCATCATTTACGATTTGATGAACTTCTGTTTGGTGAAGGTGGGGCGAGAATTTTAGTTTCTGTAAGTGGAGAAAACCAAGAAATTTGGGAATCCTATTTACAGGAACATCTGACAGGAAATTGGCAAAAACTGGGAACAGTCGCTAATTCAGGGAATTTGGAGATTGTAACCGCAGATAATCACAGCTTGCTCAAAGTTAGTCTCGAAGATATGAGCGATCGCTATTCTTTAGCTATCTCTAAACGTCTCGCTATCTACACCAATACCTAATCGACATCAAAAATCAAGGATTGAACATTAATATTTACAATTCATACTTGATCCTTAACCAATTTACGGTACTGTTTTAATGGATGGTTAAAGATTTGTTAAGAAGCAGGAGTCAGGAGGGGCGAACGGCCGTTCACCCGTACAGGAGTCAGGAGTTCAGGAGAAAGAAGAAATAAAATTACCCAATTCCCAATTCCCAATTCCCATATGCCTAACGGCAGGCTACCGCCAACACCAATCACCAATCACCAGTTTTCAGTTCCCAGTTCCCATTGACTCGACACCCCACCAGGAGCAAAACCAGCATGATTCCCATTAATTCCGTTACCTCGGATGAATACCGTCCTGACAAGCCAGAAGAAGCTTGCGGTGTTTTTGGCATCTACGCCCCAGAACAAGACGTTGCTAAATTGACCTACTTTGGATTGTATGCCCTTCAGCATCGGGGTCAAGAATCTGCTGGTATTGCTACCTTTGAGGGTCAGGTAGTACACCAACACAAAGATATGGGTTTGGTATCTCAAGTCTTTAATGAAAACATTTTAGATGAGTTACCCGGTAATCTAGCTGTAGGTCACACACGTTATTCAACCACGGGTTCTAGTCGCAAAGTTAACGCCCAACCCGCTGTGGTAGAGACTCGCTTAGGTTCAGTAGCATTAGCACATAATGGTAACTTAGTCAATACAGTAGAACTGCGAGAAGAATTAGTCAAGAGTAATGTTAACTTAGTCACCACAACCGACTCAGAAATGATTGCTTATGCGATCGCACAAGAAGTCAACGCCGGTGCAGATTGGTTAGAAGGTTCTATCCGCGCCTTTAAACGTTGTGAAGGTGCATTTAGCCTAGTTATTGGCACACCTACAGGTGTGATGGGTGTGCGTGATCCTCATGGGATTCGTCCCTTAGTCATAGGCACTTTAGATAGTGATCCTGTGCGTTACGTACTCGCTTCCGAAACTTGCGGGTTAGATATTATTGGTGCAGAATACCTGCGAGATGTCGAACCAGGAGAGTTAGTTTGGATCACCGAAGCCGGTTTAGCGTCCTTCCATTGGAGTCAACAGCCAGAACGCAAACTCTGTATCTTTGAAATGATCTATTTTGCCCGTCCTGATAGCCTCATGCACAACGAAACTTTATATAGTTATCGGATGCGATTAGGACGGAGAATAGCCAAAGAATCCCCTGTAAATGCCGATATAGTTTTTGGAGTTCCTGATTCTGGTATACCTGCTGCAATTGGCTTTTCCCAAGCTTCGGGTATTCCCTACGGTGAAGGACTAATTAAAAATCGCTACGTTGGACGCACCTTTATTCAGCCGACACAAGCCATGCGTGAATTAGGTTTGCGGATGAAACTCAACCCTCTCAAAGATGTGTTAGCTGATAAAAGAGTGATCATTGTCGATGATTCCATTGTGCGGGGTACTACCAGCCGTAAACTCGTCAAAACCCTGCGTGAAGCCGGTGCGGTGGAAGTACACATGAGAATTTCTTCACCTCCTGTAACTCATCCTTGTTTCTATGGGATTGATACCGATACTCAGGATCAATTAATTGCTGCGACTAAATCAGTGGCAGAAATTGCGAAACAATTAGAAGTTGATAGCCTTGCTTATCTGAGTTGGGAAGGAATGTTGGAAGAAACCAAAGAAGATACTAATAATTTCTGTTCTGCTTGTTTTACTGGTGATTATCCGGTGGCTATTCCAGAACAGGTGAAACGTTCTAAATTGATGTTGGAAAAAATCGGCGTTTAGTTGTTCTTCAAAACTCAGTAAATCACAAAAGCAGGAGGCAGGGGGCAGGAGGCAGGGGGCAGGAGGCAGGAGGCAGGGGGTAGTAGATCATTATTTCACCCCATCCCCCCATCCTCACAAGGGTAGGTATTTTACATTGTCGTGAGGGCAAGACTTGGGGGACAAGGAAGGACAGTGGACAAGGGAGGAAACACGTACAAAATCATATTCTCTTAGTAACAAAAAGACCATTGTGCGGAGAAAATCTTCCTTGTCTACTTTCCCTCCTTGTCTTCCTAGTCCTGCCTTAACAGATAATATTAAAAACCTACCCTTGTCAGATCCCCCCATCACCCCATCTCCGCGTCCCCGCGTCTCTTCGTTAAATTTAATTACTAGCCTATGCGATTAATTTTATACAGTAAACCCGGTTGTCATTTGTGCGAAGGCTTGCAAGAAAAGCTTGAAAAAATCCAAAATCCTAGTTTCGAGTTGGAAATTCGGGATATTACAACTCGTGAAGATTGGTTCGGTAAATATCAGTATGAAATACCTGTACTGTATGTAATTCAAGATGAAGCAGAGGTTGAACATCCTGTACCCCGTCCTTCTCCTCGTGCTAGTGTCAAGCAATTGGAACAAATCCTGTGTAAATATATGTCCAATTCAGAAAAAAATAATGCAGAATAGGCGCAAGTAAAGCTTGTGGCGAGGTGCAGCAAATGAACTTAAGGGAATTACTAGCGACAGTAGAAGGTCTGGAAAATCCTAGTTTAGTCGATGTGGAAGTTAAGGGCATTAAAACTAACTCTCATGCTTGTGGTGTGGGAGATTTGTTTATTGGGATGCCAGGAACTAGAGTAGATGGTGGGGAGTTTTGGTCGAGTGCTTTGGCTTCTGGTGCGGTTGCAGCGGTTGTTTCTCCCCAAGCGGTGGCAAAAAATCCGCCTACACCAGATTCTGTGGTGATTAGCGCCAATAATATGAATCAAGCTTGCGCTCAAATTGCGGCAGCTTTTTACGGTTATCCTGGACAAAAACTGAAATTGGTGGGTGTAACTGGTACAAATGGCAAGACTACTACTACTCACTTGATTGAATATTTTATTACGAAAGCTAGTTTACCTACGGCTTTGCTGGGAACTCTCTACACTCGTTGGCCGGGTTTTGAACAAACTGCTGTTCACACTACTCCTTTTGCGGTGGAATTACAACAACAATTAGCCGCAGCGGTGAATGCTGGTTGTGAGTTTGGGGTAATGGAAGTCAGTTCCCACGCTTTAGCACAGGGTAGGGTTTTGGGTTGTGCTTTTGAGGTGGGGGTTTTTAGCAATCTCACCCAAGACCATCTTGACTATCACACAGATATGGAGGATTATTTTGCAGCGAAGGCGTTGTTATTTAGTCCTGATTATCTCCAAGGAAGGGCAGTTATTAACGCTGATGATGCCTATGGTAAGCGTTTAATTGCAGGATTGAAACGAGAACGAGTTTGGAGTTACAGTGTTAACGACAATAACGCTGATTTTTGGATGAGTGATTTAAGTTATCAGCCAAATGGTGTCAATGGAATTTTACATACACCAAAGGGTGATGTGGCTTTTGCTTCGCCTTTAGTTGGTCAGTATAATTTAGAAAATCTTTTGGCTGCTGTTGGTGCGGTTTTACATTTGGGGTTAGATTTGCAATTGGTAGCCAATGCGATTCCTGATTTTCCTGGTGTTCCTGGACGTATGGAACGGGTACAAATTAATGATGAGCAAGATGTGAGTGTGATTGTAGATTATGCTCATACTCCTGATAGTTTGGAAAATTTGCTGAAAGCGGCTCGTCCGTTTATTCCTGGTAAAATGATTTGTGTGTTTGGTTGTGGGGGCGATCGCGATCGCACTAAACGTCCTAAAATGGGAAAAATAGCTGCCCAATTAGCTGATGTGGCTGTGGTGACTTCAGATAATCCCCGGACTGAAGACCCAGAAAAAATTCTCCAAGATGTGCTGGCTGGTATTCCTGATTCTGTTCAACCGATGGTAATATGCGATCGCTCTACAGCAATTCATACCGCTATCTTACAAGCTCAACCCGGTGATGGGGTGTTGTTGGCTGGGAAAGGTCACGAAGATTATCAAATTCTCGGTACTGAAAAAATCCATTTTGACGACCGCGAACAAGCACGAGACGCTTTACAGCAAAGAATCAAGAATCAATCATAAAACCTGTGAAAGATGAGAACTGCCCATAAATCAGTTAAATTAACTATGGAGCAGTTGCTGATTTTGAAGAAGACACGGGGACACGGGGACACAGAGACGCGGGGATACCCCATGTCTAAAGCTATCGGTACTCGATACTCAGTACTCGGTACTCGGTACTCCTGAAAATTAGTTATGGGGTTACTTAGTACTCGGTACTCGGTACTCGGTACTCCTGAAAAAGTCTGCTTCATTTGAGCCAACACAGAGGCAAATATGCCAAGAACACAGAAAAACGATAACTTTGTTGACAAATCCTTTACCGTCATGGCAGATTTGATCCTCAAACTGCTACCAGCTAACAGAAAAGCTAAAGAAGCATTTGTCTATTACCGAGATGGAATGTCAGCCCAGGCAGAAGGCGAATATGCTGAAGCACTGGATTACTATGAAGAAGCTCTCTCTCTAGAGGAAGACTCCAATGATCAGAGTTATATTCTCTACAATATGGGGCTGATTTACGCTAGTAATGGCGACCACAACAAAGCTTTAGAATACTATCACCAGGCTGTTGAGTTAAATCCTCGTCTACCCCAAGCTTTGAATAACATCGCCGTGATTTATCATTTTCAAGGCGAAAAGGCTAAAGAAGAGGGTGATAACGACGCTGGAGAAGCACTTTTTGACCAAGCCGCAGATTATTGGATTAGAGCAATTCGCATGGCTCCCAATAATTACATTGAAGCTCAAAACTGGTTAAAAACCACTGGGCGATCGCAAATTGACGTATTCTTTTAACCACATTAGTCATTGGTCTTCAGTAATTTACTAATGACTAATGACTAATCACTAATTACTAATCACTAATTACTAAACTATGATTGATCGTCAACAAGTTCGCAAAGTCGCTAATCTCGCTCGTTTAGAATTGACACCTGACGAAGAAGAGAAATTCACCACCCAATTGGGCAGTATTTTGGAGTACGTCGAACAACTAAGTGAACTTGATGTCACAGATGTACTGCCAACAACCAGAGCTATTGATGTCAGCAATGTGACAAGAGAAGATAAGTTACAGCCCTATCCTGATAGAGAAGCCATCCTCAGCAGCGCACCTCAACAGGAAGGCGATTTTTTCAAAGTCCCTAAAATTCTGAATGCTGAGTAAATCGCTTACCAAAGAAGGGGAAGAGGAAAGAAATATAGCAGGAGTCAGGAGACGCTACGCAGACCTCCGGTTCAGGAGTAAAACCCTTTTGTAGTGGGAGTTTCATTATCAATTGATGTCCTAACCACCCTGTCCACGGCTATAACTAAAAATGTCCTTCTCTTTTCAATACTGTTCGGTTAAGAATTTTTGTAGGTTGGGTTGAACGATAGTGAAACCCAACAAATGCTTGTATACGTTCCATTGCTCCGCAACAAAGACAGCGAACAACCCAACCTACGTGATTTCATTTTTTTGAGCTTAACCGACAAGTATTGCTTCTCTTTTTCCTTTTTCCTTTGATTCCCCACTCCTCACCCAGTGGTGTCACACATTCACAAAATCAATCCTCTTCATTCGCGCTGTTATGCATTGTTTGCAAAAAAGGTGAAAGTTCTTTATTTAACCTACCTGCCCGGACAAACTCCGCATAGGTATCTGCTTCAATTGCCAGCAGTTCTCCTCGCAGTTCTGCGGTTGTAAATTCTTGTAAGTTTGGGTATTCATCAAGTAACTTGTCAATTTTTTCTTGCAAAAGAGTAATTTCTCCTAAAAGCAGCGTCTTCTGGTAGTGATAAAACTCTGGCTGAATTCCAGGACGCTTTTGTGTTGTTTCTAAATATTCCAGCGCCCGTTGGAGAGCAACTTGACGAGCAATTGCTTCCATGTATTCTTGACGTAACGGTTGCGAACCTAAAAGTTTTAGTTTTTCTAACAATGGTTGGGTGGTTAAGCCTTGTACTAACAGTGTAAATAAAACTACTCCAAATACTGTGGCAATAATTTCTTCTCTTTGCGGGAGTGTGGCTGGTACGCTCAAAGCCAGGGCAATGGAGACAGACCCACGCAGACCACCCCACGACAACACAGTTTGTTCAGATAAAGAAATTTCGGATTTGCCTAGCCAGTTGCTGAGACTGCTTAAGCTATAAATAGATACTGCCCTGGCCACAATAATGACGGCAATTGTGACTGCAATAATTTTTAAATTATCTCCTAAAACAGCAAAGTGAATTTGATCGCCAATTAAGAGAAAAACAATCGAATTGACAAAAAAAGCTAGAAATTCCCAAAATTCAGTGACAATGATCCGTGTGCGCGGATTCATGCCAATGCGCGAGCCAAAGTTGCCTAAAATCAAAGCTGTGGTGACTACTCCAATCACTCCAGAACCACCTAAATGTTCTGTAATTAAGTAAGTGCTGTAGGCAGAAACAAGGGTGAGAGATTGTTCTACTAGTGGCAAGTCGAAACGTTGTGTTAGGTAGGAAATGCCAAACCCAATTAGTCCGCCAACGCCGATACCAATACCTACTACCTGAAAAAATTCCCATAACGCAGACTGGAAGTCCAATGTGGCAGTACCTAACGGCAGAGCAACTAGTAAACCAAAAGCCACAACGGCCATACCATCATTAAATAAACTTTCCCCTTCCATCAGCGTTGTTAGACGCTTGCTTGCGCCTAGTTCCCGAAACAGAGCCGTTACCGAAACTGGATCAGTTGCTGATAGACTAGCTCCAATTAATAGAGCAACACTCAGTTCAAGTCCAGCAAATTGATGAAGGCCGAGTGCCACTCCGGCAATAGAAATTACCACCCCAAGCACTGCATACAGACAAATAGGTAGCAAATCTCGCTTTAAGTCTGACCACTTCAAATTCCAAGCAGCTTCAAACAGTAATGGTGGGAGGAAAATCACCAGAATTAATTCAGGAGAGAGATTCACCAATCGCACATTTACGAATGCTAACCCTAATCCCACAATCACCAGTAAGAGTGTGTAAGGGATGCGGCGAAACCAACTAAAAATTTGCGGTAGTGTTGCTACACTCAAAGACACAGAGAGTACTAGTAGAAATTGCTTGAGTTGTTCTGTAATTAGGACTTCACCTGTTGCAGACTCCAATGCCATAAGAGTATTTCACTTAAATAGAAGATTTACTATCAATGAAAATAGAGAAACTATCAAACCGCCAACATTTTACCCGGAGTAAAATGACAACCACAGCCACCAGCTGCTGTTAGAGCTTTTCTCTATATCTTTTACCCAGCCAGAACAACTAGAAGTTACACGCTGTTATAACTGAATTCAACAGGTTTAGCGGCAAGTAGTTTAGTTTTCGTCGTTAGCTTTTGGAGAATCTACCTTGCCATTATCATCTTTTTGTGTCTGCATTTGAGCAAGCAGCCGAAGTGAATCGCTGATACAGCGGGGTTTTGGTACTTGGCCTCTGCCTGCCGGCCAACCTTCACGCTGACGAAAGCGGTTTCCATCTGTCTGTTCTGTTTGGTCGTGAAACAAAATTTGCTGTGTGGGAAAGGGTAAATCGATGCCGTTTTCGACTAGGGTTTTCTTTATTGTAGATAGCACCTTGTCCCGTGAGACGAGATCATCTGCACGTCGTGGCGGGTTGATCCACCAACGAACGCGGATGTTAACAGTACTTTCGGCTAGTTCCATGAGCAGCACATCAGGAGCAGGGTCTTTCAGTATTTCTGGCACACTATGCAATGCTTCAAGCATTAACTCCTTAGCTAGGTCTATGTTATCGCCGTAACCAATACCGACATCATACTGTAGTCGGCGACTTTCAAAGGCAGTGTTCACAGTCACTGAATTAGTGAACAATTCTGAGTTAGGAATCACAATGCGACGACCGTCGTAAGTTTTAATTGTTGTCGCTCGTGTCTCAATATTTTCTACAGTTCCCTCAAAGCCTTTAAAAACTATTTGGTCATTGATTCGGAATGGCTCTGTCAAGAGGATGAGAATACCAGCCAAGAAGTTTTGCAGGATGTCACGAAAAGCAAAGCCGATGGCCACGCCGCTAATCCCCAGTAATTGTACCAAATCCCCGGCTCGAAATGTCGGTATGACAATCGACAAAGCCACAAATAGTCCTACTAACAGTGTTGTACCTTGCGCCAAGCGTCCCAGTACTATTCCTAGATTCCGAGCCTGGTGGCGATCGCGTGTTAATCGTTTAACTAGTCTCTTAATTGCTCTAGCAATAAGGAAAAAGATGGCAAAGACAATCAATGCCAGCACGATATTCGGCAGTAGGACAATGAATCCGTTAATCATTCCCTGGATTCTGTCCCAAAGTGCGGATATATCTGCATTCATGATATTTACTTAATGATCAGCAATGCTGATGATAAGCAAAAGTCCTGTTATTTAATTCCATCTATAGTTACTTTTTACTCTCTATTAATAGTATGAAAATAATTATTAATTGATAATAGTGCCGACTCTCGCGCTACGCCCACGTAATTTCAATTTTTAATTTGTTCCTTGTCCATTAGAGTTTTGCCACTAGAATCTGATATTTCTCGCCTGATTTCTTTCACCTCACTTACTTCAAAAATTAGTGTGAATGCTTGACCCATTTCTTTTTCGAGAAACGCTTCTAAAAGACTTACTTGCTTTGATGTTACAGGTGACTGGGCGCGAACACTCAGGCGAACTTGGGGCGGATTATTCAGCCAATTAGTATCAGTTTTCAGTAGTTCTAAGCGTTGAAAAGTTATGGTTCGGTTTAGTAGAGCCTTTTGCAGATTGTTTTCAAGTTGTGCTTGTCTAACTAGTTGGGTAAAGCCCACCGTTAAAGGTATCAGTAAAATACCCGTCAATGCCAATGCCCATAGGAGTGCTTTTCGGGCGCGATGCAAAGGAGAATAGCCAGTCAATAAGAATGTCAGCATACAAGCAAGGCTAATACCCAAAAGGTTGGTTAGGTAGAGCAATGTTGCTCCTAAACTCAGCGACCAGTCAGATTTTGCTAGACCTAAGCCAATGACGCAGATTGGCGGCATCAACGCCACAGCTATTGCTGTTCCTGCCAGACTAGCAGAGATTTTTGTATTTACCTTGGCGTAACCACTGATACCACCTGCGGCAACAGCAATACCCAAATCGAGTAGGTTAGGTTTGGAGCGAGATAACACTTCACTACCAAAACTAGGTAAATTAACTAGGGCAGCTATACTGTAAGAAATTAAAAGTGCTAATAATGTGCCTAATAATACTGCTATTACGCCTTGACGAAATAGGTTGATATTTCCGATCAATGCACCGAAGGCTAAACCTCGAATTGGTAACATCAGGGGTGCAATAATCATCGCTCCAATAATTACAGCAGTGCTGTTGGTGAGTAACCCAAATGTAGCGATCGCACATGAACCAATAATCAACACCAAATATGTTGCGTCGGCAGTAGACTCTTCCAACAACTCATAGACCAACTGTTTTAGTTGTGATGGTTCAACCTTTTTACGCTTGAACTCACTAAAACGATTCCGAATATTGTTTATCAAAGCCCGCTCCCCAAATCAAATAATTCAATTCTAAATTAAGGATTTTAAACAAAAGGTTTAGCAAAAATATCTATCTCCAGATAAAATAATTCGTAATAGTGCCTACGGCAGGCTACCGCCAACGTAATAGTGCTTACAGCAGGCTACGCCAACGTAATAGTGCCGACCGTTTCGTTAGGAATATATAATTAAGTTTTGTAACAAAGATTTAGACCCCTGATAGAAGCTCTTTACTTAAACCCTGTGAAGCAGAATTTACGTACTTTGTTTTTTTGCACCGAATCTACTCAAAAAAAAGCTCAACAAAAAACCCGCTCACGCAGGTTTACACACAACACAACTATGAACTTTGAAAACTTAATCCTAGCGATAAGAAGCCATCTCTGCTTCCAACTGTCGAACTAGCTTTTCGTCAGACTTAGCTCTAGCTACTTCCAAGCGATGTTCTAGACTTTTTTGAATGTTCTGTCTGTGTGCTTCTTCCGCTTTTTGAACTGCTTCTAGTCTATTGCTACTCATAGCCATAACTCCTTTATGTTTATTTTTATGTCATGCAGTTATAACATAACATATATTTTGTAGCTGTTGTTACAGAAAATTATATTAAAATATATATTAATAGTCAAGCCTTGTTTCATCAGCAAATGAGCCAATCAAAAATCCTGACTTTATTGAGCGATTTCGGCAATAACGATGTGTATGTTGGGGTAATGAAGGGTGTTATTGCTCAAATTAATCCAGATTTGAAGTTAGTAGACTTGACGCACCAAATTCCTCCCCAAAACGTCGCCGCAGCAAGGTTTTGCTTGATGAATGCTTATCCCTATTTCCTCGTTGATACAGTACATTTAGCAGTGGTAGATCCGGGGGTGGGTAGTCAAAGGAGAGCGATCGCACTAAAATTAGCTCAAGGTTTTCTTGTTGGCCCCGATAACGGCATTTTTAGTGGCATAACCAGCAAAAATCAGGTTATTACAGCAGTAGAGCTTACAAATCTTAACTATTGGCGCACATCCCAACCCAGCAGCACCTTTCATGGTAGAGATATCTTTGCACCAGTAGCAGCGCATCTAGCAAGTGGTGTATCTTTGCAAGAATTAGGAAAGGAAATCAATCCTGCAACCTTGGTAAAATTAGATATTGGCGAATGCTACGAGACAACTACAGGTGTAGCAGGCTGTATTCAATATATAGACCACTTTGGTAACTTAGTCAGCAACATTCCCGAAAGTTATGTACAAGGGAAAACCTGGAGGGTAAATGTAGCAGATTTAACAATACCAGGATGTGAAACCTACAGTGATGTACAAGTTGGGGAAGCCTTAGCTTTAGTTGGTAGTCACGGTTGGGTAGAAATTGCGATCAATAGCGGTAATGCACATATGCAATTGCAGATTAACTGGCAAGATACCCTACACGTCTTGTTTTTGCAATCTTGCTAATTTATACTATGAATGTTAGAGGATATTGATACAGTACAATTTAAACCCCTAATGAAATACAAATTATCAACAACCTTTATTTTCGCATCTTTGATGGCAGTAGCTACTACCGCAACCATCTCTCAACCCAGTTATGCTGGAGGCACTACATTCTATTGTGACAGAAGTGGCGGTGAATATTTCACCTTTGCCCGGACAGAAGATGGGAGAAGATACAGAGTGATGAAATGGACATCTACAGACTTTCCCGCACCTCATAATCCCAAAAATCGGTGTTACGAAGTATCATCAAGATTTCAGAGAAATTATGATAATGGTACACTGAGAAAAATATCCTCTGGCATAGTTAACAAGCTACCTGTAATTTGCTCTGGAAGTGATTCTAATACAGTCTGCAACAACAGTAATTTATTATTTACCCTCAAAAAAGGTGCAAATAGGAAAGCCATAGCTAATAGACTATTTAATCAGAATGCTTTAGCCGCTGGTAATATTGAGACTCAAAATGGTGATCCTGAAGATATTATGTTTGATTTTGATATTTATTTGAATAATTTAGCAGGTGAGCAAAAATAAATATCTGATTACCAATAATGTAGAGACGAGAATCCCTACCCATGGAACGTCTCTACATACCATCATCAAATTAATCATTTGTATTAGTGGTTTATCTATCATGCTTCCAGCGTCAACCGCTAACCTGTGTGTTTATGCTGAAAATGCGAGTATTGATCAACCCATAACTGAACTTTTCCAAACCCAGTTAAAACAGCAAGCAGCAGCTATTACTGTAAAAGTGCTATCAACGCAGTTTTTAGGTTCAGGAATTTTGCTGAACAAAAAAGGTAATATTTATACTGTTTTAACCAATGCTCATGTTTTAGAAGCAGACGAACCACCTTATAAAATAGTAACTCCAGATGGGAAAGTTTATAAAGCCAAAGTATCGAAAAAAGCGAACTTGGCAAAATATGATTTAGCAATCTTGGAATTTTCTACTAGCAAAGGGTATTCGGTAGCAACTATTGGTAAACAACCGAAAACAGGGGATGAAGTATTTGTTGCGGGTTTCCCAGCTAACGAAGAAAGCGCAGTTCCAAAACTAGTATTAACGACTGGGAAAATAGCTTTGGTGTTAGAAAAAGCCTTAGAAAGAGGATATCAAATAGGATATACAAACCAACTAGAAAAAGGCATGAGTGGGGGAGCATTATTAAATAAACAAGGTGAGTTAGTCGGTGTCAATGGAATGCACGCTTATCCAATTTGGGATACTCCCTCAACATATATTGATGGTACACCAACAACAGAAACATTACATCAACAAATCATCCGTTTAAGTTGGGCTGTACCCATAGAAAAACTAAACATTAAAAATTCTCGTTCCCAGTCTGAGACTGGGAATGTAAACTTGAGTCTCTGACTCACCATAATGTAAAATGATATTGATGATTTTATTTGTCAGAGTCAGGATATCCAGGACACCCTTCAGGAAGTCAAAAGTCAAAAGTCAGAATTTATTTCTCAGAATCAGGACATCCAGGATTTGAGAATTTACAGGATGTAATTGTTGAATTTATGGTTTGACTTTGGGTCTTTATTTCTCAGAATCAGGATATTCAGGATTTGAGGATTTTTAGGAATTTTTTTATCTAAATGTTATTAAAAACCCCTTGACATTTTTCTAGTTTAGGTTATCATTAAATTATGGTGGGAATCTGTGTCGGCATATAGAGTCAGATTTAAAACTCACACAGTCATAAACAACTATCAATATCAAAAATCCGGGTTTAAAGATAGTCACATTCTTTTTTTCCTCCTTTTAAAGAATAATAAATTAAGTCAAAAATCTGTAACCTAAAATCCTGAACATCCTGAAATCCTGGACATCCTGATTCTGACAAAAAACACCCAAAGGAAAACCATAAATCTAACAATCACATCCTGTTCGCGTAGCGTGGCGTATGACTCCTACGTCGTCACGCAAGCTAAAGCCATAAATCCTTTAATCCTGGACATCATCTCGACTTGTCTTCGACACACTTCGTGAACGCTCGATAACCACCTGATTCTGATAAAATAAAAATAATAATATGCACTATAAATATACTCTTCCCACCTTATTTATCCTCACCTCCCTCACCCTGACTCAACCAGCTACAGGACAGGGTTTATCATGCAGTAAAGAAATAGATGTAATAGCCGAAAAAATCACCGTTTTAATTGATAATGGTAAATACAATGGTTCGGGAACTTTAATCAAAAAAGATGGCAATACTTATACTGTTCTCACTGCTTTTCATAATTTCCGAGATCAGAATTTAAGATATACCATTTTCACCCCAGATGGACAACGTTATCCCATTAATGTGCAGAATATCAAGCCTCTGGGAACTGCGGTAGATTTAACGATGGTGCAGTTTAGCAGTAATAGAAGTTATCAAGTTGCTAAGTTTGGTAATTCTGATGTGGTGCAACGTCGGGATAATGTTTATGTGGGTGGTTTTCGTCCCCAAACTGGTAGTATTCCTATTCCGCTTTATGACTGTTTTAATGGGGAAGTTTCCGCTAATGCTAAACAGGTGACTGTGGATGGTGGTTATAACTTGGTTTATACTAACCAGACTCTCAGGGGTATGAGTGGGGGACCAGTGTTAAACCAGCAAGGAGAGTTGATAGGTATTCATGGCCGGGGTGATGAGTTTGAAAATAGGAATTTAAATAGATATGCTGGTATTCCTATTAATACTTTTATCAGGCTTTCAACCGGTGTAACTGCTAAACCTAGAGGTGGGGGTGCTGATGATGATTTGGATTTGGTTTTAGGTTCTGCTGATGATTATTTTGCGTTAGGTTTGGATAAGCAAAAAAAAGGGGATAAGCAAGGAGCTATAGTTGCTTATAATGAAGCCATCAAAATTAATCCTAACTATGCCGAAGCCTACTACAACCGAGGAAATGCCCGTTCTGACTTAGGAGATAAGCAAGGTGCAATAGCAGATTACAACCAAGCTATTAACATTAATCCTAATGATGCCCAAGCCTACTACAACCGGGGAGTTGTCCGTTCTGCTTTAGGAGATAATCAAGGTGCAATAGCAGATTATAGCCAAGCTATTAACATTAATCCTAACGATGCTATAGCCCACTACAACCGGGGACTTGCCCGTGATGATTTAGGAGATAAGCAAGGTGCAATAGCAGATTTCAACCAAGCTATTAAAATTAATCCTAACTATGCCAAAGCCTACAGCAACCGGGGAGTTTTCCGTGATGATTTAGGAGATAAGCAAGGTGCAATAACAGATTACAACCAAGCTATTAAAATTAATCCTAACTATGCCGATGCCTACATCAACCGAGGAACTGTCCGTTCTGATTTAGGAGATAAGCAAGGTGCAATAGCAGATTTCAACCAAGCTATTAAACTTAATCCTAACTTTGCCTTAGCCTACTACAATAGGGGAACTGTCCGTCGTCAGTTAGGAGATAATCAAGGTGCAATAGCAGATTACAACCAAGCTATTAAAATTAATCCTAACTATGCCAATGCCTACTACAATAGGGGAAATGCCTATTCTCAATTAGGGAATACATTTCAAGCAATATCTGACTTTCAGCAATCAGCTAAATTGTCTCAACAACAAGGTAAGAATGAAGATTATCAAGATGCTTTGAATAGAATTAGACAATTACAACAATAGTATTTTTGTCTGAATCAGGATGTCCAGGATTTGAGGATTTACAGGATGTGATTGTTAAATTTCTAGTTTTCCTTTGCGTCTTTGCGTGAAACCTAATATTACATTCTGTCAGAATCAGGATTTACAGGATTTTAGGATTTACAGGATTTTACCCGGATTTCTCACTTTATTTATTAATCTTCAGGAGAATGAAAACAGAATTTGGATATCTTTTTACCAGGATTTTTGATATTGATTGTTTTTTATGACTCTGTGAGTTTTAAATCTGACCCTATATGCCGACACAGATTCCCACTATAAATTTAATGATAACCTAAACTAGAAAAATGTCAAGGGGTTTTTGAGGAATATTCAAGCAATAAAAATCCTGTAAATCCTTAAATCCTGATATGGCTTGCGCTACGCTATCAGACAAAAAAAGACGCAAAGGAAAACAAGAAATTTAAAAATCATATCCTGTAAATCCTAAAATCCTGGATATCCTGATTCAGACAATAAAAATCCTGTAAATCCTTAAATCCTGTAAATCCTGATTCAGACAATTAAAATGTTAAGATAAACAAATAACGACTTGGTATCATATCATGATGATTACTCAAGAATTAGCATCTGAACAAAACATCTCTGAAGATATAATTTTTCCTCCCAGTGATTTATATAGTGATGAACCTCCCGTGGAAACAGAACTACATCTACGACAAATAATATTACTGTTAAAATGTTTAGAATGGTTATGGAAAGATAGAAATGATTTCTATGCTGCGGGAAATCTGAGTATTTACTATAGTCCTAACCAAAAAAAATCAGAATATTTCCGAGGTCCTGATTTTTTTGTAGTCTTAGGAACAGAACGCAAAACCCGTAAAAGTTGGGTAGTGTGGGAAGAAGATGGTAAATATCCTCATGTAATTTTAGAAATTCTCTCACCAACAACAGCAAAAACAGATAGAGAATATAAAAAACAACTTTATCAAGATACTTTTCGGACACCGGATTATTTTTGGTTTGACCCCTATACATTAGAATTTGCAGGTTTTCATTTATTAGATGGTAAATATCAACCCCTAGAAGCAAATGAAAAAGGATATTTATGGAGTCAACAACTAGGATTATATTTGGGAATTCATGAAGGATTATTACGCTATTTTACACCAGCAGGGAAATTAGTTCCCACACCAGAAGAAACCGCAGAAAGTTTAGCAGCAAAATTGCGGGAATTAAATATTGACCCAGATACAATTTAGCTACCATTGAAAATGGATGTTGGGTTTTGTTCCTTAGAGGATATCTGAAAACTTTTTCGTGTGGTATCTAACACTTGTAGATCCTCCTAAATCCTCCTTAAAAAGGAGGACTTTGAGTAATTTATCCCCCCTTG
Organism: Anabaena lutea FACHB-196; assembly: GCF_014698305.1. Classification (GTDB taxonomy): domain Bacteria; phylum Cyanobacteriota; class Cyanobacteriia; order Cyanobacteriales; family Nostocaceae; genus Anabaena; species Anabaena lutea. The sequence continues at coordinate 36,668 of NZ_JACJST010000022.1, read as the reverse complement.
GAAAGGGGGGTGAGGGGGGATCTTGATCAATTCTGATACTTCTCAGACATCCTCTTAACCCAACCTACTGAAGTTCTAATGATTGAATCATCTTTTCTGCTGTTGGTAAAAACTTATCATAATCAGCTATTGCTGCGGAATAAGTAATTAAATAAGCTTTATTTCCTCGCAAAGTCATGACATAAAAATTTTTGATATTTTCATCACCATTTTTACCAGTAGCAATTATTGTTCTCCCTGGTTTATTATCGACAATATGTGTACCTTGTTCAATTATATCTGCTGCTTCTAAATGATTTTCTATATCCTGGATATGCAGTTTTTGATAATTATCTAATGTTCCTGAATATGGAGAAATGCTAATAATCAACTTGGCATTTTCTTGAGGTTGAATTAATGTCAATATTTTCCCTGAAAATGGTTCTGCTGATTCGTCTCTTTGCCAACATTCGGGATATTTAATATTCAAATTATATTCAGTATTTTGATAAATTGCTAATTTTCCTCCACATTCAGGAAGACGACGGTTAAGAAATAAAACAACAGCAATTGTCATTACTAATCCTGTAAATGTAACTTTCCAAAAAAGAGGATTAATTTTAGGTAATTTCCATTTTGTATGTGAGATGCTTTCCAATGCTGTTAAAGCTGATTTAGCGGTGAGATAACGGTCTTGATGATGATAACTCACCATTTTATCTAACACATCTGCAAATTTATTGCTAACTTTAATATCATTACGCCAAATCACTTTCCCCGTGCGACTATCTACAGATAAATTTATAGGATGTATTCCTGTAATTGCTTGAATACCAATCATCCCTACAGCATAAATATCACTGCTAAATACTGGATTTCCATCAGTTTGTTCTTTGGGTCTATATCCAGGAGTACCAATGCTTGTAGCATTTTGTGGTTGTTGATTTCCTAAATATTGAGTGCTGATTTCTTTGACTGCACCAAAATCAATGATTACTATTTCTTTGTTTTTTATGCGTCTTCTGATATTTCCTGGATTTAAGTCACGGTGAATTACTTCTTGCTCATGAATAACTATTAAAACTTCAAGAATATTTTTTAATAATTGAATTACAAACTTTTCACTGATGGGAACACCATTAGGTAATTCTTGTGTTAAATCATGTCCTGCTATATATTCTTGAACTATAAAAAAATCTTGATTTTCTTGGATATGTGCTAAAAGCATTGGTATTTGTGGATGTTTACCAAGTTGGTTGAGGGTTTTAGCTTCGCGTTCAAATAATTCCTTAGCTTTTTTTAATACTTCCGGGTCTTTGCTTGATGGTGTAAAATGCTTAACTATACATTCGTTAGGTTCTGGTATTTGTGTATCTATGGCTAAATAAGTCGTTCCAAATGAACCCTTTCCTATGTTTTTGATGATTTTGTAACGTCCTGTAATGATTCTATCGATCATCAGATTCACCCCTCTACCCAGAATATCATATACCTATTTTAAATCATTAGTGATCGTAATTTTACTGAATACTGGAAAATTCGATCTCCCCCAACCCCCTTTAAAAAGGGCTAAGAGTCAGGGTATGAGATAAAATAGTTATAGAAGCCTGTTAAAAATCTGATCCATTATTTATTGAATTATGACTACACAAACAATATCTACACCAGAAGTATATCAAGGTCAGTTTGGCGATTTTACAATTACGAAGAGCGATCGCACAGGTGTGATCATCTATCGTACAGGTTTAATGGTCGCTGCTGTTAGTTTTGCCATTGGTAGCGGGTTAGCCTTATTCTCTCCTCAACCTGGTGCTATCCAAGCCATTACCCCACTTTACACCTGTTTTAGTCTTGCACTTGGTGTCAGTTTATTAACTATTCACATATATATGAAATTGCTGCACCAAATCTTACAGCTTTTCTGGATAATTGGGAGCATTTCTGCTTTTATTTTTGGACATTTTGATAATCAGCCTTTGGCAATAACTATTTATAATCAACCCTTAACTATATTCGGGATTGGTTTTACCTTTGCAGCATTAACAGGTATTTTCTTCAAAGAAGGTTTTTGCTTTCATCGTTTAGAAACTAAAATCCTAACTCCCCTTGTTCCCTTACTTTTGTTAGGACATTTAACAGGAATATTATCAACTCAAGCAGAACAGGTTTTATTAGGAATTTGGGCGATTTTATTTCTAGTTTTTGCATTACGGAAAACAGTCCAAAATATTCCTGATGATATTGGGGATAAATCTGTATTTGATTATTTAGAAAATCAACGTAAAGCAAAAGTTTAATTTTCTTCTTTCTGTGTACTCTGTGGTTGGTTAACAAATAAACAACAAAGCTAATCAGGAAATCATCAAAATACTAATAGTGAGACAGAAAAATTGACAGAAGAACGAAAATATTGGTTAGCTTGGTCGCAAATTTCTGGTATTGGTCCTATATTACTGCAAAGATTACAAGAGCATTTTGGTAATTTAGAAACTGCTTGGAAAGCTAGTCCTGGGGAATTGCGAAAAGTTGAAGGTTTTGGATTTCAAACATTAGAAAAAGTCGTCCAACAGAGAACCCGTTTAAATCCAGAACAACTACTTATCCAACACCAACAAGCAAACCCCCATTTCTGGACACCAGCAGACGCAGAATATCCTCAATTGCTGCGAGAAATTCCCAGTCCACCACCACTGTTGTACTATCGGGGTGAAGTTGATTTACAGGAAAATTCAGGACAAAAACCCTTAGTGGGAATTGTGGGAACACGTCAACCTACAGAATATGGAATTAAATGGACTCGTCAAATTAGTACCGCTTTAGCAAAAAACGGTTTTACTGTTGTTTCGGGAATGGCCGAAGGAATAGACACCGAAAGTCATTCAGCAGCAATGAAAGCGGGAGGAAGAACAATAGCAGTTGTGGGAACAGGTGTAGATGTTATTTATCCTCAGAAAAATCGAGATTTATATAAACAGATTTTGACATCTGGAATAGTAATTAGTGAATATCCCGCGAAAACTGCACCTAACCGTACCCATTTTCCCCGTCGAAATCGGATTATTGCCGGTTTAAGTCGTGCGGTGTTAGTCATGGAAGCACCGATAAAATCAGGTGCATTAATTACAGCAACTTATGCGAATGAATTTTGTCGAGATGTTTATGCTTTACCGGGAAGAGTTGATGATCAACCATCACAAGGTTGTTTAAAATTAATTAGTCAAGGTGCGGGTTTAATAAATCAGGAACTGAGTGAATTATTAATCATGCTGGGAGCAATTCCCCAAATAGATGTAGAAACACCCATAGTTAAATCGACTCCTTTACCGAATTTATCACCAGAATTGCAACAGGTAATAGATACTTTAGCTATTGATGCTTTATCTTTTGATTTTATTATTCAAAAAACAGGGATGAATGCTGCTTTAGTTTCCAGTTCTTTATTACAATTAGAACTCATGGGTTTAGTCTCGCAATTACCAGGAATGCGATATCAAAAACTCTAAGGTAATTACGAATTACGTTGGCGGTAGCCTGCCGTAGGCATTATTACGAATTACGAATCACGAATTACGAATTACGAATCACGAATTACGAATTCATTGTGGTGGATAATATTGTGGAGTCATCACAGGGGCTTGATAAGTACCCATAGGAACATTATTAACCATCCCGTTAGGGACAACAGGATTCATTACTGGGGGTTGAATAAAAGGTTGAACTGGTTGGACTGGTTGTACAGGTGGCTGAAAATTAGTGATAGGTAGATTATTTGTGGGAGTGCGGGGAGTGACAGCACTTTGACTAAAGTGTTGGTAAGCAGCAGCAGAGATGGAACTAATGAGTTTTTCCGCGCGAGGATCGTTATTTGGGCGTTGTACCATGACAGCAGCGATGTAGCGCTTACCAGAGGGAATATCAATTAAACCTGCATCTGCCAACATTGTGGCAATATCGCCTGTTTTGTGGTAAGCTCTTGAGCCTTGTCCCAAACCAGAGGGTAAGAGATGATCTCTCTCTGTGCGGCTCATAATATTTAACATTAGATCACGCGATCGCATACTCACAATATTTCCCTGATTGATCATAGAAATCAAATTCCCCAATTCTCTAGGACTGGTGGTATTTGTTCCTTGCAAATCCGGGAGTGAATTACGAATCATTGTCGTCGCTAATCCCCAAGTGCGAAAACGTTCATTCAGTACTTCCTTACCTCCCAGTCGGGAAATGAGCATATTTGTCGCTGTATTATCGCTGATAGTAATCATTTTGGTAGCGATTTCCAGCGCACTGTATTGAGTACCAACACGGTTGGACTTTAAAGTTCCAGAACCACCTGCAATCATCTCTTGTTGCAGAGTCAGCATTTCATCCAGGCGGATTTTTCCCGCGTCCACATCCTGGAAAAGAGCAATTAAAATTGGGACTTTAATCGTGCTGGCTGCTGAAAAACTCGCATTGCTATTAATATCCACATAAGCGCCCGTATCCAAATCTACCATAAACACCCCAGGAGTCAGATTTGGCTCGGCTGTGGCCAGATTCTGCACAGCGGTTTTCAAAGGGATTATTTCCTGGGATAGATATAAGCTAGGAGTTGTGACTGGAGAATTAGATTGTGTCTGAGATTGGCCATTAGCCTGAGATGGGGAAGCAGGCGCTGAAGTGATGCGATTAGCAGGATCTAAAACTGACAACAGCGTGCCGACAATCGCACCGAGTCCAACTCCGACAATCAACAACCGCAACGAATACAATATCGTTCTGGCCATTGGCTTTAACCGTGTCTTCCGCGAGCTGCGCCGGTCTATTTTCGGCTTGCCTTGTTTTTGGACACGTACTGTTTTAAACTTCACAGTACCCGGTTGTTCCATCTTACCCTTGGGGATGGGTTTCACAGCTGCTGGCATTACTACTTTAGAGGGTGGTCTTCGCCCTTCAGCTGGAAGTGTGGGCGGACTGATATTATTATTTAGGCGTGTTATCGCCACAGATTCGCCTCTAGTCGTAGCTTGTTGCTGGTTCTTGACTGGTTTTGGTACTGCCTTTTGGACTGGGCGTGGACGGCGACGACGCTCTCTAGGTTGCCGTCGTGAGACAGCTATTAGTTTGTCACTTGATTCTGACACAGCTACTCCTTGTGACCCACTAGACTTGGTTTTTTTTAAACGTTCGACCCAAAATTGACTATTCATGCACCTTGATACTCAGATCACGTTGTGGAACTAAGTAGCTTTTTTTTGTTTAGTGTAAGTCATATTAATCCTTTTGGGTAATAATTGCGTAGATATTAAGCTAGGACTTACGCACTGTACAAATTAATCATAGTATGCTTTCACGAAAGTAGGTCGTTTCCGGCTTTTATAGCAGGAGTCAGGAGTAAAACCCTCTTGTAGTGAGAGTTCCATGATCAATTGATGTCCTAACCACCCTGTCCACGGCTATATCCACAATTATTTTGATTGTAAATAGACCAGTATTGTAGGGGTTTAGCAATGCGCTTTACCCCTACGGAAGATATGGTTTTTAGACAATACATATTTAACCTTGATTGTCAATGCGTAACTTCTATAAGCTATTAATTACAAGTTTTCTTGTTGAATCCGATTGTTGATTGCCCATTCTACTTGTCGCAAAATCCCGCGCAGCATAGCGACTTCAGCAGTTTTTATGTGAGCGCGATTATATAGATAACGAAATTTTTCCATTCGACTAGCGGCAGTATGAGGATAAAGATAACCTATAGATAATAGTAGGGATTCTAATTCTTGGTAGTAAGGTTCCACGACATCCAAGGGGGCGATTTCTGTAGGAGGTAGCTTCTGAGTGACGACTACTTCTGCTAATTGAGACAATTCGTAACAACAAATAGCCACAGCGGTAGCTAAATTTAGGGATGGATAATTGGGACTGGTGGGGATGAAAATTAACTTTTGGGCATAATTTAATTCCTCATTGCTTAATCCTCGGTCTTCTCTGCCAAAAATTAAAGCTACAGGCTGTTCTGGTTCTGCTAATAACCAAGGTAGGGCAGTGCGAGGGCTTTCTAGGGGGATTTCTCCACTGTAATCACGACCCATAGTAGCGATCGCGCGGACGCATCCCTGCAATGCTTGTGGTAATGTTTCTACTATAACCGCAGATTCTAAAATCTCCTGAGCATGAACAGCCATCTTTAAGGCATCATCATCATAGCGATCGCACTGTGGATTTACCAATACTAAATTACATAAGCCAAAATTTTTCATAACTCTGGCAATTGAGCCTAAATTTAAGGGGCCTGCTGGCTCTACTAACACAATTCTGATTCCAGCCCCACCCATACTTTGCCTCCTACCATTGACAGTACCACCGATCATCCTGGGTACTATTTTAGCTGTCCTGACAAATACTCAATACATAACTGCACAATCTTCTCAAAGTGAAAGTCCTGGACTAAATCAGCTAAAGCCTTAGCCAGATCTGCTTGGACATCGGGAATTTGAGCTATCAAGTCAACAGTCTGACGTTTGCTACATTTACTCGCAGCCCTCTGTAGCTGCACAATCCATTCATCAGGCATCATCTGTAAAGATGAAGAAGAAAGGGTAAATAATGAAGAATCTGGATTTTTTTCGCCTAGATCTTCCGTTTTTTCGGCGTAAATATAACGAACTCCCAAATGTTCAGCCAGTTTATTTAATAGAAATTCTTCTTGAAAAGGCTTGTGAATAAAATCATCACAACCTATAGATAGAATGGCAGTTCGCTGTTCTTCAAAGGCGCTGGCAGTCAAAGCAATGATTTTGCAATGATTCTGCACAGACTCTGAATTTTGCCTCTGTGCAGCCCGAATCCGCCGAGTTGCTTCATAACCATCCATCACAGGCATCTGCATATCCATAAATATCAGATGGGGTTGGTAACGCTCCCATAATTGAACCCCTTCCAAACCATTAGCCGCTTCATACACCTCAAACCCCAGTGGACTAAGCAACTCGACTAAAAGTTTTTGACTCTCCCATTGGTTTTCCACCACAAGTAAACGGTAAACCGGTTGATTCGGAGCTAAGTGCATCACACGACGGTTTGGTAGTTGGGCAGGAACAGCTACTTCTTCAGCACAATCAACCTTAACAGTAAAGCGAAATATACTCCCTTGACTCACCACACTCTCAACCGTAATCTCACCGTTCATCAGCTTGACAAATTTTTGGCTAATGGCTAATCCCAATCCTGTTCCTTCATCAGACTGAGCAATTCTGGTTTGCACAAACGGAGTAAATAGCCGCTTGATATCCTCTGGTGCAATGCCGACTCCCGTATCTTCAATCTCAAAAAGCAAGATAGCAGAAACCTTGTCTGCCCTACCCCCTGCTCTAATTCGTAGTGTCACTAGCCCTTGTTGCGTAAATTTAATGGCATTTCCCAACAAGTTTAGTAAAATCTGGCGGAGTTTAACTTCATCAGTTGTGATGTATTGAGGAACGTCCACAGCCCGATCAAAAATGAGTGTCAACTTCTTGGCTGTAGATTTCAGACGTAATAAATCTTCCAGACTGTCCAGCAAGTAATATAAATCAAAACTGGTGGGATTAAGTGTAATTCTGCCTGCTTCAATCTTGGACATTTCCAGCACGTCATTAATCAGTTCTAGCAAGTGTTGCCCACTGCGGTTGATAATTTCCAGATACCCCTGATTTTTTTTATCCAGGGTGACATCACGGCTCATAACTTGAGAAAAGCCCAAAATAGCATTCAGTGGAGTCCGCAGTTCATGACTCATGTTGGAAAGAAATTCGCTTTTAGCGCGATTAGCTAATTCTGCTGCATCTTTGGCTTTTTCTAGCTCTACTGATTGTTGTTGAATCTGAGTAAATAATTCAGCTTGATAGAGGGCGATTCCTAACTGGGTACTAATATTGACAACAAGATCAATTTCGGTTTGTTTCCATTGACGGGGACTAGAGTTTTGATAAACTGCCAACAATCCCCATAATTTGCCAGACTGAAAAATTGGTACAGTAGTATAAGATCTAGCTTGAAATTTCTGCAAAAGTTGCAAATAACAATCTTCAAATCCAGCTTTATATATGTCTTCTACAACTCGATAATTTATGCCTTGATTGTAACGACCACCTTTGGTTTCTTGGAGATAAGTATCTTCTAATAAGTTATAGTTATCAGTATTATCTTTGGCTGCTCTATCGAAATTTCTGACAGTACATCGCTCATCTAGAGTCACATTTTCCGCCAAGTTGGAATAATTATTTTGTTCTTGCCACAGAGCAATCCATCCACTACCTACAGATTCAGCCACAAATTCTCCACTCCAGTCTGGATTGAAGCGGTAAATAGCTACGCGATCGCACTTTAATAATTGTCTTAATTCTTGTGTCGTGGCGCGAAAAATTTGTTCAATATCTAAAGTTTGCCGCATACGTTCAACTACTCGCAATGTTGCCCGTTGCTGTTCTATATTTTTCTTCAAAGCATCCTCAAACAATTGCCTTTCTAACTCTGCCCCAGCCCTGGCGGCAAAAATTTCTAAAATGAGTTCTTCGGTTTGGTTTTTCGTCATTGGCTTGGTATCTAAAACCTTTAAATGTCCCAGAATATTTCCGGTTGAATCATTCAGTGGAATCGCCCAATAGCTTTCTACCTTCAACTTACCAAGATGTTCATGGTTAGGAAACCAAGACTGGATACTATGGGGATAGTAGACTATTGATTTTGATAATATTTGTTGACAGGGAGTTCCGGCCAAATCATACTCAAAGTCTTCCCCAAAGTCTTCTCCTTGCCAGAATGCTAATGTACAAGCTCTAGTTTTTGCAGAATCTACAAATCGGGTCACAAAAGCATAGCGAACTTGTAAAACTTCTGCTAGATAACGAACCAATGAACGAAAGAATTCACTGCCCGTTTTTGAGGCTGTACCTGCAAAAATTAACTGTAAGGCAGTTTCCTGACGTTTGCGTTCGGTGATATCTTCGGAAATACCCAATAAATATTGTGGAGTTTCATTGGCATCTAAAATCGGGATTTTTTTAGTATGTAGGATTCTGACTCCCTTCTCTTTGGTTTGAACGGTTTCTTCTATTATTTCTAATAAAGTTCGGTTGGCTAAAACTTCTCGATCTCTACTAGTAAAAAAATCTGCTTCTTGGGGAGTAAAAAAGTCAGCATCTTTTTTGCCAAGCAACTCTTCTCTCGTATATCCAAGTAACTCCGACCCTGCTTTGTTCAAGCGGACAAACTTTAGATCTTTGGCATCTTTTACAAAGATCATATCGGGAATATTTTCGATAATTGAATCTAGGAATGCTTGAGTTTGTCTAATTTCTTCTTCTTGTCGTTTGCGTTCAGCTTCAAGCCGCGCCTTTTCACTAATATCTGTATGGCAACAGATAAATCTAATTGGCTTGTTATTTTCATCCCACAGTGCTTGACCGCGCTCTAAAATCCACTTATAGCTGCCATCTTTACACAGCATCCGATACTCTTGGATGAGAAAGGGAACTTCCCGATTCATGTGAGTATAATTTGCATGAATTACAAATTCTAAATCATCTGGATGAATGCGTTTGAGCCATTCTTTAATATCATTGGCAATTTCCTGTTCTTCATAACCGAGTATTTCTTTCCAGCGAGCAGAGTAAAAGATTTCCGATGTTTGTAAATTGAAATCATAAATTCCATCCTTACTGGCTTGAATTGCTAATTGCCAGCGTTCCTCACTTTTCTTTAATTCTTCTTCTGCCTGTAGGCGTTTTATCTCTGTTTGATTAGCACTAATAAACTTGCCAATACTTTGAGCCATTAATTCAATGATTTCTTTTTCATGACTGGCAAATTTCTCACTTCTAATATCAGTGGAAAAAAAGCAAAGCGTACCATAAATCTTGCCATCAACCCAAATGGGAGTGCCAATGTAAGACTCTATTTTCAGGCTTTGGTAGACTGGATGAGAACGCATCTCCTCTATTTGCCCAACATTGTGGAAAGTAACAGTTTCATTTTGCTCAACTACCTGGCCACAATAAGCATCTGAAAGTTCAATTTTTAAACCGGGAACTAATGTATCAATGTTAGATTTGACAGCCAGAAATGAATAAGTTTGATTATAAATCTGACCTACTGCCCCTGCTGAAAACCGGAGGACTTGACAACCTGTGGTTAAATAGTCTAAAAAAAGTTCTTCAACATTATGAAAATCGGTCATATTGATCCGATGTAACTGCTTTAAACTAGAACTAAAATCAGCTAGTGCCTGAGTTTTTTTCAGCAACTCTTCATTTTGAGCAACTAATTGATTTTGTAAATATCTAATTCGCAGTTGATTTTCAACTCTGGCTATTACTTCCTCGGTTTGAAAGGGTTTGCTAATGTAATCAGCACCACCTACTGTGAATGATTTTACTTTATCTAAAGGTTCATCTAAAGCACTGATAAAAATAATAGGTACATCACGGCTATATTCATTTTCCTTCAGCCTTTGGCAAAGTTCATAGCCATTCATATCGGACATCATAATATCCAACAAAATCAGATCTGGTAACTTGGCATGAACTGACCTTAGTGCCATTTCTGCATCGGGTGCAGAGCGCACTTTATAACCATAATTAGACAGTACTTTAGATAGTAGAATTAAATTTATGGGATTATCATCAACTACTAATATATTTGCTAAAAATTGCGATTTTTGCTGGCTCATACTTCTTTTTATTCTGGATAAAGACGATTTTCTGTTTATTCATCTTGCTTGACTATGTTTAATTTAATAATTCAGGAGTTATAGCAGGTGACAGGAGATATAATTACGAATTACGAATTACGAATTAGTAATTAGATGTTAACTGCTAATCTAAAAAGTAAATCTGTGGCCGCATGATTTTCTAGAGGTTGGGAAAAGAAATATCCTTGTCCCTTAGTACAACCAAGCAACTGAAGTTTTAAAATTTGTTCGACTTTTTCCACGCCCTCGGCAATCACTTGAATTCCTAAGTCATGGGCTAGGTTGATAATTGCCCGAACTACGTGCTTTCCACTTGATAAATCCAGTTTTTGGACAAAAGAACGATCAATCTTTAAGACATCCAGTGGTAATTCATAAAGTCGGCTCAGAGAAGAGTAACCAGTGCCAAAATCATCGATATATATCCGCACTCCCAACTTTCGCAGGTTTTCTAGTGTTTGCTTGGCAGTGACTGCATTCTCTACCATCGCCGTCTCAGTAATCTCTAAGATTAAGTTTTGAGACGGCAAACCTGTGTCTTGTAAAATCTGCTGGACTTGTGCAACTACATGAGGAGATGCTAACTGTTGACTAGAAATATTGACGCTGACACTCAGAGAGTCAAAATGATTAGGAAATTGCTGTTGCCAGCTGCCCAGTTGACGGCAAGCTTCTTGCAAAACCCATGCGTCAATTTCGATAATCAAGCCGCTTCTCTCTGCTAAAGGGATAAATTGGTCAGGAGATACTAATCCCAGAGTAGGATGTTGCCAGCGGATTAAGGCTTCAAAACCTAAAATTTCGCCATTTTTCATGCAAACAATAGGTTGATAACAAAGCTTAAACTCGTTGTGAACTATGGCCGATTTCATATCTCGCTCTAATCGCAGTTGAGCTAGTTCTTCCGCAGATAGGAATGTGGTTTGAGCTTCTGGTTGTCGCTCAATTGCATTCGTCAATTTCATAAGCCGTTCGGCATTGTTAGCAGCAATCTCCACCAGCCGCTGTTCCTGTTCGGAGAGAGTACCCAATTTACCACAGCTTAAAAGCTCTAGTGCGACCTGGATTACAGTCAAAGGGGTACGCAACTCATGACTGATATCCAAGAACATCTCATCGTTCAAGTTTGGCGTATTAATTTCAACAGGTTGGAACTTTAATAGCTGATTAGTAGTCATATTTGATGCTTTGTGTTGACAAAGTAATAGGCTGATAGTTGAGAAGAATAGGGAGCAATTATGGAAAATATGTGGAGTAGCAACGCCAACTTCATTTTTTCCAACCTAGAGCCACCAACAGCTGTTCAGCTAATTGAGCAGGTTTAAAGGGTTTGGCAATCATGGCTTTGACAGCTAAATCAGCAAAGCGGCGTTGATCTGATGCTTGTACTTTGGCAGTTAGCAGAATGACGGGAATATGCTTTGTGGCTGGGTTAGATTGAAGTTTTTGAAATGTCATTAATCCATCCATGTCTGGCAGCATCACATCTAGCAAAATTGCATCAGGCTGCTCAGTCTCGGCTTTTTGCAGTCCTTCCCTGCTAGTTCGAGCCAAAATTACCTCTAATCCTGCCATGATTTCTAGGCTAATTTTAGCCACTTCCCGAATATCATCTTCATCATCTATCACCAAAACTTTTTTTGTTTTCATGGGCTTTTATGAGTTCTGTCGTCAACTAGAGTACAAAACTCAACTATATGGCAGTAAGTTAGTAGTTATGGATAGATTTTATCCCATTAGTAAATCTTGCTTTCTTCTCGATGAATTGCACTAGTACAACACGGCGTAAGTTAAGCAATCATTAAAAATACTGAAAAAGCCTGTTTAATCTACTTTTTTAATTTTTAATTGTTAATTTTTAATTCCGAGAAAGCGGTACTAGTACCGCAGGACGGAAATAAATCACCTATTCCCATCCAATCTCTGAAAAGTTCATGCTGTATTCATTTTTAATGTTTAATTTTTAATTCCGTCTTGGGATACTAGTATCAAAGCTTATGAGGATTCTGCTGGTAGACGATGATGAAAGTATAGTAGGAGTTTTGACAAGACTGCTACGGGAGCAGAACTATGTTGTCGATGTAGCCAAAGATGGTGAGTCTGGTTGGGAGTTGGTAGAAGGCTTTCAGTATGATCTGGTTTTGTTGGATGTGATGCTCCCTAAACTGGATGGGATCAGCTTTTGCCGTCGCCTGCGAGATCAAAAAAATCCAGTGTTGGTGATGCTGTTGACGGCTCGTGATACCACGACTGATAAGCTGGTAGGGCTAGATAGTGGAGCAGATGATTATGTTGTTAAGCCTTTTAATATCCAAGAACTTGCAGCCAGAATTCGGGCATTAATCCGTCGTGGTAGTATTTCTGTAAATCCTATTCTCATTTGTGGTGAGCTACATCTGGACTCAAATATGCATGAGGTGACTTATCGGGGACAGGTGCTGCCATTCAGTCGCAAAGAGTACCTCTTGGTGGAGTTGTTTCTCCGCAATCAAAAACGGGTTTACAGTTGCAGAGATATTGTTGATCATTTGTGGCCGTTTGATGCTGAACCACCTCATGAATCTACGGTTAGATCTCACATTAAAAATATTCGTCGTCAGTTAAAAGCCGTTGGTGCGGTTGATTTGCTGGAAACGGTTTATGGACAAGGATATAGGATTAATCCTAGTTTTATTTCGTCTAGTCATAATCAAACGGTTGTCAGTTCAGTGAAGCAGGAAACTTTAGATAACGCTGTTGCAGAAATATGGCAGAGTACAAAAAACTTAACTTTTGAGCGCTTAAGTATTGTCGAAGCAGCGATTCCCTCTCTGGAATTAGGGATATTTGATGAAACGTTGTGTTTACAACTTATTCAAAATGCTCATAAGCTGGCAGGGTCTCTGGGTATGTTTGGCTTTGACAGAGGCAGTACTATAGCGCGGCAAATCGAAGTTCTATTTGAATCTGAATTCCAGATGCGATCGCACTTTACTATTATTTACCTACAGAAATTGGCTCGGAAATTAGAGCCTTTGGTGATTACCTTACGTCAGGAACTGGAAGGAACTATTGAAGAAGTAATTGATATCCAGACTATAGCCCATAATTATCAGCTATTTGAGCCAATCAATGCCAGAATTTTGGTAGTTGATGATGATCCACAAATTTTACGCATACTCAAAACATTACTGGAACCTTTGGGAGTGAAACTGACTTGCTTAGATAATCCCGATGATTTCTGGAAAATATTGAATTTGACTCGCCCAGATTTTGTGATTCTTGATATCAATATGCCTAGTGGAACTGAAGGGTTGCATTTATGTGAGTCTATACGTCAAAATCATGACTGGAATTGGCTGCCTATACTGTTTCTGACTGGCTGTACTGATGCGGAGACTTTGCAACAAGCTTTTATTAAAGGTGCTGATGACTATTTGACAAAGCCCATTGTCGCTCAGGAACTCTTAATCAGAATTGTCAATCGTCTCCAGCGCATCCGCACCATCAGAAATCAGATTTAGACAGATTGACTTGTAGCTGTTAATTATGAACAACTTTCACACTGATCCAGGTAAAGGTAACATTCTGATTGTTGACGATACGCCCAACAATTTACATTTACTTTCTAGTATGCTGGAAGAACAGGGGTATGAGGTACGTTGTGCCAATAACGGTGCGATCGCACTCAAGGCTGTAGCGATGGAGCATCCAGATATTATCCTCTTAGACATTAATATGCCCAATATCAATGGCTATCAGGTTTGTGAGCAGTTAAAACGAGATCAGCATACTCAAGAAATTCCCGTAATTTTCCTCAGCGCCCTCAGCGAAACCATAGATAAAGTCAAAGCTTTTCGTGTCGGAGCAGTAGACTATATTACCAAACCTTTCCAAGTAGAGGAAGTGCTGGCTCGCATTGAGAATCAATTAAGTTTGCGACGAATGCAAATAGAACTCCAACAAGCAAAAGCAAAAGCACTAAAAGCTTTAGAACAGGAGCAAGAACTCAACCGTCTCAAGTCAGAGTTTGTGTCCATGATTTCCCATGATTTTCGCAATCCACTTACCAGCATTCAAGGTTTTGCCGGCTTGCTGGAATGTGGTGGAGAAACTCCTGCTCCTGAGACAATCAACCGTTACATTAACAAGATTAATACTGCTGTTGATAACCTGCTTTCTTTATTGGATGACATCCTGCTCATCGGCAGTATAGAAGTGGGAAAAATGCAGTATAAAACTGTATCAGTTAACTTGCAGGAATTTTGTCACGAACTCATTGACACCCTAAAATATAGTCTAGGTGATCAAAATCAAATATGTTTCACTTGCTTGGGAGACTCAACCCAGGCAGAAATGGATTTAACAATACTCCAACGAATACTGAATAACTTACTCTCTAATGCTATTAAATATTCTCATCCTGGAGAGCCGGTTTACCTTGATTTAGAATGTCAAAACCACATGACTATATTCCAAGTCCGAGATCAAGGAATGGGAATTCCCTTAGAAAATCAACCATACTTGTTTGAAGCATTCTACCGCTCTAGTAATGTTGGTGATATAAAAGGAACTGGTTTAGGACTTGCGGTAGTGAAAAAATGTGTGGAAGTTCATCAAGGAAGGATTTTACTGGAAAGTAAAGAACAAATAGGTACAAAGATTACTGTATACCTACCCCGTTATCCAGGGAAAGCAATTTCCGATATTTAGATATTGAATTTAAGAACAAAATGCCAAATCAGACAGATTATCTATGGTTGGTGCAGTACCTAAATATTTATCTACTATCCCCACCAATTTATCTGTAGATACTGGTTTGTTCATAAAATCTGTAGCACCAAAAACTTTAGACCGAACTCTATCAAAAACACCATCACTGCCTGTCAAGATGACTATAGGTGTCTTAGCAAACAAAGAAGTTCGTCGTAAAGTTGCACAGAGTTCATAACCATTTATCCCTGGCATAATCAAATCTAAAAAAATGAAGTCTGGCTTACTCTGAATTAAAATTGGTAGAGCTTGCAAAGGATCTTCAATTTTGATAAACCTCATTCCATTGGAGATAACAATTCTCTCTAACATTTGACAAACTTGGGGGCTATCATCAATACAAGCTATTAATGGAGCATTCGGATTATTTGATTTTTTGTTACTGTTGTATTTGTTTTTAACTTTCATTACTAGTAACGGCAAGTCGGGGACTTCTACCAGTGCTGTTATTCCTTGATTAATATAAGGAAGCAAGGAATGAGCAATTTTGATAACGCTCTGTTTCATTTTTACAGATAAATCCCACAGCGTATGTTTGCCGTTAAGAAAAGTCTCAAAATTTTTGTATACTAATGGACTTACTTGTCTTTTAAGTTCCTCTGGTTTGACCAAAACTGGTGCTAAGTCAGGAGAAAAACTTGCTAATCCAGCGTTTGACCAACTATCCCAAAAGTCTTGCATTTGCCTGAGAAACATCTTTGCAGTTGTGGAAATAATTGGTGCTTCTAAAATGATATTTTGGTTTTTTTCGCAAGTTAAAGAAGTAGAATTTGCCTGCTGGGCTAAATCAAATAAAAGTTCAGATATTGTACTTTCTACAATAGCGTTAATTTGTTCATTTGTGATTTTATTCCCTTGACGCAGATTTTCTAGAAAGTGATAATCCCAATGTTCTATTGATGTGTTTTCAGGACTTAAGTTTAACTTACTAATATCAAGATAGGGACAATATTTAGCTAAATTTCTCCGCAACCGTCGAGATGGATGAGTTCCTCCCGTTGCCCAAACTAGCTGTCCTAGACGATAATAGAAAATCCATGTTTTTCCTTCTGAATTCCTAATATTTAACTGTCCGTTATATTGCAGTTGTGTACAAATTTGGAATTCTTGAAAAAGGCTAGTAGATTCTATAAGTTTTAGATTACTCATGTCTCCTCTGGATTAAAAAGTTAATTTGGTATAATCAGAGTGATGATGACTACGGATAGCGATGGTCGATTAAACGAAAATCATTTACCTACAGCAATAGTCGCAGTACTCTCATAGTTTTAATTTAGACCAACATTGTGCAGAAGTTGTGGAAACAATACTTAATATATATTCAAGTTAAAGGGTAGGGAGGAAAAAAGCTATTATGTTCCCAATAGTGGCAAAACCTTACGCTTTAATAACTCAATTAAATCTGCTTGTATATATTCATATTCATCAGGGATATCTAAACAGATCACCCTTTTACCTTTTAGGAACGGTTAGAAGTTCTTAGATAGTTTGCTTTTATGGGATTTTTCCATCACAAAGATGATATCAGCCCATTCTATAGCTTCTGTAGAGACTGGGTTTTCGGCGGTTCTGTCTAAACCAGCGGATTCTACTTCTAGTCCTGGATATTCACAGAATACAGCTTCAGCGGTAGGGCTGCGTAGTCTATTTTGGCTACAGAGGAATAATAGCTTTTTCATCTTAAACTACCATTATTCGTGCATCATCTCTAGATTTAGGTTTTACTGTAATTTCTACATCAATTCCCAATATATTGAGAAATCTAAACATTCTTTCTAGAGAAAAACCTGTAAGTCTTCCTCTCATTAAAGCAGAAACTTTTGGTTGATCAATTCCTAATAATTCAGCCGCTTCAGCTTGGGTAATATGACGTGCGGTGATAGCGTTACTGATTTTTCGTGCTAGTTCTGCTTTTACTAGCATTTCGTCTGGGTTGGGTAAACCTAAATCAGCAAATACGTTACCGCTACTGCTTGTTATTTCAATATTTTCTGTCATGATTATTTTTTTATTACCAATCTGCGTGCTATATCCAAGAAACAGTTTGTAAATTTTCAACTTCCTGAAAATGAGCATCGCGCGTAACTAAAATTAGATTATATTGAAGACTTATTGCAGCAATCCAAATATCATTTTCAGGTAAGGGACGACCTTTTAAACGTAGCTGATTTTTTATTTCACCGTATATTCGAGATGTTTCTGTATTACATTCAAGCACAGTATTTTTAGCAATAAATTCTTCAATACGTTCTATATTCTCTTTTGAACGTCCCGATTTTCTAGCACCATAAAACAATTCCCCTACTGCAATACTGGGAATGAAAACTTCAGTTGCTTGTGAAAGGTTGTTTTTGACTGCTATTTCATCAGCGAAGAAAGCAATAATGATATTAGTATCGAGCAAGTATCTACCATTCATCAAAGTCAACCTTTTCACAATCTTGTTCTATTGCTTCACTCATTAGCTGTAAGTCTTCTTTGGGTATTGAACCTGCAAACCTTAGTAATTCTTTACCGGGAACACCTTTGATTTTTGATTTTGTCAAATTGCGGGCAAATTCCAGGACTTGATATTGCAAGTCTTGAGGCATGATTTTTAATTGTTCAATAATTTGGTCAGAAATAGATGTATTCATAATATTTCTTCCTTGAATTTTGAAATATTGTTGGTCTGACTTTTGCTGTCTAACCAACGTCAACAAGCCAAACTTCTCCACGTCTAGGGGTACTCATAGTCTGTTTCTTGTTGATCTAATTCTAAAAAAATTTCTTCAGCATTCCACACTAAATCGTCATCAGATAAAGGTGGAAAGTCTAAATTTGTAACTCGTTTCAAAATTTCCACAGCTATTTCTAGTCTTTCTGATTCTGGTAAACTATCAAATGTGCTTAATAATTCTTTCACTAAAGTAGTCATGGATTTTTTCTCCATACACTTTTATAGAATAACATGATTATAAGATTTTTGTGTTAAGATTGTGAATATATTTACTCAATCACATACAATGGGCAAAACTGTTAAAACCCAAATTGTCAAAATCGGAGATTTGCAAGGTGTTTTTATTCCTAAAACTCTGTTAGAACAAATCGGTATTACTTCAGAAGTAGAAATAGAAGTTCAAGGAAATCATTTCATTATTCGCCCAGTTAAACAAGTAAGAAGAGGTTGGGAACAAGCATTTATAGAAATGGCAGAAAATGGCAATGATGTTTTATTATGATTGAATAATATTTAATAAGCTGCTTTTACTATGCTCGTCTTCTTTATTCACGGTGTCAGTACAAAAAAGTCTACCTATGCTGAAGCACTGATAAAAAATATCAAAAAGGAAGTTCGTAAAACAAAAGTTGAGACTTCACTATATTTTTATTCAAGCTATTGGGGAAATTTATTCAACCATAAGAAACATCAACTTATTGATTATATAGATAAAGATTATTCAAGAGCTTGTAAGCAACATCCAGAATATAAATCTTGGCAAGATGATATTTACAGATATAGATGTAGAAGAAAGGAATTAATTAGTAATTTTCTAGGAGATTTCTTAATTTATCAAAATCCTAAACGTGGTCAACTTATTCGTAAACGGATATTTGAGGAATTTAACCAATTTATCCAAGACCACCCTAAAGAAACTCAAATTCATTTCATTGCTCATTCTTTAGGTAGTTTAATTCTTTGGGATATTCTTTTTTCAGATATTATTTCTAATGATGACTCCGTTTTACAGTTTCGAGATAAACTACACAGACTAGATTTAGTCAGCATTACTACGTTAGGTTCTCCTTTGTTATTCCTCAAAGAAATGCTAGATATTGATTTTTCTATTGTTAATTCTATTATAGATAAATCTAGTAGTAAAAATTCTGGTAATAGTTATCAACTCAAATGGGTAAATATTATCCATTCATCTGATTTAATTGCTTATCCTTTAAAAGCTGCTATAGAAAATGAAATAAGTTCTGATTTACTATTTTTTGACCAGTATGTTTGGCAAGATGCAAATGGAACTGAACTAACATTAAGAAATATGGGTCAATCAGATATGGCAATGGTTATTGCTGCTGAAGATGCCCATTCTTCATATTTTGCTGATAATTTAGATGGGGCAATAACAGCACGTATTATTAGTTATAATTTACTTGGAGAGACAAACAAACTTTTAGAAAGGTGTGTTACTCCAAAATTAAAATGAAAGTTTGCTACCATGCTATTAATAGTCTGAATTAGAGTTATTATTGTTTTTGGTGTCTGGTTTCTTCATTAACCTTATACATCCATGAATAGTTGCTAAATAGTAAGAAAACATCCAATTATACCACACTTCTTTATCATAATCAGTTTTTTGTTTGTCATTGTGATGCCGAATACCAAAATTATTAGCTATATTAAATAAATCGTCTTCGTCTTTTCGAGCAATTATTTCTTTAAGTTTAGGTCTAATAAATTCTAAAACATTTGTTAATTCTCTAATAGCATCATGTTTATCATTAAGAGTTGAACGATAGCTCCTAAATTTGCTGATTGCTGCTTCTACTCTTTTTTCAACATTTTCTGGATCATAGGTAGGTAAATCTGCTTCAAAAAGTAAATCTAGTCCTTCTTCTGCTTGTTTTAAAATTTCACCCTTATCAGAAAGCTCATAACCATCTTGATAGTCGCAAAGAATATAATTGATCTGATCTCGAAATTCTTTTTGTCCTGCTTGTTTATCAAATATATTGTAGTGCCAACCACAATCATTCCACGTATGATGAAATCCATCTATAGGCTTGGATATCCAATCGTGTAATAATTCTATTACATCAAATAAATCATCTTCAGTATAGTCTAAGCATTTATCTTGGATTGGCCATAAATTAGACTTTCGCAAACTCTTAAACATTTGAGCTTCAATATCAGTACCTAATTGACCTGGTACTTCTCCCGCATTTACGCAGTAATAGCCAAAAGCCTCTTGAAAATAATCGTTGGATGTAAATGCCAAAAATATGTCTCGAAATAAACGACGAAGCATCGGTAAATCGAAACGAATCGCATCTACATTTTTACCTGTACGTGCTGAATAATACTGCCGATTAACCATATTATTAATTTTTTAAGTTAGTGACTAATGCCTAATAGCTTATTTTTCATATTATAGCCAATGTCTAAAAAATAACAGGTTGCCTGAATTCCTTTACACAAAAACTCTCTTCTTCCTCCTCTTCCTTCGTGTCCTTCGTCCCTTCGTGGTTCATTCCTCCTAAAACAAAAGACGCAGAAAGAAACTCTCTGCGCCTCTGCGTCTCTGCGTGAAAAAACTCTTAAACCATTTCCGAAGTCTGCACCGTTGGCTGAGGCTGAGGCTGGAACATAAACAGCGAATAAACCACATCACGGCGGATATTCACCATCATATCCAAGAACAACTCATAACCCTCACTCTTATACTCAATCAGCGGGTCTTTCTGACCATAACCACGCAAACCAACCGACTCACGCAAAGCATCCATTTGTTGCAGATGTTCACGCCACAAAGTATCTATGCGTTGCAAAATAAAGAACCGTTCCGCTTGACGCATCAAACCCGGTTGAATTTGGTCAATTTGCGCTTCCTTCATATCATAGGCAATACGCGCTTGTTCATGGAGGAAAGCTTTAATTTCTAAAACCCCCATATCCTCCAACTGACTTGACTGCATATCAGCCAACAGGTAAACAAACTCCTTCACCTTATCCACCAACTTATCCAACTCCCATTCTTCCGAAGGTAAGTCAGGGTTGATGTAATAATCAACGATGTCATCCATCGTTTTTTCAGCGTATTTAATGACCTGTTCCTTCAAATCTTGACCTTCCAACACTCGCCGACGTTCCGCATAGATAGCACGACGCTGGTTATTCATCACCTCGTCATACTCAAACACCTGCTTACGGATGTCGTAGTAATAAGTCTCAACTTTCTTCTGTGCGCCTTCCAAACTGCGGGTTAACATCCCCGACTCAATAGGCATATCTTCCTCTACTTGGAAAGCATTCATCAAGCCGGCAACGCGATCGCCCCCAAAGATCCGTAATAAGTTATCCTCTAAGCTGAGGAAGAATCTTGTCGTTCCGGGGTCGCCTTGTCTTCCCGCCCGTCCACGCAATTGGTTATCAATGCGGCGCGATTCATGGCGTTCTGTACCAATCACGTGCAGACCGCCTCTATTCACCACATCATCATGTTCGCTGCTAGTGAATACTTCATACTCCTTCTTAATGCTTTGGTAAGCTGACCGCAATTTCTGAATTACCAGGTCATCAGTAGGTGCTTTTTCCGCCGCTACAGCTACCTTTTCTTCTGCTTCCAATTCCGGTAAACTGCGCTCACCGTAAGATTTTACAGCCACTTCCACCGCTTCTTTTAAAAGCTGTTCTGTCTCCTTTGTCAACTGGGTAGGGAAAATTTCCGGGGAAGCCCGCCAAGTTTTCACTTTTTTACCAGGCGCAAAACCTTGTCCACTACCATGACCCATAGGTAGCCCAGAAGCCCTTTGCATCCCAAAACTATCTTCATCTTCTGGGCTGACGATGCGGGGCATAAAGTATTCTCGCAACTTCAACCGCGCCATATACTCGGAGTTACCACCGAGAATAATATCCGTACCTCTTCCTGCCATGTTTGTGGCAATAGTTACAGCACCCCTGCGTCCGGCTTGGGCGACAATTTCTGCTTCCCGTTCCACGTTTTCTGGTCTAGCGTTGAGTAACTCATGGGGAATATTCATTTCCTTCAGGAGTCGGCTGAGAAGTTCAGATTTTTCAACGCTGGTGGTTCCCACTAACACAGGTCTACCATTTTGGTGCATTTCGGCGCATTCTCTAGCGATCGCACCCCATTTACCTGCTTCAGTCTTAAATACCATATCAGACAGGTCTTCCCGTCTTCTCACTCGATTGGTGGGAATAATAGTTACTTCCCGTTTGTAAATCTTTTCAAACTCGACTTCTTCCGTTTTTGCCGTTCCCGTCATCCCCCCCAACTTGGGATACAGCAAAAACAGGTTTTGATAGGTAATTGTGGCTAAAGTTTGGGTTTCTGGCTGAATTTCTACGCGTTCTTTCGCTTCAACCGCTTGGTGCAAACCATCACTCCAGCGTCGTCCCGTTAGCACCCGACCTGTAAATTCATCGACAATAACAACTTCGTCATTACGGACAATATAATTCACATCCTTGAGGAACAACTCCTTAGCCTTAATCGCATTAAACACAAAATGCGCCCAAGGGTCTTCTGGGTCAAACAAATCTGTCACACCCAAAAGATTTTCTGCTTCGGCAAAGCCTTCATCACTCAACAGAACGTTACGATCCTTTTCATTGACTTCGTAATGCTCATCTTTTTTGAGTGTAAAAGCGATTTCTGCTGCTTTCAAGTACTTTTCTGTCGGTCTTTCCACCTGTCCAGAAATAATCAGCGGTGTCCGCGCCTCATCAACTAAAATCGAGTCTACTTCATCAATGACGCAATAATTAAACGGGCGTTGTACCACATCGGCCATCGATGTCGCCATATTATCCCGCAGATAGTCAAAGCCTATCTCGCTGTTGGTGACATAAGTAATATCACAAGCATAGTTTTTTTGGCGTTCACTAGGGGTCATGGTGGACTGAATTAGCCCCACACTTAACCCCAAAAACCGGTGTACCTGACCCATCCATTCCGCGTCCCGACGTGCCAGGTAATCATTAACGGTAATAACGTGTACACCTTGACCAGTTAGAGCATTTAAATAACTCGGTAAGGTAGCAACCAGAGTTTTACCCTCACCGGTTTTCATTTCGGCGATTTGCCCAGTGTGGAGAATGATTCCGCCTAATAGTTGCACGTCAAAGTGCCGTAACCCCAGCACTCGTCGTCCCGACTCCCGGACAAGGGCAAAAGCTTCAGGTAAGATATCATCTAGTGTTTCGCCTTTAGCCAGACGCTGTTTAAACTCAGCGGTTTTACCTTTTAACTCTTCATCAGAGAGCGCCTTAATTTCTTCCTCTAAAAGGTTAATTTCTGTAATGTAAGGTTGGTATTTTTTAAGCTTACGAGCGTTGGGATCGCCCAACAAAAGTTTTAGCATGGCAGTTTATAGAACTAAATCAAGGGGGATGGAGATTAAAGCTTTGGTTATTTGATTATAGACATTTAACCTAACCCAGCCGTTTTGCTTGTGGATGGCTGAGAAACCAGAATTAACTCAAAAACAGAATAAAAACAAACCAATCACCTGAATCAATGATTGGTTTTAACTTATATCTTATTTTAAATTGTCTTCATAGTATCATTTTGCCGCTAGAAGGGGCATTGGAGGCAGAAGGCAGGAGGCAGGAGGCAGGAGGCAGGAGGCAGAAGGCAGAAGGCAGAAGGCAGAAGGCAGTAGGCAGAAGGCAGAAGGCAGTAGGTAATTATTTCTCCGCCTCTCCCCATCTCCGCCTCTCCCCATCTCCCCATCTCCGCGTCCCCGTGTCTCTAATCCCTACTTCCACTCTGGTGTCAGGCTGCGGAAGTCATACTTAACAGCACCAAGATGACAACTGACGCAACCGTTCATGTTTACAGGTTGTTGTAATTTAACACCAGGATGTAAAGCTTTGAAATAACGGGACTCATTGAGGCGATAGGGTGTTGAGTCATCTTGGAGGTGAAGACGAGAGAAAGTAGAAAGGTACTTCCACACTAAAATGCGCGGTGGATCTACTAAAGGCTTAATCTGTACACCATAGTGCTGGGAATCTTGGAGGATATTTTTCCATGTTTGGGTGGGAAAAACCGCTGGTGGTATGCCGATGTGACAGGTAGCACAGTTTTCTAGATATAATTCTTGCCCTAGTTGGTATTGTGCCGGCACTACGTCAACAGTGCCAAGGGATGATGGAGGGTTAGCTGCGTGGGTGCTGGTGGCTAAACCTAGTATAAATCCTATGGCTATACTCCAACCAAAAATGACTAGCATCACAATCAGCAGTTGGCGTTTCAGTCTTGGATGGGATGATTTGCGCTTAATTGTATTTAACATCAATTTAGTTACTTTAGCGTAAATATTGTATTTTCTTGTATCTATTAAACTAAAAAGCTCTTCATTGAGAAATCTGTGACCACCTGATGTTTAGACAGGTTTTATAAAAATTTGTTGCATGATGTGTTATTGGCAGGTTTTATAATTTCTTTCAAAAAGTGGAATACCATTTTCCTCTAAAAACTCTTCTGCCAATTCTTGCCAACTTGAATTGAATCTTGGGTATTTGTAAAATTCAGGAGTACAAACATAAGCTTCTAAATTTAACCCTGCGTAATTTTTTTCTAACTTATCATCAAATAAATTAATAGTATTTTTTAATTGCCCAATAGCGTCTACCCTATTCTTGTTTACCTTTCTCTCACTAGTTGCATTCAATTTAAACTCTACAAAACAAAAATCTGTTTCATCAAAAAAGACAAAATCGCAATGAGAATCACCAAATCCCAAAAGTCCTTGTTTTCCATCAATAGGAATAAAGCCAATCCTCGTATCATTGCTGACATTAAATAATTTATTGCTATCAAATTCTTCTACAATAGTTTCAATATCATTGAGTTTAATAGTAAAGGTATTATCGTCCAATTGAATACTGATGATAATGAAAGATTGTCCTTTATAGTCTGTGACTGAAAACTCTTCTCTCAATTCTATTTGTAGAAGATCAGGAAACTTAGGGAAAGTATTTGATAGATGTTCCTTAGTGCTTTTACCACTAGCTTGCTCACCAATCAAAACTAATATTTTCTTGACTTCAATTTCTGCATTTTGAATTGCACCAAAGTTTTTGATAATAATTTTCTGCATAATTCAAATTTCTTTTTTTAT
This sequence comes from Anabaena lutea FACHB-196, assembly GCF_014698305.1. Classification (GTDB taxonomy): domain Bacteria; phylum Cyanobacteriota; class Cyanobacteriia; order Cyanobacteriales; family Nostocaceae; genus Anabaena; species Anabaena lutea. Next base: position 11,362 of record NZ_JACJST010000022.1, on the reverse strand, counting down.
ATTCTACAATCAATGTACCAAAACGAATTTATTAGATGCTACCCATCGCTGACTTGTTTATCAAGGAAAATCACCTCAGCAAGACAAGCCAGCAGTTTTGGATACATTTATTAACCTTTTTAAAATTACGGAATCGCCACAGATCGCAATAACCTATCCACCACAGTTTTAGCATTGCGTCCACCTCTAGGAATGAGGCGATGACACAAAACATAAGGCGCAAGAAACTTGACATCATCAGGAAGAGCGTAATCTCTGCCGGAGATAAAAGCTAGTGCTTGGGTAGCTTTTTGTAATGCCACACTACCACGAGGACTAACGCCGAGAGTGATTTCTTCATCCTGTCGGGTTGTCCGCACTAATTCCAGGATGTATTGTTGCAAGGAGGGTTCAACTTGTACCTGAGAACAAAGTTGGCGTAATTGAGCTACTTCTGCCAAGGTAATACAAGGCTGCACATCATCAACTTGAAGACGCTGCTGGATAGTTTGCAGCATTTGCAGTTCTTCTGACTCTGAGGGATAGCCTAAACTCAAGGACAGCATAAACCGATCCATTTGTGCTTCTGGCAGGGGAAATGTGCCTTGGTACTCGATGGGGTTCTGGGTAGCAATGACAAAGAAAGGCTGAGGAACGGGACGAGAGACACCATCAACTGTGACTTGATACTCTTCCATTACTTCTAGTAAAGCTGACTGAGTACGCGGGGTGGCACGGTTGATTTCATCAGATAGCAGGACATTGGCAAATACTGGCCCAGGGAGAAAAGTAAATTCGCCGCTTTTTGGGTTCCAAATGTTAGTGCCGGTGATGTCCGTTGGTAGTAAATCGGGGGTACATTGTATCCTTTGAAATTTACCATCAAGCGATCGCGCTAGAGATTTGGCAAGCAGGGTTTTACCAACTCCAGGGACATCTTCTAGAAGGGCATGACCACCACCCAGCAAAGCAACTAGCACTAAGCGTATTGCTTCATTTTTGCCAACAATGGTACGAGCCAGATTTTGTGTTAAAGCGTCAATTTTTTCTCTCATGCTCACTAGGTATTAGGGACTGGGGAGGTTGGGAGGTTGGGAGGTTGGGAGGTTGGGAGGTTGGGAGGTTGGGAGAATAACATATTACTTCTTACCTATTTCCTCTTCACTGTCACCTGTAACCTGTCACCTGTCACCTTCTTCTATATACAGTGTTCCCTATTAACATTCCCAATTCAGCATTCTCTACTCAAAATTTCTCTGGCTACGGTGCAGTCAAGTTGAATTTGGCTTTTTAGGGCTTCTAGAGAAGGGAATTTTTGTTCAGGACGCAAAAATTTTACTAGTTGCACAACTAGGTTTTTACCGTATAAATCAGTAGACAAATCTAACAAATGTACTTCTACCGAGGAATCAGTACCGTTGACAGTGGGGCGATTGCCGATATTCATTACACCTAAGTTCTGAGTCGGAGGTGTATCTGACGTTTCGCTGAGGATGATAACCCGAACTGCATAAACTCCTTGACGGGGTAAAAATTTGTCTTTTGGTAGTTGGAGGTTAGCGGTAGGAAAGCCGATGGTTTTACCCAAATGTTGACCTGGGATAACTAATCCCGTCAGGGTGTAGGGTCTGCCTAATAAGCGAGTTGCCCGTTGAATATCGCCTTCTTGCAAAGTTTGGCGAATCAATGAAGTGCTAATCCGATGGTCTTCACTCGAAGTATTATTAACGCTTTTACCATTTGCGGGTAAATCGTTGGTATCAGTTTGGATGGGAACGATGGTTACGGGTATTTTGTACTTGGCTGCGAGTATTTGCAAATCCTGGGCAGTACCCGTGCGCTTTTGACCAAAACAGAAATCCTGACCAACGCTGATTCGTTGACATTGCAGTTGTTGGACAAGGATTTTTTCTACGAATTCTTCAGGTGATAGGGCTGATAGTTCTTTATCGAAGGGCAATAATACCAGTTGTTCTACCCCAAGCGATCGCAACTGTTGAACTTTTTCATCCAGCGGTGTTAACAAAGCACGGGGTTGGCCTGTAAAAAACTCATGTGGATGGGGATGAAAGGTGACAACTGTTGAGTATGTAGGTTTTTGGGGTGAGTTTTCTGGTAATTTCTCCCCATCTCCCCACCCCTCTTCATTCCCAACTGACTGCAAAACTGGTTGAATTACCTTTTGATGACCAAGATGAACACCATCAAATTTTCCAAGGGCAACAGCAGTTGGTGTTAGAGCCAATTTGGTCGAGGAAGCAACCCACACAGAACACCCATTTTGAGACAAATTTAGCACGTGGATTCTGGGATTTTAGGTTTATCTTAGCTATCAGCGCTGGGCAACCCTGTGAGGGGAACCATAGCCCCTTTTTTGCTAGGGGGAGTTGTTTACCTACCCTCAGCCCTTAGAGAGGCATCTAGCGGCTTTTTTTGGGCTGTTGGTGAAACTATAAAGTTAATTTACCAGTTGTCGCCATCTAAGCAATAGGTATGCTCTGACGCTGAAAGCTCCTGATCACCAATCTAATCTAAAATCTATAAATCCCTCAAATTGAGAATCTTTACACTGACCAAATAATTACTAATTCGTAATAGTGCCTACGGCAGGCTACCGCCAACGTAATTCGTAATAGTGCTTATAGCAGGCTACGCCAACGTAATTCAAGGTTACAAGCCCCTGGCTTTAAACATGGGGTGATAATTACTTATCCCTAACGAAACGGTCGGCACTATTACGCATTATCAATTAGAAATTACACTAACTTGCTGACAGAAAAAGATTCTGTGAAAGGATCTAAGACTGGAACCTGAAGCACTAATCCTTCCCGTGCCATGATTGCACCAGGAAATTTCTCAACTGCTTCTTTGCCGACATTATCTAAAAAATCATCGTTGTGGGCGGGGTCATGGTGATAAATCACCAGGGTTTTGACGTTGGCTGCTTGTGCTATTTTTACAGCTTCTTGCCAGGTGGAATGTCCCCAACCAATTTTTGGTGATTTTGGAGAATAGTATTCATCATCTGTGTAGGTGGAATCGTAAATGACGATGTCGGCATCACGGGACAGCCACAGGACATTTTCATCCAATTTATTTTGAAAATGTTCAGTATCTGTGATGTAAACAGCAGAACCACCTCGCCAGTTAACTCTATATCCTACGGCTTCACCTGGATGGTTTAAAGGTGCAGTTTCTATGAAAATGTCCTCGATTTCGATTGGTTGTCCCGCTTTAATGTTGTAGAAATTCAAGTGTGCTTGCATAATCTGCAAGGGTACGGGGAAGTTGGGATGAAGCATCTGATCATTGAGCCTTTGCTCAATTGTCGAGCCATCTGGTGCGATCGCTCCGTAGATATTAAATTTATTACCTTTGATAAATGCTGGGGTAAAGAAAGGAAACCCCTGCATATGATCCCAGTGGCTATGAGTAAAGAATATGTGACCTTCTACGGGCATTTGGGGTAACAAAGATTGCCCCAAAACATGAACTCCTGTACCACAATCAAAAATTAAGCGCTTACCGCCCACTTGCATTGCTATGCAAGGGGTATTACCCCCATAACGGACGGTTTTTATACCTGGACAGGGGATGCTGCCCCTGACGCCCCAAAATTGTACTGTAAACTGGTTCTCTATCCTAGACATGGGTGTTGGTTGCTGGACTGAGCGGGCGATCGATTAAAAAGGATTGGTCTTATTTTTTTTAGTTTATGCTGTCTTACTACCTTTGTTACTAGGTCTTTATTGGTAAAACATCATACCCTGTTTAAGGACTTTTTGGAAAATTACGACTGGTGTATTCAAGTATACCATTTTTCACGATATTAGAGTTTATACTTATTTAGTGATTTCAATATATCTCCTCACTTTTTTATAGCTTAAATTGTGCGGTCATGAATTTAATTTCGTCTGGTGTCTGAATCAGAAAACCAAAAATTTACGGAAGTTTAAATTCCCGTTGCGATAATTGTTGCAGTGCATTGGCATAAGTAAGATTGTATTGCAATGGGGTAATACTGATGTAGTTTTCACGGATCACCTGCACATCGATGGGAATGTTTAGCGGTAAATTCAACCCTGTGGGCGGTTCTACATCCTCTAAAATCTCTCCTGTTAACCAGTAGTAAGTTTTTCCTCGTGGATCTACTCTTTTGTCAAAAACATCAACGTAGCGGCGCACTCCCTGACGGGTAAAAGTGACACCAGCAATTTCTGCCGACGGGACGGGAGGAATATTGACGTTAAGCAACATCAAGTCACAGAGAGGTTCTGCTACTAGCTGATCTACTAGGAGTTTGGCAAAGTTCGCAGCTGGGTGAAAGTCTTTGTATGTATGACTGGCAAGACTTAGGGCGATGCTGGAAATTCCTTCTATCACTCCTTCCATTGCGGCGGAAACAGTTCCAGAGTAAAGAATTTCTGTTCCTAAATTGGCACCTTGATTAATGCCTGATAGCACTAGATCAGGGCGCGAATCTAGTAATGCCCACAATGCCAATTTTACGCAATCGGATGGTGTGCCATCACAAGCCCATGCTTTGATGGCAGGATGAAAAAGTGATTCCACTATTTCGGCGCGAATTGGTTGATGTAATGTTAGTCCGTGTCCTGTTGCTGAACGCTCTCGATCTGGGCAAACTACTGTAATATCATGACCCGCTTCTGCCAAGCAGTTAGCTAAGGTACGGATACCCAGGGCAGAAATGCCGTCATCGTTGCTAATTAGTAATTTCATACTTCGATATTCATCAGTTAAGGGTCGGTTGTCAGTGTCTGCGGTCACAAGTGAAGAATAAAAAATACCTCTAAACTGCTAAAAAGAGAAATAGTCTAGTTTATTAATGGCATATTACAAAGCTTATTTATTCTCCAGTCCATAACTTTGGACTATAGACTATTAATGAGGTAACAGGGAACAGGGAGTTTCAAATCGGGTTTCATAGTCCACCTGAAATCTGCCATGAAAGTGAAGGTACAGGAAATAGGAAATTTTGTTCTCTGTTCTCTATTCGCTGTTCCCTTTTTTGATGACTAATAACTCAAGATAATGACTAATGACTAGCAATTTAGAGGATCAACTTTTAGCATTGCGCCAAGAAGGAGAAGCAGCGATCGCATCTGCTGATACCCTGGAACGCCTGGAAGAACTGCGAGTTAACTATTTGGGCAAAAAAGGGCAATTGGGGGCGCTGTTACGCAGCATGGGACAAATGAGTGCGGAGGAACGTCCCAAAATTGGCGCGATCGCTAATACAGTTAAAGAAGCCATCCAAAACTCTCTTGACCAGCAACGCACCGTTTTAGAATCTGCTCAAATTCAAGCACAGCTAGAGTCTGAAACTTTAGATGTGACTATGCCCGGTATTTACCGCCCCCAAGGTCGCATTCATCCCCTCAATGGTATCATTGACCAGGCGTTGGATATCTTTGTCGGTATGGGCTACACCGTGGCTCAAGGGTCGGAGATGGAAACAGATTACTACAATTTTGAAGCTCTCAACACCCCACCTGACCACCCAGCCCGTGATATGCAGGATACCTTCTATTTACCAGATGGGAATTTACTGCGGACTCATACTTCATCGGTGCAAATTCGCCACATGGAAAAGGAAGAACCACCGATTAGAATTGTCGCCCCAGGACGAGTTTATCGAAGAGATGATGTAGATGCTACCCACTCCGCAGTTTTCCATCAAATTGAACTCTTAGCCATTGATGAAGGACTGAGTTTTACAGACCTCAAAGGCACAGTTAAGGTATTTTTACAAGCGATTTTTGGTGATTTACCAATTCGTTTCCGCGCTAGTTATTTCCCTTTTACTGAACCTTCTGCGGAAGTTGATTTGCAGTGGAATGGACGCTGGTTAGAAGTCATGGGGTGCGGAATGGTTGACCCGAATGTATTAAAATCTGTGGGTTATGATCCAGAGATTTATAGTGGTTTTGCTGCTGGTTTTGGTGTAGAACGCTTTGCGATGGTTTTACATCAAATTGACGATATTCGCCGTTTGTATAATAGCGATTTGCGCTTTTTGCAGCAGTTTTAATGTAGGGGCGGGGTTTCCCCGCCCTTGATAATTCTTTGAAATGAACCAACGATTTCAAATCAGCATGAATCATGAAAGAACTGACTTGGCAAAAAGTTTTACAGGCGCAGCAACAAGACTTTATTCAAAGATTAAAGTACAGCTTAAGCAACCCAGAATATGATAATCTTACCCTCAGTCATTTCAATTATCACCCATTTTACTGTGAAAGATCATACCCAAGCGAACGAATTATAATTTCAGCACTTGATGAAGAAAAGATTGATAGATTTTGTGGTGAGTTAGCTGAAAAATATAATCATGAACCTGCTGTAGATTCTTATATGAACTACAAGATAGGTAAACTTGGAGAAGAAGCAGTCAAAGTCTATTTAAACAACCTAATTACAGGGGTGGATTATAAAATTCATTCTGGTGGAGATGGTGGAATAGATTTTTTAGTTAAAAATAATAAACATATTGGTATACAGGTAAAAACTAAAACCTTAAATCGAATATCCTTAAGAGATATATGCAAAAATAAATTAAGTGAAGATGATGTAGATGAGTGTGGATTTTATCTTTGGCAAGATAGGATGACTAGAATAGATAGCATAAAGTGGAATATCCAATCAGAAGAAATTCATCAAAATAAAGTTCTTATTTGTATATTGTTAATGAATTATATTGTGGTAGACAAGATATCAAGTGAATGCGATTGTATAATCGCAGGTTTTAAACCCACAGCAGAAATAAAATATTCCGGTGATTTTAAAATGCAAGACTTACTTTACAGTGGAGGAATACGTCCTTTTTTAGAATCTTTGAACTAATATTTACTGCATATAAATGTTAAAAATCAAACTCTTTAGAAATTGTTTCTACAGGTAAAAACAAAGATAATTCCCGATCTAAAAAAGGAATAAACTCATGTTTTAGATAAAATTCCTTAGCTTGTAAATCTATAGCATCAACTCTTACTGCAAAAATACCAATTTCTTGAGCAGCGCGAACAATACGATATAATGCATCTGCTAAAAGTTCTCCCCCTAAACCTTGTCCCTTTACAGTATTATCAACTGCCAACTTACCAATTAAAGTAGCAGGAATCGGATAAGCAGGTATTCTTTTTTGATAAGATTCAGGCAAGAATTCATACTCAATAATACTCGCGCTCAGTGTATAGTAACCATCAACTTTCATACTTCCTGATTCTTTCACCGCCACAAAGGTTTTAGCAATACCTTTTTGATGGTTTTGTCCAGCATATTTTTTTAGATAGTCATTAAGAACTTGATAACCACAGTCAAAAGAATTCTTTTTATATTTCTTCTCAATCGGTAGAAAATTCCATCTCTCCTCGCTATTTGTCATATTTATCCCGAAACTTTTTCAGGGTAGTTTTGAGTTTTCCCTTTAGTTGTGGAGGATTTTCTATTACAGACATAAATAAATCCCTATCCCGACTTGATAAAACTAGTCTTTCGTGGGAATCTATTTCCTGTCTAGCAATGGGAAGCAGATGAGAAAGGGTATAAGCAGTCAAGGAAACTCCTTTAAGGGCTGCTGCTTGTTCTAAGAGTTCTTTTTGCTCTTGTGTAACCCTCAAATCAACTCTACTGTCTTTGGGTGAAGAGGTTTCTAACATCTTGGCGATTTAGCGAACATCCTAAATTCAGATTATAGCATTTTAGGCGTACGATGTACACACAAATCAAATTCGACAATTATCACAATGTCCACAACGCCAATTTGCAGATTCTTTACCAAAACCAAAAGCATTTAATAAAAATTGCCAACGACACTTTTTAGTATGCAAATATTCATTCATTTGTTTAGCAGCTTGTAATTGCATTTGTGGCTGATTTCCTGATTTTGAAGAAATCACATAATTAAAAGGATCAAGCCATTGCAATTGTCCACTACTATGAAGTAAAGAAAGCGCCGTTGCAGCATCAGGAAATTGTCGCGTTACAGCATTTACTTCTCCCTGTTTTGGTAATTTTTTCGCTAACTGTTGGGCTTTTTGTTGTTGCTTCAACATTTGTTCTTGAAAAAATTGCTGTCTTTGTTTATCTTCAGCATCTAGAAAACCCGTTGGTTCACTGATTAAAGTTAAGGCTTCCGCTGGTTTTCCATCTCTTCCAGCACGTCCCATTTCTTGCACATATTCAGATAGCAAATGTGGTGCATGAAAATGAATTACCCAGCGCACATTACTTTTATTAATCCCCATTCCAAAAGCGCAGGTACAAACAACAAACGGTATTTTTCCACCTAACCAACTTGTTTCTACTGCGCGTCTTTCTGTTGCACCTAATCCTGCATGATAACTAGCAGTTTTATATCCCATTTCTGTTAACCACTCTGCTAAATTTTCGCTATCTTTCCGAGTGCGGACATAAATTAAACCTGTTTGATTTGGTCGATTTTGAATAAACTTTAATAATTGTTGTTTTCTTCCTTTTGGTGTCCAAGCAATACGAATACTAAGATGTAAATTTGGACGGTAAGGATTAAGTTTAAAACTATCAGGTTGGTGTAATTGTAAAACTGTAGAAATAATCTTTTGTGCTGAAGGATCAGCCGTTGCGGTAAAAGCTGCTAAACTAATTTTAGTTCCTGGTGGTTTTGATTTTAATAACGCTGGACGAACTGCACCTAAACGCCGATAAGCTGGACGAAATGTATCACCCCATTGTACTAAACAATGAGCTTCATCCAGGATAATTCCATTAATTTGTAATTGGGGATGAGATAATCTTTCCCAAACCGGGGGACTGAGTAAAGTTTCTGGTGATAAATATAATAATCTTAATTGTTGTTTTTCTAAAGCTTGTAAAGTTGCACGACGCTGAGAAGTAGGTAATTCACTATGTAAAAGTGCGGCTTTTTGATTTCTCTGTCGCAGTTCTTCTACTTGGTTTTCCATTAGTGCTACTAAGGGAGAAACTACTAAAGTTAATCCGGTTTTCAATAATGCGGGAAGTTGAAAACAAATTGATTTTCCCCCACCTGTGGGCATAATAATTAATGCGTCTTTTTGGGATAATAAAGTTCTGACAATTTCCCCTTGGGGGGGACGAAAATCATCATAACCCCAAATTTGTTTTAATGCAGTGCGAACTTCTATTAATGAGGTGTTGCTAGAAATATTCATATTAAAATTTACCATTTAAATTATGGTAAATAAAATCTATATATCCGTCAATTTGTGAGGGTTTAGCATTGCTAAACCCCTACAATATATTAAGAATGGAAGGGACAACCACCAGCAGTTAATTTTTGCAAGAATGCATTATTATCAAAATAATGCTCTAAAGATTCAATCTTTAAATCTTCAGTTACACGGGCTATACTCATACCCGTTATTTCTATTGTTTCCCCTGTGGGTGCATAATCTTTATATGTACCTGTAAATGTTCCCCAATGTCGCCATTTAAAGGTAACGTTAGGTGGTCCAGATAGGACTTCTGTTAATTCCCATAAAAAGCCGTTGGGAAAGGCTTTGTGAAACAGTTCAAATGAAGATTCAAAGGTTTCAGCCGCTGGACAATAATGCTCGTTGTCAACTATAAATAAGTTGTATGTTCCTTGTTCAACTACTTCTTTAGCGGTGTATTGTTGTCCGCCGTTGCTACTCATTCTAAATTTGTCCGCAACGATAGAAAGCCATTGTTGAGGATTCAATTTATGAGAAGCTTCCATTTCAAAGGTGCGAACTAAATTTTGGGCTATCGCTTCTAAAGAACCTTCGGGATGGTTAAATTTACTTTCTTTGTGTAGAAATTCATTAGTATAAGAATAGTCTGGCTTTTGTCCTTCTCGCCATTCTACCCCTTGATCATGAGTCAGGACTACTTCTCTATCTTGTACCCAAAGCGGTAATTCCGTGGTTTTATCGGTACTCATTGACGTTTATTGACCAAAAACAGCTTTTAGCAGTATAAACTTTTTTGGTATTAGAAGAATTAATACTAGAATGAAAATACAGCAGATTTTAGGTAAATGAGGTAATATTTATACTTATTGCTGCGCTGGTACTTGGAGATTTCTAAACCGAACACCAAATCTCGATTGTTTGATCTTGATTGTAACTTGCAGCCCACTTTCCATCTGGACTTATGGTAATTCGCTCAATTTTTGTCGAACTGTTGTTCAACGTCCAGAGTTCCTGATTACTTTCAATATCCCAAACAACAATTTTGCTCTCAATATTACAGTATGTTAAAAGCCGTCCATTCATGGTCATTGTCACAGGTAAGTGACCATCTATAGAACAAATAGTATTGCCAGTAAGTATATCCCAAATCTGAATTTGTCCTAATCTCCAACCACAAGCAAGTATCTGTCCCATTTTGTTAACTGCAAGGCACTCTGCTAATCCACAACTTAAGACATCAAATGTCCGAATCAGTTCACCTGTCTGTAAATCCCATAAATGATGAAAACCGTAATGTGTAAGCACTGTCTGACTGAGCATAACCTTACTATCTGGACTAATTAAGACAGATGAGTTGCAGGCAGGATACTCTTGAGGGTTCCACCTAAATTTTTGAACTGGGAGCCTAATAGAACCTATTTCTTGACTAATAGGTTCTGCTAGTAAGTTATAAACCTTGATGTTCCCTGTCTGCGGGGAGTTGTAGACAAAATCTCCACAGACAAAAATCGGTTCATACGGACTGATAGCAAGAGGAGAAATATTGTTTTCTTTTACAGACAGACAGCTTGGTGCAGCATCAACAAAAAGATTATATTCTTCCGTTGTTAGATTCAGTGTAATGATGGCATTCGCATTGTAAACAATTCCTAAAAGCCATCTTTCATTACAGCCAAAACTAATATGGTCGTGTCGAAAATCAAAAACTCTAATCAACTCACCTGTAGCTAGATCCCAGAAATTCACATTTTCGTACTGATCTTCGCCAGAAACCAAACTATGTGCATTGGTAATTAAAGTTCTGTTGTCCGTACTGATCGAGAAATAGTTAGGTTTCAAGGCACTCTTACCACAAATCTCATGGATGCGTTTCATCGTTAACTCTAAACACCAACAGATAAATTCATGCTATGCTCTCTGCATTTAAAAAATCCACCATAGGTACGTTTAGTAATGAATTGAAAATATAATAAATATTAATTGTTAATCAAAATTTACACAACTAACATGGAAGAACTACTAGAACTGAGACAACTTCTAGAACAGGGTAAAACTCCTGAAGCTTTACTATTGGTGGATGAATTAGAACAGGGTAAGAGCATCTCAATTAGGCTTGACATAAGGGATGAGAGGAATCTAATGTAGAGTCAATGAAACAGGAACTGAGAACTCGAATCATATAATTGTTA
>NZ_JACJST010000021.1 GCF_014698305.1 Anabaena lutea FACHB-196 | reverse complement strand
CTCTCTGTTCTTTAGACAGATGGTTTTTTGCTGGCATAACTCAGAAGCTATCGCTTAGTTACTTAATTCTCTATTATACAATCTAGCTGCACAACAGCTTAGCAGTGGACTAGCGGCACAATTTCCCCAATTAGGTGGGGGATTACCTTTGGTACTAGGATTGATGACGGCGCTATTGTTATTTGGTTCAGTTGTCGCCCATGAATTAGGACACAGCTTTGTCGCTATTCGCCAAGGAATTGATGTTAAATCAATCACGCTGTTTATATTTGGTGGACTGGCCAGCTTAGAAAAAGAATCACAAACTCCGGGAGAAGCTTTTTGGGTAGCCATTGCTGGACCAATAGTTAGTTTGATACTATTCGCTACAGCGACCGCAGTTGGTTTTGCAACTGCCGCATCAGGACCATTGGCAGCTATATTGGGTCTACTAGCTTCTGTTAATTTGACATTAGCTCTATTTAACCTCATTCCTGGCTTACCTTTGGACGGAGGAAATATACTTAAAGCAATAGTTTGGAAAATTACTGGTAAATCCTATAAAGGAGTGGTTGTTGCCAGCCGAATTGGACAAATCTTTGGTTGGTTAGCGATCGCATCTGGTTTAATTCCTTTACTATTGTTTGGTAGCTTTGTTAACGTCTGGAACTTGTTAATTGGCTTATTCTTGCTGCAAAATGCTGGTAATGCTGCCCAATTTGCTAGAGTGCAAGAGAAACTCACAGGTTTAACAGCAGCGGATGCTGTAAACAACGATAGCCCAATTGTCAAAGCGAATTTGAGTTTAAGAGAGTTTGCTGATCAACATCTCTTAAATGCTCAGGAATACCGTCGTTTCTTGGTGACAGATGAGCAAGGACAATTGCTAGGAGCGATATCAGTTGATGACTTGCGAACCATCCCGAATACACTATGGGCAGAAACTCAAGTCCTCCATGTGATGAAACCAATCGAGCAGTCTAGCACTGTACAATCGGATAAACCGTTGCTAGAAGTAGTACAGTTACTCGAAACACAAAAATTATCAGCACTGGCTGTAATTCGTGACAATGGATTGTTAGTCGGAATTTTACAAAAGGCTGCAATCATCAACTTACTTCAGAAGAAAGTACAAACAAAATTTGCATAATCTCTTCAATTCTCCAAATAAAAACTCAAAATTGCCTTGAAAAGAAAGCAGTTTTGAGTTTTTATGTTTGTCGGCAAATATTCAGAATAGCCTGCTAATACCAATTTTATGTGAAGTTGCACATAATTCTAAAATCCATTGATTTATCTGTCTTTATCCGCGTTTATCTGCGTACATCCGCGTACCCTACCGGAAGCAAGCTACAATTATTCTATGCAGCTTCATATTAATCTGGTATAAGTAGATTGGCATTAAAAATTGTCGTTGGGATGGGGAAAAAGGGTTTTATTCTGCCTACCTAAGTAGCTTGGCGCAATTAAATATAAAACCTCTCCCTAACCCTCTCCTACAAGGAGAGGGAAAAGGAATAACTCTTAATAATGGAGAGGCTTTGACTCCCACTTCCCTGGTAGGGAAGGGGGCTGGGGGGTTAGGTCTATCTTATATTTTTTAAAGCCCACCTATCTACTTACAATATTTTGTTGATGGAATTAAGAAGGCAGCTATGTCCCCAGAAATAAATTTAGGCTAAAAATCACTTTTTTTTCATAGGTACAGCTTCACAGCCAAAACCACCAATTGTTAAATAAGTCCGTGGATAGATGTAGTTAAATTAAACTACAGATATTGTATATGGTTTTGATAGTAAATAAAAAACCAAGCTGCCAATTACCTTTATACTAAATTGGCAATAAATTATAAAAATAAATTATTTATTAGCCATTTTCAAGATCATGCAGGCAGCGATTGTTTGGACAGAACAAATAATGAAACAGACAAAAACTTTTGCAGCCAAATTACTTTTTGGCATGGTTTTAGTAGGAATTTCAGCTTGCAACTTACCCACAACTGAGTCCACAAACACTAACAATCAACAAACACAAACAGCCCAACAAGTCAGCCAAGAAACTGCTACTAAAAATCAAGCCTGTACTTTAGTAGAAAATGGCTTCGGTTCCCAAGGACAGGTAAAACTACGGGTAGAAGAAGTGGTAACAGGTTTGGAAGTTCCTTGGGGAATAGCTTTTCTGCCCAATCAAGATATGTTAGTTACCGAACGACCGGGACGAGTTCGCCTCGTGCGGGGTGGTAAACTTATTTCTCAACCAGTAGCTACTATCAACGTAACAGAAAGCGGTGAAGATGGTTTACTGGGTATTGCCACTCATCCTAACTTTGCCAAAAACCGATTTTTTTACATTTACTACACTGCTGATAAAAATGGATCACAGGTTAATCGTGTGGAAAGATGGCGACTATCTGAGAATGGACTTACTGCTTCACCAGATCGGGTAATTGTTGACAATATTCCCGTAGCACAATTTCATAATGGTGGTCGTATTCGCTTTGGACCAGATAGAATGCTTTACATTGGCACGGGTGATGCCAGAAGAACCGCAAAGTTCCCAGGATGTTAATAGCCTTGCTGGTAAAATTCTGCGTGTGACACCTGACGGACAAGTGCCACCAGATAATCCGTTTGCTAACAATCCTGTCTATATAACTGGGATTCGCAACACTCAGGGGTTTGATTGGCTGGATAAATCGACACTCTGGGTAACAGACCACGGACCTAGTGGGGATTTGGGAAGAAGGGGTCACGATGAACTCAGTTTAGCAAAAGCAGGAGACAATATGGGCTGGCCTACTATCTACCGTTGTGAATCAAAGAAAGGAATGGTTACTCCGTCAATTGTTTGGCGTGAAGCTTTACCTCCTGGTGGGGCAGCAATTTATACTGGCAATTCTATTCCTGAGTGGAAAGGTAGCTTAATTATTGCCACCCTCCGTTCTCAACACTTGCAGCGCGTTGTTTTCAACCCCCAGTCTCCCCAACAAGTTGAGCGTCATGAGGTGTATTTGCAAGGTCAATATGGACGACTGCGAGAGGCGATTATGGGGACAGATGGTGAATTATATGTCACCACCAGTAACTGTGATGGACGGGGAAATTGTCCTCCACAGCGGGATAAAATTCTCCGCATTACTCGATAAGAAGGATTCAAAGCAAATTAATATGAAGTTGCATAGAATCAGATTTCAAAAAGAATTGACGAAATAATTACTAATTCGTAATTTGTAATAAGTAGGTTGGCGTTAAAAATTGTCGTTATGACAAGGCAGGAGGCAGAGGGCAGGAGGCAGGAGGAAAGAGGTTTTTGGGCAACTTTACGTTTAGTTACATAGTACTCTTCGAGAAGCCGCTACGCGTCTACGGTTTTTTTGTGCCTTTCTACTTATTTCCTGCGGAAACGCTACGCGAACGTAATTAAAGAGGGTACAAGCCCCCATTGATTGTAACTACGAATTACGAATTATGTTGACAAATTATTTGTCAAGAAAAGCGAATATCTGTATGATGGTTTAAGGATTTTAAATTATGCCAAGAAAAATAAATATTTAAGTCGTATTGCATTAGACATATTCCATAATTAGTATATTTTTCTAGTCATAAAATATGCTGAAAAAGAGCATGAATTGATACAAGTTAAATTTACCGAAATATATTCTTGATTACAACTTTAAAAAGAATTTAAGAAGAAAATGGGGAAGAGAAAAGAATATTATTTGGACTCGGAGACGAATCATGGTAGCGATCTCAGAGAAAGTTCAGCCCCGGTTAACTATACAAACTGTAGAAATTGCCCCTAACACCACGGCGATTCGCTCTCTTGATTGGGATCGAGATCGTTTTGATATTGAATTTGGACTGCAAAACGGCACAACCTATAATTCATATTTAATTAGGGGTGAACAAACAGTTTTGATTGATACTTCTCACCAGAAGTTTCGTGACCTGTATTTAGAAACTTTAAAAGGTATTGTTAACCCCAAGACCATTGATTACATTATTGTCAGCCACACAGAACCAGATCATAGTGGTTTGGTAGAAGACGTATTACAGTTAGCGCCGAGAGCAACTGTTTTAGCTTCTAAAGTTGCGCTTCAGTTTTTAGAAGGCTTGGTACATGATCCTTTTTCCAAGCGAATTGTCAAAAGTGGCGATCGCATCGATATTGGTAAAGGACATGAAATCGAATTCGTCAGTGCGCCCAATTTACACTGGCCTGACACCATTTTCAGCTTTGATCGCCAAACCCAAATCCTCTATACCTGTGATGCATTTGGAATGCATTTCTGCGACAATCGCACCTTTGATGAAGACTTAGAAGCGATTGAAGCCGACTTCCGATTTTATTACGATTGCTTAATGGGTCCTAATGCTCGTTCTCTATTGAATGCAATGAAGAGAATGGGTGAACTTGGCAAAATCAAAATAATTGCTAACGGACATGGCCCATTACTGCATCATAACCTAGATCTGCTGACAGAGTGTTACCAAAACTGGAGCCAAAAACAAGCTACAGCAGAGACTGTAGTTGGTTTATTCTATGTCTCAGAATATGGATATAGCGATCGCTTGGCTATGGCCATTTCTGAAGGTATCCAAAAAGCTGGAGTTGGAGTAGAAGTCATAGATCTCAACACAGCAGAACTCCAAGAAATTCAAGAACTAGCAGGTAGAGCATCGGGTATTATTATCGGAATGCCTCCCAGTACCTCCGTAACGGCTCAAGCTGGGATGAGTTCATTGCTATCAGTCGCCAAAAATAAGCAAGTAGTAGGACTATTTGAATGTTATGGTGGCGATGATGAACCCATTGATACCCTACGCCGTAAATTTATTGACTTAGGTGTCAAAGAAGGCTTCCCCGCAATTCGCATTAAAGAAGTTCCCAGTGCATCAACCTACCAACTTTGTGGAGAAGCTGGTACAGACTTGGGACAATTGATTATGCGAGAACGCAACATCAAACAAATCAAGTCCCTCGACGTGAACATGGAAAAAGCGTTGGGTAGAATTAGCAGCGGCTTGTATATTGTCACCGCCAAAAAAGGTGATATGAGTGGAGCAATGATCGCTTCCTGGGTGACACAAGCTAGTTTACAGCCTTTAGGGTTCACAATTGCCGTGGCTAAAGACCGGGCTATTGATAACTTACTCCAATTAGGCGATCGCTTTGTTCTTAATGTCCTGGAAGAAGGAAACTATCAAGACCTGAAAAAGCACTTCCTCAAGCGTTTACATCCCGGTGCGGATAGATTTGCCGGCGTGAAAACCCAAACCGCCAAAAACGGTTCACCCATTCTTACAGACGCACTCGCATACATGGAATGTGAAGTTGTCAGCAGCATGGAATGTAGCGACCATTGGATTTTATACTGCACAGTCGAAGATGGACGTGTTTCCAAGCCTGATGGAATCACAGCAGTACGCCATCGCAAAGTAGGGAATTACTACTAATTCGTAATTTGTAATTCGTAATTCGTAATTAAAAATCTCATTATGAATTATGAATTACACATTTTAAAATTTTGAATTGCAATGCACAGATATTTTCCTGCAAGTATTTCATAATTATTATGAGCTTCCCAGATCCTCTTTCTAACGCTTTTGAATCTGCTAAAAACTGGTTGTCACAAGTTTTTTCTCCACAACAAACACCTATGAGCAATTCCAAACCACGCGACGTACAAATTCTACCTATTGCTACCAACACAAAAGTTCTCAGAGCCAGAAGTGCGTCACGTCTAAGGTTTGAAATTGAATATGCACTTGAAAGAGGAACTACCTCCAATTGCTATTTAATAGAAGCCGATAAAACTGCATTGATTGATCCTCCAGGGGAAAGTTTCACCGCAATTTATCTGGAAGCATTACAGAATACAGTTAACTTCAGAAAGTTGGATTATGTAATTTTGGGTCATTTTAGTCCCAACCGTATACCAACTTTAAAAGCCCTGTTAGAAGTTGCACCACAAATAACTTTTGTTTGTTCTCTGCCTGCATCTGCTAATTTACGAGCAGCTTTCCTAGACCAAGATATCAAAGTTTTGGTCATGAAAGGGAAAGAAAATTTAGATTTGGGTAAAGGTCATGTTTTAAAATTCTTACCTACACCTAGTCCCCGTTGGCCAGAAGCACTTTGTACCTACGATCAACAAACCCAAATTCTCTACACAGATAAATTATTTGGAGTGCATATCTGTGGAGATGACGTATTTGATGACAACTCAGAAACCTTCAAAGAAGACCAGCGTTACTACTTTAATTGCTTGATGGCTCCCCATGCAATCCACGTAGAAGCAGCTTTGGAGAAAATCTCAGATTTGCAAGTGAGAATGTATGCTGTAGGTCACGGGCCGTTAATTCGCAGCGGCTTAATTGAACTGACAAAAGCCTATGGAGAATGGAGTGTTTCTCAAAAGAATCGGGAAATTTCCGTGGCGTTACTTTACGCTTCAGCCTATGGCAATACGGCAATTTTAGCACAGGCTATGGCGTTGGGACTTACCAAAGGTGGGGTTGCAGTTCAATCAATTAACTGTGAATTTGCCCTACCTGATGACATTCGTAATACTGTAGAAAAAGCAGATGCTTTTATTATCGGTACTCCCACCATAGGTGGTCATGCACCTACTCCTATTCACACCGCTTTGGGTATTGTTCTCGCTACTGGAGACAACAGCAAACTCGCTGGGGTATTTGGTTCCTACGGTTGGAGTGGTGAAGCCTTAGATTTAGTTGAAGGTAAACTCCGAGATGCTGGATATCGGTTTGGCTTTGATACCCTGAAGGTAAAATTTAAGCCTGATGAAGTCACACTCAAATTGTGTGAAGAAATTGGTACAGATTTCGCTCAAGGCTTGAAAAAAGCTAGAAAAATCCGTGTACCCCAACAAGCCGCTACCCCAACAGAACAAGCTGTAGGCCGGATTATTGGTTCTGTTTGTGTAGTTACAGCCAAGCAAGGAGAAGTTTCTACAGGAATGCTTGGGGCTTGGGTTTCTCAGGCTACTTTTAACCCACCAGGAATTACCGTTGCGATCGCTAAAGACCGAGCAGTAGAATCTCTTATGTATCCTGGTGGGAAATTTGCTCTCAACATTCTCCCAGAAGGTGTTCATGTAGATTACATGAAGCATTTCCGCAAGAATTTCGCCCCCGGAGAAAATAGATTCGCTAACTTCCAGACTGTAGAAGCAGACAACGGTTGTACAATCCTCACCGACGCATCAGCTTATCTGGAATGTTCTGTTAGCCAACGTCTTGAATGCGGCGATCATTGGGTAGTATATGCAACCGTCGATAACGGTAAATTACTCAAGGCTGATGCGATGACTGCTATCAACCACCGCAAAACAGGCACACATTATTAATTACCGAAAGGTATAAATTAAATAACCACCTTAGTTCTTACTCAAGGTGGTTTTATTTTGGCATCATACGATATGAATCAAGTTAAAAGTGGGTATTCTAAACACAGTGTCAGATCAAGCCATGTCTTGACTGAGGAACAGTTGTAAGTATCTCAGCAAAATTAATTATACATTTTGCCAAAAAATAAAAATCTCTGTATTCCTCTACTGTTGACTGTTGCCTATTTCCTATTTCCTCCCCTAAATATACAATTTATTTTGCAGGACTACTTATAGGTGAGAATGAAATAGCCCTGAAAGTCAAATAGAACTATATATAGTAACGCTAAATTTTTGTAATTTTCTACATTATAAAAATACAACAATTATAACAGCCATGACACCAGAACAATTTCAAAGAATTATAGGCTACTTTGTTGAAGAATCATACGATCATCTCAACACAATCTACAAAGGTTTACTCAATTTACAAAATACAATTGATGACAGAGATAAATTAAATGAATTGTTCCGGGCTACCTTTAGTATGAAAGGTGGTGCGGCTATGCTAGGATTTACTAGTATGCAAAAAATTGTATATCGTTTAGAAGATTGTCTAAAATTACTTCGTTATCCGATTATTGCCGATGAACCTCTACGAATATTATTCTTAGATATTTATCATGCACTCAAAAGATTAGTTATAGAAATTAAAACTCCTGATGGTTTGACAGCGGAAAAAGTAGCTAATATTACTTTGAATCTTGACGCTATTTTTACCCTCCTCAATTCTCATTTACTTTTTCTGATTGACAAATCAAACTATAAAGCCAAAATTAATAACATAGATACCTGTCAAACATGGAGTTATGACATACCATTAAAACTAATCTTAATAGATAGTAAAGCTTTCCTATGTAGAGCTTTTGCAGATTATTTTGAAGGCTTACCCAATGTAAAAATAGTCAATGGCACTTTTGAAGAACTACCTTTTTTTGATTGCATAGTTACTGCGGCTAGTTCCTTAAATTCCGCCAATAGTATTGATGCTACAGTACTCAATTTTTTTGGTAAAGATGTAGAAACATTATTACAACAACGTATTCAAGAAGAGTATTTAGGAGATCAACCTATAGGAACATCTTTAATAGTAGAAACAAATCATATTTTACATCCATTTATTGCCCATAGTCCCACTTTGAGAATGCAGATGTCAATGGCTGGCAAAGATCATGTTTATCAAGGACTGTGGTCAACTCTTTTAGCCATTCGCAAACATAACCAAACCTACTGTAATTGTTTACAAAAACAAATAAATACAGTTGTTGTTCCTGGTTTGGGAACTAGTCCTGGTAGTGTCCCAGTTGATGAAGTGGCTAGACAAATGTCTATGGCATATCAAAATTTTCTTTTCAGTGTTCAGCCTTTACAGTATTCAAATCAGAGAGAAGCCCAGGATTTGTTCGCAGTTTTTTAAAAAAGGCAAAAGTAACATTTTCTTAAATTCCGCAATTGCCACCAAGACAATTACCTGATCCTAGTTTAATCTTTAATTATAAAGGTATTGATAGTTGACTTTTTTAATAAAATGCCAGCTACTGCCAAAGCTATTTTATAGTATTTTATTCCTCCCATGGCTCCCAAACACACAAAAATTCAATTTCCTCTTTGGCATTATTTGAACCAGCCCTTATTTAGCCGTGATACTAAATTAATTTGGAATCCTCACCGTTTCGCGCTAGTCTGGCGAATTGAACTTTTAGAAAGGTGCTTGGCTAAACATTCCGACGCTAAAGGACCTCAACAACATTAGTTAATCAAAATAATTCGTAAACAGGGAACAGGGAACAGGGAACAGGGAACAGGGAACAGGGAACAGGTGACAGGTGACAGGTAATTCTTAATTTCTCCGCGTCTCCGTGTCTCCGTGTCCCCGCGTCTCCCCCTGCACCCTTCTCCCAACAACACACCGGACTACTTAAGCCTCGTCTACAGAACGGGGCTTTTTGCTATCAAGTAAAGCACTCACAGTCATATCTCCCATGACATTAATTGCCGTGCGGCAACGATCTAAAAACCAGTCTACAGTTACTAGCAACGCTATATATTCTGTCGGTAAGCCCACAGAAGTAAATACCAAAGTCATTGTCACCAGTCCAGCATTGGGAATACCTGCTGCACCCACCGAAGCAAAAATAGACGTAAGAACTACAACTAATTGCTGTCCTAAACTCAAATGTTGCCCGATCACTTGGGAAATATACAACGCAGACATCGCTTCATACAATGCAGTTCCATCATGGTTGAAATTGGAGCCAACTAATGCACCTAAAGAAGCAGAGGATTCTCTTAAGCCGATTTTTGTCTGCAAAACTTCAAAGGTAATGGGCATTGTCACCGTGGAGGAAGAAGTTGAAAAAGCCGTCAAAAATGCATCAGCACCGCCAACTAAGAACTGACGTGGGTTTACCCAAGAACCGATTTTAACTCTGATGAGGTAATAGCAAGCTTGCAAAAACAGCGCTAACAAAACTGCCACAATAAACGCCGCTAAAGATTGAAATGGTACAAAGCCTCTTTCGGCAATAATTTGAGCGACAATGCCAAAAACAGCTAAAGGTACTAAAGCAATCACCCAGTTTAAGATGCGGATGATTGCGTCAAATAATGTAGCGATAACATTCTCAGTAGACTGATATTCTTTTTTGCCTTGGTCGATTTGTTCTGATTTTAAGCCCCGCAGAACCAGTCCAAAGCTGATAGCAATGACAATTAATTGAATAACGTTATTATCAACCAGTGGCTGGAGGATTGCTTGTGGGACAGCATCTTTAAATAGTCTCCAAGGGTCGAAACTTTGAACAGGAATTTTTATGGGGACTGGAACCGCTAAACTCCCCCAAGTCCCAGGACGCAGGACGTTGGCAACTAAAAGCCCAACCATAATAGCTACTGAGGTGTTAGTTAAAAGTATTACTGCTAACTGCCTGCCTGTTTTACTGGGGATATTGGTAGTCATAAATGTATGCAGTACCGCTACTAAAATCAGCGGTGTAGCCAGGGCGCGGAGTGCCTTGAGGATTAATTCGGCAGGAATTGCTAAATTAGTAATGAAGATGGCGTTGCTGGGATTGGGATTACCCGCACCTAGAGAAATGCCTAAAATGACTGCAAGCAATAAGGCAATGATAATTTGTAACGTGAGCGGAATCCACTGCCACCACGGGCGGTTTTCGGTTGCGGGTGAATTAGTATTCTTTGTTTCGCTCATGCTAAATGCTATGAAATGGCTGTAACTATTAAAACATCACCAGTAGCGATGAAAATTCCGGGAACAGTAAAGCAGTCATTGAGGGTAAAAACTGTTAAACTTGTATCCCGGATTGGTAAAGTCAATCTAAAATCTAAAATCCAAAATATAAAATCTAAAATTATATGTCTTTTGTTCCTTTGCATATTCATAGTGACTATAGTTTGCTTGATGGGGCCAGTCAGTTACCAGAGTTAGTGGATAGAGCGATCGCACTGGGGATGAAAGCGATCGCACTCACAGATCATGGTGTCATGTATGGTGCAGTAGAATTAATAAAAATTTGCCGCAGTAAGAATATTAAGCCAATTATTGGCAATGAAATGTATATCATTAACGGTGATATTGAAAAACAAGAACGCCGTCCTAAATATCATCAAGTTGTTTTAGCTAAAAATACCAAAGGCTATAAAAACTTAGTTAAAATCACCACCATTTCTCACCTTCAAGGTGTCCAAGGTAAAGGTATTTTTTCTCGTCCTTGTATTAATAAAGATTTGCTCAAACAATATCATGAAGGTTTAATAGTCACCAGTGCCTGTTTAGGTGGAGAAATTCCCCAAGCAATTCTTAGTAATAGACCAGATGCAGCCCGAAAAGTTGCTAAATGGTATAAAGAAGTATTTGGTGAAGATTTTTATTTAGAAATTCAAGACCACGGTTCCCAAGAAGACAGAATTGTTAATGTTGAAATTGTCAAAATAGCCCGTGAATTAGGAATTAAATTTATTGCTACCAATGATTCCCATTATATTTCTTGTTTTGACGTAGAAGCACATGATGCTTTGCTATGTATTCAAACAGGACAGCTAATTAGCGAAGATAAAAGAATGCGATATAGCGGCACAGAATATCTCAAATCTGCTGAAGAAATGAGGATGCTATTTCGTGACCATTTAACTGATGATGTCATTGCTGAAGCTATAGCCACAACGGTCGAAGTAGCGGATAAAGTCGAGCCTTACCACATCATGGATGAGCCGAAAATTCCTACTCCTCCAATTCCGTCGGGTCACACTCCTGACACTTATACAGAAGAAATTGCTTGGCAAGGACTTTTAGAAAGATTAAATCGCAAATCCCGCAGCGAAGTAGATCAGGTTTATAAAGAAAGATTAGAATATGAATTAAAAATGCTGCAAAAAATGGGTTTTTCTACATACTTTTTAGTTGTGTGGGACTACATCAAATTTGCACGAGATAATAATATTCCTGTGGGGCCAGGTCGGGGTTCAGCGGCTGGTTCTTTGGTTGCTTACGCAATGCGAATTACCAATATTGACCCTGTACATCATGGCTTACTATTTGAGCGTTTTTTGAACCCAGAACGGAAATCAATGCCGGATATTGATACGGATTTCTGCATTGAAAAACGGGATCAAGTGATTGAATATGTAACTGATAAATATGGCGCTGATAGAGTTGCCCAAATTATTACTTTTAACCGATTAACATCGAAAGCAGTTTTAAAAGATGTCGCTAGGGTGTTAAATATTCCCTATGGTGACGCTGATAAAATGGCGAAATTAATACCTGTGGTGCGAGGGAAACCAACCAAACTTAAAGTTATGGTTTCTGATGAAACACCAGCACAAGAGTTTAAAGATAAATATGATAATGACCCGAACGTTCGCCATTGGTTGGATATGGCCATGCGAATTGAAGGTACTAACAAAACCTTTGGTGTTCACGCTGCTGGTGTGGTAATTTCTGCTGACCCTCTTGATGAAATTGTCCCCCTACAACGCAATAATGATGGTTCTGTAATTACCCAATATTTCATGGAAGATTTGGAATCATTGGGTTTGTTAAAAATGGATTTCTTAGGTTTGCGAAACCTCACCTTAATTCAAAAAACTATTGATTTAATTGAAGAAACTAAGGGTTATAAAATTGACCCCGATGAAATTACAGGTCAAGAAAGAAAAGCACAACATATATTAGCAAAAGGTCAACATAGCACCTTACCCAAAGAAGTGCAGAAAGCTTATGAATTATTAGAATCTGGTGAATTAGAAGGAATATTTCAATTAGAGTCTTCGGGAATGAAGCAAATAGTTAGAGATTTGAAGCCTTCTAATATTGAAGATATTTCTTCTATCTTGGCACTTTATCGACCAGGCCCATTAGATGCGGGATTGATTCCTAAGTTTATTAACCGTAAACATGGACGAGAACAAATTGAATATGAAACAGGTATTTTAGAACCAATATTAAATGAAACCTATGGAATTATGGTCTATCAAGAGCAAATTATGAAAATTGCTCAAGATATGGCTGGGTATTCTTTAGGACAAGCTGACTTGCTGCGTCGGGCTATGGGTAAAAAGAAAGTTTCTGAAATGCAGAAGCAGGAAGAAAAGTTTATTGATGGGGCAATGAAAAATGGCGTGAAAAAGCAAGTAGCTGAACAACTATTTGCGGATATGTTGAAGTTTGCTGAATATTGTTTAAGTTACGATACGGAAGTTTTAACTGTTGAATATGGTTTGATGGCTATGGGAGAAATTGTCGAAAAACGCATTGATTGTAGTGTGTTCAGTGTTGATAAAAATGGAAATATTTACACTCAACCAATAGCACAATGGCATAACCGGGGAATACAGGAATTGTATGAATATTGTTTAGATGATGGTTCAACAATTCGCGCCACAAAAGACCATAAATTTATGACTACTGCGGGGGAAATGTTGCCAATTGATGATATTTTTGAACGAGGTTTGGATTTGTTAAAGGTGCAGAATTTGCCACAGTAAAAATTAAAAATTAAAAATTAAAAACCCAACTAATTAGACTGACACGGGGATGCAGGGACGCGGAGACACGGGGAAATTAAGCATTACCTGTAACCTGTGACCTGTTCCCTTGTCATAATGACAATTTTTAACGCCCACCTACTTACTCTGACAAAAATATTTTGATAAGGACAAAAAATCCTATGACTCAAGGGACAAATACTGCTATTGAAGGTATTTATGAAGTCTGTATTGGCGTTCCTGATCCAATTTCAGCAATTCAATATTGGCAGCAATTTGGCTATCGCATTGGGCAAATGGGAGAATTAAGTGCAGATGAGGCTTACCAATTATACAAGGTGAATTCTCCTTTAAAAGCGATTCGTCTTTACCACCAAGACGCAGATCATGGTTTAATTCGGCTGATGATTTGGGAAAATCCGACAAATCAAGGATTGGGTATCAGTTCGATGAAAGTTAAGGGTAATCGTTGGGGTACTGCTTTAACTGCTGATTTGTTAGGAATTTTAAATCATGCAGAAAATGCCAAAGCCGCAGGTTCGACTATCAGGTACTCGCACCCTTACTGGGAAGTGATTTATGACAAGGACAAAAAAAGCCGTCCTTTTATAGATGCTGCTGTTGGGGTGCGAGAAATGATGTTGCTGCAACCATTGACGCGACAGGTGCTATTTCAACGTTTTGGTTATGTGATGCCTCATTATGGAAAAATCAATCACAATGGGGCTTTAGCCACTAGTCAGTTTACCCACATGGGGATGATTGTTCAGGATGATAGCAAAGAAACTCTACGCTTTTATGAAGAAGTTTTGGGTTTGTTGCGTGTGCGTGATGATGTAGAAACTACCTATGAATCTTCTTTAGCTGGTCGAGATTTGTTTGAACTTAATCCTGGGGAAAAGTTTATAGTTACGGCTTTTGATGATCCGCGTTCTTCCAAGTCTGATTTTATGGCAGCACGCAGTGGTAGACTTTACATCATTCGCTTTCCAGAGCATATCAGGTTGGAATCGCGCTTTGAATCAGCCCAACCAGGAAGTTTGGGAATGTGCCTTTACACTTATCACGTCAGCGAAATACACACTTATTTTGACCGCATTCGGGCAAGTAATGCCAAAAATTTGACTGATATTGTGAATAATGAATTTGGAGAATTGAGTTTTTCCTTTGTTGCACCAGATGGCTATTTCTGGACTTTGGTGGAAAAAATTTAAATAATTCGTAATTCGTAATTCGTAATTCGTAAACAGGGAACAGGCAACAGGGAACAGGGAACAGGGAACAGGGAATCAATAGGCAGGAGGCAGGAGGCAGGAGGCAGGAGGCAGGAGGCAGGAGGCAGGAAGTAATTATTTCTCCCCATCTCCCCATCTCCCCATCTCCCCATCCCCGCGTCACCCCATCTCCCCATCTCCCCATCTCCGTGTCTCCGCGTCCCGACTTCCCCGCGTTCCCTAAAATCCCATTGCTTCAGCTACGGCTTTAACTTCTGCGGCAATACCTTGTTTAAATTGACTGTGACTGTGCTTAATTGCTGTATCTGGGTCTTTAAGACCGTTGCCGGTGAGGACACAAACTACTGTTGCACCTGTTGGAACTTGGTCTTTTACCTTTAATAATCCTGCTACAGAAGCCGCACTAGCAGGTTCACAAAAAATACCTTCTGATGATGCTAAGAGTCTGTAAGCATCAAGGATTTCTTCGTCTGTGACGGCGTTGAAGCTTCCTTGACTGGCTGATTGGGCGGCGATCGCTTTATCCCAACTAGCAGGATTACCAATTCTAATTGCAGTGGCTAAGGTTTCAGGATGTGCTACTGGTTTACCATTTACCAAGGGTGCAGCACCCGCAGCTTGAAAGCCCATCATTTTCGGCAAGCGATCGCATTTACCGATTTGATGATATTGACAAAATCCCATCCAATATGCTGTGATATTTCCCGCATTTCCCACAGGAATACATAACCAATCGGGAGCATTACCCAAGGCATCGACAACTTCAAATGCTCCTGTTTTCTGTCCTTCCAAGCGGTAGGGGTTGACAGAATTCACTAACGTAATTGGATAACTATCTGCCATTTCCCGGACAATTTCCAGCGCCTGGTCAAAATTGCCTTTAATTGCTAATACCTCAGCCCCATACAGTAACGCTTGTGCTAACTTACCCAAAGCCACATAACCGTCAGGAATCAACACAAACGGTTTCATCCCCCCACGGCGAGCATAAGCTGCGGCTGCGGCAGAAGTATTACCTGTACTCGCACAAATTACCGCCTTCGCCCCTGCTTCCTTGGCTTTGGTAATGGCCATGGTCATTCCCCGGTCTTTGAAACTGCCGGTAGGGTTAAGACCATCATATTTGACAAATACCTTGACCTGTCTGCCAATGCGTTCTGCGATCGCTGGCACTGGTATCAAGGGTGTGTTACCTTCCAACAAGGTAACAACTGGAGTGCTTTCACTGACAGGCAAGTATTCACGATAGGCTTCTATCAGTCCAGGCCAGGGTTGGCGATGAGATTTAGCAACAGACAAGCTCAAAGTCACGGGATTCAAAACTTCTTAACTAAGGATTTAAGATGCGAAAATTGTCTTTTATTTTATGGTGTCAATAACTTTAGCACGCTGATGGCGATCTTCAGCTGCCGCGCCTACAAATTGCATGATTCTCCTTTCAAACCTGTGCTTTTTCTAGAAAGCCCCTCTATTGCCTAAATGTGCCAACTATAAAGCACAAGAAATGGTCTGTGGTACTGATCATCCATCATCCTATTTGCTTATGATTAACCCTAGGATTTATTAGATTATGTGATTAAAAGTATACAATGATTTAAGAAAGCTTAAGATAACACTATTATAATATCTCGAACGGTGTGAGTTAAGTTTGCAAATGAGTATAACCATGTCCAATTTGTCATCCAGTGTTGCCAGTTGCGAATCTCATAGCGAATTAGTCAAGAAACTGACTAAAGCTTATTATCGAGACGACCAGCAAGAGAAATTTATGGATTTACAAGCAGAGGTAGATTCCTTACTGCAAAAGTTACAGAACCTCAAGAGTCAAAGGCTAGAATCTTGCGACCACGAAGAATAAACTAACAAATTTAAATACTATTCAAAGCGCTGATTAGCTTCTGACCAGCGCTTTAAGCTATATTTATGAGGATTTTCAACCAGTAAAGTTAAAGATGGGTCATTTGCCAAATGAGCGATCGCACTTAAAGCTTGCTGTGATTTTGGGCTAAAGTCATTATAGATAACCTTACCAGTATTCGAGAAAATCAGAGTCCGAGGACGTTTTTGAGCTTCTACATTCCCCCCCTTGATAGACGCAGACTGATTCAATGATTCTATCGCTGCACCTGAAATAGTCAGAACTACGTCCAGATTACCGTCATTAGTGACATCAATCAGTTGTACAGGCCAATCACCCATTTTTACCTGCATCTCTGGGAATTTGGGAACAGCACCACTAAGGGGCATATCACCAGACTGTTGCAAAGCACGCCACACATTTTCTAGCATTACCCGCACTACTTGGGGATTTTGTTGATAGAGTTCTTGGACAGTAATAGGAGATGGTTGTACCCATTCCAATGCTGCCGGCGTGAGAGCTAAAGGTTTCGGTTGGAGAGAATTATTTTGAGTTTGAGGAATAGCCGCACCAACAGCTAAAAGCCGCAAAACCCCATTCCGCAGTTGCACGGCTTTGATAGTAGCCGGATTTATTTGCTGTTCTCCATTCTTTAACCAGACAATTATTTGGATAGTGGGATCGGTACTGATTCCCAATATTTTTGCCCAAAATTGGCTAGACTGAGTTTTTGGTGGGTTTAAATTAGTAAACGGGGAACTCAGCCAACTGACATGATTATGAAATGCACTTACCTCTACCTGATACCATACCTGGTTATCCGTAATCTTTAAATCTGCTGTTCCAGGGATGAGTACCCAATCAGCATCATTAATCACGGTAATTTGTTGTACTCCACCAATAATTTGACTTAGATGAGTGGTTGTCACCTCGTAATTGAGTTTTGCTAACAAATCTTGATAATAGGTGAGGTTTTTCTGATTGATGTTTGGTTGTTCCTGCAACCAAGAAGTAGCACGTTGTTCTCCCCGTTGTAAGGCTAACATCAGATATGTCCAAGCTAACACTGATTGTCTATTGGGGTTGAGTCGCAACGCCACAGCTGTACGATTCCATAACCTGCCTCTATCTGCTTTCAGCAGGGTAGCAATTTCTTGAGCATTTTGAGAAGATGCTGTAAATATCTGTAAAGCCTTCTCCCAGCGACCATCAATTAAATCTGTCAGCACTTGTTGACTGGGACTAGCCCAAATTTTGTCAGCTTGGCTTTTAGTGAGTTGGGAATGAAGGCGAATTAAATCGATTTGCGCCTGTACAGCCTCTGGAAAAGGTTTTTGAGGATTTTTCTGGAGAGAGATCAACCAAGCCAACGCTGGAGACCACATTCCATTTCGGGCTAATAATAGAGATTTTTGATAACCAAAATCCTCAAATACTGATTGGAGATTAATTTCTTCCAGTATCAAGGAATTACTGGCTAACTGGCCAGATTTGACTTGGTAAACTTGCAGATGAGGTTCTAAACCTACTGTCTGATCGATAACTAACTCTTTTGCTGCACTACCAGTTACTTGCTGCCATCTAGGTAGTTGCCCATTTGGGTTTTTCCAGGATAACATTTGCTGTAAGCTGCTATTGCCAGGATTGTAATAATAAATTTGACCGTAGACTATAGAACTATCTTCTTGTTTGTGTTCCCCTCGCAAATAAAACCAGAAACCTGGTGAGAGTGTGGAGTCTTCAAAAGCTTTTACCTCAGTGAAAGATAACTGCTTCTTTCCCTCTTGATTATTGGCATCTGATGCGGTTTCGCCAAAAGGGGCTGTCACAAAGGATTCTGTCAGACCAGTCACAGACATTTGAGTGACTAGATTATAGTATTTTTCTCGCTGTAATTGGAACTCTAAGGACTTTGAGCGCTGATAAACCCTCAGTTCTATCAGTTCTTGGCAATTAGACTGACAATTAGCACGTTTTTGGAAAACTGGCAATAGAAATGACTTCTGTTGCTGATCATCTAAATATATCGTTTCCCCAGCTATGCGGTTTTTTTGACTCAAGCTGAGTTGAATGGCTGAGAGAGTTTGGGGGCGATCGCTCTTACTCAGAGGAAGTTGCCCCCATTCTGGTAAAATTTCATTTAGCCAGCTAACCTGTTCTGGGTTCAATATGAAGAGAATACTAATCCAGCCAGAAGCTACAATTATACCAGCACTACCTAACAAAATAGTCAGTGCTAAGGTTGACAACAACCAACTGCGCCATCGAGGCTGTTTCTGAAATTTTTTAGCTCTTTTCTGGATCGCACCTGTACGAGGCTGATTGATGCGATCAACTTTTTGCGTCAGCTTCCGCGAGTGCTTTGCCATCTTAGTTTTCAGTCAATCTGGAGAATCTTTTTGAGCTGGATATTTTTTCTTTTATACCCCTACTTTGGAAAGTTGCCCATAATTGTTAAGTTTAAATTTTGACATTTTACAAAAAAAGTCTAATTATCCTCAGTTATAAATCTTGACCGAAAATTGCTGTAACTGCATTTCCCGAAAAGCCCCCTGTTTCCCTGCTGTCTATATTTATCAACCTGTAAGCGAAACGATATTACATTCACAAAGACAGAGTTTACGGATTTTTTTTAATCAAATAGGACTTTATATCAAGTCCGGCTAATTGCTTATCAAAAAAACTCGACCCGTCCCCGCGTCCCCGTTTCTTGAGCGTCAGTCCTAATGATAAGTCTTTAACCGGACATGATATTAATGACACCCAGATATCAAAGATTTTATGCCAGGTAAAAATAAATATAAAAAAGGTTTGGTTAGCCACCAAACCTTCGTACTAAATCCAGTGCATAACAACATCCCAAACAAATTTAACCTGTCTTGTTTTGCTGAAGCATCTTCCCATAGGATGTGTACAAATATCCAGAAAGCTGATAGGGTACTATACCTTGAAAGTTAACAAGATGCTAGGAAGAAAATTCTATTCTGGTTCTGTTTTACCATTCACAAAAAGCCAACTTATGGTTAGGGTTGCAAATAGAAGACTATTGACACTTTTAATACTTGTGGAGTTTTACTTTTAAGGGCTAAGGGGAAAGTATAAGAAAACATTTTTAACCTTTAACCTTAAACATTTCCCAGGTTAAAACTTTCAGGAACAAAACACCGAGCGGTATTGTTGACACTATGATTGGTGGGTATTTGGCATTTTGGCAGTTATCTATTACAGTAGCTTGATATATTGCAGAAATTACCAAGATGTTTTTAATTTTTATACCACAGACGGACTTTGCTCCGTCTTTTTTGTTTGTTTTTTGGAATTTGGCACTTTGGCAGAAAATGAGAAAATATCTGTGTTACCGTAATCAAAATGGTAAGGATTGATCATGAATAAAAACAATTATTACGAGCTAAATCGACGTTATTATTGTTGATTTCATTTGCAATCCTGACAACCTATTGAATTTTATGTGTGTTATTTTTGTTCCGTATTCCAAGGTGTATTACCACTTTCAAGCTATTAGTGCGGACGGGTATTTATCCCGTCCTTTATTTTTGCCAAATCAAGGGAATAGAAAAACTAAATCGGCAGACTTAAACTGATTAAACTAAAGCTGCTGTACCTTTGAGAGCGAAAATTTTCTCAATGATATCTTCTACGACTTTATCGGGTGTTGAAGCACCAGAAGTTATGCCCACAACTATTTCTCCTTTTGGTAACCAGTTTTCGGTGATCACCAATTCTCCTGTTAATTGACGATGTTCGATGGCATCAACTGATTTAATCCGCGCAACACTATCAATGTGATAGGAAGGAATATTCCAGTCAAAAGCAATTTGTTGCAATTGAGTGGTATTTGATGAATTAAACCCACCAATTACTACCATTAAATCGAGATTTTGTTCTACTAATTCCAACATAGCATCTTGACGTTCTTGAGTTGCGTCACAGATGGTATTGAAACTTTGAAAATGCTGGTTTAATTCGGTGGGACTATATTTTTGCATCATAGTCCGCTCAAACAGCTTACCAATTTTTTCGGTGTCACCTTTGAGCATAGTAGTTTGATTAGCGATACCCACCCGTTCTAAATCTTGATCAGGATCAAATCCAGGGGAACAAGCTTTAGCAAATTTCGCTAAAAATTCCTCACGGTTGCCACCATTGAGAATATAGTTAGTCACATATTCTGCTTCTTGTAAATTCAGCACAATCAGATATTTCCCTGCAAAGGAACTAGTGGCGACGGTTTCCTCGTGCTTATATTTACCGTGAATAATGGAAGTGTATTCGCCTTTTTTGTGCTTTTCAACTGTATTCCAAACTTTGGAAACCCAAGGACAAGTAGTGTCAACTATTTTGCAGCCTTTATCATGCAAAATCTGCATTTCTTGAACGCTGGCACCAAAGGCGGGTAAGATGACCACATCACCTATATCAACAACAGAAAAATCCTTTATATTGGCTTCTACAGGGATAAATTGTACTTCCATTTCCTGCATTCGCTGATTCACAGAAGGATTGTGAATAATTTCATTGGTAATCCAAATGCGTTCTGTGGGGAAGTGTTGACGAGTTTCATAGGCCATGGCGACTGCACGTTCTACACCCCAACAAAAGCCAAAAGCTTGCGCTAGTCGGATGGTGACATCACCTCTTTGGAGAGTGTAGTTGCGATCGCGTATTTGCTGAATCAAGTTGCTTTGATACTCAGACTGTAACTGGGTGGCGACTTCTGCTTGATGACCAAACCCTTTGCGATTGTAATTTTCTGAATGTTGGAGGCTACGTTTAAAAGCTTTGGTATCCATTTAGGTTTTGCCACTAAAATTACTTTTTCTTATTTTCTCGCGCGAAGGGTCGATTTAGAAGGGTAAATCAGTTATCAGTTAAAACAACTCTCCGTCTCCCCCTGTCTTTGCATCTCCGCATCTCCGCGTCCCCGTGTCCCCTTCCGCGTCAGCCATAATGATAAATATTCAAGCGGACACGATATTAAATCCTCTCTCGACTATTTCTTAACTGACTTTCTTGCGGCTGGGGTGCTAATTGCTTGTTGTTATAAATCTGCAATGCAGTCCGCCAGACTAGATAGCCTTGAGGATTGAGATGTAAGCCGTCGGTAGTCAATTCTTGGTTGAGATTACCTTGCTTATTGGTGAATAAAGGATGTAAATCGAGATATTTGACATTTTGTCTATTTGCTATTTTTTGTAGTTCTTCATTCAACTGACGGATGCGACTATTGGGAATAGCCAGCAATTTCTCCCTTCCTTCCCAAGTTGCTTCCTCTCCCCCGTGAGGTAAAATCGACTGCACAAAGATTTGTGATTGGGGGTGTCTCCTTCGCAGATAACGGATAATTCGTCGCTGATTGGCTAAAATTTCCTCATCCCCTACTCCTCGAATCAGGTCATTAATACCAATCATGACTAAAATAGTCTCTGGCTGAGTGCGGTCAAATAAATCTAATCTTTTCAATAGTCCATCACTAGTTTCACCGGATATGCCCTGATTTAGCCAAGTTCTGTCTTCGGGTAATAACTTAGGTGGAAACCACAAACTCAGAGAATCCCCAGCCAGTATGGTCAAATGCTGAGAAGGTTTAGACTCAGCTACCTTTGCTTCTTGTTTGAGGATATCTAACCATTGCCGATAATTGAGTTTATGTCGGGGGCCTAATTCTGGTGCAGATTGGGTTGTACTGTTGAGGTTGACTGGTGTTGGGGAAGTTGTGGTTGCAAACGCAGTGGTCAATTTCTGCTGTCGCCAAATCAGCAGGATGACGGACAACATCAGGATGCCATTGGTGATCAGTAAGAAAAATCCCCAGACAGGAAATGTTTTTACAGGAGTGGACACGACTAAAAATAAAAAATAAAAAAATCAAAATGACTTTTGTCGTCAGTCTGATGGCGAGTAAGTTAAATGTACATCAGGCTAACAAACTTTAGCAATTTTGATTTATGGCAGTTGCCCGATAGGTTGGGACAATATACTGATGGGAGTTTTGTGCCTTAAAGTCGTAACTTGGCAAAGGGAAAAGCTTGTATCAGAGCGCATATTTACATAACATTTAATTCGTTTAGTGAAGATATTTAGAGTAGCTTAAGTCACGCAGACCAATAATTCCCCTGAATATCAATCAATTCTGGTTCTTCGCTATTCAGAGGACTACTGCCCGTTGCGCCTGTCTCGTCTAGAGGCGATCGCGCAGGAGTTGAAGTGGTCTCCAAAAACTACAACAGCCTTTCATAATCGCTATATGGAACTTTGGGGAGGCGATTTGCAACCCTTTTTCCTCACACCCCAAGCTTCCTGGATTATTGAAAATGTTGCCGTTTTGCCAGAGGCGCGGGGGCGGGGCTTTGGCAAAGCATTACTCAGGGCATTGCTAGAGAAAGGTCAATCGCAGCAGCATACCTTCGCAGGAATCATGGTGATCAATGGGAACAATGTGGCTCGCCATACTTATGAATCCATTGGGTTTAAGCCTTATCAAACCTTCGTATTTAGGATTTCGAGAGGCGATCGCTCCCCAAGAAAATCCTAACTGCAAAGGTTTGATAGTTTTCACCAGATGTCTAATGACTAAGAAACATTAATGCGATCGCCAAACTCGGAGTTATAACCTTCTTCTCCGTGTTCGTTGATATCTAGTCCTTGGTTTTCCATTTCTTCTTTCACTCGCAGGCCGATGGTAGCGGCGATAATTTTCAGAATTACCCAAGTACCAACCGCAGCAATTATATAAGCTATGGCGATCGCTCCTAGTTCTACGAATAATTCCCCGAAATTACCACGCAATACCCCATTTTTACCGCCGGAGTTGACTTCGGTGGTGGCAAAAATGGCGGTTAAAATTGCCCCTAATGTTCCACCCACACCATGTACAGGAAAGGTATCTAAGGCATCATCAACATTGAGCTTATGCTTGAAACTTACCGCATAGAAGCAGACGACGGCGGTAAGGAAACCAATTAAAATTGCTGATAAAGGGGTGACAAATCCTGCGGCTGGGGTAATACCAACTAAACCAGCTACGGCACCGGTGGCTGCACCAACGGCGGTGGGTTTGCCACGTAAACTGGCTTCTAGAATCAGCCACATTAAAGCACCAGCCGCTGCGGATGTATTGGTAGCAACAAAGGCTACTGTAGCCACACCACCAGCAGATAAAGCGCTACCAGCATTAAAGCCGAACCAACCAAACCAAAGTAAGCCAGCACCCAACAAAATAAAGGGGACGTTGTGGGGAGGACTCAGACGATCTGGGTGGTTTTTCCTGGGTCCGAGGACGATGGCTGCTACCAGTGCAGAAACTCCAGAACTGATATGTACGACTGTCCCACCGGCAAAGTCCAGAGCGCCTAAACCGCCATATAATCCTAAAAATCCCCCTTTAGCCCAGACCATGTGTGCTAAGGGTGTGTAGATAAAGGTTGACCACAATAGCACAAATAGACAATAGGCGCGGAAACTCATCCGTTCTGCGATCGCCCCAGAAATTAAAGCTGGGGTGATAATTGCAAACATGGCTTGATAGATCATGAAGGCTTGATGAGGTATTGTTCCCGCATAGGAAACAACTTCCTCAGGGACTGAACCTTCCAGATAACCTGTGGTTTCTAAACCAACACCATTTAACCCTAACCACTGTAAGCCACCGATGAAGGGCAAACCAGGGGCAAAAGATAGGCTATAACCCCAGAGAATCCAGGTTACTCCCACAATCGCCATCAACACGAAACTCATCATTAAGGTGTTGAGGATATTGCGCGATCGCACAAATCCACCATAAAAGAAAGCCAATCCCGGTGTCATCAGCAATACTAGTGCTGACGAAATCAGCATAAATGCTGTATCTCCAGTATCAGGAGCGGGCGGAGTGGCAGATTCTTGAGCAAAAGCATTGCCAGTTAGCACCCCGAACATTAGAAATAGGGTAAAAACCCCAACTATGAAAAATTTCTTCAGCACTTGTTTTTGTTCCTATGCACCAATTACTTGACCAGAAGAAGCAGGAGGAATGTTACTCTTCCCCTTTGCCGTAGAGCGTAGCGAAGGGTATCAAGCCCTATCGGTATTTCTCCACCGACTCTCCCTTTCCTTGCCTCTTCTTTGACTTTACTTAAGTAGTTTCCGTAGATTTTGATACTATTTCTGTCTTGAAAGTTACTCAACTTTAATTTTTTGGGAAACTTTAACAAAAAAATAATCCTGATTATAGCTGCTAATTGCACAACTAATTATTTAGTTATGCATTATTTACATAATTAAATATCAAAAATTACATCACTGGGGACGCGGGGACACCTGACAAGGGTAGGTTTTTAATATTATCTGTTAAGGCAGGACTAGGAAGACAAGGAGGGAAAGTAGACAAGGAAGATTTTCTCCGCACAATGGTCTTTTTGTTACTAAGAGAATATGATTTTGTACGTGTTTCCTCCCTTGTCCACTGTCCTTCCTTGTCCCCCAAGTCTTGCCCTCACGACAATGTAAAATACCTACCCTTGTGAGCGCGGGGACACAGGGAAAATAAAGAATTACGAATTACGAATTACGAATTATCAATGATTTCAAATCTTGAAGAACAGCTGTAGCGGATTGATAGCGATCGCTAAAATGATAACAAACCATCTTATCTAAAATTGTGGCTAGTTCAGTACTGACTGTCACTGTTGACTGCCACATAATATTACCAGTGTCTGGATTTGGCTGAAGTTCCTGCGGTGGTATACCAGTGATAGCTTGAATCCCAATCATGCCTAAAGCATAAATATCACTACATAAACGTGGATGTCCTGCGAACTGTTCTGGGGGAGAATAACCCCGCGTCCCAATAGCTACTGTGGCTAATTCTGTTTCTTCCGCTTGACGTGGTTGAATCAATTTGACTGCACCAAAGTCTATTAATACCAGTCGATTATCTTCAGTACATCTAATAATATTAGTTGGTTTAATATCTCGATGAATTACACGGCGTTGATGTATAAATACTAAAATTTCTAAAATTTCTTTGAGCATCGCAATCACAAATGCTTCACTCTTTACCCCTTGTTCTGGTGGTAATTCTGCATTTAAAGTATGACCAGTAATATATTCTTGCACCAAGTAAAATTCTTGATTATCTTCAAAATAAGCAAATAGTTCAGGAATCTGACGATGTTTGCCTAAAACTTCTAAAATTTCCGCTTCAGTATTAAATAATCTCCGGGCAATTTGCAAAAATTTTGTATCATTACGGGCTGGCATTAACTGTTTAACTACACAGATAGGATTACCAGGTCGTTGTGTATCTGCTGCTAAATAAGTGCGACCAAATCCACCAGCACCAAGGATTTTGGAAATTTTGTAACGTCCACCTAAAACAAACCCACCAGTATTAACTGTGGAGATTTCAGATGACCAATTTAGTTGAGAGCCTAGAGATGGAACAAATGTTGTTTGATCAAATAGTAGGCTTAATTGTGCGATCGCTTCTTGTTGTTTTTCAACTTGCAGAATAATCGCTTGATTTTCTTGCTGAGTTCGGTAAGTAATATAACCCATGACAGCAAAAATATTTATTACTAAAGCCAAGGCAGGTGAAAATAGTGGTATCCATATCGCTTGCAGATAAAAACCAGCAGCGATTCCCACTAAACCCAATAACACAAAACCTTCCACCACTAGTAACAGCAAAGGATGTCGCCATTGCCATGCTAAAGCACCACCTACCAACGAACAACCCCAAATCCACAAAAATTCAGCCCAGTCAGGCCAATAGGACATGAGAGGTCGTCCATCTAGGACTGTACTCAGAATTTGACTTGCTACTTGTGCATGAATAAAAACACGAGGCATTCTTGGAGACTGGTCTGATAAAGCGCTATAGGGTGTATAGAAACCAGAATGTACAGAACTTGCTGTAGTACCAATAATGACCAGACGATCCTTAATCCAATTAGGGTTTACTTGACCCTTGAGAACCTGCGTCAAGGTGACTTGTTGGGCGAGGTAATTTGGGTGACGGTAATTTAACAGGATTTGATAGCCATAGGCATCTGTTTGCTGATAATTGCCCGCATTAGAGTCTAGACGGGGAAATAAAGTTTGACCTATTTTAAATTCTCCATTTTCAGTAAAATCATATTCGATACCTTGTTTTTGCAAATAAGTAATAGCTAATAAAGCTGCAAAAGAAAATCGTGTTTGACATTTATTATCTGTATGTGTAACATCGGTAAATAATAAACTCCGGCGCAGAATTTGATCAGTAGAATTGTCAGTGACAATATCATCAAATCCAATATTTTCCATAGGAAAATTGCTGGGTGGTGTAACTTCTGTTCTACCAGTATTGCTTAACAAGCAAGTAATAATGATGTTATCTTGATGTTGTAGATGAGTTGCTAAGTTTTTTTGATTTGGTAGGTAAATATTTAAACCAATAACACTGGGTTGATAAGATTCTAGTTTTGCTAATAAATTGTTGATAGTTTGATCTGACAATGGCCATTTCTCCTGTATCAGATCATCCTGAGTAATTGTAACTAATAGAATTCGCCGATCAAGAGGTTCTTCAGGACGGGATTTTGGGGAGATATGACGCGATCGCAACATCTGGTCATAAATGCTTAACTCTCCAGCTTGTAACCATTTCAGTTCACGCATTCCCCAGACTAAAGCAGTCACTCCCAGACTACTCAGGAGAATGATTGACAAGCAATTATGGATAGTAAAAGTGAGCCGGGAACCTTGATCTTTAATGATAACTGCACGGAATTTTGCTAAAAGTCCATTAATCACGGTAATGCTGCGGTAGCCTGATGTGGTAGATGTTGCACAACTGAAATCTACAGCGATTTGCAAATAAATAGACCTTTTGCCTACTGACTTTCTCCTTTATCTATTGGAGATGTCTATTAGGTTTCGTTTTTGTAGTCTATTAAAATGAAAAATCCTGTAATACTAATTCTATGTGAGGCTGCGCTTTATTTACGTAGGGGCAATTCATGAATTACCCCGACAGCCTTGTAGTTTTGCGTAAGTTGTATGCGGCAATTTATTCGTGTTGAGATTTTTGAACCTCTACCACAGGAGTGAGCATGGACAAGTCGATTGGAGTTGATTGAGTGGATGCCTCTAACTTAAGTAGTTCAGGGGGTAGTTCGGTTGATATTTCGCCCTTGACACTTTCTAGCTGAGAACCAACAATTTTATCGTAATTAGAAGCAACAGCTAAAAATGCTCCTCCTAAAATATAGATAGGTAAAGGCAAAGATAATGCTTTCACCCAGTCAAAGAATTCCGCCAAGGCGAATAATACAAAAAAACAGGCAAGCCAAACCCTCATCTTTTCATCCTCTGTATGGAAATAACTATATTTATAGGTTAAACAGCTGGCATGATAGTGGATGTACGCCACAATCACAAATTTTCTACCTCAAGCCTTGTGAGATGTTCCATTTACTGGTAATAACTTCTGTAGCTTGTTGCACAGAGAGTGGTCGATAGAAAAAATATCCTTGCACATCATCGCAGTTAATTGACTTTAAAAATTCTAGTTCCTCTGGTTTTTCT
Source organism: Anabaena lutea FACHB-196 (assembly GCF_014698305.1). Lineage (GTDB taxonomy): Bacteria > Cyanobacteriota > Cyanobacteriia > Cyanobacteriales > Nostocaceae > Anabaena > Anabaena lutea. Next base: position 81,316 of record NZ_JACJST010000021.1, on the reverse strand, counting down.
ACTCCTTCAGCAATTAGTCTTAAACCCAAACTGCGTCCCAAAGCAACTATCGCCGTGATGATATGGGCTACTTTGTTATTTGTATTATCTATGGTTAATTCTTTGATGAATGATCTATCGATTTTCAGATTGTGAAGTGGTAACGCCTGTAAGCGGGAAAGAGCCGAATGACCCGTACCAAAATCATCAATAGACAGGAGTAAGCCCATTTGCTCCAAATTTTTCAGTACAGTTCTGGCAAAATTGAGATCCTCAATCGCCGTTGTTTCTGTAATCTCTAACTCTAAAAATTGCGCTTCAAGTCCAGTGGCTTCTAAAATCTCGGCGACTTTTTCCACTAACTTAGGTTGGCGGAATTGCTTGGGAGAAAGATTAACTGCAATCGTTATGGGTGGAAAACCCGCATCTTGCCAAACTTTATTTTGAGTACAAGCTTTCTGGAGTACCCATTCGCCCAAAGGGATAATTAATCCACTAGCTTCAGCTAAGGGAATGAAGACATTGGGGGCAACTATTCCCATGTCAGGATGATGCCAGCGCAACAGAGCCTCCATGCCAGTAATTTCTCCAGAAATGATGTTGACTCGCGGCTGGTAGTATAATAGGAATTCGTCTCGTTCTAAAGCATGGCGCAGACTCTTTTCCAAACTCAGAAGTTCGGGAGCTTTGGAATTTAAAGATACTTTGTAGAATTTGTAATTATTTCTGCCTTTGTCTTTGGCGTAATATAAAGCCGTATCCGCGTGCTGGATCAGGGTTTCAGCATCAGGACTATGTTCATTTAGCAGGGCAATGCCAATGCTGGAACTGATATAAAGTTCATGTTCTTGCAGATAAAAAGCATTTTCTAAGGCTTGTAAAATTCTTAGTGCTACCTGGGTTACTTCATCTATATCCCGAATTTGGGGCAGCAGGATAGTAAATTCATCACCTCCCCAACGGGCAATGGTGTCTCCTGGCCTGAGGGAATCTCTCAATCTTTGAGCTACGCTTTGTAATAATTCGTCTCCCAGGGTGTGTCCCAAGGTATCATTGATCATCTTGAAGCGATCTAAATCCAAGAACATGACAGCTAAACTGTCTGGGGTCTGAACAGCTGTTTGTATAGCTTTGTCCAGTAGATCGTTAAACTGTAAACGATTGGGCAACCCAGTGAGCAGATCATGAAGGGCTTGATAGCGAATCTTTTCTTCTACTTGTTGACGCTGACGAGCGCCACTAATGATAGCGGCCATAGTCAAGAGACTAGATTCTTCATGCCTTGACCAACGCCGTGGGGAGGTACAATCTGCTAACCCCAGGTAGCCCCAAAAATCTTCTTCTAATCGCAAGGGTACAAGTAGGAGAGACTGAATGTTGTCTCGACTCAGGAGTTCTTTTTCTGTGGTGGGAAATTCTTGGATGAGTCCACTAATGGGCTGTCCCCCAGAGAGGGTAGTATACCAGCGTCCCAACCCAGAAGTTTGATAAGATTGATTTTGCCAATGATGGTGAGATGGTTTCAGACCAGATTTTATCCATTCAAATTGCAGACTTACTGCGATTTCTCCTGTAACTGAATGGGAATGGTTTTGGAAGAGGTAAACGCGATCGCCATTAGCGGCTTCCCCAAAAGTAGCGAGTGCTTTTTCTATGGCTATTTCATAGTTCATTTCTGCCAATAAGTAATTGGCGGCTTCAGCCACTGCTTGAAGCAAGCGATCGCGTTGCCTTAATTCTGCTTCAGCTTGCTTTTGTTCAGTAATTTCTCTAATAATAAAAGTTCTAATTAAATCGCTTTCTGGTAAATAATGAACGGATTGTTCAAAAATCTCTCCGCTCACTTCCACCTCTCGCACAAAAGAATTGCCTGTTTGATTTTTCACTGCACTGAGCAACTGTGCCAAAATAGGGTGGTTTTGGCCGATTTCTCTGATTCTAGGAAACTTATTTGCTGCCGCTGGATTAAAATATGTCACCGTTCCCGCTAAATCCATTTCGATAATGGGATTGGGAATCAGTTCTGGAAAAGAGGCAAGGCGAGTTAAGGCAGCATCATTAGCTCCTTCAACACTGGGATCAGAGATAATTGTTTCAAAAGGATTAGCGGGATTTCCTTGATCCGACAGAAAAAGAGACAGGTCTGATGCTGTATAAGATTCTCTAAATGCTTCCTCTGACAGATTGGAAATAGCATAGTATTGAGCTTGAGCGTGCGAACTGCCAAAAGCGATCAAGTCTCCATTTTGGAGGTTATGAGAAAAACATTTAGTGCCATTAATAAATAAGCCATTCGTACTTCTTTTACCTTTAAAGTTACCATCCACTATCCGAAAACCATATTGTTCAGTGTCAGGAATCAGAACCCGCAATAGAATTGCGTGCTGCCTCGATACAGACCGAGAATTGAGAACAATAGCGTTTCTGGCATCCCGTCCCAGAGAGTAGGTAGTCTCTAGCAGAGGGATTGTTCGCTGTCCTTCCATGTCTTGGACGACCAATAAGTGGCGTATTTTTTCCCGGTCGTTTCCTGGCATACCTCTTCCTTAAATTCTCATGTCTATTGATCTGTCCTGCCAAAATACGGATTTTATAAGTCCTGATTTTCAGAGGATATTGTCTCCAAAAGCTGATCCATAAACTTTTTCGCTATGTGTGTGTATAAGATTTGACCTAGATAGCAATTTTATCGAAACAATCGGGTCTAAAACCTCGCCTTTTAAGGCGAAAAGTTTTTGGAGCGGGGCATAAATCCCCGTTACAAAAACGGCCTTCTGCCTCCTGCCTCCTGCCTTCGTTAATTGCGTGTTGATAGCTGGCATGACGTAGTCATACTTACTCGTGAAAGCTTTTAACAGGTAACTCTTACAGCGGATTTCGCCGTTAGCAGGTACAAGCCTGAATAATGAAACTCTTGTGGTGTAAGTATCTTGACTGCTATATTTGTACCTCATGACACCGAGAAGTGCTGTAACTCTTAACAGGTTTTCCATGAATGATTTAGGATTGCTATATGTTTCCAGAAATTGACATTCGGGAATGAGTCGCCCTTTGCTTGAGTCTGGGTTGCGGTGAAAATTTCTAACCTATTGTTTTAATTCAGGAGCAATTTTAACAAAATCTACCTATGTGGTAACTTTAACCTAGTTTTTCTGAACTCAACACTGAGAATAAAATTAAACACCTAAGAAAAATTATGATGTATTTACGGGTTTAGGTAAGAGAATTAATAGCCTATGCCTTGTCCCAACCTGATTGTATACAGGTTAAACCTCTCTTGTATTTTTTGATATTTATTCCTCATCACTCATTTGCTTGGAAATTCTCTACTTCAGAAACGACTGTATTGCCTATAAAAATATAAACTATTTTATTGATACATTCTTTGATGTGAGTCAAGATACAGCAGCTTTCAGCTAATAGACCTCTGATGGGAAAAATGTAGAGCCGTGTATCCCTACCCAGGTCAGGTTTCTACAAGGGTTCCAACTAACGCATATTTAATTCTATTTAATTTTATTTAATTTTAGTAAAAAGTTAAAGGGGGAAAGGGCGAGAATTTATATCTTTAGCATTTCCCCCTTCCCCTTTTTCCGACTTCTACAATCCGTCTATTGATAGTTCTTGACCTCTCTCTGGGAAGACAGGCGCAGAGATTCTTAAGTAGTTGAAAACTATTAAAGGTGCAGTCGATTCACCTCTATCCCAGAGCGTCTCCATGTCCCCTCGTGTTTGCATTTATTTTTGGGCGTTGCATATTTGCGGGATGTTTTTGAATTTTTGTAAACGAAAAAATCTCACTTCGTCGCGTACTATCCCTACGGGACACTATGGCTAACGCCAAGCTTCGCTAACGTGAACGCGTCTTTGCGGTTCAATAATTCATCCCTGTTTTAAGCAACGCCTATTTTTGAGATATACTGCTCCAGTCTCAATTTACTAGCCAGAAACGCGAGTTACCGAAGACTCACGCACATGAAGTCTAAATAAACGTAACCAACGCATCCAAGTTTTTGCTGGTTGCTCAAAGAATGTAAAAATATCGCCGAAACCTAGGTTAGTTTTTTGATGATGTAGCCAGTGTTGTTCAGGAGTGGTGATAAATAACAACCGACACACAAAAGTCACAGGTTTTGAAGTTTTCCACCCTAAAGATGTGATGTGTCGCCACCATACATGAAACTGACCAAACAGTAAACCACAGACAACACCAATGGGAGAAAACGACCACAGAAAGACAGCTACAAGTAGGTACGGTAGAGCGCCCAAGATTCCATCTAAAAGCACTTGGGGATTAAATGTTAGAATAGCGTAGTGGCGGAAGTCCTTCTTCCAGGAGTGGTGTGTTGTCAGGTGGAGGCTACCAAAAACATGCTCAGGGACATGGTAAAAAAAAGTCGAAAGGAAATCGCCAAAAAACAGTAATAACCAAGTAACAGCGATAGCCTTAAGCATTTGTACTCCTTAAGTTTGATGGAAAAATTTCACAGAAAAAAGAATTCAAAATTCATACCCAACAAGGTTATGGCGTAGTTAAGCATTCCTGAATTACTACATCCAAGCGGCTTTACTTGTTTCTGCTCAAAATCTATTTCGGTAGAGAAGTCGCAGTTTGGTGAATTTCTATTTTTTCATTACACTGAACACCAACGGTTGATGGACTACCATGTTGTTTTGGATAATGAGGGGACGGAAATGATACATCTATAGCCCGATAGATATCTTGTATTTGATTCTTCTCTGGTCACAATCTTCTTACTAACACATACAGTATGAGCAAAGATTGAGTTAACATTGGTACAAATTTAGGTTAAGCTTTTCCTACCCTTATGTAGCCAAAACTATTGGATCTTCTGATAAAAGAGTTTCTCAAAGTTAAATCTTGTGTTAGGTACATTTTTATTGTGAATATTTGAGGAGTAATTATATTAATAGATTCTGCTGTAACTGCTTTTTTATGATCAATACGTTTTGGTTGAAAAATTGGCTTTGAGGTGATATCAAGATGCCCAAATGGAAACTCTTAACAGAATTCACGTTTGATAGCGCCCACTACATAAAAGACTATAAAGGTCCTTGTGGGAGAATGCACGGTCATACTTATAAAGTCAAAATAGAAGCAAACTCATCACAGTTGCATTCTTCTGAATACTGTCCGCACCCAGTTATGGTTGCTGATTTTAGAAGCTTACGTTGGGCTAAAAAAGATGTGACTCAGGGAGGACTAGATCATTGTGTTCTCAATGAAGTTTTACCACCTGAATATGAAACAACTGCTGAGATGATTGCTAAATATATTTATGATGAAACCAAAAAGCGATTACCAGCAGATGTAAAACTCAAGGTTGCAGTATCAGAAACTCCTAATTCTTGGGTAGAGTATGAGGATGATGAATAATTCGTAATTCGTAATTAATTCGTAATTTGTACCTGAGAAAGCTCAAAGCTAACCCTTTTTTCGTCGTATCCCGTGTTTTAATTGCTGAGGTAGTAATTAAAAGATAGGGGTTATGTCACAAAAAGCTGCTGCTTTGAAGTTTGTGATTTTGCTTGGGTTTGTTAGCCTTTGTGCCGATGCTACTTATGAAGGGGCGCGTAGCATTACGGGGGCTTATTTAGAGGTTTTGGGAGCTAATGGCACTGTGGTGGGTCTAGTAGCTGGCTTTGGTGAACTAATTGGTTATGGCTTCCGCTTAGTTATTGGTTATCTTAGTGACAAAACAGGTAAATACTGGGGAATCACAACTTTAGGTTACATTTTGAATACCGCAGTTGTACCATTTTTAGCTTTAGCAGGAAGATGGGAAGTAGCCGCAGGTTTGATGATGGCTGAACGCACGGGTAAAGCGGTGCGTACTCCCCCACGAGATGCCCTGCTGTCTCATGGTGTGAGTCGAATTGGCAGTGGTTTTGGCTTTGGTTTACATGAAGCAATGGATCAAACAGGTGCAGTTATGGGGCCTTTGGCTGTAGCTGCAATGGTTTATTTCCAGGGAGAATATCGCAATGCATTTACAGTTTTAATTGTGCCTGCGGTATTAGGATTAATTGTATTGTTGATTTTGCAATTTCTGTATCCAAATCCCAGTGATTTTGAAGTAGAAACTGTGGCAAATGAAGGAGAAAAATTGCCAAGCATATTTTGGATTTATTTGGGTGCGGTGGCAATTATTGCGGCTGGATATGCGGACTTTCCACTAATTGCTTTTCATTTTCAAAAGGGAGAAATTGCTTCTGGGCAAACAATTCCTTTATTTTATGCTTGGGCAATGGGAGTAGATGCTATAGCAGCACTTATATTTGGATATTTCTTTGACAAGATTGGTATTTCTATTTTGATAATTGCGGCTTTTATTTCATCTTTGTTTGCACCTTTGGTATTTTTTGGAGATGCGCGTTTTGCTCTTTTAGGAATGGCATTTTGGGGCATTGGTATGGGGGCGCAAGAATCAATTCTCAAAGCGGCAGTAGCTGGTATGGTTCCTAAAAACAAACGAGCTACAGCTTACGGTATTTTCAGCACTGGCTATGGTTTATCTTGGTTCTTGGGTAGTGCTTTGATAGGAATTTTATATGATCACTCTATTATGTTATTAGTTGTCTTTTCTTCAATGACTCAACTTCTGGCAATTCCTTTCTTTGTTTGGGTGAAATTGCAAGCTGATAAATTTTCTATCTCCTCTCCAGATATTCAAGTAAGTGAATGAATTTTAATTTTTTAACCGAGTTTCGTAGGTTTAAGGTAAGAATTCAGGAGTCTGGAGTCTGGAGTCTGGAGACGCTTCGCAGACCTTTTGTTCAGAATGCTTATGAAATCAGGAATATAGAGAAGTTATATTTTCTCAAAATCATCAAAGTTGACTCGAAAAGCCTTTATTCTCTTGACTTATGTATTCTCTATCATGAATACTTACGGTTTAAGTTTCATAGCAACTATCAAGCGGCAAGTTTTGCGGTAGGGTTTAAATCCCTGTTGCAAAACTTAATTACGTTAGCGTAGCCTGCGGTCGGTATTATTACGAATTACGAATTACGAATTATGAATTACATACTTCGGGTTTCCTCCGCCTACCTACTTAAAATCTAACTACGCCATCGAAGTGTCTTTTCTTTAATTGGGTTAACGAAAGAACCCCCCTGTATTTGAGACCGAGTAAATTCTGCTTTCAATCTATAATACCAACGCGCCTGAGCATCGGCATCTCCAACTAAAGTTAAGGGAGGATTACGTTTTAAACCGATTTGTTGTTTAAGCAAAATTTCTCGATCTTGATTGAGAAAACTCCGTGTAAACCATAGCAACAATGGCGTAAGAATGGAAAACCAAGGTAAAGTTGTGTAGAACATTGTTGTTTCCTCGGTCTCAGTTTGGGAAATGGGAGTAATTGCCGTCAAATTATAGACCATGTGTTTTTCAGTAGACACACTCTCAATCCGAATCCCCGGTAAGCGGAATGAGATTTCGATCTGTGGATTGGGTCCAATCAAGCGATAGAAAAAGGTTTGTTGCTCTAGTTGATGCTTTCGCATAGTAAAACCGTATAAAGATGGGTCAAAGGTTTTGACTACCTCCTTTAGTGTTGCTGGGGAACGCCACCACCACGCCTGGTGAACGAAAGCAATATGAGCAGGATCGATTAATCCTACTACGGCGTGATCAACATCACAGGGAAGGCGGATGGACTCAAGCGCTTGGTGGGATTGGTCACCAAAGTTAGGGATTCTGGGGATGTCTTCTAGTATTAAAGAAGTCTCATCATTGGACATATAAATCCAAATATTTCCTTGCGCCTCTTGTATTGGATAACTTTTTGTTTCATTTAGCTTGGCAAAGACTGTTCCTGAGCGATCGCGACTAAAAACTATTAACTCGTTTAAGAGGGTTTTTGCAAGTATTTGTCCAGGTTTTAGTTGCTTACTCGGTAATGCATAGTACCAAGTATTTCTTAAAAATAAAGGTGTTTTAGCCATTGTGTGATCAAAATTCGTGAGTTGAGTTGAAATGAATCAGGATGTTTTCTTTTTAGGTTTTGCTACGCAATATTTCCAGGTTGCGATCGCTCCTAATTTATTTTGTGCATGAATGAATAGATACAGCAGAATTCAGGAGTCAGGAGACGCTTCGCAGACCTCCGGTTCAGGAGACGCTTCGCAGACCTCCGGTTCAGGAGTAAAACTGGCTTGGTGTCTAGGTTTGATAATGACTTGGTGTCCTAACCGCCCTGTCCGTTGCTATAACTCTGTTATGAATTTGTAAAAAAACACTACTTTTCAAGATGAAGTCCCATGATTCACTTATAATCGAATCATTGTCTGGCAATTGCGAGATCAACTTCTCTAGAACAAGCAAAAGTTTGAAACTGCTTGGTTTGTATTGCCTAGCGGCCATTGTCGCTATAAATTTTTGTGGGAATTTTCTGTGACATTACCTTTAGCGATCACTTTAACCGCATTTTAAGTTGAGCTAACCAAGTGTACAAATTCAATGGTTAAATCCTGAAAATCCTGATTCCGACTTCAACTCAACCGTTGTTTTAGCCACAAAGCCAATAAAGGTAAAGCCAACCGATAACCCTGTTCAGCACTATAAATTAAACCTTTGTGTTGTAAACCAGTTAAAGCACCTTGCAAACTACCACCTCGAGAAAGTCCATGTTTTTGAATATATTCTTTACTTTGTGGTTTATCTGTAGGATCAACTGCCAAACATTCTAAAAGATGTATTTGACTAGCAGGAAGTAACATCAATAAAGATTCATACGTTATAGATAAATCTTTGAGCATTCCTTCAATTACCTGCTGTACTTCTTGTTCAGTAATTAACCCTTGAAGATGAGGCAAAGTTAACAATCGGCGAATTAATGCCATCGCATCGCCAATGTTTCCTTGGACTGCATCTAAGAAGATTTGTAATGCTCTAGAGCGAGAATCAAATTTAAGATTTTCTGTATGCAAAACTTCTCTTGCCCACAATGCTAAAACATCCTTGGCTAAAGGAGCTAATTGAATTGTTTCTATCGGATAGTTATTGTCATATTGATGGTTGCTTGTCTCCCCAATTGTCGCCAGCAAAACATAACTAACATGAGGATGGGCTTTAACTTCTTGTCTAAAAGTTGATTCCCATAAACTATTACGATCCCAAGAACGAATATGAGGAAAACTCTGTAAAATTAAAACTATTCGCTGATCTAAATCAGCAGCCATAATTTGCAATAGTTCCAGTAAAATAATAAATGCTTGCCATAGTTGTTTTTGATTCAGAGAACGCAATAATTTAATTTTACTTTCTGTAGTGAATATAAAAAACTCACTTGCAGTTTGGTTCACCCAATTTTCAATTTTTTTTGCTTCCCAGTTTTGGCTAATTGCTTCTGCTAATAATTGCACAAATCTCTCCCCATCTGTAGCACGAATGCAGTCTATTTCCAAGACAACAGCACCAACTTCCTGCGCTGCAACCCTGACTAAAGTCCGTCTTCCACTTCCAGGTACTCCAGTAATCAGCAAATCACCATCCTGGGCAAGTATTTCTACAATACGTTGAAATTCCAGGGAACGCCCAATTAACTGTAAAGAAGTAGATAAATCCAAGTTCACGGGTTTCTCGTCTCTGGTTGTAGTTGGCACAGTTAGGGAAAACATAAATCATTAAGTGTAATTATGATTATCATTAGAATAATTTAGTGCTTTTCTGTAATTAGCACTAAAGATTCGTGCTAATAATAATTTAACACTTTAAATAAGTACAAAAAATTAATCCCCAGTTCCCCGGCTGCTTAAACAAGTCGGGTATATATTCTCTATCCCTTATTCAATAGGCAATTCCCGTGTTAGAAGCGTGCGTACTAGCAACAATACTGTGCGGTTTTTTCGGCATCATTCTCAAAAAAAACCTGGTAATGAAGATTGTCTCAATGGATGTGATGAGTACGGGGGTAATTGCCTTTTATGTACTAATTGCATCACGAGAGGGTTTATTTACTCCCATTATTTCCGAGGTAAAAAAAGCTGCTTATGCCGATCCCGTTCCCCAAGCAGTAATTTTAACAGCGATAGTCATCGGTTTTTCGATTCAGGCTTTGATGCTTGTTGGTGTCATGAAATTAGCAAAGGATAATCCCACATTAGAAAGCAGCGAGATTGAGAAAAATAACACGCCATGAATACTATTACCATTGCTTGGGTTGCGATTCCATTTTTTCTAGGGTTCCTCATTTTTTTAGTCCCCAAACTTAACCGGCATTTGACACTTTGGGGGGCTATTGCTTCTGCTGCTTATGCAGTGCAACTATTTCTAGAACCATCACCTATAAAACTGAATTTACTTGATAGTTTTGGGATCACATTAGTAGCTGATCAGTTAAGCAGCTACTTTATTTTAACAAATGCCCTGGTTACAGCTGCGGTAATTATTTACTGTTGGAATAGTGATAAAACAGCTTTTTTCTTTGCCCAAACTATTATTGTTCATGGTAGTTTAAATGCTGCTTTTATCTGTGCAGATTTCATGAGTTTATATGTAGCTTTAGAAGTCAGCGGGATTGCAGCTTTTTTATTAATTGCTTATCCTCGCAGCGATCGCTCAATTTGGGTAGGTTTACGCTATCTATTTATTAGCAACACTGCCATGTTGTTTTACCTGGTTGGTGCAGTGCTAGTTTATCAAACACATCATTCTTTTAGTTTTGCAGGTTTAAAGGGATCACCACCAGAAGCATTAGCATTAATTTTTCTAGGACTATTAATTAAAGCGGGAATTTTTGTATCCGGTTTATGGCTACCTTTAACACATTCAGAATCGGAAACGCCAGTTTCTGCGTTGCTTTCAGGTATTGTCGTTAAAGCCAGTGTTTTACCTTTGTTGCGTTGTGCTGGCATTTCTGAAGAAATTGATTTGATAGTCAGAATTTTTGGTGTAGGAACGGCGTTGATGGGTGTATCCTATGCCGTTTTAGAAAAAGATACAAAACGGATGTTGGCTTTTCATACTATTTCCCAATTAGGCTTTATTTTGGCTGCACCAGCGGTAGGAGGGTTTTATACACTCACACATGGATTAGTCAAATCATCTTTATTTTTGACTGCGGGTTCTTTACCCAGTCGCAATTTTAAAGAACTGCAATATAAACCTATTAATACAACCATTTGGATACCCTTAGTTATAGCTAGTTTATCAATTTCTGGTTTTCCTTTGTTGGCAGGTTTTGGAGCAAAAGTTTTAACCATAAAAAATATAGAATCTTGGCAAGTTATAGCCATGAATATTGCTGCCGTAGGCACGGCTATATCCTTTGCTAAATTTATCTTTTTACCCCATAAAAAAGACGAAGAACAAAAAGCAAAACCCGGTTTTTGGTTAGCAGTAATATTCTTACTCACTGGTTTAGTTGTGGCAAATGTTGTCTATTTCCAGGCTTATAACGTTGCTGATATGATCAAAGCGATTATTACTATCTCTGTAGGCTGGTTAGCATATCATTTGATTTTCAAACGGTTAGCAATATATCTACCCCGTGTATTTGAGGAATTTGAACATTTAGTTGGTGTGATGAGTCTAACTATAATCCTGCTGTTTTGGATGGCATTAGCATGATTGGAAATTTGATATTAAGACTATCAATTTGGTTTTTACTCACCTCTGATGTGAGTTTGATAAATATTATCATCGGCGTAGCTATTGCCATTCTCTTACCACGTGGTTACACATCAAGGGAAAAATTAACAGAATGGGTCAAAGTTATCAGTCAAATCTTGGTTGCAATTTTAGTGGCTTATAAGGAAGCATTTGAAATAATATTGCGTCCCCATAAGCAAGAAGAAATTATCATGGAAACAGTGAAGCTGAAGCGTTCTCCCCTTCTAGTTTTCATAGATATATTTCTCATTACTTTTACACCTAAAACCATAGTTGTAAGACACCACGAAGAAGAAGGATCTTATGAAGTCCACTACATTAAACCTAGAGGTAAATAATCATGAATTTAGAAATAGTTTTAATCGCCATGATTGCAGCTTTGCTCATTCCCATTTATGAAGCTTGGAAAACAGATGATACTTGGCAGATGATGTTAGCTTTTGGCAGTGCTTCTAGCAAATCAGCTATCATTATTTTAGTCATTTCCGTTTTGCGTGATGATTGGATGATAGGTGTAGTAGCAGCAATTATGTTGAGTGTTGGCAATGCCGGCTTCATGTTATTAGCACATATTTTAAGAAGGTTAAATGAAGCATGATTAATATTATTAGTTATACCTTAATAGGTATTGGTATCTTCTTTTGGTTTTGGGGAACATCTCATTTAGTCAGTAACAAATCAGTATTGTTTAAATTACACGGCCTTTCTGTTGCTGATACATTGGGTTCGATGCTGATTATTGTCGGACTATTACTAAAAATCCCCAGTGAATGGCCATTACTGATTTTGGGACTTATTTCCTTAGCAATTTGGAATACCATGCTTGGTTATGTAATAGCATATTGTTCAACTGAAGAGGCGAAAAATGAATGATTCTTATCTGTATCTAATTATTGCTTTGTTACCCTTAACTGCGGGGATGTTAGTAACTCAAGTTAACCCCTATCATGCGTTAGTTTTGCGTGGGGTATTGGGTGCAATAGCAGCACTGGTAGATGCAGTTTTAGGGGCGGCAGATGTAGCTTTAACAGAAGCATTAATGGGAACAATGTTATCTACCACTCTCTGTGCGATCGCTGTTCGTTCATCCTTAGTTTTGCGTTTGGGTGTGATGGAAAATCAGTCAATAGAAAATAATCAAGATAGCAATTTCCAAGAACTTATCAACGATTTTCGCAGCATTTTTAAAAAACATTATATGCGTCTTGAACTCGTACCTTATACGAATATCCAAACCTTGCAAGAGGCATTAATGTCAAAAGAAGTTCATGCTACTTGTGTGCCATTAGCAGCAAATAATCAAACACAAGAAAATTACCAAACTGCGATTAGAGTACAGCGTATTTATAACATTGTAGAAAGCGAACTTTCATCGCCAAACACAAGTTTAAACTATGTCAATGTTTTAGATTCTGGGGAGAAGCATTCATGAAATGGGTTTATATTTTAGCAGGAATAGCACTGTTTGTAAAAATGCTGATTATGCCTGATTCAGCACCAGACTTAGGAGATATTTCTATTACGGAAACAGTAGTTAAAGAAAGTGGTGTTGTCAATGCAGTATCAGGTATTATTTTCAGAAATCGCCTGTATGATACTATTTTTGAAGTGATTGTATTTACAATTGCTATTTTAGGATGTAATTTTTTATTAGCTAATGAAACTCCTTCCTGCACTATTTATCAATTCAAAGATCAACCATCTATCATTTTAGCTCGTCTGGGGGCAACAATTGCGGCGTTAGTAGGGATTGAATTAGCAATTAGAGGACATTTAAGTCCTGGGGGTGGTTTTGCTGCTGGTGTAGCGGGTGGAACAGCGATAGGTTTAATAGCAATTACTTCTTCATACTCGTGGATGCAGGATATTTATCAACGTTGGCACGCTGCTACTTGGGAGAAGGTTTCGGTGTTGGTTTTCATTGTTTTATCAGTAATAACTTTATCGGGAATAGAGTTACCACATGGGGAGTTAGGAACGCTATTTAGTGGGGGAATTTTGCCGATATTAAATATCTTAGTTGCTGTTAAGGTGGCGTTGGGTTCTTGGGCTGTGGTTTTGATTTTTATTCGTTATCGGGGTTTGTTGTAGTTTTGAGTTTGGAAGTTAGGAGGTTTCGGGCAAAGAAAAAAAGCTTAGGGTGGGCATTGCCTACCTTATTTTTTATTGAATTTTCCACGCCATCAGACCAACAAGCACAAGAAGACCTAATGCTCTGCGGAAGTAATTAACACCTTGAAATAATTCTTCCCAAGCCCAAGTAAATAAGGAGCCAAAAGCTAATAGTTCCAATCCTAGATTAATTTTACCTGTTGTAAAAATTATTTTTAATAAACTAGCTACAATCCAGACAATGAGTGGTAGATTTGGTATTTGAGCTACAACTATTTTGCCTTCGCTGTCCCGGAACACTTGATCAAATAATGTATTTTCCATTGAATTAATCTCTTTTTCGGCGTTTATACAAACACGGAGATGACGAGCAAACTTAGTCCAGTGGAGAAAATGTGGATTTTAAAACTCACTTTATAATGCGGTCATTGTCTTAATCAATTCTTTAGATAAATCTGCTTTCAATCTGTGGCGCTTTTTAAAAAGAATACCTGCAAGAATATAGATATTTGAGGAATAGAAAGCTTTGCGATACTTTCTTAATTCGGCTATTCTCTGTTTTACCTTGGGTTCGGAACTATAGTATCCAAAATTCATGGGTGAAGTAATAAAGTCATCAACTTGATAACCTTGAGCGATCGCATACTCAATTGTTCCGACTGGGTCAGAATAGGCGGAAATCATTAACATTGCGCTTTGGCAATTCATGGATAAGAGTCGCTTAGTTATAGATGATCCATCTATTCCACCATGCAAAGAAGGCATATACAAATCATTACTAATCGCTGGCAAATAAGGAGGGTTAGCGATTAAACAGTTTGCCTGGGGTTGCCAATTTCTATTAAAAAAGCAAGAATTATGGACAATATATTTATGTCTAAGATTATAGCTTTCAATTTGTAAATTTGCAATTTTACAAGCGTGAGAATTTAACTCATAGCCATTAATTAAGCCATTAAATTGACTCTTTAGTAAGCTATTGATAACCGGACTACCATCCCCGGCTCCAAATTCCATAATGTAACTGAACTCGTCACAGCCGTTCAAAACCATTCTCTCTAGACATTGAGAATAAAACAGTGATTCTTCAGGACAAACAAATATTTTTTTGGGTATACAATCTGCTAGATAGGTATTAACTAATTTTTGAGAATGTAATAAAGACTTATTCATTTAAACCTCGTTTATTACTGTTTAGTAAATGTCCATTCCAGAATTTTGATCGGGGCTTGTTTGAGGGCAGTAGTTAGAGCATCATTGCTATCATATTTTAGTTCTGATAAGTGGGAAGATTCTACATTAACCGTAAATTCATCGTTCTCAAAAGGCCAAGGCTCTACGGTTAAATTTCCATTTTCCAAACGACGGAGATCGTAACGCTGCTGATCAATACCGTGGGTAATCTCCAAAGCTCGACCATCATCTGGTATTTGCTGTTGTGCTAAGATTAACGACAGGCGATCGCACCATTGCATAAACTGATAACTGCGATCTGCGTCCTCCTTGGCTATACCCAACTCTTTTGCCCACTGTTCCTGGTTATGCACTTGGGTTTCTAGAAAACTCCGCCAATCTTCCGATATTTCTCTTTTGTCTTGATTCAGAAAACACACGTGCATAGAAGTTAATAATGTTACCCATCGACCACGATAAAGTGAATCTTCTAGGTGTTTTTTAAAAGTTTCTAAAGAGGCTTCTGGCGATGCTTCTCCTAGTGTAAAGTCAAGAGGAGCGCCACTTGAAGTTAAGTGATTGCCCTTCCACTCTCTTTCTAAATCATCATGATGGGAGATAGCAGCGATAGTTTCGTAAAGGCGAACAGGAGAATTATTCCGTTGCCATTGACCGCCTAATTGAGCGGCTAGTAGTGCATGGGCGCGATGATAAATTACATCCCAGCCATCTTTAGCTAGATTGACAATCATAGATTGCTTTATGTTTAAATTTGGATTGATTTAGCATTTTGAATTAAAACCATGACCGCAGATGCAGCGCGATCGCTAATTAGTTTCTCTTGGTCATAACCAAGTATTAATTCCCAAGCATCATGGGGATACTTGTCTGCTAAAGGTAGAGCAACATCAGTTAACATCCACTGGCCATGTCGTTCATCTTCACGAATGTGTAACTCCCAATAACCCATAGCTGCATCGGAAAGTTGCAATCGTTTTGCGGCTTGCATATAATCTGTATAAATTGCTGGTCCAGCTATTTCAAAATAGGTCAGCCCGCCGTTATAGCGGAGAAAATGTCGTTTCCGCTCTGTCAGTAAAAAGTTGTGATTGATACTTGCTAAAACTTGCCAAGGTACAAGGTCGAAATAAGCTTCTGGTTCAGTCTTTAGTCCTAATTCAGCCATCATTTGGGCAAAAAAAGTAGAGTGTTTTCGTGATAGACGACCGTTGCCATATTCTTCTAAAAGTACCCGAATTAAGGTTGCCTGAATTTCGTTACTTGCACCTCCCAAAATACGAGAAAGACGACTAGCTTCTACTAATCCATCTAAGGAGGCGATCGCTAATAATAACCGATAGCCCTCTAAGTTCATGTCTTCTTGTAGATAACGTTTTGCTGCTGATAAGGGAGGATTTAAGTCTACATTTGCTCGTTTTTGCAAAGCTTGTTTAACGTTTAAGGATTGTATTTTTTCAACATCTAATTGGGTTAATTCCCATGTTTGCCAGATTGACTCGATGCGATGGCGCACCTTTTTTACATAACTAGATCGCTCATTTGTATACGAATGCAAAGCATCATACCAAAATAATTTGAGGCGATTGATTCGATAAAGTAAGCGTTGTAAAAACCCCTTTGCTAATTCGGCTTTCGAGTTTTCTGTGTATGCTTCTGTTAATGCTAAAGAGAAAAATTCTTCAAAATTTTTAATTAGGTCAGGTTGTCTTTTTACCTGTTCGTCTAAATTTTCCAGCATCAGAAGCCGATTAAAATGTTGCTCTGCCTCTTCATAACTACATATTTTGATAACTGGCAATAGCATATCTACTCTGGTCTTAATTAGCATTTTTGATGATCTCCAAGTCCTTGCCACCGCCTGCTATCGCCACATCCACCGCAACACTATTTTCAACGGACAGATAGGTTGTTGCAAGGGTTAATTCAATTCAAAAAGAGACAGGTTTTCTAGATAAATTTGTCATCGTGTTTGTTATTTGGTGTTTTGCATATTGCGATCGCTTTGACTGGTTTGCAAGCCAGAGTTTTTTTAGGTCGGCTTGCAAGCCAATGTAAAACAGTTATTAAACAATCCGTCGCCCTATTAATAAGTTGTAGACAATGCCAATCACCGCCAAAATCAAAAGCAGGTGAATTAAGCTGCCGCCAAGATTAATTGAAAATCCTAACAACCAAAGAAGAAACAGCACAACAACAGCAGTCCAGATGAGATTGAACATATTTTCCTTTTTTATTCAAATAAAATAAGTAAAAATCGACTCAGATATTGCTAAGGTTTTTTGGAGAGGAGAGATAATATTTTTATTAGTATTAAGCTCCTTCTCTATGAGTATTAGTATCATTTGTACTTTATTTTGTAATTAATATATTTAAATATCATCTATAGCTAGAAACAGTTTTGATGATAATCTTATCTATAATTAGACACATATATAGGAATAATATTTGATTTTTTAAATCCCACATTCCGCACTTCAAATTGTAGTACATATACAAATATCATAAGCAGCATAGAACATTAAGTAGAAATACTTAATTATTGCCGTAATAATACAGACATAATTTTCCCTTGAACTACTAAATAGAAATCCATCAGGCATAGTGAAAGTAATTTAAAATTAATATCAAACAGGAAATGGATAAGTCGAGTACCTTTATCCATTAAAAAAGCGAAAAATTTGAGTTATGCCTTATCTACTTTTTCGCCATGTTAAGAAAGATGTGGGTAATGGATAGCCTAATAGGGAAGGGGGTTGGGGGGTTAGGTTTATTTGATGTTTTTTTAGGTTGACTTACTTAATTAAGGTGAGCAGGTTTTTGTACACCAGTTATATTAGGTTAAACCTTGAATTATAGCCGTAGACAGAGTAGTTAGGACATATTAGCGCAGGTTGGCGGAAGCCATTCATGAAACTTCTACTAAAACTAAAAGACGGTTTTACTCCTGACTCCTGACTTCTGCTATACGTCCTAATCTTGATGGCTATAGCAATCCTAAATCATATTGTTTCATTAAGAAAAGATGGCGGATTAATGAAAACTTAACCCACCTGACAGGAATTGAAGAATTTATTTTAGCAATCTTTCGTGCTACCTAATTGCTTAATTGTTAATCTCAAAAATCTTATGTTTGTTATTTTTGACTGATTGTAGGAGGAGTAATAGCTGCATACTGTTGAGATGTCAACATAGCTTCTTGAACATTAACAGGTTTAGGAATCAAACCATTTTGATAGAAATAATCTGCAACACGCTGTTGATCACTAATCAAGTCGGGAGAAATAGCTCTTAATCCATAACTACGACGACTAATTACCAAATCCATCACATCAGGAGGTAATTTCTGATAAGGTGCAATTAATTTAGCAGTCTCTTGGGGATGCTTTTCTGCCCAACGTTCGATTTTATCAATTTCTTCAATGACTATTCGCAGCAGTTCTGGATTGTCAATTGCAAATTGCTTGTTAGAAATATAGTATCCACCAGGAGATCCAATACCTTGAGCAGTTCTAATTACCTTTGCTTTACCTGCTTTTTCTGCTCTAGCTAGATGAGGATCACCTGTTACCCAAACGGGTATTTTCCCTTCCAAAAAGGCACTACTAGCTTCTACATTCGGTAAACTTTGGACTTTAATATCGCTATATTTTAAACCTACTTCTTCCAAAGCTCGGAGGATAAAATAATGGGAAGCAGAAGCTTTTTGGAATACTACGGTTTGTCCTTTGATGTCTTTAACAGTATTGATGGGAGAATTAGGTGGAACAGTGATCGCACTTCCTCTACCTGTTTTTTCTGTTGTGCGTCGCCCTACTACGTAAGCTATTTGTGCGCCAGCAGCTTGAGCAAAAATAGGTGGAGTTTCACCCACAGAACCCAAATCAAGTTTGCCGACATTCATCGCTTCCATTAGTTGCGGTCCTTGGGCAAATTGCGCCCATTCGACCTTAACACCCAACGGTTCAAGACGTTTTTCTAAAACTTTTGTAATCCTGATTAAATCTCCTGCTTGTTGATATCCCATCCGCAAAACTTTGGTTTTAATTTGAGACTGATTTACGTCCAAAGCCTGTTGATCTGATTCTGATGTGGGATTAGCTGCTTTTTCATTTGTTCCAGAACAACCAGCTATTGTTACCGAGGTTGTTATTGCTAACAATCCCGGCAATAGAACCAACTTCAAACGACGAAATACACTCAGTTTTTGGGTTTTGACTGTTGCAACCATAATATTTTTTCAGTTACCGGGGAGGGCTGAGAAGACAATGAACACGACAAAATTTAAATGCTGTGGAATATAGAGCAATACGGTTCAGTTAATCCGCAAAATCTCTTTTATAACAAACCACAGAGGCAGGGAGAACACAGAGAAAAGAGATCAACAAATTGTTAACTGAACTGTATTAAAATACAGAAGATTTTAATCCCCCTTTTTAAGGGGGTTGGGGGGATCTCTATCAATTCTGATACTTGCCAGATATCCTCTAACGACCTACACTAGCTAAATATGCTTCAGCGTCTTTTTCAATCGCTGTACCCTTGAAGAAATCACGATTGAGGCTGGTGTATAACTCTAGTGGGTAAGTAGATAGAAAATGACGTAAATCATCTTCACTGAAAATACCCCGTTCGACGAAGCTATAAGCATTGGAAGTAACAGCAGTAATATCAGGTACATCCCAGTGACCGGAATCAGAACCTAAAAAGGCTTTTACTCTGTCACCAAAGGGATTGGCTTTTTGGTAGTAAGCGTAGGCAACACGAATATCATCTGATTCTGTGCCAAAGTAAAAATGATTCAAAAAGCGATCGCGTACATCTTCAGCTTTAGTAATTCCTGCGGCTGCAAATTCATTCAAATCACCAGGGTCTTCTGGTGCAAAATATTTACCGTGGAATCCTAAACCACTGCCTAATTCTTCAAATCTATCTTTGATTTCTGGCCCACCATAAAGAGCAAACAATTCGCGCAATTCTTCTCTGTTGATATTACCAGGATGATTATTTTGTAAAATCTCAGGATTACGGGTTTCCCAATGCCAGATTAAATCTGTATACAAACTAGCACCCCAAGCTGAACCACCTTCTAGAAAGGCAAACTTCAAAGTCGGGAAACGATAGGTAACACCACCAAAAAACAGAGCTTTGCAGAATGCTTCAGCCGCTGAGGCAAAGTGTCCAATATGATTATATTGATAATTGGAAATCGAACGTCGAGGAGTCCAACCCATACCAGAAGCATGAGTTGTAGGTACTACTTTCAGTTCTACACACTTAGCCCAGAAAGGATCATAATCATAAGCACTGTCTAAAGCAAAATTATCAATCCAAGTTGCTTCTCGTTGCACCTCTTCCGGGTATTTCTCAAAAGCAGGAATAGTCCGAGTCACATACCCAGGAATTTGAATAGCTTTTAAACCCAAGACTTTGACCGCATATTCTAATTCTTCAATCCCTTCCTCTGGTGTATTCAAAGGAATAGTCGCAATAGGAGTTAGCCTGTCAGAGTAGGGACGGAAGATATCTGCATGATATAGGTTCGCTGCACGGCAAACTGCTCTCCGCATTTCATCATTCTTAATTTGCGGTGCTAAAGTTGCCAAATTGGGGTAAAGGATGGCAAAATCTGTCCCTGCTTCTTGCAGACGCTCATGCAATAGCTTTGGTAAGCTAACTGTAGCTAGACTTAAAGTGTCTTTTGTTGGCCGACCCCAGAAAGGAGGACGAGCAGTACGGTAAGCATAACGTTCTTCTGGAGTTTGTTGAAACCAACGAAAACGTCCAGCACCGGGTAACTGCTCTTTGAATTTATCAACAATCTGAGAACCACCCACCTGCTCTAAATAGTCAAGAAAAGCAGGCTCAAATTCCTGGGTATGCACATCAGTATCAATGATGGGATAACCTAATTGCTCACGAATTTGTGCAGAACGGGATTTTTTTGTGGGACGCTCAAGGGCAATAGTCATAATTATTTCTCCACAATGATGCGATTACTTGACGTTGCTTTGCCGTAAGCCTTCAACGAGCAGAACTGGGAGCAGATAAATTGATATCAAAATCTATGTTGCAGTCTATTAACTACGACCAATAAACCAATGCAATACCTAAATTTGGGTAAGGATTTTGGCATTATGTATCCAACGTTATGAATAATTTATCTGTCAGCCACTCTGCCTTTGGTTAATCTACTGTTTGTCGAGCGATTTGCCGTAGATTATTAGTATAATGACATAACTCTGGCTAAATGACAAGTAGCAGATTTATGGGACTTAGGGAAAAACACCAATAAAATCGCCTCAAATATATATCCAAAGGGACTTTGACCTTGTTTTGATTAGTTTGGCTATACAGCAGAAGTCAGGAGTCAGTGGTTCGACTTCGCGGTTATCGAGCGTAGTCGAGATGCACCAACCGGAGTCAGGAGTAAAACTGGCTTGGTGTATAGGTTTTAATTTTGATTCTGTATTACACTTTTTTCTTCTTCAAAAATGTTTAAGTCACAATACCCACTTGCTTTTTCTGTTCATTTGTGCAAATATGAGTAAAATACTACAGTAAACCTATTGACTTGCCGTATTTTTATCTGAATGCAATTCCAGCCCTTTGCCACAGAAATAGAGCGTTTTGCGGTGGAAATTATACCAAGAGTGCGGGCGTTAACAGTAGAAAGTGAAGCAATAGCCAGCTAGAAGTTATACAAAATTTCGATTAACAGCCCATATTAAAGAGTTTGAATACTTACCTTTTATAAAAATTTACCCTGAATTTATACGGAGGAAGAATGAGTGGATCAAAGCAGTTAAAGTTAGGTGCTTTTATGCGACCTGTCAGTATACACACAGGTGCTTGGCGTTATCCTGGGGCTTTACCTGACGCTAATTTTAACTTCCCAGCACTGAAACGATTCATTCAGAAACTAGAACAAGGGAAGTTCGATGCATTCTTCATGGCTGATCATTTAGCAGTGCTGAATATGCCCATTAACGCCCTCAAACGCAGTCATACTGTTACCTCCTTCGAGCCATTCACTCTGCTTTCTGCTCTCGCCAGCGTCACCGAACACATTGGACTGGTAGCTACTGCTTCCACGACTTATGACCAGCCTTACCACATTGCTCGCCGCTTTGCGTCTCTTGACCATATCAGTGGCGGTCGTGCTGGTTGGAACATCGTCACCACAGCTAATCCAGATGCAGCACTTAACTTTGGATTAGAAGAGCAGATAGAGCATGATGAACGCTACGTGCGAGCGAGAGAATTTTATGAAGTCGTCACTGGTCTTTGGGATTCCTTTGCGGACGATGCTTTTGTTCGAGATGTGGAATCAGGAATTTATTTTGATCCCGAAAAAATTCACGTTCTCAATCATCAAGGAAAACACCTGTCGGTGCGGGGGCCATTGAACATCGCTAGACCTGTTCAAGGTTGGCCAGTGATAGTCCAAGCAGGAGCTTCTGAAGCAGGTCGTCAACTGGCTGCTGCCACTGCCGAGGTCGTGTTTGCATCAGCTGGCAATCTGGAGATGGGTAAGGCGTTCTATGCTGATATTAAGGGTCGTGTGCGATCGCCTTCCGGCGGGCGCTTTGCGCCATCGCTCGGACGAGATCCAGATAGTATTAAAATTCTTCCTGGAGCTTTAGTCGTTGTGGGTGAAACCGTTGCCGAAGCACGTGCCAAGCGAGTTCACTTGGATAGCCTAGTACACTATGAAAGTGGTATTGCTAGTTTAAATAGCGCACTTGGCTACGACGTTTCCCATTTTGACCCCGATGGTTATTTACCGGAAATCCCCCCTACTAACGCCGGAAAAACTTCACGAGAACGAGTGATTGCAATGGCGCAACGGGAAAATCTAACAATTCGTCAGTTGGCGCAACGCATCGGTAGTTATGGTGGACTGGCCTTTGTGGGTACGCCCCAAAGCATTGCTGACGAGATGGAACAATGGCTGATTGAGGAAGGGTCTGATGGCTTCAATATTATGTTCCCTTTTCTGCCAGAAGGGCTAAATGATTTTGTGGACAAAGTGATTCCAGAACTCCAACGGCGGGGAATTTTTCGCCAAGAGTACGAAGGTAAGACGCTGCGGGAAAATCTGGGATTGACACGCCCTGCTAATCGCTTTTTTCAGACCGCAACTACGTCTGTTCGGTAATGTATAACCGTAGACAGAATTGAAAAGCGATCGCTTGCCGCTCAATTAAGCCGTTGGGCTTCCAGTTCTTTTTATCGGAGTAACAGTGAACAACATTCAAAGCTTTTCGCTCAATTCGGAACAATATGCCAAACATAGACCTCAATACCCCGATGAGCTTTTTTTATTTTTGAGCGAAATTTCCGAATATCACGACCGCGCCTGGGATTGTGCAACTGGAAATGGGCAAGCAGCCATCTCATGTGCAAAATTTTTTTCACATGTTGAAGCAACTGATATTAGTGTCGAGCAAATTCAACACTCCATCACACATCATAAGATAAACTACAGTGTTTCTCCTGCTGAACATACCCCATTTGAAAACCAGTTATTTGATTTGGTTATGGTAGCTTTGGCAATACACTGGTTTGACCAAGAAAAATTTTTTCAAGAAGTAGAACGAGTACTAAAACCAAAAGGTATTTTAGCTGTTTGGGGTTATGGTCGGTTAGAAATTGAACCCGAAATTGATGAAACTATTACTAAGAATTTACTTGAGCCGATCGACCGATTTTGGGCAAGCGGCAATCGCCAAGTAAAAAATGGCTATCGTGATTTAGTCCTTCCGTTTGATGAAATTAACATCCCAAAAAATTTTTCAATGAAGGTAGAGTGGAATTTACAGCAATTATTAGGGTATTTCCGTACTTGGTCTGCGGTGAAACGCTATTCAGCAGAACTTGGAAACGACCCAGTTGACCAACTGGAGATAAAATTGAAAACAATCTGGAATGAGCCTGGTAAAACTAAATTAGTGCAATGGCCTTTGTTTTTAAAAGCCAGCAGAAAGCCTGCATAAAGGAACCCCAACAAAGCGTACACTGGACGCTGGGGATTCTGCGGCATTTAGGAGCATTTTTCTGGCTTCAAGTTAACTGATAGAGCAGTGTTTATTTCGGAAAATATAATAGTAATTTATACTTTTGATTACTCGTTTGATATAGCCGTAGACAGAGTAGTGAGGACATCAATTGCTCATGAAACTCCCACTACAAGAGGGCTTTACTTCTGACTCCTGACTTCTGACTCCTGCTATATATGCGTTTTGGGGAGAACTGTTACTCTTTTTTAGCAACAGCCAAAATATGGGAGCTAATTCCTAATGTGGAAGGTTCAGCCTCCAGCCAGCGAATAGCTTGTAGGAGCGTTTCACGGCGATTTGGGTCACTCCAATGTTCCTCAAAATTCTGTAGTAATTTACCTAGCCCTTCGATACCTAAAAGATGTTCACAAACTAAACCTGCTGCTTCTACTTCTGCTTTGAGTTCATCAGGATGATGGAAAAAAGTGGTCGTAAAGTAAGCTGGATTATTAGTAGGATTACGGTGCTGGCCATTAGCTAAATCGCCTTTGACAATTTCTACAAATTCTGGGTCATCCAGATATCCACGAAACAACCCGTCTACTAGAGAAGAAAAACGAGAAATGGCAACGGCAAATACCAGCCCTCCGCTTTTTAAAATCCGGTTAGCTTCGCGTAAAGCTTGAAGGCGATCGCTTTGTTCAATCAAGTGATACAGTGGCCCAAGTAGAAGCACAGCATCTACACTGGCATCTGCCCGATCTAATTGGCGAGCATCACCAAATGTAATACTTGCAATTGGATGATCTGGTTGAGCCTGGGAAGCACTCCGCGCTTGCTCTAAATGTAAGGGAACTGGATCAATCAGATGAACTTCATAGCCTTGCTGGGCAAGCCAAGTAGCATAGATACCAGAACCGCCACCAACATCAAAAATGACTGCGGGTGGAGGAGGCAAGTAGCGGCTGATAATTTCTTGGGTACGGGCTAATTCAATTGGATTTGTCCGCTTAGATAAACGTTGAGCTTCTAAACCAAGTTCGTAATGAGCTAACACCTCATCTGCAAGCAAGTTTTGTATCTTAGATGATTCTGACATGGTATTTCTCTCCAAGATGTAATCTAAACTAATTTAAGCGAGGTCTGTTGACTCCAATCTTGGTAGATATATCGCACAACACTATCGACTTCATGGGACTCAATGATATGATTTGCGTGGCGCTTTAATTCCACCGTTGCGTTATCAACGGCAATTGCATAATCGGCAATTTTAAACATTTCAATATCGTTGTTATGATCCCCGAACACAATCAATTTATTGCTGGTTAATCCATAAATTTCTTGTAGGGTAAGGATGCCCTGAGCCTTTGTTGCTTTATAACTATGAATTGTCAGCCAGTGCCAGCCAGGAGCATAATTATTTTCATAATGATAAGTTTGGATTTTGTCTCCATATCTTTCTCGGATGATAATTTCTAATTCAGATAGAATTTCAGTTTTATTAATGACGGTAAGACAAACTATTTGGTCGCGGAAGGAATCGGTTAACTTAGTGAGCGATCGTAATCGTTTATCTTGATGAAATAGGCGATCATTAAGATACCACTCCATTCCTTCATTGATTATTTCCTGGTAATAACAACAATCTTCCGCACCATTAAAACTGGAAATAAAAGGGACACATTTAAAGCTAGAAATAATTTGATAAATATCTTCAATAATTTCTGGCTCAATGCTATTGATAATCTCATGACGACCAGATTCTAAATCAGAAATAAAAGCTCCATTAAACTCCACAATCGGCAGAGGTAGTTTCAACCCATCCAAAGCTACACCCATAGAAACTACACTACGGGCGCTGGCAACCGTGAACAGAAGTCCATCTTGCAATAGTTCTTGCAACTTGCTTTTACTGAAGTCTGACAAAACCGCATTTTTGGTGAGCAGTGTGCCGTCTAAATCTGAAATATAGATTGTGTCGCTCATAGATTATGTTGCATAAACCGGGTTGCAGAATTTAACCACAGCCCAGTTTACTATTTTCTAGCTTATGAAAGAGCTAGTTCTGGTTCTAACTTTTCGGCTGTTTGCTTTAAAACAGTGGGTAATTCACTGTTGAAAACTTCACCTTCAACGATTTGAGAACGGAAACCATCTACCCCAACAGGAACATCCCCTGTAATAGTGGTGCGATAAAGTACACGCTCAACTTCTATATGATCCAAGTCTTGGGGAGCTAAATGTGCGGTAGCGCGGTTGTCCCAGAAGGCTATGTCACCGTTATTCCAACGGAAGCGGGTGGTATAAGCAGGTTTGGTGATCTGATTAAAGAACAACTCCAGCAACAGGTCGCTTTCTTGGCGAGACACATCCAGGATATGGGAAGTAAAACCTGGGTTCACGTACAATGCGCGTTCACCTGTCTCTGGATGCACCCTAACTACTGGGTGGATGGAAACTATGGGATTGGCAGCAATACGCTGGGCAAGTTTGCTGTTGCTGGGTATGTTTAACCGAGCATTAAAACGAT
This sequence comes from Anabaena lutea FACHB-196, assembly GCF_014698305.1. Classification (GTDB taxonomy): domain Bacteria; phylum Cyanobacteriota; class Cyanobacteriia; order Cyanobacteriales; family Nostocaceae; genus Anabaena; species Anabaena lutea. The sequence goes on along the minus strand of NZ_JACJST010000021.1, from coordinate 54,864 downwards.
GTTCTGCTTTTAGTGTATCTGCCAATGCACGTAAGGGGGCTGACAAACCTTCGTAAGCTGCAACCAAATTAGTCCATTGGGTATCACCGCCGAAACTAGGAACGTTAACTGCACGCAAAATTGAAGCCGCAGGTGGATTGATAGCTGCTGTTACATCGGTGTGCCAGCGGCTTTCGTAGCTAGAACGGCGCAAACCGTTACGGCGCTCATAGCGGCTGCGGTCAATGGGCAGGATTTGGGAGAAGCCTTCGATTGGCTCATCTTCGTGGGGATGGGCGTAAGTTACTTCCCCGAAGCGGGCTGTAAACGCAATCTGCGCTGCATGGTCAATGTTTTGATTACGAAAGAAGATAACTTTCCACTTCAACAGTGCTTCACGAATTTCTTTGACCGCATCATCGTGTAGTGGTTGTGAAAGGTCTACACCACTGATTTCTGCACCAATGAAACCAGCCACTTGTTTGACTTCAATATATTTGTTGCTCATGTGAATTCTCTTAATCCATTAGGACTGTTTTCGTACTTGTCCACTTGTTCGGTATGTGTTCATAACGACATACCAGAGGATGTGATTCTAAATTAACATCTATTCTACTAAAAATCTATAGATTTACCGTATTATAAGATTTTTATATTTTTAATGGGTTAAAAAATCTGTTTATTTTATGTTAAATATAATCAGGACTTACGCACGAGTCACGGAAAAATGTATCGCTAAAGCGTACCCTACGGGAAGCAAGCTACGCGTAGCGTGCCGGAGGCATTAAGCTCCGCTAACGCGTAGCGTGCCGTAAAGCATACCACAGAGGCACGGAGTTCACAGAGTAATGAGGGTTTGAGAGATATTTTTCGCAAGTCGTGACGGAAAAATGAACCACGTATTCCTTACCTAAATGAATTGTTCCCAAACCCAAGGCGGCTGCAACTGCTGCACCACCACTACTTCCTCCTGGCGTGAGTTCCAGATTCCAAGGGTTACGAGTGATACCAGTTAGGGGAGAATCTGTAATACCTTTCCAACCAAATTCAGATGTAGTAGTTTTGCCCAATAATACAGCACCTTGTTCACGCAACCGAGCTAGAGATACGCATTCTCTGCTTCATATAAAATCGATGTGCAGCAAATCTTTGAACTCCAGATTCAAGCCCAATCTCGTTGCAGCCGTTTACACGAGCATAGTTGACAAGCCATTCAAATACCTTTTCACCGTATCCAAGCGATCGCTGCAACTCATCAGTCACTAAATCATCAACATATAGATATTTCCCATCACACAAACATTCTGATATTCTGAACCCAGCAACACACTGTAATTTTCCTAAGTCTTCTAGATAGCAGAGTGTATAACCGTACTTAACACGCTGACGCTGAACCTGCTTAATAAATGCTTGCTCAGTCAGATGTGGACGAAGTTGTTTGATGATGGGGAAACATTGCAGTATCTCGATCTCCTCACCTGCTATTTTGATGTTGCTCACACGTCCTCCCTATGCGTCACGAAAACAGATTAAGTAGGTAGCTTTAAGAACATATCTAATTGTTTACAATGCAGATATTGAGGTAACAAGAGCTAAAGCAAAGCCGTCATAACCTTTACTACCTACTGTCTGAATTGCCGTGGCGCTCACTCGTGGCTCATTGGCAAGTAATTCATTGAAGCGACGCACCCCCTGAACACTGGGATCTTCACTAGCTGCATCAATTACTGCCCCGTTGCGGACAACATTATCGGCAATAATCAAAGTACCGTGACGAGAAAGCTTGAGCGCCCACGTAAAATAATCTGGATTGCTTGGTTTGTCAGCATCAATGAAAATCAGGTCAAATGTCCGCCTCTCTGTGGCAAGTTGTTGTAGTGTCTCCACTGCCAGTCCAACACGGATTTCAACACGGTCAGATAGACCAGCATGAGAGATGTTGGTGTCGGCGACTTCAGCGTGCTTTGGGTTAGCCTCTAGAGTGATCAGGTGTCCATCAACAGGTAGCGAGCGCGCCAGCCAGATTGTGCTATAACCGCCTAGGGTGCCAATTTCCAGGATTGTCTTCGCCCCGTGAATCTGCGCCAACAGCAACAGTAGTTTGCCTTGATTGGGTGAAACATTGTGTGGTGGGAGTCCAGCTTCATCACTCAATTTCAGCGCCCCATCCAGGGCAGGATCGGACGGCACAAGCAGATTGGTGATGTAGTGATCAACTGCGCTCCATTGTTCCTGAGTCATAGTTCATCTCCTCAATAGTAGGTAAAAAATAAGTAAATTAAACAATTTTTCCATCTCTAATCCACGCCAAGTGTATCAAATTACCGTAGTTTTGCAAGTTTCAAAGTGTAAAAGGGAAAAGGGTTGCGGATATCAAACCTCAAACAAGGCTATTGCCAAATGCAATACCTGGAGAAGAAAACTTTAAAACTTTCTCAAAGACAATTGCATCAACCCATATATCTGAGTTGTAAATTAGTTCCCCCACTTGCTGATAGCCTTGGTTTTGATAGAAAAACAAGAGTTTTGGGTGTGTCTTCACTCCATCCAACCGAACAGCATAGTAACCTTGTTTAATTGTTAGTTTCTCAATAGTTTGCATACACCAAGTTCCTAGTCCTTTTCCTTGCCAAGTTGGAAGAATTGCTAGTTTATGGACATACACTGCTGGAACATCTTCTGGTATTTGCCAAATAATGTTTCCATACCTCATGTAGCTCAATGGAACAGTTGTCATCATTTCCAGCGTGAAAGTACCAACAAGGTTTTTACCAATTGTGACGGCATAGATATCCTGTTCTATGGCATCCTTGAGCATTTCTTCAAGAGGATAATTTGGTGGCATCCAGTGACTCAGACCAAACCGTTCTTTTAAGTTCAAACCACAAGCTATCAGGATTTGGTGAAGGAGTGGAATTTCATCTATGTTGACTTGTCTTATAGAGAGTTGTTTGTTATGGCTAACCATAGGTGATATCGCACAGCCATCGTACTCTTTAGAGATGAGTTCATAATTTTTAGCTTCCCAACGCTAAAGAAGCAGTTGAGAAAGTTGCCGCATATCATTAAAAACTATTTTCGCTCCAGCAGCAGTAAGAGCAGTAGGATAGCTATGTTGGGCATAACCAAAAACGGTCATTCCTGCCGCATACGCAGCTTGCACACCCGGTACAGAGTCTTCAATTACAACACAATGTTCTGGATTTGTGTTCATTTGCTCGGCTGCATAGAGATATACATCAGGAAAAGGTTTAGGACGCAAAACATCATAACAGCTATATATTTTTCCTTCAAATTGATGTAGAAGTCCTGTTAATTTCAAGACAAATTGAATATGGTGTTGGCTACTATTTGATGCTACACATTTTGGTAAGGTAATTTGCTCCAATAGTTCGGTAATGCCCGAAACTGCCTGTAACTCTTGCTGCATTGCAGCGAATTCTCGTTCCTTACAAAGTTCAATAAAATTTTTCGGCAATGGTTTCTGGTAGGATTGCTCGATAATCTCTAAACAAGTTTTGAGAGATTTTCCTATAAATTTTTGAGTTACTTCTGCATGGGTGATAGGAAAACCAAATTCAGTGAGCGTTTCTGCAAAAATGCGATTGATAATTGGTTCACTATCAACCAACACTCCATCACAATCAAAAATTACAAGTTTGAACTCTGTTTTGCCCATGTTGTTGCCTCAAATTAACTTTGATAAGGACGGGGCAGTTGACGCAGTTTATGAGCAGTATCTAACTCACTATTGTTTTTCTTGCCATATCCCCAACCCAAGATCCGACGATATTCACCCATAATGCCACTTGCAATTAAATCATCCTCATTGACTGCAATCTCGGTATGAGATTCCGGTGCAACATAAAGCGCATCCGCAGGACAATATGCCTCACACATAAAACAAGTTTGACAATCTTCCTTGCGGGCGATCGCAGGTGGTTGATTGGGAACTGCATCAAAGACATTGGTAGGACAAACTTGGACGCAGAGATTGCAATTAATACAGAGTTTATGGCTGACAAGTTCGATCATGATCTTCCGTTAAGATTTGGATACAGAGTATGTAGTTTGAGTGGTTAATACTGATGGTGTACCGATTTCATCCTTAATCCAATCACGCCTAACCCAAAGCCTATCTAAGCCTCCTGTAGCTTGGTAATAAAGCTGATTGGGATCGGTTTCAGGATAGTCCACACGAATATGTTCGCTTCGGGTTTCCTGACGATGTAAGGCACTAAAATAAGCCCAACGTGCTACTGCCGTGAGAGCAGCCGCTCGCCGAGAAAATTCCATATCGCGCACTGTATCTTGTTTTGGATTGCCTTTTACCTGTTGCCACAGTGTTTCTAATTTGGCGAGGGAATCTAAAAGTTTCTGCTCAGAACGCAAGTAATTCTTCTCTAACGGGAATATTTCAGATTGGACAGCACGTGCGATCGCCTCACTATCGAATGTTTCTGAAGTTGAAGACTGCGATGGGCTACGCCCCGCCATAGGCGATCGCAATCCCACTTGTCCAGCAGGACGCACTACCCGTTCATTTGCATGAATCCCCAGACTCTTGGCAAAAGCAGCTGCACCTTCTCCTGCCCATTGTCCTGTGGAAATTGCCCAAGCAGCATTAGGGCCACCACCTCCCGAAGCTAAACCTGCTAAAAACTCCCGTGATGCCGCATCACCAGCCGCGTAAAGTCCTGGCACTTTTGTACCGCAACTATCATTGATAATCCGAATTCCCCCTGTACCACGGACTGTACCTTCAAACACCAAGGTCACGGGAACTCTTTCTGTATAGGGATCAATGCCAGCTTTTTTATAAGGTAGAAAAGCGATGAAATGAGACTTTTCAACCACTGCCTTGACTTCAGAACTGGCTCGATCTAAACGAGCATAAACAGGGCCTTTCATCAAGGCGTTGGGAAGGAAGGATGGATCTCGACGACCATTGATATAGCCACCCAAATCATTACCTTCTTCATCAGTATAACTAGCCCAGCCAAAAGGAACGCCTCTTGTCACTGTGGCATTGAAAGCGGTGGAGATAGCATAGTGATTTGAAGCTTCCATACTGGAGAGTTCACCACCGGCTTCTACTGCCATCAGCATTCCATCACCTGTGTTGGTATTGCAACCCAAGGCTTTACTCAAAAATGCACAACCGCCATTCGCTAAAACTACTGCACCTGCGCGAACAGTATAGGCACGATGATGTTGTCTTTGCACACCTCTAGCACCTGCTACCGAGCCATCTTCAGCTAATAACAGTTCTAAAGCCGGACTTTGATCTAGAATCTGCACACCCACTCGCAAAAGGTGTTTGCGAAGGATTCGCATATATTCCGGGCCATAATAACTTTGGCGTACTGATTCACCGTTTTCTTTAGGAAAGCGATAACCCCAACTTTCCACTAAGGGCAAACTCAGCCAAGTTTTTTCGACCACACGCTCGATCCAACGCAAGTTAGCGAGGTCTTTGGCCACACGATAACGTTCTGATACAACTTTTTCCCAATTCTCAGGAGAAGGAGCCATGATGCCATTACCACTGGCCGCAGCAGCACCACTTGTACCGAGAAAGCCTTTATCAACAATGATTACTTTGACACCTTGAGATGCGGCGGCCGATGCTGCCCAAGCTGCGGCAGGGCCACCACCAATTACCAGCACGTCAGCAGTTAGTTGTAGTTCATTTTCTGTAATCAATTCCTTGTCCTCCTGATTCGTCAACTATGTTTTTCTAAACTGTTAAAAGATAAAGATGCTAAAACAGGTTCAGGTTCCCAATAATATTCAACATTCGGTTGACCGTTAAATTCATTAATTGAAAATGTTCTCGCTTTAAAACCGTGTTTTTCATAAAATGCACGAGCCTTAATATTTTCTTGTAATGTGTAAAGATTCAGTCCTTGAGGACACAATCTTTTAGCAAGATTCAGTAATGCTGACCCAATACCTAAATTTTGGTAATTCTCATCTACAAAAAGCTGGCTTAAACATTGTTCTTTCGTCAGGATAACTGCAAAACCAGCAATTTTGTTTTCAACGTCAGCAACAAAAATATCCCCGTCCTTTACTAATTCATAAAATTTTTGTTTCCATTCAGAATATGGTTGTGGGTGCTGGAGATGGGGAAAGGTTTGATGCCATGTTCCATACCAAAGTTGAACAATATTCTCTAAATCCTCTGGCTGATAATCACGAATTTTGATTGATTTCATACTCAAGCCATTGATTCAAACTAAATAAGGTTCTAATTCAGATTCCCATGTCTGATATTTAGACCTTAATTCTTCAAATATTTCTCTATGTTCTACTTGGAGATCAATTTCTTCTTTTTCATCATGAGCAAGATTAAAAAGATATTCATCTTTTCCCACTTTCAAATACTTCCAGTCTCCACTACGAACCGCACCTTGTTTAACTCTGAGCGGTAAACCAGGTCGGTTATTTCCCTTATGTCTCCAAAATAATGTTCGAGCATGAGCAGGAATTTCACCTTGAATAATAGGCAGTAAATTTTCACCATCCAAAGGATAATTAAGGTCGGAATTAGTTTGCGTTGCTGCCAGAATTGTAGCTGTAATATCATGGGTGATGATTACTTGATCACTTATTTGATTTGGGGCAATAACTCCAGTCCAACGAATAAAGGTAGGAACTCGGATTCCACCTTCATATAAATTTCCTTTTTTGCCTTGAAAAGTCCCAAAATTAGAGAACTTTTCCCCTCCATTATCACTAGCAAAAATCACGATGGTATTTTCAGCTATTCCGGTATCTTCTAAAGCTTGCAATACTCTACCAACACCATGATCTAGACTCTGTACAACTGCTGCATAAGATTCTGCTGTACCTGTGTTAACCCAATTTTGTAGATTATCTCTACCAATTAAAGCGTTACTTAGTTCTATATCTTCAGCCCCTTCCCAAGGCCAATGAGGTGCAGTGTAATGTAAGCTGAGATAAAAAGGATTGCTACGAGGAAGTTTGATAAAATCTACAGCACGTTCAGTAAATATGTCTGTGATGTAGCCTATTTCCTCAACTTTTACGTCAGCTTCCCAGAGGTCAGGTTCTCCACTAGTATCTACATGACGAAAGTAATCAATTGCTCCACTAAAGTTACCAAAAAATTCATCAAAGCCACTTTTTAATGGGCTATATTTGGGCAAATAACCACAATGCCATTTTCCAATTAAGGCTGTTTCATAATCATTTGCTTTTAATAAAGAGGCTATGGTGGGATGTTCTGGAGGTAGTCCAACAGTGTCTCCTATTTGCTGAAAACTTAGTAAGGGTTCATAATTTCCTATTGCTAGTCTTCCTGGATAACGTCCTGTAAAAAAACCAATTCTGGTGGGTGTACAAACTGGGGAATCAGAATAAGCTTGGCTAAAACGTATTCCCTCTTTTGCTAATTGGTCTAAATGGGGTGTCTGATAGTTTGTTTGTCCATCAATACTCAGATCACCCCAACCTAAATCGTCAGCTAAAATGAAGACTACATTAGGACGCTGTTTGAGAGCAAAGTTAGTAGAAACCATCTGTAATTAAATTTCTAAATTTCTGAATAATTTCTTTCATTGGTTCTAGAAAACCTTTCTGTAAGTCGTGATTACAGATTTCAAGCCCAATTCGTACTGAGTAGATATTGTGAGTATTAGCGAAGCATTTGATACTAAGGTGGGTGCGATCGCAATTGTCAGATATTCTACTTGAAAGATAATCTACAATTTATCGACCAATTTAGCGTAGTTTACAAGTATCATTACATAACTCTAGCGAGAAGACAAGTGCTGGATTCAATTAAATATACCTTTAACCAAATTTATTAATGGCTAATTGTTAGCTAGGCTAAATATATAGCCAAACTTTTCAATCAAAATGCTATTCAGGCTAAGGGAACTCCTGGAAATACAGCAGTTTCCAATTATATAAGGTACATCTTAGCCCCCTCCTCGCTTGCGGGGGTGGGGTTCTTGTACCTCATAACACCGGGAAGTGCTGTAAATTATCCTATCTTGTGCGGTAAGCATCCTACCTGCTATCTTTTTCCGTAGTAATGCACCATAACAGTTTATTGATGCGTTAAGGCTAACGTCCATAACACTTTGGTACTCATTACTCGCTAATCGGTAGGGAATTGTAGCAGTTGCATTTGCCATAGGTATCTCTCTTTGGTATATTTAGAAATTATAATAATTAGATAGCTTTAGGTTTAGGCAGCCATAATATTTTATTGTCAAAAGACTTGAATTTTACCCGTAGTCATGCCATACTCCTAAAATAATCTACGTTAAGTCGGTCAACAAAGAGTAGTTTTTATTTTGTCCCAAGTATTAAGCCCATCAATTATCCACACCCATTTAGGGTGATGCACAGATGGCTGTCTACAGTCATGTCTGCGTTTGTTTTGGTATTGAAAAGATAAATAGTAGTGATTTTTCCCAAACAGAAGAGGGTTTCATGAGAATTTGGAGTTTAAACTAATGGTTACAACTATTTCTACCTACGATTCAACTTTATTTCAAGGTGCTGCTTGGTATTATGCCCGTTATCGCTCGAAATATCCCCAAGCGTTGTTTGACTTGCTAACAGATTTGTTTAAACTCGATGGTCAGGGAAGATTGCTAGACCTTGGTTGTGGTGCGGGATTAGTGGGGATTCCCTTTCATAATCGTTTTGCGGAAGTAGTGGGACTTGATCCAGATGCAGAAATGCTCAAAGAAGCCCAAGAACAGGCCGCAGCAGTGGGAGCAACGAATATTCGCTGGGTTCATGACCGTGCAGAGTCAATTTCTGAGGAATTAGGTAAATTTCAATTAGTGACAATGGGGCGATCGTTTCACTGGATGGAGCGAGAATTGGTACTTTCCAAACTAGAGAATCTAGTAATTGATGGTGGTGGAATTGCCATCCTCAAGACTAATGATAACGCTTGGGAAAGCGATCATCTTTGGAAACAAACTGCGATCGCAGTAGTTAAACGGTGGTTAGGGGAGCGTAGACGCACAGGTAAAGGTGGAGAAGGTGAATGGAAACCTTTAGCAGTACCCCATGAAGAAGTCCTCAAGCAGTCCTCTTTCTCTCGTTTAGAAACTTACGAAATAAAATCTCCCCAACATTGGACGATAGACTCTTACATCGGCTACATCTATTCCACCGCCTTTGGTTTACCCTCTTTCTTTGGTGAAAACCGCGAGAAATTTGAAGCAGATTTAAGAGCTTCCTTACTAGAAGTCGAACCCTCTGGAGAATTTACTGAAGAACTGCCAATTACAGCCTTAGTTGCTTGGAAAGAAAAATAGAACCAATTTCTATTAAAAAAGCCAAAGAATGAGAAATTACAGCGATCGCTCAAATTCTGCGTGAATATCTACCTATCAAATGAGCGATCGCTATGATTTTCTCTCTGGTTTCTACCCCTATTAAAAACTTTAGTATACGTTTCTCATGAAGTTATTCTACACTTCTAACTCTCCTTACGCACGGATAGCACGGGTAGCTGTACTGGAACTAAATATCAGTCATCTGATAGAGATGCAAAAAGTCACTGTTGGAGATCCAAACAGCGAAATATTGCATTACAAACCGACAGGTAAAATACCAACTCTGGCAATTGATAATGGATTTATGACAATACCGTTAAAGCTAATTAATTCTTTATTAAATATGCAGAATTCAACATATTTTAAATATTTCCTAAAGTTGAAAAATAATTAAACTAAAAAACCATTATGTTATGTAGCGACAAAAACAACCCCAATATTTGGAAGAAGAATTATATTTGACTATTGAATTAACTGTAGCCAATCGTTAATCAAGAAAAATTAATTTAATGATTTTATCAGAATTCACTAAATCTATATGATTAAAGCAGTTCTCTTTGACTTAGATGGAACATTACTTGACCGTGAGGTATCACTGCAACAGTTTATCAATTCACAATATGATAGATTTGCACTGCAACTGAGTCATATTGATAAAATAGATTACATTACTAGATTTGTGCAAAAAGTGTATTTGTTGGTGATCATCCAGAAGCTGATATTTTGGGAGCAAAAGGAGCAGGTTTAAAAGCTATTTGGAAACGTAACTCAGTTTGGGCAGAACCTCAAGATGTAGATGTAATTATTGATGAACTCAATGAAATACCGTCCATTGTTGAGCAACTAAAGTGATAGAAGAGTGATTTTTAGCGTTAAAATAAAAGCTGTAAATTGTTCAACTAATACCAAAATTAAATAATGGGCAAGAATTTACTATAGTCAAAATTTTCTATCAGGCTGATGAATTGCAAGCGCATCTAGAAAAAATTGGGTTTAAAACCCAAGTAAATTTGACGGATAACTATTTTATCTATGCGAATGGCCAGAAAATTTAATTTTCCTACCATCGCCGTAAGTTAAATTTTTTAAAATGGTTCAACCCAAGGACGTAGTTCCACTTCCCATGTCCAAGCATTGCGCGGTTGATGGAGAATGTTAAGGTAAGTTTGAGCGATCGCATCTGGATCTAAAAAACTATCAGGTTTGTCAGGAGACTCTTGACGAGTTGCAGAACGAATTGCCCCATCAATAACAAAATGAGCTACGTGAATATTCTTCGGTGCAAGTTCACGGGCAATACTTTGAGCTAAACCGCGTAGGGCAAATTTACCCATTGCAAAAGGCGCAGACTGAGGATAACCTTTCACACTGGCGGAAGCCCCTGTAAAGAAAATTGCGCCTCTACCTAAAGCTAACTGGCGTTTCGCAGCTGCCTGTGCAACTAAAAAGCCCCCTCAAGTAATCTCCAGTGTCTTGGCAACATCAGCAGGGTCAAGCTCAATTAATGACCCTCTAACTCGCCAACTGGGATTATAAATCACTACTTCTGGCACTCCTAGTTTTTCTTCAACTTGCTGAAAAAGCCGATTTACATCATCCGGTTTAGAAGCATCAGCCGCAAAACTCACAGCGCCAATCTCTTGAGTTAAAGCAGAGAGTTTATCAATTTGCCGTGCTGCTAACGCTACGGTGAAGCCTTCTTTTGTCAATAACCGAGCTAATGAGGCGCTCAGTCCGCTTCCTGCACCAACAATCAATGCTGTGTTTGTCATTTGCTTAATTTTGGTAATTCATTAAGTAACTTAAATAAACCACGATTAATCTATCAAAATACCGTACTATATAATTTGGTTTTGCAGAAATAAATTTTCCTCACTTGTGCCTGTAGACAGTGGCAACAGATATACCAGCAATCATTGAGATATAATATATCAAGAAGGAAATCCATAGAGAATGACGGAAAAACTTGCTCCAACGCAATACCCTGTCCATGAGTTGATTCGCAGTCGGTGGAGTCCCAGAGCTTATAGCAACCAACCTGTGGAACAAGACAAGTTACGCTCAATCTTAGAAGCGGCTCGTTGGGCCCCTTCTTCCTATAACCATCAACCTTGGCGGTTTATTGTTGCCACTAAAGACGACCCAACAGAATATAATCGTCTACTTAGTGTCCTAGTTGAGTTCAATCAAGGATGGGCGAAAAATGCGCCTGTGTTGATACTTGCGGTTGCTAAACTGCACTTTGATGATGGCAAGGTAAATCGGCACGCTTTTCATGATGTTGGGTTGGCATTGGAAAATCTAGCCATTCAAGCAACGGCTTTGGGTTTATCTGTGCATCAGATAGCGGGATTTGATGTGGATAAAGCCAGAAAAGAATATCAAATCCCAGATGAATATGATCCTGCAACTGCTTTAACAGTTGGCTATCCAGGAGATCCACAAATTCTTACTGACGGATTAAGAGAACGAGAATTAGCTCTTCGCGTCCGCAAGCCATTACAGGAATTTGTATTTAGTGGAGAGTGGGGAAATACATCATCTTTGTTAAAAGATTAATTCACAAAGGAATCTCAACATGGCTGACATCAAGATTTACAGCGCGGTAGTTTGTCCTTATGCTCACCGTACACGCTTGGTACTCCAAGAAAAAGGTATAGATTTCGATTTAATTGAAATTGATTTGCAGAATAAACCGGAAGGATTTACAAAGGTTTCTCCCTACGGAAAAGTACCCGCAATTACACATGGAGAAAATAGCGTTTGGGAATCAGCAGTAATTAATGAATATCTAGATGAGGTTTTCCCAAATCCACCGCTTTTACCCAACAGTCCTATTGCTAAAGCTCAAGCTCGCATCTGGATTGATTTTGCCAATACTAGATTAGTTCCTGCTTTTTCTACTCTCTTGCGGAATCCAGATCCCCAAAAACAAGAAGAAGCCAAACAAGAACTCTACAAACACCTGGAATTCATTGAAAACGAAGCTTTCGGGAAACTATCAGGAGAAGGGCCTTATTGGTTTGGTGAATCTATCAGTTTGGTTGATTTTACCTTCTTCCCTTGGTTTGAACGTTGGCCTGCTCTGAAGCATTATCGTGGCTTTGGAGTACCTGCGGAATTCACTCGTCTGAAACAGTGGAAACACGCTCTTAAAGAACGTCCATCAGTGAAGGCGATCGCTAACTCTAAAGAGTTCTATATTGAGCGATATGCTAAGTTTGCTACTCCTGTTCCTGTTGCTGCTTAGTAAAACTACGGTTTAGGCATTTTCATCTACAAGGGTAAAACATTAATTATTAGGGTGTGTTATGCCAGAGGCTAACGCACTTTTCTTGTGCAATATTAACGCCTTATTTTAATTTCCAAAAATGCAGTAATTTTCCAAAATCAAGGTGTTTGTATTTTAAAAACTATGTAACACTAATGATTAGATGACCTAAATAAAATCAGAGCAATTGTGATTTTCTGGCTGCAAAGAACGATTTATCTGCATCTCCCGGCATTTAAATCCCGGAACTTTCGACTCTTCTTTAGTGGACAAACCATGTCCTTGTCTGGGACATTCATGACCCAGGTAACGATTTCCTGGTTAATCTATGACTTGACTAAGTCTGCTTGGTTGCTTGGTTTAACTGGGTTTTTGCAATTTATCCCTACCCTATTGCTAACTCCATTTTCTGGGGTTTTGTGCGATCGCCTTCCGGCGGGCGCTTTGCGCCATCGCTGGAATCAACGAAATTTACTAATGCTGGTGCAAGTATTGGGAATCATCGTCTCATTCACTCTCACCACACTCACCTTTTTAGGATTGGTAAATTTTTGGTTACTGATGATTGTCGCTATTTTGGGTGGATTGTTGAAAGGATTAGATATGCCAGTGCGGTATGCGATTGTGATCCAAACAGTTGATAACCGTGATGATTTGGGAAATGCGATCGCCCTTTATTCTGCCATGCTCAGTAGTTCTTTGTTAATTGGGCCTGCTATTGGTGGAATGTTACTAGCTACTGTCGGAGCTAAATATTGCTTCCTCTACGATAGCCTCAGCTACGTTGTGGCTTTGGTGACACTGGCAGCAATGAGACTAAAACCAAATTTAACGTCAGACATACCCCAAACCAACAACACCTGGCAAAAATTGCAAGAAGGATTCAGCTATGTTTACAAAGCATTACCAATTCGCGTCATTCTATTACTATTAACATTGCATGGTTTAGCAGGTGCTTCCTACATGGCCATCCTCCCCATATTTGCCGCAGATATTCTCAAAGGAGACGGGGGTACGATGGGTTTATTGAGTGCAGCTAGTTCCGTGGGTTCGCTCCTGGCCTGCGTTTATCTCAGTTTGCGTCGGCAAGTATTAGGTTTAGAACGGGTAATGGCATTGTGTCCAGCAACCATTGGCATTGGACTAATTGCCTTTGGCCTATCTGGTCAAATTTGGCTATCCTTATTGATTCTCGTTGTCATCGGTGGGGGTAGTATGCTCCAGGTTTCTTGCGGTAACACAATTATTCAAACCTTAGTGGAAGACGATAAGCGGGGTAGAGTTATGAGTCTCTATTCTTTAGCTGTCATTGGCACATTACCCTTGGGTAACTTAATGGTTGGCAGTCTGGCCCAAAACATCGGTGCGTCGTATACAGTAATGGGGTGCGGTATAGTTTGCCTTTTTGAAGCAATCTGGTTTACTCGACAGTTACCAATTTTGACAAAATGGATCAAACTCAAAACTACCTCTTCCAATCAGTTACTGAACTCTACAACGTAATTACGAGAAATACCAGTGACTAAAATCATTGCAGAAAAAATAAATAATCCGCGTGTCTCATTACTATTATTAGGTGCTATCTCCTTCATGGTCATAGCAGATATGCGAGTCGTTGATCCATTGCTCCGTATTATTGCCAATGACTTTGGAACTACCGTAGGAAATACAGCCGCAATTATTTCCGCATATACAATTCCCTATGGACTGTTTCAATTAATTTATGGGCCTTTAGGAGATAGGATTGGCAAACTCAAAGTGATGACCGTAGGAATATCCATCTTTGCCATTGGTACAGCCTTGTGTGCCTTTGTACCCAATCTTCCCCTCTTAATCTTATTGCGATTTCTCACCGGAATGTTTGCAGCGGCGGTTATCCCCCTTTCCATAGCATATATCGGTGATAACTTTCCCTATGCAGAACGACAAACAGCAATTGGACGTTATCTGAGCGCCTTAATGTTAGGTCAAATCCTCAGTAGCAGTTTAGGCGGTATCTTTGGGCAATTTATCAGTTGGCGTGAAATCTTTTTATTGTTTGGGGTTACGTCCATGTTGGTGGCGATCATTTTTTGGCAAGCAACACGGCACATACCACATCAGTCTCGAACCCAAACAGGTAATATTTCCTCAAGTTTGAAACCATATTTGCAACTGATGACTAAACCGGCGGCTCGTCTAGTCATCACTGCGGTGTTTATTGAAGGTTTCTTCTTATACGGTGGCTTTGCATACATTGGTGCATTTATTCGAGATAACTATCATCTACCATATATCACTATTGGAATCCTACTCAGTGGCTTGGGTATGGGTGGACTACTTTACAGCATTTCCGTTAAACGGCTCGTACAACAATTAGGTGAAAAAGGGTTAGTTATGGTTGGTGGTTTATTGGTTGGTAGCTGTTACTTATCCATTACCATCTTGCCATCTTGGATACTATTTATTCCGGGTATCATCCTGCTTGGACTTGGTTTAAACATGATGCACAGTACCTTACAAACTCAAGCCACAGAACTATCTCCTGAGTCACGGGGAACTGCGGTTTCTCTGTTTGCATTTAATCTATTTTTGGGGCAGGGTATTGGTGCTGTTGTCTTAGGTCGGATTGTAGATAATACCGGTTATAAAACTTGTTTCATCGTCTGTGGTATTGCTGTGGCAGTGTTGGCAGTTTGGTTTGCTAATCAAATGCGATATCTCAAACAAACATAAAATCCTAGTTTTTGAATGAGGATGGTCATGATTTTTGGTGGAATTAGTTTTTCACAGTGATCAACGCCTTACGGTATCAAAGGTTAACTCATGCAAAAGGTGAAGGATTAACAGCTATTAGCACGGAATTACTAATTGCTGCTCATCGTCTTAATTTAGATCAGGAACTTTGGCAAGAATTATCTACTAGTCAAAAAGAATTGTTAGAGTATCTGAATCGTCAAATTCCGACAATGCTACCGAAAGCGCACCGTTGGGTAGGAGAAATGGAAGAAATAGCAGATACCTTTGGTGCAGTTGGTTTGACAGAACGTACATTTGAAGGTGCAGCAGATATTTATCGCTTCGTTAAAGAAACATCTTTAGGAAAGGAAACTCCAGAAGAACGGGATACTTCACGACAGCTTGCTGATATTATTGCTATTCTTTCCCAGGATAATATTTGATTTAAGAATTCAGGAGTCAGGAGTCAGAATACAGATAAAATTCCTTCACATATAGGAGAATTTTTTGGTTATGTAGCCACCTTATTAGTTTGAAATTGAGTAATTTGTGGTTACAGCGAATCTACCTTACAGCAGTGAGTATTTTAGCAGCCGTAACACTTCGTAAATCTATACAATCTAATTTATGTAATTAACAGATACGTAGGTAGTAAACTTGATTAATGGTGCGTTACGGTTTTGCCTAACGCACCCTACAACTATTCATCCCTACCGCATAGGCATTGTCAAACAGAGCGAGAAACTCGCTTTCTCGTAATCGCCGAACCTGCTCCAAAAGCACCCATCGCCAATAACCCTAATAAAGTCCCAGGTTCGGGTACAGGTTTAGGATCAATGGAAATTTGTGACGTGCTAATTTCAGCAAAATCAAATGCAGTGTAAGGTTCGTTAGGCGCGTTAAAGTCAACTCTCAGAAAACCATCATAAATTGAGCCATTCGCCGTAAACACATCACTAAAGTCTAGTTGTACAAAAGCGGCTTGAATGAGGCCATCTTGTGTACCGGGTTGTGCGGTTACGGCTCTAGTAAACGTTGTACCATCAGCACGGGTGAAATCGACCTGTGCAGGTATAACCTCGTAGTCACCAAAAACGAGATTGAAAAATAGAGGAACGTTAGCAATGATATCGCTTTGATTCACAAAGAAATCAAACTTAAAGCCTGGTTGGTTGCTTAACGTTGCAGGATTGCCATCTCCTGGAAAGGGGTGCGTTGTCGCATTCGGAAACGTATTGCGAAAACTGGTGGATAGTGAGATATCGGTATATTCTGAACCCGTACTCCCTTTGTCAGTAAACCCTCCGCCCGTTAAAAAATTTCCAGCTTTCTCTGCTGCTGAACGATTATCAAAATCGTCTCCTGCACCTGTGGCTAGTACTCCGTTTTGGTTCAGATCGGGTAGAAAGTCACCTGTACCGAGTACACCAACTCCATCTACATTCGCAGGGCCGCCGTATGCGCCTTGGTATCCTGTTGCTGTTCCGTACCCGAACCCATCAATATCACCAATCCGAATTGCACTGAAAGCAGCCGCCTGCGCTGAAGGGGTGAATACTAAGGTTCCTAATGCGAGCAAGCTAAGTCCAGTTGCACCTTTAAGGAAGTTATTTCGCAAAATCATTAGGTATTTTTTGTTAGTAGGTATTAATAAAATTATCTTACACTACTTATTTTTTACCCAGAAAGTAGAATTAAGCAAGTTTACTGAAGCTTTATATAAACATTGTTTGATGTTTACCAAAACTTTAGGAGTTACGCATTGACAATAAATCTCATCCATGTCTGCTAGACAGCACAAGTATTAGTAAACTTGATTAATGGTGCGTTCCGGTTTTGCCTAACGCACCCTACAAATACTATAAATTTGTTACATTCAATGATCACTCGCATTTTTCGTGTCAGAGTCCCATTGGAACTTCATCAAGAATTTGAGTCAAAATTCCTCAAAGTATCAGTTCCACTTGTTCAATCATATCCAGGTTTGGTATCTGTCACTAGAGTTAGTAATTTTTTCAAAAAACAATCCATCTGGTTCTGTCGTTGGACAATGTAACTTTACAGGAATTATGCGGGGACCATTTCAAGCTTGTTATCTGGGTTACAATTTCGATTATCGAGCGGTTGGACATGGTTATATGTTTGAGGCTCTAACAGGAGCGATCGCGTATGTATTCAATGAGTTAAAACTTCATCGAATTATGGCTAACTACATACCAACTAATGTAAGAAGTGCAAAGCTATTGAGACGATTAGATTTTCTGACAGATGGATACTCGCGGGACTACTTATTTATAGCAGGTCGCTGGCAAGATCATGTTTTAACATCTCTTACTAATTATGAGATGAAAACCCCAAGTCAATTTTAGATTTTGAGAGTGTTGAAAATGTGATATTCAGCCAATTTACTCTTCACTTTAGTACACAAAAAAGCTTTGCGAATTTTCTAAATATCAACATAGTAAGAAGTTTTAAAAGCTAACAAACAAGTAACGAAATTAGAGCAGGAAGAATTTCCAGATAAATCTTTAATTGAATTGAGTAGTTTGATTATGCTACTTTTTGAAGTGCGGAATATGGGTTAAATATACTTAGAGTGGGCAATGACAAATTTATCGAAACAATCGGGTCTAAAACCTCGCCTTAAAAGGCGAAAAGTTTTTGGAGCGGGGCATAAATCCCCGTTACAAAAACGGCCTTCTGCCTCCTGCCTCCTGCCTCCTGCCTCCTGCCTTCGTTAACAAGGGTTTGGTGGGCAATGTCCACCCTACGAAATTTAAAATTTTTTAAATATCATTTATGATTCCTGTAGCAATCTTAAATTAGTCGTGAATAAAAAGTTAGTTCTGAGCAAGGGTGCGTTATGCTGTGGCTAACGCACCTGATCTACTTGCTACACATTAAAACGGAATAACATTACATCACCTTCTTGGACAATATACTCTTTTCCTTCACTTCTGACTAAACCTTTTTCCTTGGCTGCATTCATCGAACCATGTGTTACTAAATCATTATACGCAACAGTTTCAGCGCGAATAAATCCCCGTTCAAAGTCAGAATGAATTACTCCTGCGGCTTGGGGTGCAGACATTCCGGCATTAATTGTCCATGCGCGGGTTTCTTTGGGGCCGCAGGTAAAATATGTCCGCAAACCTAAAAGGGTGTAAGTTGCACGAATCAAAGATTTTAAACCACCTTCTTTGACACCCAATGATTCCAGAAAGTCAGCTTTATCTGCTTCTGGTAATTCCACTAATTCCGCTTCTACTTGTGCAGAAACAATCACGACTTGAGCATTTTCTTGAGCAGCAACTTCTCGCACTCTTTCCACAAAATCATTCCCAGTTGCTAAGTCATCTTCAGAAACATTAGCAGCGTAAATAATTGGTTTATTGGTAAGTAATCCTAAGCCTTTAATAATTTCAGCTTCTTCTGCATTCAAACTGACTTGACGAACTGATTTACCTTCATTTAAAGCTGCGGCTAATTTTTCCAGAATTGTAATTTCAAATTGTGCATCTTTGCTGGTGCGTGCTAGTTTGCGAGTTCTATCAATACGGCGTTCAATTTGGAATAAGTCTGATAAACCAAGTTCTAAATTAATGATTTCAATATCTCGCGCTGGGTCAACTGAACCGGCAACGTGAATGATATCATCATTTTCAAAACAACGCACGACATGAACGATCGCATCAACTTCCCGAATGTGGGATAAAAATTGATTACCTAGTCCTTCTCCTTGACTTGCACCTTTCACCAAACCGGCAATATCGACAAATTCGACACGGGCGGGTACGATTTGTACTGAAGTAGCAATTTTTGCCAAAACGTTTAACCGGTCGTCTGGTACTGAGACAATGCCAACATTCGGTTCGATGGTGCAAAATGGAAAATTAGCGGCTTCGGCTTTAGCGTTAGCCACTACAGCGTTAAATAAGGTTGATTTTCCGACGTTGGGAAGTCCGACAATTCCGGCTCTTAGCATTGTAAATTTTAGATTTTGGTTTCAACTATCCACTATAAAGATAATTCAAACAGGTTGAGGAATGGTTTGGGGAATTGGTGCTGGTACGGTTTGGGGAATTGGTGCGGGGACTGTTTCTGGTACTGGTTCCGGGAAAGGTGGGGGAATGGTTGGCTCTTGTGGTGTAGGCTGAGGACGTGGTGGTAGGGGGTTGGTTTCAGGAGTGGGAATTTGGGGTTCGGGTATGGAGATAGCAGCGGGATTAATCATGGTCAGTCTAACTTGATAATGATGTAAAAAACGTTGTAGAGACGTTCCATGGAACATCTCTACATTTAAAAAGATGATTCTTGGGAAATCGCCTTTAAACAAATAGATTGGGAGTAATTACGGCTAAAACTCCACCTATTGCTGACGCAACTAGGGAGACAACAGCGGCGTTAAATAACCACCAAGCCGCATCTGCAAGGGCTTTTTTACTATCAATTGCTTGTTGTTTGGCTTGTTCTCGAATAGCTTGGAGTCTTCTTTGGGTTTCTTGCTGGATGCGTTCGGCTCGGTGTAATACGCTATCCCGCGCTGATTCAACACGATTGATAATCTGATTAGCTTGCTCTGGGGAGATATCTGAACGAGAACTGAGGAGAGCAACTAGGGTATCACGATCAAATTGACTTAAGCGATCGCGCAATGCTTCAAATCCAGCTTGCGGATCATCGAAGATTTTAGCAACATCATGCTGAATGCCTTCATAACTGAGTTCGGGACGGTCTAAGGCGTTGAGATAGTCGCGAACTCTGCCAAAAACACTGTCAACTAGCGATCGCATTCTTTGCTGAATTTGCTCGAATTGTTGAACTATCGAGTCACGCACAGATTCAATTTGGTCTACAATTCGGTTTGCTTCTTCTTCAGAAATATCCTCACGTTGAGAAAGCAAAGCTACCAATGTAGAACGGTCAATTCTGGAAACACGCTCACCTAAAGTCCCAATACCTGCGCGGGGTGAAGACAGCAACAATTGCAAATCGCGTTTGATTCCTTCAGGATTCAATTCTTCTTTGTTGGTGTTACGGAGGTAATTTTCCAGATTGGCTTCAAAATCTAGCACTTGTTTAGTCGTGCGTTGCGCCAAACGTTGGGGTGCTTTAATAATATTAGCGATCGCTTGTTGTACAGAGTCGATGATTTGATTAACTTGCTCTTCACTCAAATCTTCGCGTCCAGCCAGCAATTTAACTAATGTTTCCCGATCAAATTGTGAAAGGCGATTACGTAATGCTACAGCACCTTCTCTGGGATCATTCAACAACTGTTGCAAATCTCGCTGAATACCTTCTGGATTGAGTTCTTCTAAGTTGGTATTTCGCAGATATTCCCTGATTGCTGTTGTTGTTTGTTCATACTGCTCTTGCGCTTTTTCACCAACTTTTTGTGGTGCTTGCAGAATATTATCTCGTACTCTTTCCAAAGAGTTTAGAGTTTGGTTAATTTCTTCTTCACTTAAATCTTGACGCTGACTTAATAATTGTACTAACGTATCTCGGTCGAACTGTGATAAGCGAGAACGCAAAAGATTTATTCCGGCTTGCGGGTCTTCTAACAAGACTTGAAAATCACGCTTGATAGCATCAGGATTGAGTTCTTCTTTGTTAGTATTCCGCAGATAATCTTCTACTCTTTGACGCAATTCATCAGCTTTATTTCTGGCTTGTTCTTGCAATTCTCTAGCCCGATTGATAATATTCTCACGGGTGCTTTCGAGTTGACCAATAATATTGTTATTTTCTTCTTCGCTAATATCTTGGCGTTGCTGAAGTAATGGTAAAAAAGTATCCCGATTAAATTCACTCAACCGTTCCTGTAAATCTTCAAAACCAGCTTCTGGATCTTCTAGAATAACTCCAAAGTTGCGCTCAATCCCTTCTGGATTTAATTCTTCTTTATTCGCATTCCGCAAATAATCTTCTATTTGACTGCGAAGATTTTGTGATTTTTCCTGTTTTTCTGCTTGTTGAACAATGGGTAGAACTTCTTGGCGAATATTTTCTAATTGTTCCGCAATTTCTCGCTTCCTGTCTTCATTGATGTCAGCCCGTTGTTGCAACAAATTAGAAAAGTAATCTTGATTGATTTCTTCTAAATTATGGCGAACATTGCTGGGGTTGGCATTGGGGTCATAAATGACTTCTCTAAATTCATCTTGAATCGTCAGGTGGTTAAAATGCCAAGGGAAAGAATTAAGGATATATTCTTCTACATCTGCCTTGATATTATTCTGAGGTTGCGTGGATAATCTTCCACCTAATTGAGTACCTAATTTACTTGCTTGTTCACTGGTTTTATTCAGAACCTGTTTCAATTGTTCAATAATTTTATTGACATCGACATCTTGAGCTTTACTGCCAATTTTTTGCAATTCAGTTGTGATTTCTTGAACATTGATATCAGAAATATTAGCTCTTTCTAATACTGCTGTTCCTGCTGCACCTAAGCCATATTGAATAGCTTGTTTTAGCACACCATTGGTTTGCTTACCGTTTCCCCCAACAGTGATCAGTTGTTGCAGCCTTTCACCTAATTTTTCTGATTTTAATTCTTCTGGACTAGCAGACTTCAATAAATCCAGCACTTTTCCCGTCGTATTTTGGCGATTTAAAACTTGCTTCCAAGCATCCTCTAGTTGGTCAGCAATTTTATTTACTTCTTCTTGAGAAAAGTCTGTCCGGCTGCTGATTAAATCAACAAAAGTCTGACGATTGATATTTTTTAGAAGTTCACTATTGCCGATATCTCGCAAATCTACATCTTTTAACAACTGGTCAAATTGACTTCTAATTTCTTTGACATCTAGCTGTGGTAACTGTAAAGAACTCAAAGAACTTTGCAAAGTATTTCTAATACTGTCAGCATCAAAACCAGAAGTTAATTCTCGTCGCACTGCGGCGGTAATTTCTTCAGCCGTAGAAACCATCTGTCTTTGAGCAACATTAGCACCAATAGCAGAAGTCGCTGTACCCAACAAACCTTGAATACCATTCGTTACAGTGCTAACAAAAGAACCAATTAATGAACCTACAGCATTAGAACCCAGCCACATAATGACTGTGAAGTAGGTAGACCAAATAACGACACCGATTATTGCACCCAAAAACGCACTTTGAATTAAGCTGAGTTTAACCGCTAAAAAACAAGCGATAAACAATGCAATACTGGAAGAAAAAATTGCCCAAGTCCCAATCTTCGCTTCAACTTTGCGAATACTTCCACCTAATGTTTGTGTATCATCAACATCAGAATATGCACCAGTTCCTATAGCTGAAATTCCCGCAGCTACAGAGAGATTTGTGAATAATAATTGAAAAGCAAATGCCATGAATACACCACATAGCAAAGCCAACAAAAATTTAGGACTAGAAAAAATCAATGGTGTTTGTACGGGAGTTAACACTTTAGCAGTTGCTTTTATCGGTGCTAATCCTAAATGTAAATAGCACGACTCTAAAGTCATGATCAAATTTGAAAAAATCATTCTTTTCTCCTTAAATCTCAAGTAAAAACTACATAAGTTTAATCAACAATAAGACCTCCATAATCATCAAATTTTGAAATTGGCTCGTAGTTAGGGCTACAGCCCTAATTTAAGGTCTAAAGACCTCTCTACAAACCTTTAATTATTGACATTACTCTACTTAATTCTGCTCATTGATTGTCAGTATCAAAAGACCATCTATTATCCATCTAAAAAAGCCAATCTATTAGTAGATGTTTGACTCTCTCTCCTGACAGACAAAATGAGCAAACAAGTTTTGAGTGCTTATAAAGTGGCTAAAATCTGGTTTTAGTTTAAGGGGAGCAAATGTTGTGATTGTATACAGAGATTTCCACATTCATGAGGTACAGCAAGAAAGAATTAACCGCATAGAGAAGAGGATGAAAGCAGATAACTTGGTACTTCAGTAGACTAGAAAACCCTATAAACAGATTAGCTTCGTCTTGTCTCTAAAATCTTCTACCATTCGACACATAGGGTTCTATGCTGTAAGAGCGATATATTTAGCTGAGAACTCTGGTTGACTAAGAAAACTATAGGACTTACGCAGAAATGAAGTGACAGCCTTGATTTTTTGTAGGAGTAATTTTAATTTATATATTTTAATTTATATATAGGAATCATAAATGATATTTGATAGCTTGCGTAGCGTAGCCATAAAATTTTAAGTAGTGTAGGTAGGGCTATGCCTTACTAAACCCTCCAACGGTGGGCAATGCCCACCCTACGTATATTTCAAAAATCAAATATTAGTCCTATATAAAGGCTTCCCGTAAGCGCTACGGGCAAGCTATGCTTATTTACTTATTGTCAAACAATTCTAATAACCCAATTGTACCGACAAAAAATGTATATGTTCCATATTTGATTGGTGTCTGATTTTGAGCGGGTGCATAATAAGCCGCAATTATTCCTTCTAGAAAATGAGCCGATAATGCAACATGAGCAATTATCAAAGCGGGAGTTAAGATACTTGGTAGTTGACTGTTAGTTATTGATGTTTGGATATTCCATAATTCTAAGCCTATTGCACTGGTGATAAGTGTTATGGATATGACTTTGATAATTGGGAATAATTTTTCTTTGATATCTTTGAAGTTCATGTTGTTTAGAGAATATTTTGTAACTGAATAATTTTAGGACATTTTTCTTGATCAGGGAAATGACAGCGAACAGCATCACGAATCATTACTCGCAGTGTTTCTATATCATCAGCTTGAGTAAAAATTGATTGGCCTAATGCTGTGGCTGTATAACCACCGTCTGGATCATCTTCAACGAGAAATACAATTTCAATCATGGGGATATTTTTTGAAAGTTGGAATTATTATATAGCAGGAATTGCTGTAATCTAGCTTTAGCTAAGAATTGTACTGCTTTACGTTTAACTAAGACGTTGGTGCTAAATAAATTAATCTTTTGAGTCAGATATGGGATGTTTTTTAAGCAAATCACATCTGGTCATCCAACAGCAATTTTCCTTAGAGTAAGGCTTGCTTGGATCAATTAGCTTCAAACCCATTCCTTCTTGATACGAATCATACATATCAGCTTTGAAGTTTTCAAACATCTGCCAACTTTTACACAGAGATGTTCCTTCATAATTTTTGGCAGTTGGATTAGTACGATGATGCTTTAGTCTTGCCCAAATTTGATAGAACTTTGTTCCTACCATTCCATGAGTTTGGGCTGCTTCTCGATTGTTTTTCCACTCGCAATTATCTGGTGAATAGGGCATATTAGAGTTGAGCTTAATTAGTTTAAGCCCCTTTTTGTATGTTAGAGCCATATCTTCACAAAACAAGGCAAAATCACACCAGCGTTCACAAATTTCAGAACCGTTGTAATTTTTAGACTGTGGATTGCAAGACTCGTTTACAATTCGTCTCCAAAGTTTATACAAGTAACTTCCAAATAATGGATGAGCCTGTTGTTTACCATGTTGCCATACCCATTGGCAATTATCTTTAGAGTATGGCTGGCTTGAGTTCTTCAGTTGGAGAAGTTTTCCCTCTTCATATTCATTGCCCATATCCTCATAAAACAAAATAAAGTTTCGCCAACGATCATCTATTGGCGTTCCTCTATAAGCATCTGATTCAGGATTAGCAATATTGCGAACTAGATTAGTCCATAATCCATAAAGCCTAGTTCCTACCATCCCATGAATTTTATGTAATTCACTCTTAGGAACCCATGAACAGTTTTCTTTAGAATAAGGAAGAGAAGGATCAATCAACTTAAGACATAAACCTTCTTGATATCCCTCATTCATTTCCTCAAAAAATTTATGAAAATGCTGCCAATTTTCACAGATAATGTAACCATTGTACTCTTTAGAGTTGGGGTTAGCTGATTGGTGAACTAATCTGTCCCAATACTTATAAATTTTGGTTTTAGACATACCATGAGGTTTATTGGCATCAACCCGACCTGTATAAATTCTTTTCTCAGCAGCTTCTTGGCTAATTCCCTCTCGTTCAGCTAAAGCTTGGGCTGCTGCTTGAACAGATGGATAAAGCGTAGGATCTCCAGGAATTCTTGTCGGCTTACCTGGCGCACCACCCACCTCTCCACCTAAAGTTACATTGTAACCTTTAGGCTTAAAAGTATTAAGTTTCTTAATCCACTCACGCTCCTTAATTCGCAATTCTCCAATATCAGAAGCTTGATCAATAACTTCTAGTGTAAAATTCTCCTCTCCAAATTCAGCGATTGCTTTGTGAATGAGAGAAGCTTCTTTTCTAGAGACTTGATCTAAGTGCCTCTCCCATCTTTCTTCTATAGATGTTGTGGTCAATCCTACATATTGCTTACCATTTATACAGTTAGTAATTACATAAATTACTCCATTATCGTACCCAAACTTAGGAGGAGTAAATAAAGCTTGCTCTTTATCCATTCCTTCTGCAAGCCTTCTTCTAACAGTGGTAGAACTAACAGGAGCATTGAGTTTACGAACAGCATCTTCTATTCCATTGAAGACAATTCCATCAAATTCAAAAGGATGTCGAGGATTATGAGGTTCGTCATCAAAAGCTTGTTCTAAAGTCCAACCAGCATCTAATCTTTTTAGAACAATCCAGTAATCTTTACCCAAAATTTTGCAAGCAGATTTAATACTAGGATAAGTAACATTTTTATATTCAAATCTATGTTTTTTTGCCATAATAATTTCTTTGGAACATAGAGGACATTGACTGCCTCGAAGATGATTACTTGGCAGTTGGTTAAAAAGTCCGTGCGTTGGGCAAATGATAGCTACTTTAGTAGAGTTATTGATATAGACAACTTGGCTGTAGTCATATCTATCTTCATGTTTGATTTGAGCTTTTATAATAAATTCCTGATTTGATAAGGCTTGTCCTTCAACGGCACATTTAGCGCAACCTGATCCAGCTATGTGAGCTTTTGGTACTTGTTCAAAGTCACCATGAAGGGGACATTCAATCGTAACTTTTAAGTCAATTCGTTTATAAATTACCTTATCATAGTTATAGTATTCGCCGTGAGTTTGACGAAATTTTGCAATGATATTATTTTGATCATTCCGCATTCTCTCATTAAAGCATTTACGACAACCTACACCTTGAAGGTGATGGCTAGGAGTAATTTGAAACTCCCCATGCTGAGGGCAAATTACAATGACTTTGGTGTTAGAGCTTATGTAAAGTGCTTTGCTATAGTCATAAAAATCTCCATGTTTAGCCTGAGCTTCTTTGATAAATTCATCTTGCGTTTTGTGTTTTGGCATGGTATTGGCAGACTAAACTTATAAATTCTTAAGACAATTTAACGCTTTTATATACCTAATGTCTATAGAGACTATTTCAGTATATTTTTCAGAAAAATCAGTTTACCCAAAAATGCTCAATCAAAACCAAACCCCCCTTATAGATGCCTTAAAAGCCTGTAAAACCCGTCCTCACGCACCCTTTTACACCCCAGGACATAAACGCGGTGCGGGCATTTCCCCACTTTTAACTGATTTATTAGGTAAAGATGTCTTTCTCGCTGACTTAACAGAATTAGCAGAATTAGATAATTTATTCAAACCAGAAAATGCAATTCTCGCAGCACAAGAACTCGCAGCGGAAGCTTTTGGTGCTGAAAAAACATGGTTTTTAGTTAATGGTTCTACCTGTGGAATTGAAGCTGCAATTCTCGCTACTTGCAGAATGGGAGAAAAAATAATTCTGCCGCGAAATGTGCATTCTTCGGTTATTTCTGGTTTAATTCTTTCTGGTGCAATTCCTATTTTTATTCAGCCTGAATATGATGAAGATTTAGATATTGCTCACAGCATTACACCGGAAGCAGTAAAAGCAGCATTAGCAAAACATCCAGATGCAAAAGCAGTGCTGACAGTTTATCCTACATATTACGGTGTTTGTGGAGATTTGCAAGCATTTGTAAACCTTACCCACCAATACAATATTCCCCTTCTCGTAGACGAAGCACATGGCGCACATTTCCATTTTCACCCAGAATTACCGACTTCAGCATTAGTCG
Source organism: Anabaena lutea FACHB-196 (assembly GCF_014698305.1). Classification (GTDB taxonomy): domain Bacteria; phylum Cyanobacteriota; class Cyanobacteriia; order Cyanobacteriales; family Nostocaceae; genus Anabaena; species Anabaena lutea. The sequence goes on along the minus strand of NZ_JACJST010000021.1, from coordinate 27,535 downwards.
CAGGTGCAGATTTAACAGTGCAGTCTATTCATAAAACCCTTGGTGCAATGACACAGGCATCAATGTTACATATTCAAGGAAATAGAATTGATATTGATAGAGTCAATAAAGCTTTGCAATTAGTGCAATCTACAAGTCCTAGTTTTATACTTCTAGCTTCTCTAGATGCTGCACGTCAACAAATGGCTATTAACGGAGAAAAGTTGATGTTTGAGACTTTGCAATTAGCGGAAATAGCCAGAAGTCAAATTAATCAAATTCCCGGTTTATCTACTCCTCTTGCTAAGAGAGAAAAATCACCGGGATTTATAGATTTAGATAAAACACGATTAACAATTAATGTTTCTAAATTAGGTTTAACAGGTTTTGCGGCCGAAGAAATTCTTAATCAAATGGGTGTAACTCCAGAATTTTCCTCTCTTCAACATCTGATATTTATCATTAGCTTGGGAAACACAAAGGAGGATATTAACGCCTTAATTCACGGAGTAAAAAGTCTGACTCAGATACCACAATTGACAAGTCAGTACAATATATGTAAATATAGGAACGATGATAAAATAGACTATATTTCTTGTCTTTCTCCTCGTGAGGCTTTTTTTGCTGAAAGTGAGATATTACCTTTAGAAAAAACCCAAGAAAGGATCTGTGCAGAAATTATTTGTCCTTATCCTCCAGGAATTCCAGTATTAATGCCAGGAGAAATAATCACACAATCAGCTTTAGAATATCTGCAACAAATTCAGACAATGGGCGGATTTATTACTGGTTGTGCAGATACTAGTTTGAGAACTTTAAAAGTTGTCAAAGTATAGATTTATGCCAGAAGATATTTTCAATGTATTATACTAAAAATGCCTAATATCTGAACTTTACAGTATTGCATAAATGAGAGAGCGAAAACTTGAACAAAAACTCTGCGTACCTCTGCGTTTAAAAGTAAAGTTCCCAGCCGTCTATACTGCAAACGTCTCAAAACTTAACCCATCTCCAAACCTCTCCCCGTAAACGGAGAGAGGCGTAGAAGTTATTTTTTTGTCAAGAAAAAGTTAAGTTTCTAACCGTTTTGAGTATATACTCCAAAGCGATCAGCCTTGGAAACCTAACCCCCTATCCCATTCCCTGATAGAAAAGGGGGGTTTAAAGGCTTCAATCAAGACGAAAAGAACGGTTTTTCAGAAAATTTTATACTGCCTTTTTTACCAAGTCTTTATAGACAGGGGAATTAGGCTTAAGTAAACTCCGAACACTTTCTTCTAAATCTGCTTGCTGCAATAAAGAATCTCCCATCAAGACGGCATTAACACCAGCATCAGCAATGAGAGATAAATCAGCCGAAGTTTCGATTCCTGATTCACTGATCACGATAATACCTAAGTTTTGTAATTGTGATCTCCTCGCTGCCATTAATTGCTGAGTGGTGCTAACATTGACACTAAAATCTTCCAAACTGCGGTTGTTAATTGCCACTATGCGTAAATCTTCTAACTTCAGTACCCGATCCAATTCAGTTAAGTTATGGACTTCCACTACAGCATTCATTCCCAAGTAGTGAATCACACGCAAAAAGTTATGTATCTCTCGATCTGAAAGAATAGCCGCAATCAATAATACTGCATCAGCACCCGCAGCCCTTGCTAAATAAATTTGGCAGGGATCGAGAATAAAATCTTTGCACAGTAAAGGTAATGCTATTCGATGACGGATAGCACGCAAATGCTCAAAACCACCCTGAAAAAACTTTTGGTCAGTAACTACAGATAGACAAGTTGCTCCACCACGCTCATATGCCTTAGCGATCGCTACTGGATTAAATTCTGGTTTAATCACACCTTGAGTAGGTAATACTGGTTTTACCTCTGCAATCAAACTCGGTTTGTCAAGGCTTTGCTGCACAGCCGTAAAAAAATCTCGTACAGTCGGAGCAGCAGTTAATTGACGTTGTAAAGAAGCTAAAGACATTTCTTGCTGCATTTGTACGACTTCTAGCTTTTTTTGCGAAACAATTTCTCTGAGGATAGGTTGCAGCCGACTATTAAAGATACTAACTGGGTAAATCATGATGAGAATGAATTATGAATTATGAATTATGAATTTTGAATTATGAGTTATGAAATTTCATTCTTCAACTTTTCTCGTGAGGAGTTATGAGAAATGTATCTAGGCATAAACTCAATTTTTTACCTTCTCAGAAATGAATCCAATTTGACTTGATATTAAACACTTCCATATCTTTTTTGGCAGTTTGATTTTGCTGAGAACCAGCAAGTAGGCAATTATTTTTGAGCAATCTGATATAAGTACGGTAAGGTATATATTCTATAGGGTTGTGTCCAGAATAACGTAAAAGTAAAACACAAGCCCAACTAATCAAAACTAAACAATTAAGGCAATGTGAAAAAACCAATTGTGAATATCAGGAGATGAAGATACTGACTAAGGACGGTACAGAGAAATGGATAGCTTGTGCTGTATCTCAGTTAGATGGTAACCTAGATGTTGACGGTAAAAAATTTGAAGTGATTATCGGTATTGAAATCACCAATTACAAATATGCAGAGTCAGAATTATATGAGGCTTTAGAACAAGCAAAACAACTCAGCGAATTCAGAGCGCATTTTGTTTCTATTATCTGTCACCAATTTCGTACACCATTAAACGTTGTGTATTTTTCTAATAGCTTAATCCAGCGACATATCCATCAATGGACAGGGGATAAAATACGACCATTCCTGGAACATATTCAAATAGCAGTCGAACAAATAAACCAAATTTTGGATGATGTTCTATCCTTAGTTAAAACAGAATCAGCAAAAATAAATGTAGATCAAAAACCAATTAGTTTGCTTCAGTTCTGCGAGGAGTTGCTGGCAAAAAGACTGCTGAAAGATAGCCATAACTCTATTAATTTCTACAGTCGAGGTGATTGCTCAACAGCATGGATTGATAAAAAATTTTTGGATATGATTTTGACTAATTTGCTTGATAATGCAATTAAATATTCTCCAATTGACAGCACAGTAGATTTAATACTTGATTGTGAGGAGGGAAAAGTGGTCTTTCAGATTCGAGATCAAGGAATTGGCATTACTGAAGAAGATCAAAAAAGACTATTTGAGCCATTTTATCGAGGTAGTAATATTGATAATATTCCTGGTACAGGACTAGGTTTATCGATTGTTAAAACTCTTGTAGATTTACATCACGGAGAAGTCACATGGGTGACTAAAGTTGGTGTAGGCACAACATTTACTGTGATGCTGCCATCAGTTCCCTATTCAGAGGTTTGATTTTTCATCAATAACTGTGTTCTCTATTCCCTATATGTTTCCGAAAAGGACTGCTATACAGCAGAATTCAGGAGACGCTTCGCAGACCTCCGGTTCAGGAGGAGGCAGTGCGGTGGACGGGTTCCCCGGCATAAAGCAACTGCCGTTCAGGAGTAAAACTGGCGAATGTGTCTAGGTTTCAACTTAGATTCTGTACCTCATTGATCTGCAATCTGCTATATTCTCAAATCCACCTTAATTGTGTCTCGGCTTAATCATCAGCGAAGAGTTTAGTAATCATTCCCTTTGAAAACTTTATATTGGTTACAAAATGATACGCGAATCGTCGAAAAAAATTCTTGTGATTGAAGATGATGCACCTACCCGTGATCTCTTCTTAAAAGGTATTGAGGCTGAAGGCTTTGTGGCGATAGGAGCGGAAAATGGTCTGGTTGGTATCCAACAAGTACAAGAACATTTACCAGATTTGGTGATTTGCGATCTGATGATGTCAGGTATGGATGGTTACACTGTTGTTACTAAGCTGCGTCAAGATTATGTCACAGCTGTTATTCCGTTCATTTTTCTCACAGCTAGTAACACGATGGCATCTATGAGAAAAGCGATGGATTTGGGCGCAGATGACTATCTTACCAAGCCTTTGACAGTTAATCATTTGCTCAAAGCGATCGCAATCCGACTAGAAAAGCAAGCACTCCTTAGATACTCTTATGCTGCTAACTTTCATCAAGCCCCAGAATTGTCAGATGGTTCATTAAATTCTGAGTTCATCTTTCCGCCTGTTACCCACCTCAAAGAAGTTTTCGACTATATTGAAGCTAATTATCACAAAGGGATCACATTGTCTGATGTGGCACAAGCTGTTGGTTATTCCTCGGCTTACTTAACTACCCAAGTAGGTAAAGAAACGGGAGAGACTGTGAATGTCTGGATTGTTAAGCGCCGCATGGCAGCTGCTTGTACTTTACTGAAAAATACTAATCAGACTATTGAAGAAATTGCGACACAACTCGGCTATCAAACGGCTTGTCATTTCTCCCGCCAGTTTCGCCAATATCACAACTTAGCTCCAACAATTTGGAGAAAACAAAATCAATTTGGGCAAATTCCCAAAACTGCAAAGCTACAAGTCATCAAAAACCGCTCATCATGGGTAAATGATTTACCGTTAAGTAGTTGATCATATCAAAAAAACTCTCCGTGTCACCGTGTCACCATGTCTCCATGTGTCTGTGTGTCTGTGTCCCCGCGTCACCGTGTCTCCCTGTCTCCGTGTGTCTGTGTCCCCGCGTCTCCCCATCCCCGTGTCTCCGCGTCCCCGCGTCTCCGTGTCCCCGCGTCTCCCCATCCCCGTGTCTCCGCGTCAGACTTAATTAACTGTTTCTAGGCTTTGTCAATTGCTGTAATAATAGTTGTACCGCCAAAGCTAATAAACCAAGCGCCACGATTCCGAATATCCCAGTTCCTAAAGCGATTACACCTACAACTAAGGTACGGACAGCAGAACCAATATTCACTACCATGGGGTTATCTGAATGGATAGGTTTGCTGGCAAAAGTTGTAGCGATCGCTATCATCAAGGAATACATGGCAAATCCAAATCCTCCTGACATAGCCGCACCCATGATACAGCGTAGGGGAGTCGGTGGTACTTGGGCGTTAGTATCTGCGGAAGGGGTGATATTTGGTTCATTCATGATGCGATTTTAATTCCATGTGTAATTGTCCGAGTCACAAATAATTCTAAATCTTGATCAGGAATTGCTTCTCGGATTTTTAATTTGACAATTTCTGCTTGTTCTGCCGATTCTACAATAGCAAATACTGAAGGGCCAGAACCAGACATCATTGTGCCTAAAACCCCTGGTTGAGTGGCAAATAATTCGCGTAGATGCAAAACTTGAGGATAAGCTGGCAAGACTACCTTTTCTAAATCATTGTGCAGTTTTTGGGCGATTTCTACGGTATTTTTATTGACAATAGCTTTGACTATTTCTCCCGAATGGACTGCATTAGCACGATCTGCTAAATTGGCGGTATCTCTAATGTAAGTACTACCAAATTCTTGACGATAGGTGTTGTATGCCCAAGGAGTAGAAACTTCTAAACTCCGGTATTTGGCCAAGACTATGTGGATGTGATCTAAACTTGGTAAAGGAGAGAGTTGTTCACCTCTGCCTGTAGCGATCGCAGTTCCCCCAGAAATACAAAATGGCACATCAGAACCTAGGGTAGCGCCTAATTCTTCTAATTCGGCAAAAGTTAGTCCCAGGTTCCAGAGTAAATCTATCCCCACCAACACCGCTGCTGCATTTGTGGAACCACCAGCCAAACCCGCTGCTACAGGAATTCGCTTCTTTATAGTAATGTCAATACCGCCAAAGTTTCTATACGCGTCGGCAAACTTTGTCGCCATTAGCGCGGCGGCTCGGTATGCTAAATTACTATTATCTGTCGGTACTTGTGGGTGGTTGCAGTGAACGCGAATCGTCTCTGTGCTGGCAGATTGGATATCAATTTGGTCTGCTAGGTCGATGCTTTGCAGTATCATTGCTAACTCATGATATCTATCAGGGCGGTCGCCGATGATTTCCAAATATAAGTTGATTTTGGCAGGTGCAATTAAACTATAAGAACGCATATTAGTTATTAGTTAACAGTAACCAGTTATCATTTATAGCAGTTGCCAGGTAGGTTAGGACATAAAGTATGTTAGTACATAAATTTGTCATTAAACCCATACACCAAAAGACTTTCAAGCTTTTTTACTGTTAAGAGTTCCCTGTTCCCTGTTCCCTGCTATAACTGATTTGTGAGTGACACCCATTGTTCAACGCTGAGGTCTTCGGCGCGTACTTGGGGATTTATTCCTAATTGTTCCAGTAATTGAGTCAATTGCTCGCGGTCAATTACCGATTGCAAATTATTTCTTAACATTTTTCGCTTAGACCCAAACCCTAATTTCAGCAGATTTTCCAACTTTTTGGGATCATGGGCGGGAATTTCAATTTGACGAGGACGCAATCGCACTACTGCGGAATCGACCTTTGGTGGTGGTTCAAATGCAGCAGCGGGGACTGTGCAAATTAACTCACAATTAGCCAAATACTGTACCCGGACTGACAAAGCCCCAAAAGTCCTGGAGCCAGGTTTAGCATATAATCTTTCGGCGACTTCTTTTTGTACCAGTAGGACAATAGAATCGAATGGTTCTGGGTTCGGGTGAGCGATCGTACCGAGTAATTTTTCAATAATTGGCCCTGTAATATTGTAGGGAATATTGGCAACAACTTTATTTTGCTTTTGGAAATTGGGAAAAGCAGACAGTTGAGATGATACATCTAGAGTCAGAAAATCCCCTTGCAGCAGTAAAAAATTTTCCCTCTGACCTAGTTGTTTGACAAGTAATTTGCACAAATCGCGGTCAATTTCCACAGCGACTAGGGATTTAACTAGGGGTAACAACCGCCGAGTCAGAATTCCAGTACCAGGGCCAATTTCCAAAATGCGATCGCTACTTTTACACTCTGCTGCCTTGACAATTGCGTCGAGTGCCTTTTCACTTTTTAACCAATGTTGAGCAAATTGCTTGCGCGGTTGAATCATCTATATTTGTTTCTCCATCTGCTTTTTAGCATTTTCTATCAACTCCGTATTTTGATCTTGACATTAATTAATTACATCTCACTTAAATATCAACTTTAGACATTTTTCTAAATGCATTTTTCTACTTATAGAAACATAAGTGAGCCTAACTATAGCAAGATAGCTAGGTTTTGAGGATGTATCAAAATAGAGTAGCATAAGTCTTGACAGGGATAAAAATATGAGATCCTTCGCACGGTTGACTTTAGTTGCATTTTTGGGGACTGCTACCTTGGCCGCAATACCTCAAGATTCTCAAGCTATGAATACACCACAAACTTTATTTGCCTCGCCAACCCCCTCACCTGTAACTTCGCCTTCACCGGCTCCTCGTACACCTCGTCCTACACCTCCGCGTATGCAGTAAAGCAGGGGGCGGGGGGCAGCTGACAGGTGACAGCTAATTCTTAATTTTCTCCGCGTCTTCCTCTCCCCGCGTCCCACAGTCTCCGCGTCTCCCCCTCCCCGCGTTTTCCTTTTTACCGTAAAGACCGAAATAGAACCCGCCCCGGATTTTCTTCGTGATTAATTCGCGCATACACTCGCAGACAAGTTAAAACTTCTCCTGGTGTACCGCCACAATCTAATTGGATGTCATCTTTGGAAAAAGTACAATTATCAGCATACAGTCCTGATAATTGTTTAATGCGGATATCATGTCCTGCTTTAATGGCTTTATTCGCAACTTTTTTGAGGATACGTCGTGATTCTTGTTGTAACTTCCCCCACCAGGAATAACGCTCGGCTGGGGGAATAAATACTAAGGAATGGATAGCTTCATCCATGTCAATCCAAGCACGTAGATTGAAGATAGGGTCAGTATTTTCCTCAGCTTTTTCGGTACGTTGCAAGCGATCGCTCAATGCTTCAAGATAGAGATGGCGCTGTTCTGGGTTGGTGTGTAAAGAAACCACATCAAAACTAAACACGCTCTTCAAAGCATGATGTAAATTTGGTTCTATCTCAATACATTTAATATATAAAAGTATAAACCCAGCTAATAACTGTAAATCACAGGTTGGATAAATCCGGGTTATCTCTGTTTTCAAAAGTGCTTTTTGAGATAAACATAGCCCTTTAGCTTGAACAGTTCCACTCAATCCAGGATAAATTAACTCATCACGAATAAATGGCAATTCATCAAGATTTTGATTGTCTTCAACCGCGCCAACTTCTTGCGCCATTTCCCCAGCCAACTGTCTCCAAGATGTAGCTAAATCTTCAGGAACTCGCAGCAAATAGCGTTGAATTTCATTCCACAAGTCAGCATCTGTTTGGCTTTGTAAAGGAGAATTTCCTAGATAAAAATTTAGTTCTGAGTCAGAATTAAAAGCTTTTTGCAAATGAATTAATTTTAATCCTCTACTATCCTCAACTTGTGCAAATGGTATCGGTCGTAAAAGTTCATAAAGTTCTTGCAAAACCTGATCACATAACTCAATTCCTGGGTCTTGTGAATATTCCTCTCGCGCCTGATTTAGTGCCGCTTCTAATCCATATAAACCAAATCGTAGCACTTGGGCTAATTCTGAATTTTCTATTTCTATTAATTGACGTAAATGCTGCATCATGAGGCTGAGAAATAGTGAATTTGCATTGCAGGGGAGATGGGGAGATGGGGAGATGGGGAGATGGGGGGACGCGGGGACACGGAGATGGGGAGATGGGGAGATGGGGAGATGGGGAGATGGAGGGACGCGGGGACGCGGAGAAAATCAAGAATAACTTAATTACGAATTACGAATTACGAATTACTTTAATGTATTCCGCAAAAAGGATCGCGTTCTTTATCAACTTCATTGGGTTGTAATTCCAATTCTGCACGATAAACACATCCTTCTTGTTGGAGACATTCTTGATTGTGTGATGTCCAGTAGGGAACTTCACCCGCGTGCATTCGCAATATACCTTTGTTGTCGAGAGTAATATGATATTGACAGGGGTAATCTGTAGTAATATCTGGCTTACTCAGTGAACCAATGCGTATCCATTTTTTTGTATTAGTTTCACTATCTGTTTGGTAAACATAGAAAGTGTGTTGTCCACTTTGAGGGAAAGGTGGTAAAGCATTACTAATTAAACCTTTGCCCGGTTCTGTCACACCATCTTGTAAATAGTGAAATGTTTCTAGTCGTTTATTTTCATTATTATCAACTGCAAATACTAAATGATAGGCATTTGGTAGATCAACCGTTGCTGACTCTAAAACATTGATAGCAATATCACCATCATTTAAGTCTTTATAGTAACCTTCAACGGCAATATTCCACTTTAATTTACCATCAGCGAATAGATCTGATGTTTCTAAATCTTTTGATATAGCTGAATTGACATCAATACCAGCAACATCTATTAAATAATGTGGATTTCCTTGACATAGCAAAACGCTAAATTGTAATGTTTGGTCAATTTCAAATTGGACTTTAATTTGTTTGAGAAACTGTGCTTCTTCCATGCCTAGTTTCTCCATTAAAGTTTTTCCATCAAAGCTACCCCAGAGACGTAAATCGCCATCTTCATAGTCTTGACGATAGATAATATTTGTTAATTGTATACCTTGCCAATGAGTACGAACTTTAGCGACGCTTTCCCATGCAGCAAGTTGATAGAGTTCTTGTCCAGCGTTAAATATTCCTAACAATTCGTTACTTTGGGTTTTACGTTTGAAGTTACAAGGTAAATAATAAAATAGGTTTTTAACATCTATTTCTAACTGGTTTGCGCCTTTACGCAGTAGACTTTTTGATTCTTCAGGATCAAATCTTAATCGGCGTAATTTTTCAGCATAACAAGCACCAGCAGAGGTCGCGAGTTTGGTAAATTCTAAAACAAACGTAATTCGTTCTGGGTTCCAAACAAAATAGGGAGATTTGCTAAATTCTTGGTAAATTTGATTTTGTACCAAGTCAAGATTGCAAGTTTTGCCAGAGAGAATTAACCAATCTACTTTTTGACTATCTCCAGAATCTAAGCGACTTTCCATTAGTCCTTTTGCAATTCCAATTGCTTCTTTAATTGGCGAAACTGCACTGCGTTCAAATTGCTGACTGTCTATAGTTAGAGAAATAGCATCAGGAATGATCACTTGAAACTTAACTCCACTTTGGGCTAGTAGTTCACTAATTTGTTGTTCAGAAAGAGTAAAAACAAATAAAGAACCGTCACCGGGTGGTTTTTGTCCTAATTTAAGTTTAGCCGCTTCGGCATGATCCCAAAGTGTGTAAAATGTTTGTAGGCGTTGGGGTGCTTGTTGCCAGCGGGTAGGTAATACTTTTTCGGCTGTATCTAAAGCATCTTTGAATGCAACGTCACCTTCAGGATTTTCTTTATCTACACATTTCAATAAACTTCCAGGTTTAAAATTACCTTCTTCTAAAAAGCGTTCATTTAATTCAGAGTTAATTAGGTCATCTAATTTATCGCTTTCGATGTCTCCATTAGTTAATGCTGTTAAAAGAAAATCAGCCAGGGCAATTTTTAAAAGCCGGAAAATTCGCAAAGTAATTAATTCACCACCTAATTGTAAATGTCCTGAAGAACCTAATAATTTAGGAGTTAGTTTATAATAACGTCCGCCTAAACCTCGGTCTTCATTATCAGCAAAAAATGGAGTTTTATCTTCTAATGTTAGTTCAATTAAAGCTAAATCTGTAGTCCCACCGCCGATATCCAAAACTAAAACATTTTGTGACCATTTATTGCCATTTTGGCGACAGCGAGTTTTAAAAGATTCAATTCCAATATTTAAATTTCCCCCAAATTCTCGCCATAAAAAGAATATGGCTACAGAAACAGCTTCATCATAGGCTGTTTGCACATCATCAATTCCCAATTGTTCTACCAGTTGTTTAACTTCTTTGCGAACTACTGGAGGTGCGACTGTCGGGTATGTGACAACTGCTGTTAATAAATCTCCCTCAGAAAATCTGCGTCTAGCGCGTTGGCGATAATCTTCAGTTAATTCGATCAAATGCGCCCAAGCAGCTTGAATTAGTTGATTAACTTGAATATTTTCTTCTTCCCCGTCTATGATTACCGGGAAAGTACGATTTTGACCAAAGTAGCGTTTCGGAGAGTGGTGAAATCGGCTAATAATTTCTTTAACAGAAGTAGTTGTACCTTGCGGGTTTGTCTTTGACGCACCGTATGCGATCGCTTTTTTTCTATTATCTCTGGCTTCTCTACCCATTCCCAACTTTAATGGCGCTAGTTGCAATACTTCCATTTCACTGGGAATTTCTGTATCTCGTCTGTCAATATCTAAAACTATAGGAATTAAGTTCTGTGATTCTAAAGTCGGGACACGGAAGACTTCATGATAGATTTGATAAAGTTTTTTACTGACAGCACGACGAAATCGGTCACTGTTTCCTAGACATAATTCGATTTGGCGAATAGCTTCTAAAAATTGCTCTTTGTTATCACTTTCAAAAACTTCACTTAACTGTTCTGGTTCAATTTCTAAATTTTTGCTAATATTAGCAATAAACTTTTCCCATTCACCCACACTCACTTCAGGTAAAGCAGAAGTAACAGGAGAATTTAACCAATCTGCTAAACGTTGACGTAATCGGAGTTCTTGTTCTCGTGGTAAAATTTCCGCAATTGGAACTTCAATAGGATCGAAAAGTGTAACTGTAGAATTAGAAGTCCCAAAATCTAAAGCAAACCAACCAGGAAATCTTTTTTTAGATTTTTCGTTCAATTTTTCACTCAATTGCTGACTTAATTTATTTAGATAGGTATCTAATTCAAAAGGGTTCATTGGCGTATCCATTGCTATTGTTTGAAAATCTGGTGAAAACCAAAGATTACAGGAAACACTCAGATGCTTGCGGATAGATAAAATTGGATTTCCGGTAGCATTAGAGTCAAAATACTCAACAATTACCTGTAAAGTACAGTTTACTACTTCTGTGATGGGTTCCTCTAACTGATAGGGATATTGGCCTAGTTGACATAAGTTAGAGATTTTTTTAGGTGTAGCCGAGTTAAAGTGTTTATATTTTTGTTGAATTTCTGCGGCTAGTTTCGTTGGCGTACCTCTGACGGTGCAGATAATACGAGAAATATGCGGGATATTGCTATTAGCTGCCACAATTTGAATAGCAGGTAAATCCAAACTTTTATTGTCTTTAACACGCAGTTGATAACGAGGTGGAAGGCTAATTTCCACAGGCATTATGTAGGTTCCTTATTATTGAAGAAGACACGGGGACACGGGGACACGGAGACGCTCTTACACCCCATGTCTAAAGCCAGGGGATTCCAGCAAGGAATGTCTTTTTTCTTCTCCACCACTCAAGTCGGGGGCTGGAAACCATTTACGTCGAACGTCGGACACAGGCGACTCTCCGCGTCCTCTTCGGTCATTGGTCATGATTTATTGGGAAAATTATCTCTTCTGCAACCCCGCCTATTAAAGATACTCATAGGTATCACTTTCCTTAATTTCGGCAATACCTGAAAGAATCTGTAACCAAGTGGGAATTGCTAATTCTGGAGGTGCGTCTCCTGCTGCAATATATCGGAGTAATTCTTCTTTTTTAGATAGATTTTGTAAACTGGGAATAATTTGATCCAAAATCCCTTCTAATTCGGCATTAACTTGCTGATTTACTTCGCTGACATATTGGACAAGATGAAGACTGGCGCTGGCTGTGATTTCATCTCGCAGACGTAAAACAAACATTTGATGATTTGCAGAACGAGGTGAATTTTGGTTTTTTTCTGGCGACCAATCAAAAATTTGCCCAATGTTGTGTTTCTCATCTCGTCGCGCTAGGGGAAACATCATTTCTGGTGAAATCGCTTTATCTTGGCTGTTGATTTCTAAGATAATTGCTTCTTTCCATTGATTAGGGTCGCATCCTAAGAGGAGTTTATAAAATAAGTCTGCTGCTTCTACTCCAAACCTTTCTTCAATAACTGGTTCTATTTCTGGCTTGAGAATTGCCTGTAAATTTTCCCGTTCTAAAACTACTTGACTGGCTAATTTACCTAACAAGTCTACCACTGCCTGACGAATGCGATCGCGGGCAAAATCTTCCAGTTCTTTAATGGTCTTTTCAAATTCTGGATAAAAGTCATCACTCTTGGTAGGTAAGGAATTATTAATCCTATTTCCTCTGTCAAATAATTTCCCCGCCGCACCTTTAGATTCTGCTAAAGCAATTTTCCCATTTTGGGATTTATTAAATAGTAAAGTCCACTGACTCCAATTGAGAATTCGATAAGTCAATTCGTCTTTAATGACATCGCTGACAACAACTCCCCGCCGATCTTTGAGTGGTTCTTTCCCCAAATCTTTTTGAAAGTTTCTGTAAGCTTTATCTAAACTTTCAATTCCTAACCGCAATTCAACTAAAGCCGGATTATCAACTGTGGGAATACCTTGTTCGTGAATTTCTTCAATGATATCTTTTAGCTGTTCTTGTTGCTGACGCACTACATCAGCCGCCCTCCGAGTATCTTCATATAATTGCTTTAAACCATGTGTGGCAACATGATTTTGAATCAATTCTCGCAGTTTACTAATACCGCCATCTTGGGCAAAATAACCTAACTGTCTACCTAGATTATTCCGCGTCTCAGTTGTTAACAACCGTTCGCTTAATTTACCCCATTTTTGTTGTATTCGCTTCGACCGTTCTAGATAATCAGGATAATCTAAATTAGCAATAAACTCTTCTGACCCTGCTTTAACTGTTGTCGAACGTTTTGCTAGTTCAGCTAATCCTAACAATGGAGATAATAAAACGATGCGGTCTTTTTGGCTAGTAAAAGCTTCCGCCCCATCAATCATAGTTTGTAGAACTTTCAGTTTTTGGAAAACTATATCTGTCTGCAAAGGTTGAGAATTGGGATGATCTTCAATTAAAAAATCCAGTATTCTTTCGCCACCTTCACTATCCAGAGGTAATTGGTCAAAACGTCCCACACCGACAAGAATTAAATCTTTTAAATCTTGTCCTGGTCGTTGCTGCTGCATCATCGTGAAGATTTTATTAGCGCGATCGCTTCCCGGTGATTTACCATTGAGCAACACCAGAATCGTCTGTACCTGTGCCAATTCCCGCAGTGACAAAAAGGTATCCCTTGCACCGGAATTCGCCGCCCCCAAGCCGGGAAAATCTAACAGTACAAATTCCTCAGCACCATTTACATCCCAAATTTCCTGTGATATTTTCACATCAATATCAACACGGCGAATCAAGAGAAAGCTATTTTGTAATAATTGCGTTTGTAGTCTTTGGGGCGCACTTGGTAAACGGATATGGGCTGGAGGTAAATCCTCAAATTTGAGAGTTTGGATAGCCATGGGCATTTCCGTTAGTTGTAATCCCTCATGGGCTGTAGCAGCATCAATGTGATAATGACTACCACATAAAGCCTCACCATAAGCTTGATAAGCCCGCAGAAATAACACTAACTCTCGCAGCAAATAGCGTAACTCTAAATTACTTGAGCTTTTCCATGCTTCCTCACACCAGATAGAAATATCTTTGCCTGTTTTGATTTTGGAGACTTGTAACGGTGGTAGTCCGGCGGCGGTAGCGCGGCGGTTTGCTTCCCCCAACATGAAGTGCAAACACTCATTCACACCTTCATGAGATAAATATTCAACCGTGTAATTATCTATTTTGGTGGTAACAAAGCCATCCTGGGGCTGAATATGAATGGCAGTAACGTTCCCAGTTGTGGGATTTTCGCTGACGGGTAAAGCATCTGCATAACCAATCAGACTACCCAGTAGTAAACTTTTCCCGCTACTAAATTCACCCATAACGCCGATTTTTACGGGTGAGGTAGCCAGTTCTACAGTTTTCTGTGCAGCCTCCCGCAGGCGCATTAAACAATCATCGAGGCTAGTAGGAACCCAATCTTCTTGTTGGGAAGGACGTTGGGGTACTGAGTCAATTTTCCTGAGGATAAATTCACCGTACTCTTTAAACCGGGCCAGCTTGTCTGGTTCCATAGAGTAGTCGTCTGCCTTAGTTCATTTTCTGTGAGGGTTATAACACAAAAAATGTAAATCACCACTCTTCTTGCAACAATCTGAACTCATTTACCGGAAAAAAAGCTGGATTTATAGGAATTTTATGAACATATGGTTTGCAAAATCTCCAAAAAGTTAACCTGGAATTTCAGCCAGAATGGGTAAGGTAATGACAAATTCAGATCCCTCACCGAGTGTAGAATTCACAAAAAGCGAACCGTTGTGTTTTTCCACTATAATTTGCTGGGCGATTGCTAATCCTAATCCTGTGCCTTTACCAACAGCTTTTGTAGTAAATAAATGGTCAAATATTTTTGATATTACTTGTTCACTCATCCCTTTACCATTATCAGCAATGGCAATTTTAACTAGATTAGTTTCTACTGAAGTTGTAATTATAATGCGGTTAGGACTAGCTTTAATTCCTTCAAAGTTGCTTCCATGATTAGATTCATCCAAGGCATCAATAGCATTTGCCAGTAGATTCATAAATACCTGATTTAATTGACCAGGAAAACATTCTACTTGAGGTAAATTACCGTATTTTTTCACAACTTCAATAGCAGGACGGTGTTGATTTGCCTTAAGGCGATGTTTCAAAATTAAAATTGTGCTATCAATACCTTGATGAATGTTAAATGGCACTTTGTAATCTTGATCGGCACGAGAGAAAGTACGTAAACTGGTGCTGATGTTTTTGAGCCTGTCGCACGCTATAGACATAGAATCAATTATCTTGGGCAAGTCTGATAAGCTATAATCCAAATCAATTTCTTTAGCGTGGTCTATAATTTCATCGGCTGGATTTGGTAGATTTTGTTGATAGAGTTTCAAGTGTTCAACAATATCAGCGATAGTAGGTTTAGCTTGTGTGAGACTAGCAGCAATAAAACCGAGGGGATTATTCATTTCGTGAGCGACACCAGCAACTAAGTTACCCAGTGCAGACATTTTGTCACTTTGCACTATTTGTAATTGGGCATTTTGCAGTTCTTGCTCTGCTCGTTTACGTTCGCTAATATCCAAAAATAATCCATCCCAAACCATAGAGCCATCGGCAAATCTTTGGATTTGAGATTCCCCATGAATCCACTTGATAATCCCTGATGGGGTGATAATTCGCCCTTCCCAGTGCCAGGAAGATTCGGTTTGAATGGTGTGAGTTTGGGACTGCCGAAAACTTGCGATGTCATCTGGATGCACCATATCTGTCAAAAACTGCCAATTGGACATGGCTTGCTCTGGGGTAATTTCCAGCAAGCTGTAACAATTGGCACTGATGTAGCTCAACGATATAAACCCATCGGCACTCATGCCATATTGAAAAACTACCCCAGGCACATTGTCTACTAGCTTATGGAAGCGAGAGTTACTCGCACTCAACTCATTGAGCGATCGCTCTAGTTGTTGGGAATACTCTAGCGATCGCTCATACAATCGAGCATTTTCCAAAGAAATCGCCGCTTGAGCGCAAAGTAAATTTAGCAATTCCACGCGATCGCTTGTAAATGCTCCCGTTGCTAGATTATTTTCTAGATACAAAATGCCCCTCAATTTCCCTTGATGCAAAATCGGACTGCACAAAATACTCTTGGGCTGCTGACGGATGATGTATGGATCGTTGGCTAAGGTGCGATCGGCACTTGCATTCACCAGCACAGCAGTTTGCTTGTCATGCAAGACTTTGTAAATCAGTCTGTGGGGAATGTCCTGGCTATCTTCAATGGGAATACGCTGCAAGACAACTGGCTTTGAACCTGTGGTAATTGACCCTTTGATTAACAGGCGATCGTCTCGCATAAGCATGAACACGCATTTATCAGCCCCCGCATTTTCGATGACGATGGTCATCAACGATGAAAGTAGATTTTCCAGTTCGATTTCAGCGGAAATAGTATGAGAAGCTTTGAGAATAGTAGCTAAATCTAAAGCCAGAGAAACATTACTACTGGATATGGCCGAACTAGTGGAGGTGACACTACCCAATGTAAACAGAGTTTCGTGAGTGGAGAGAGGAGAACGGGTTTGCTCTAATATAGGTCTAAGTAGTTGCGGATAGCGAGCTTCTAGATCAGCGACTTTGGCTTTTGCACCCCAACGAGAATATGCGTAATAGGCTGCAACCATGTATTCCCCGGCTATGCGCTCTTTGCCCCAATCTAGGTAGAATTTTGCTGCCAGTTCGTTAGCAAGTGCTTCTTCTTGGGTATATTCGTTAGCTTTGGCTAGAGTTATCGCCTTGTCGTAAAACTCAATTGCTTCGGCTTTTTGTCCTAACACTCGACATTTTTCTGCCGCTACCAAATCAACCTTATGTTGATAATTCATGGGTGCATGATCCGCCCATTGCTGTAAAAGAGTTTGATTTTCTATGACACCCTGCAATGCTTCTGATATTTCATCTAACTGTGGATTTAATTGTGCCAAAGTTAGCAGAGAATCATAAAGATAAAATACTGGTTCGCTGACTAATCCCGCACCAGCCATAAAATAGCGCCTGACTTCACTAGCATGATTTTTCGCTGGCTCAATTTCTCCAAACAAGAAACAAAGCATTAATTTATATAAATAGAAAATATACAATCCATATCCATCATTGGCGGATTGTAGCTGCGGTCGAAATTCTGTTTCCTCAAGGGCTTTTCCAGACAAAAGGGTGGTATGTTCTGCAACACCCAGCAGATTTAAAACCGGTTGCCAATAAATCCGACAATAATTTGCGGTTGTCAATTGATTTATTTGCATCAAACTATGGCAGTAGGCGCAAATATCCTGCTCTAAGGTAGCCAGGGGTTGATTGCACCAAAAAGAATTGAGACAAAAACTGTGGCCATTGTACCCAGCAAGTACCAGGTTGCCAAATTCTAACGCACTGGTGTAACCTTCTTGCAAGAGGGGTAGTGTTTCTTGAATGTGAGAGTTGCGGTGTACAATAAACAACCCCGATAGCATCAAAACATCTGTTTTACTTGCTTTGGCATCGAGTTTTGAGATAATTTGGAGTGCCAGGGAACCAAACTGCGTTCCTGTATCCACGATTTGAAAGAAATTGCAAAGAATATTGCCATAGTTCGCATAGCCGTAAGTAGAAGTCGATGTGTTACCGTACTGAATCGAGAGTTTAACGGACAAAGTATTCAGCAATGGGAACAACGCTGAACCAGTGAGGTAAGCTGCTGGGCTAATGATACTGGCAATCTTCAGAATAGCGAGTTTTTCGGCATCTCGCATCTGAGGCAAGTTAATCAAATCGGCAATTTGCCTATCTCCAATCAGTTCCTCAATCTCTTGGATTTCTTGTTGCAAATCTGATGGTGTGGGTGTTTCAGGAAAAGTGGCACCAAGCTGTTGTAAGACTGGTTGAGCAAGTGCGATCGCGTCAGTGAGTTTACCCTGAGAGATATTTGCTTGAATTCTAATGCAGTAAACATTAACCTTTTCTAGTAAGGAATGTGCCTGTTGAATAACAGTATCAATGAATTGTTCCATTGCCTCAAAGTTACCGTTTAGCAGTGCTACTTCTGCCGCTAATTCATGCAAGGTGAGGGTCATTTCATATTGCTGCTGCCAAGTATTTTCTGCCAACAAAGACAATCCCACTGTCGCATATTCACGCGCTGCTTGATAGGCAGTTGAAGTTTTAGCTTTGCGACAGGCAATTAAATTGAGTTGGGCTAATTCTTCTCGTTGAGTTGGTTGGGTAATTAAAGCAGTTCCGTGATTTAATTGATTGACGATTTCAAAAATCCGGTCAACTCTAGCTTGTGCGGAAATCTGTTGTAGAAGCAGTTGTCCGATTTGGTAATGAGTCGTTTGTTTTTGGTCATCGGGAATTAGGGAATAGGCTGCTTGTTGAACGCGATCGTGTAAAAATTTATAAGAAACTGTCATTTGTCCATTGTCATTGGTCATTTGTTTTTGACTATCTACTAATGACAGATGACTAATGACTAATGACTCTTGTTGATAAAACTTATAAATATCACCAATTGGTAAAATCAAACCTTCTTGCAATGCTTTCCATAAATTGGCTGCGGTTTCTACTTCTGAGTGTTCTGAAACAATTGCTAATGTTGTGAGATCGAACTGATTGCCAATGCAAGCGGCTAACTTCAGAATATTCTGGGTTGCTAAGGGTAACTTCTCTAACTGCAACGCCATAAATTCTACAACATCATCGGTCAAGGCTTGTTGATTAATCTGGGACAGATCGCATTGCCAACAGCCTAACTCCAAGTTAAATTGAATGAGATTTTCTTCATGTAGGGCTTTGAGAAATTGGGTGGCGAAAAATGGGTTGCCTTTAGTTTTTTGATAGACTAATTGGGAAAAGGGTAATGCCAAATTTTCCGTACTTTTTAGGGTATCAGCGACTAATTGATTGATTTGGGATTGACTCAGGGGTGTTAAAGTAATAGTATTAATAGTTGCTTGGTTTTTTTGAATTTCACTCAAAGTCAACATTAATGGATGTCCCGGATCTACTTCATTATCACGGTATGCACCAATTAATAAAAGATGATTTGTATCAGCCATTAATAACTGGATTAATTTCAGTGATGCTGAATCTGCCCATTGTAAATCATCAAGGAACATTACTAAGGGATGTTCTGCACTGGTCAAGACTTGAGTGAATTTTTGAAATAATAAATTAAATCTATTTTGTGCCGCAGTTCCTGATAATTCTACTGCTGGTGGTTGTTCGCCAATGATTTTTTCTAATTCGGGAATGACTTCAATAATTACCTGTCCATTTTCGCCAACTGCTGATAATATTTGATTTTTCCATTGCTGAATTTGAACGTCACTTTCTGATAGCAATTGCCCCATTAAATCCCGAAATGCTTGCACAAATGCACTGAAGGGAATATTCCGTTGAAATTGGTCATATTTCCCTTTGATAAAATAGCCGCGTTGACGCACAATCGGTTTATGAACTTCGTTGACAACCGCAGTTTTCCCAATTCCCGAAAACCCGGCTACCAACATCATTTCTGTTGCATCAAGGCTAACTCTTTCAAATGCTTGGAGTAGGGTTGATACTTCAGCTTCTCGTCCATAGAGTTTATCAGGGATGATGAAGCGATCGCACACATCCCGTTTCCCAATCTCAAAGCCCTCAATTATACCATTAACTTGTAGCTGATGTAAACAATTTTCTAAATCAAACTTCAATCCCAACGCACTCTGATATCTATCTTCAGCATTTTTTGCCATCAATTTACTGACAATCGCTGAGATTACAGACGGGATTTGTGGGTTAATTTCATGTACTAGGGGTGGAAGTTTCGCAATATGAGAATGCACCAACTCCATCGGATCATTTGATCGAAATGGCAAAACTCCAGTGAGTAATTCGTAGAAAGTTACACCGACTGAATAGAAGTCAGTGCGGTAGTCAATCCCCCGATTCATCCTTCCTGTTTGTTCTGGAGAGATATAAGCAAGTGTTCCTTCTAACACATTGGGATTGATTAGTGTTTGTGTTTCCCGTGGCAGTAAAGATGCAATACTAAAGTCGATTAATTTAACTTGTTTGGTTTCGGGATTAATTAAAATATTCCTAGGTTTGATATCTTTATGAATAATCCGCTCGCAGTAAAGTATATCTAAGGCCTTGCAGAGTGCGATCGCTATTTCCAAAAACTCCATTAAAGATTCGACCCTTCCCCCCACTACCCACTCTTGAAGAGAAATCCCTCCAAAATCTTCCATCACCAGCGCATAACCGTTCTGATAGGCTTGGAGGCTATAGGTTTGGATAATTAGGGGGGAGTTGAGATTTTTAGCAATGGTGTACTGATTGCGAAATGACAAGAGTTCGCCAAAAGTTGGATAAGGATTTTTCAGCAGTTTAATCACCACTGGTAAGAAGTCAGTCTCTCTAACCCCTCGATAAACCAGGGTTCTTAAACCATTGTATAGTTCTTCAGTGATGCTATAACCGGGAATACTGACAAGAGTGCTAACCATGCTGCTCAATTTTTAATTGTGTGGGCAGGGAGGGAAGAAGTATATAGACGTGTAATTATTCTTGCAAGCGTAGACTGCGCCAAAAAAAATCAAATAGGAGTCCTATATAATGTATTACAAATAGATAATTGATCACTATACTTAAATACACTTAAACGCCAAACACCCAGGATAGGCATCCGCCCATGCAGTAGCAGAAGCTACTAGTAATTCGTGACCTGAATCCAGATAAAATTGCATTCGGAATGTCATATCCAAGTGTAGCCGCTCTTGACCACATGGGTTTTGCCTGTATAGCCGCGATTTATAATCGCCCAGACAAGTATGAATTTAGGCTTTTCAAACATCTTCATTACGGCATAACCTGCATTCGGCACTATTACGTTGGCGGTAGCTTGCCGTAGGCACTATTACGAATTATTCTCGTATCCAAAAACTTCAACTGCTGATATAAACAGCGAATTTGCGGTAAATTTACACCAGCAGTTTCGGCTTTTCGTAATGGGTTGCCAAAAATTGCTTCTACTTCTAAAGGACGAATTTCATCAAAATCAATTTTCATGCTGGTACGATAGGGCTTCATCTTGATAGTGTAAGAAAGCATTGTTTGAATAAAGCTTTCAGGAACTACACGCCCTGTACTTTTCGCCCCTAATGCTACTTCATACATTAATTGTTCAACTAACTGGCGAGTGTGAACATCTGCCATTAATTCATCGGTTCTAGCGTTGAGAATTACAGATAATCCGTTGTAGGGAATATTCCAAACTAGTTTTTTCCAACGTCCTAACAGTAAATCTTCTGCTAGTTCTATTGATATCCCCGCATTTTGAAAATCCTCAGCAATTTGCTGCATTTTTTCTGTAATTCCTGCGGCCTGATAGTTGGATTTATATTCACCTAAGGTAATTTGTCCGTAGTCTAAATGCCGAATATGTCCTGGGGCAACTTTGTTGGAACAAAGAAAACATAACCCACCAATAATTCTCACATTTCCGACAATTTGAGCAATTTCTTCTTCTATGCCCAGTCCATTCTGCAATACCAACACCACTCCATCATCCTTGATCACTGGTGGTAATATGTGCGGTAGCAAGTGGTTTTGTGTCGTTTTTAGCGCTACTATTACTACATCACAGCCGGGCATTTTTTCTACATCACTGTAGGCAAGAACTTGGGGGAGGGTAAAGTCACCGTCTTTAGACTCTATGACTAAACCATGTTGACTTACCTCTAAGTAGTCGCTTTTGAGCAAAAAGTGGACTTCATTACCTGCTTTTTGCAGTTTAGCGCCATAAAACCCGCCTAATGCACCAGTTCCCAAAATTGCGTAGGTAATATCGCCCATTTCATCTATAAACAAATCTTAAGAAAATCATCAGAGGATATTGTACCAGGATTTTTTTTAATAAAAGTTAAACATGATTTACTATTCTTTAGAACTTTTGGCAGATACGAGGTGACATCAATGGCGGATATTGTTGATATTGCAGTTAGTAATGATTCGTTTAAAACTTTGGTGGCAGCTGTCCAAGCTGCTGGTTTAGTGGAAACATTAAAAAGTCCTGGTCCATTCACTGTGTTTGCACCGACTGATGATGCTTTTGCTAAGTTACCCCCAGGCACAATTACAACTTTATTACAAAATATTCCTCAGTTAGCACGGATTTTAACCTACCATGTGGTTCCCGGAAAGCTGACCCAGGCTGATTTAGCGAAATTAGGTACGGTTACTTCTGTGGAAGGTTCCCCCATAAAAATTAATTGTGATGATGGTTTTGAAGTGAAAAATGCCACAGTTTTAGCAGCAGATATTGTCGCTGATAATGGTGTAATTCACGTTATCGATACTGTAATTTTGATGGGTTAATTCAGCTATGGTGGGCATTGTCCACCATATCTGTTATAAATCTTAGTCAGGTGAATTCTTATGAATTCTTTAAAATATGTAAAAAAATGATGTGAGTAATCACTTTCATGATAATCTAAGTGTAGTTAAATAAATAAAAAAGTTAAAATTAATAATAAGCTAATCTTACCTAACACAAATTAATGCTTGATTTCCAAACTTTAGCTGAATTTTCTCGCACAAACTGTGCAGGTATTTGTTCATTCCTTGTACCTGCGAACGTACTCGCCACATTGTTAACACTTATCCTCACAGTCATAAACCGCCCCACAGTTCAAGTCTGGCAAGCTGTAGGATTTGCCAGTATGTTTGCTTTCATCATGATTATGCACGTTTACACTTGGTTTATAATTGGCGTGGTGATGTTACCAACTTATATTTTACTGGGTCTAGCAGTTACTTGTTTATTGACTAATGTAGCTGCAATTCTGTGGCGGATAAATTCTCAGCAATTAATTTATCGCTGGAAGTAGAAATTTTACAAACCGACAAGAGCAAAGCACTTCCTAAAGAAGAACGCCAAGAAATGCAATTTATTGAGTAAGTAGTACGTAAAAAAGGTGGAAGAGTAATCAAAATTACTCTTCCTGTTGATATGATTGGCTGTTAACTAACGGCTATTGTTTTTAATTGATGAGTTACTTACCACCAAGATTGAGATTTATGGTTGCTGTAGTTGTTGTATGAGCCACTGTGGGATTTGTGTTTGTGGTGATTATGGCAAGAGTGATGACCACCTCCAACAACAGATTGCAATTCCTGAGTAGCTAGTTCATCCAAAAAGCCGGCAGCATCATTAAATAGTTCATAACCAGCAGGAAGCAGTTTAGAAATTTGGATATTAGCCATGAGAATTCCTCCTTATATTTCTATGTGAGTTTTTTGTAACTCATTAGTAAGATTAAACTTGATTTCAAGTAATCTTATTTATCATGATTCCAAATAAAATCTCGTAAATCAAGACTTTGATCTCAATCACATAGACATAATTAATAGAGTTTTTTCTAGAAATTATTCCTAATATTCAACCTATAGAAATCATCAATGATATAGCAGATTGCAGATCAATGAGGTACAGAATCTAAATTGAAACCTAGACACCAAGCCTGTTTTACTCCTGAACCGGAGGTCTGCGAAGCGTCTCCTGACTCCTGAATTCTGCTGTATCTGCAAGATTTTAAGTTTTGTAGGGTGGCAATGCTAACTGTATCAAGGGTTTTGTGAGCGTTGTCCACACCCTAGGTGTAGTTAGGGCTTGCTGAGAAAGTCTTCTCGTGTTCGCGCAGCGTGACGTAAGTCATGGGCTTGGAGGCAGCTATGCTGGAGGCGATATGAAAACTTCTTTTCCATCTCTTGAACTCCACAAAAGTGCAAGGTTTTTCATCCTGTAGACACTATATCTTTGCACTTTTTTTCCTGTTTATCAGCCTCAAACCTTTGATTTATACGGGTCTTGGTTTTATTCAGCAACCCCTAGTTAAGAAATAAAATATTAATCCTCTAATACCGCTTTCTCGCCATTAAAAATCAAAAATTAACAACTAAAAAGCAGATTCAACAAGCTTTTGAGTAGAAAGGCACAAATAATTTACCGCCGTAACGGCTTGAATTCTGTCTAATATCATGTTCGGTTTGTAGATAGGACTAAAGTCCTTGAATAAGGGCTAAAGCCCTTACTACCAGCTAACTCTAATACTAAGAGAGAATTAAATCTACAGTGGCGCTCAAATTCTGAACTATTAAGTCTGGTTGGTAAAGTTCTAATTGGCTGCGATCGCGGATTCCACTTTCTACACCCATGACTTTAATACTATGTCTTTTCGCAGCGGTGATGTCGGCTTCTGTATCCCCCACCATCCAGGTATCACTAGCAGGGGGAAGTTCCGCTAATGCTTTGGCCATTAGTAGAGGTTTATCTTCAACATCACGGGTTTTTACATAGTCGTTACTGAGACAATAACGGCGATTTTCTGGAAAAAATCTACCTAAATTATATTTATTGAAAGCGTAGTCCAGTTCCCGCACCCGACGCATCGTCATCACTACCAAATCAATGCCGGCTTCTTGAACTTTGGTGAGGGCTGCTTCGGCTCCAGCAACAAGGGTATCATACTCAAAGTAAGGCTCTGTATGTACTGTTTGCTTGCGGAGAAGGGAAAATTGTTGTGCCTGTTCTGGGTCTAAACCTGATTTTAAGGCAATTTCTTTTTCAGGGGTGTGCGATCGCTTGAGTTGCCAAAATTCCGCTTTAGAAAGTTCTGTCACTACTTGATCAGCATATCGGGTTTTATCCAAGCACAATTGATAAACACGATAGTACCGCTCAGAAACATCCATAATCGGTCCGTCGAAATCAGTAATTAGTCTCAGCATTAGTAAATAATGGGAATTTTTATGAACATTATCTCAGTGATTGGTAATTGGGAAAAAGGTAATTGAATAACCAGTCCCCAGTCTACTGACTGACAAATCCGCGTTTAATTTGTTCGCTTTCAATGGCTTCAAATAAAGCCCGAAAGTTACCTTCGCCAAAACCTTGAGCTTGGGAACGGCGTTCAATAAACTCAAAGAAAAAAGTCGGCTCAGAAAAAATCGGCTGGGTGAAAATTTGCAATAGTAAAGCCCCTAAAGGAGCATCTTGTTGACAATCTACCAAAATTTCTTGTTGTGCGATCGCTTGCAGTTCTGAAGGTGACAGAGGAACCTCTAAACGCTTTTGTAGCTGAGTGTAATAAGTTTGGGGGACAGAGAGAAAAGATAAACCAGCCGCCCGAAAACGAGCGATCGCACTCACAAGATTAGGCGTGCGTAAAGCAATATGTTGAATTCCCGCCCCCCTGTTCACATCTAGAAACTCCTGAATTTGCGAATTAGGAGAAGCCGGCTCATTAATCGGTAACTGTACGCCACCGTTGGAGGAAATCATCACCTGACTCGACAAAGCAGAGCGATTGGTTTGAATTTTAAAACTTTGTTGGGGTTGAAAATCAAGAATATTTTCATACCAACTGACAGCAGCTTGTAAATTGCCGACTTCCACATTCAGAACTACATGATCAATAGCCGTAAAAACGTTGGGTGATTGAGGATTGGGGATTGGTGGAAGATTTCTCTCCCCATCCTTTATTTTTACGTCCTGTCTTTCCATCAAAGTATGCGTCAACCCACCCCAAGCCGCAATTTTGGCGAATTTGAAGGACACCTCATTTTGGACAGGTTGCAAGACTTTAGCACCGTTTGCAGAAGCTCTTGCTGTCACAGTTTCCACATCTGTCACCAGAAAAGCCACATCTGCCACACCAGGGGGGTGATGACGCAAAAACTCAGCTACCGGGCTGGTGAGTAACAATGGTGAAGACAGTAAAAAATAGACATTGCCATTTTTGACAACTTCCGTGCAAGTATGAAACGATTTCCCCCGATTAACAAGAGTAGGGAAAATTGAACTCACTACCGATTGAAACCCCAGACGCTTGACAAACCAATCTCGCCACCATTGGGCATCTTCTACATAAAAGTGAACGTGATCAATTTGGAGCATAATCTCTGAAAATCCAGCGCAACAGCTTATATACAGTCAATTGTGCCTTTTATACTAGATTTTCATGTATTCCCTCAGCCAGAATGGTGAACTTAGAAAAATAGGTGACTATCCGGTTGAATATTAATTTCCATTGGTACAGCCTGAGGTTCGGCAGATAACGCATAAAAAATGGCATTAGCAGCAGTTTCGCAACTGAGCATTTTTTTTCGGTCTACCTTTAAACTCACATTGTCCCAGAAAGAAGAATCTATGCCACCAAAATAGAACAGGGTGAACTTGACTCCAAAACGCTTGAGTTCCTCGGCCATACACTTGCTAAAACCAACAACGCCAAACTTAGAAGCAGAATAAGCCGCAGCCATTGACATCGAATGCTTTCCTAGAATTCCCACCACATTACAGATATGACCAGACTTACGTTTTTGCATCTCTTCAGCAGCAGCCTGAGTGGTGTAAAAACTGCCTTTTAAATTTAGATCCAGCATCCTATCTAAATCGGCTGGTTCTATACTGTTGTAAGGTTTGAGGATACCTGCACCAGCCGCATTTACCAAAACATCGATTTGACCAAACTGGGCAATAGTTGCTTGCATTAATGCCTTTACCTGTTGGGGTTGAGTAATGTCTGTGGGAACTGTTAAGACTTCCCCTGATAACTCCTCCGCCAATGTGGCTAAATTCACTGCATCTCTAGCTGCGAGTACCAATTTAGCTCCTGTGGGCGCAAGTTTACGAGTTAAGGCTGAACCAATACCGCCCGTAGCACCGACAATGACAACGACTTTATCCTGCATGACAATATTTACATTTCTTTACAAACTATTGTTTTTTAGTATAGCAACCGCCAAAGTGCTTAGGACATTAACTGTAGTGCTAACGCACGGCGTAAGCCATTAATCAAACCATTCAAATTGCATCCCCCCATCTCCCCATCCTCACAAGGGTAGGTATTTTACATTGTCGTGAGGGCTAGACTTGGTGGACAAGGAAGGACAGTGGACAAGGGAGGAAAACCGTACAAAATCATATTCTCTTGGTAACAAGAACAGTCCGTCAAAAGACCATTGTGCGTATAAAATCTTCCTTGTCTACTTTCCCTCCTTGTCTTCCTAGTCCTGCCTTAACAGATAATATTAAAAACCTACCCTTGTCAGATCTCCCCATCTCCCCATCTC
>NZ_JACJST010000020.1 GCF_014698305.1 Anabaena lutea FACHB-196 | reverse complement strand
ATTTATTTAACATTAATTTCAGAAAAATA
Source organism: Anabaena lutea FACHB-196 (assembly GCF_014698305.1). Classification (GTDB taxonomy): domain Bacteria; phylum Cyanobacteriota; class Cyanobacteriia; order Cyanobacteriales; family Nostocaceae; genus Anabaena; species Anabaena lutea. Next base: position 111,762 of record NZ_JACJST010000020.1, on the reverse strand, counting down.
TTTTAGCGATGCCTGTTTTTAACTTGGCGATCGCACTTTTTTTGCCCCACCTCACAAAATCGCGTTGCTCCCGTTCGCGGACGGCCTTGGAAGCATCATAATACATTGGTTGCTGTGCCATGCGGACACCATCTATGGGAACGGTGGGGGTTTTTCCTAAAGGTGCGAGGATTTTTTCTTCTATCCAAGCCACGGTTAAAGGTAACAAAGCTGGAACGGATATTTGCGGTGCTTTTAATCCTGTGATGTCGGCTAGTATTTCTAGCAGTTGTTTGAGGCTGAGATTTTGATGTCCGAGAATATAGCGATCGCCCCCTTTTCCTTTTTCTAAAGCCAGCAAGTGTCCTCTAGCCACGTCTCTCACGTCAATAAAGTTCAAACCGGTATCTACATAAGCCGGCATTTGTCGTCGCAAAAACCGCAGGATTATATCCCCTGTGGGTGTGGGTTTAATATCCATAGTTCCAATGGGACTGCTAGGATTAACCACTACAATATCTTGACCTTGTTTTGCAGCCTCCATTGCAACTTGTTCAGCTAGAAACTTGGACTTTTTATAGTCTCCCACCAATTTCTCTACAGGACTCTGATGGGTTTCATCAACCACTTGACCAGATTTCCCGACTCCAATAGCTGCGACTGAACTGGTGTAAACTGTGCGTTCAATCCCCGCTTTTTGGGCTGCTGCTAAGAGATTGCGCGTTCCTTCCACGTTATGACGATAGAGCAAATCGCGGTCTTTTTGCCAGAGGGAATAATGGGCAGCGACATGAAACAGGTAGTTACAACCCTGCATCTGTTTCCAGATCTGCGGATCATTTAAATCACTTTTGACAATATCTACCTCTAAACCGCGTAAATTGCCTAAATTACTGCTGGAACGTACTAAAGCTGTAACGTTGTATCCTGACTCTAAAAGCGATCGCACCACATGAGAACCTACAAATCCTGTACCACCAGTCACAAAAGCCCGCATTCAATCACCTCACACTTCTTTTCGATTTAATTATCAGGTAATTTTTAGGCGCTTGCTGCCGAATGTTTATTTTTTTGCGAATATAAATAGGAAATAACAGATAGATATAACATTATGCCTCAACAATTACCCAATTGCATTCCCACTCCCCCCTGGTGGCAACTTATGAACTGGATTGCAGATCCGATTGGATTCCAGGAAAAATGTCGTCAACAGTATGGAGACATTTTCATCATGCAGCTAAGTGGCATTGGTGCTTCTGTAATGATTGGTAATCCCCAAGCCATCCAAGAAATTTTCACCCAAGATGCTAAATTTGAAATTGGCCGTGCTAATAAACTAGCAGAACCCCTCCTGGGAAAAAATTCTATCATGTTAATGGATGGCGATCGCCATCGCCGAGAACGAAAATTATTAATGCCACCTTTTCATGGAGAAAGGCTACAAACTTACGCCCAAGAAATCTCCTTAATTACCCAAAAAATCACCAGTCAATGGCAAATTAAACAGCCTTTTGTCGCTCGATCTACCATGCAGAAAATTAGTCTAGAAGTCATTTTACAAATTGTCTTCGGATTAAGTGAAGGAGAACGTTATCAACAACTTAAACCCTTACTTACTTCATGGATAGATATGACTGATTCTCCCTTGCGTTCCAGTATGCTATTTTTGAAATTCTTACAAAAAGATTGGGGAGAGTGGACACCTTGGGGACAGATGAAAAGCAAACAAAAAAAGGTTCACGAATTACTCCAAGCAGAAATAGAAGAAAAAAGAAATCATAGCAACGAAAAACAAAGTGACATTCTCAGCTTAATGATGGCTGCAAGAGATGAAAATGGCCAAGCAATGACTGACGAAGAATTAAGAGAGGAATTACTAACACTTTTATTTGCTGGACATGAAACAACTGCCACAACACTAGCCTGGGCTTTTTATCAAATTCACCAAAACTCAGATATTCTCGGAAAATTGCTGGAAGAAATCAATAGTTTAGGAGAAAATCCTGAACCAATGGCAATTGCCCAACTTCCTTATTTAACCGCAGTTTGTAACGAAACTCTGCGAATGTATCCAGTCTTACCAGCTATTTTTCCCCGCATTACCAAATCATCTATGAATATTGCCGGATACGAGTTTGAACCGGAAACAATGTTAATACCAAGTATCTACCTTTTACATTATCAGGAAGACTTATATCCTCAACCTTATCAATTCAAGCCTGAACGCTTTCTAGAAAGACAGTATTCCCCTTCAGAATATATGCCATTTGGTGGTGGTAGTCGGCGTTGTTTGGGATATGCTCTAGCTTTGTTAGAAATAAAATTAGTTTTGGCAACAGTTTTATCAAATTATCAACTAGCCTTAGTGGATAATAAACATATTAAACTCCAAAGACGTGGGTTTGCATTAGCTCCTCAAGGTGGAGTCAAAATGATGATGACTGGAAAACGATAAACACACACTAGCAAAAGCTGATGTAGGGGTAAAGACAAGATACGCGCAAAATTTATCACGACGTAAAGTTTTGTAACAAAATTATTCAAAAGCCTAAATTTAAATTTTCTTCTAGTGCTGGTGGAATCGTATCAAGATCAATCAGATAATCGCCAAACCGCTTAATATGACTGGTTAAATAAGGACTCAAAGCCGCCAAATCTTCTCGCTCCCAGAAAAAACCTTCTTTTTTTAGCTGAAGCAAAACCTCAGTTAAATCAACCACATTATGGAAAATAACAGCATTAGCTACTAAATCACCGTACTTAATCGTCTTCTCTTGCTGTTCAGGGTCATTACTAGCAATCACCCCTTCTCCGCCAAAACAAAACCACTTAGAAAAGCCATTATAAGCTTCGACCTTATTAGTCATTGCTGTAATTTGTTGACGTAACTTTTGGTCAGAGATGAACTGTAATAAAAAAATAGTTCTAATAACTCTGCCTAACTCTCTAAACGCTTGATAAAGTTTATTCTTCCGACTATAGTTTCCCAACTTTCGTAACAACATATCTGAAGAAATTTTGCCTGATTTAATAGAAAGAACCACTCGCAATAAATCTGACCAATGAGTTTTGATAAGTGACCAATTAATTACCCCTTTAAATAGAGAATCAATATGTTGATAAACTGTCTCCTTATCAGGACGATAGAAAACTAAATCTTGCCAATTTCTAATGCGAGGCATAAGTTGAATACCTAACAAATATGATAAAGCAAAAACAGGAGTAGACTGTCCTTGAGTATCAGCATGAATAATCGACGGTTGAATTTCCGATTTATTCTTCAGAAGTCCTTCAATAATATATACAGCTTCCCAAGTTCCACAAGGAATAAAATGACTAAACAGAGCTATATAACTATCAGCAACATGATGATAAGCAATCCCACCATAACCACCATAACGAATATGATATTCCGAAAGTAAATTTTGCTCGTAGAGATCATATTTAGTTCCATCAGCACCAGCAGTCGTCCCGTCTCCCCACAACTTAGTTAAAGGCATCACATTGTAGCGATTGATAATATCAACTAGAGCAGCATTGAGTCCTTTTAAACTAATATGTCTCTGATTCACAAAAGTCAGCATTCTTGACGTAACAACGCCTCTCATGTGACGTGCCGCTTGAGTCGCTCCTAAATTGCATCCATAAGTAAAAGTGGTTAATAAATAGCGTTCTGTAGACCGTTCTAATTTGGAATCAGAACCACTCATTGGACCAAAATGTCGAGTAAAATTTGTCCAATAGTCCACATCTCTAAGAATATCAATTAAATTACGCTCTGGCATTCTTTCAGAAATTACAGCCTCTAAGTTTTTGAGAGAAGCACTCTCACGATTAGCTGATGGACGTTTTAAAACAGGTTCTCCTTGCTCGTTAATAACAACAGATGTATTGTTGGGATAGGCTAAATCTATTTCTGATGCTGTTTGGGTTAATGAATTTTTTAGATTCTCGACAAAATCTTCAGCCTGAGTAGGAAAGCCTAATTGTTGACAGTATGCTTCAACCAATGGTTGACAGTCATTCCAAGAAAGTAATTGTTCTCGATAGTCAGCATAAGCCTCACTGTTAAAGACACAAATATCCCCTGACTTTAGTTCAGCAGCTAGATAAGAAAAGATGCAAATCTCGAAATGGCGACGCATCAATTTAGTGACATCTTTAGACTGAACTATCACTAACTTTTGCCATTGCTGTGAAATAAAAGATAAATCAACTTCCGTTCCTATCCACTCCCCCCGGCGATGGGAATTAGACAGTAAAATTTCAACGGCTTTAACTAATTTATCATCACTACTGGTAGATTCTATTTTCAAGAACTTAAATAATCGAAAGAATGTACTACGATGACTTTTGTAAAACCGCCATAATAAAGGAAAATAATTATTCCCTTGATAAGCATTAATTTCTTCACACTCAGTTAATAGTTGTTCAACTCCTCCCGTCTGTTTGAAAATAGTTTGCAATTGCTCTAATGGTTTTAAATCAGGGGCATCTTCATTGAAAACTACTAGAACATCGGTGAGAACAGATACTAATTTTTCTGTAGTTATCTGCTGCCTTTTTCTGATAGAGTCTAATTCCTCAATAGCCAAATTATGGATTTTTTTCATTTGCTTGAGGAACATTTCTACTAGGTAATCACGAGTCTGCACTTGAGCAGAATAGATGAGGCAAAGAAGTAAGGTTAATTGCTTATTCAGACTAATATCCTTCATCTCCGAAGCAGTAAGAGCTTTAGCTTCAGAGGTAAAATGTTTGATTTTCGCCCTAGTTAGTCCTCGAAGATAGGGAGCAATTTCTCCCAGTGTTTCTAACCAAGTTAAATGGACAATTAAATCATTAAGATGATTTCGACTTGATTTTTGAGGAAGTTTTTTCAGGTCATTATAAGGACTGCGTTCAACTGCTGCATAATTATCTAATAAATCCTTTAATCGCTGGATATATTCAGGATTAAGTTGACTAATTACTTGGGAGAATATCTGTTGATTTACTTCTTTTCTGAGATGATTAACTAAACGGTCTAATGTATTAAAACCAGGGAGTTCATAGCGTTCTTTGACAACCTCTTCAATGGCTACATTGATTAAATCGGCTGGATTATCCATCCTTAATGCTGATTCAGTGATAACTGCTGTGATTAGAGCCTTGCCTTTTTGATTAAAAGGACTTACCTGGAGATAGGAGCGAATCGCTTTTTTGTGACGGGATAAGGTTGATGGATATTGATAGCTAAAACTTCTATCTTCTTGAATATCTAGTACCGTCCGAATATGGTTGATAATAGCGAGAGGGATGTCCGTTATTTTGGGGAAATAGCCTAATCTCTGAAATACTTTGAGTAAAACTAGCAAGTTAAAATAGTTCTCTTCCCCAGCCGTAACTTTTAAGGCAAATGCTATCTCTATCCTCGTGGGAGTGTAAATTTTATCAAGTTCATTGGGGGTATAGTATCGTTTGAATCTGGGATAAGCTGTCCGTTCAATTGATGCCACGAGTGAGAACAAAGATGGTTATTTTCAGTTTACAGGAGTATTGTTATCACTCCCTCGATTCAATCTGTCCAAAAAGATTCAAATCTTTGGGGGGACATCTGTGTGTAGCGAACTGTATGGTGAATGTTCTTATGTCCTAAGTAGTCCTGAATTGCTCTGGTGTCATGGCCTTGTGAAGCAAGATAATAGCCACAAGCATGACGCAGTTGATGGGGATGAACAGATTCCTCAAGTCCGGCTAATTCTCCGGTTCTGGCTATAATGTGACGGATAGTTCTTGTGGACAGGGGAGCTTTGCGCTCGGAGACGAACACATACTGGGTTTGGGGATAATCTCTTTTAATCTGGCGTAATGCCCTCAATTCAGGAGCGCGTAGGGGATGAGTGCTATCATGCCCATGTTTTACTCTTCTTATCTCAATATAGCCGTCGTTCAAATCAATTTGTGACCATTTCAGAGAAACTAACTCTGCGGTGCGTAGCCCATGCCGAAACATCAGTAAAATAATGGCTGCATCTCGAACTCCGTGCCTTCCGAATGAATGCGCCGCTTTGATCATCGCTTCTACTTCTTTTGGACGCAAATATTCCCGCTCTCGCTTTGACGCTACTTTTACAGGGGGAGGAGGGTGAGAAACCATCTTTGCCGAAAAGGGAAGTTGGGGTGGTTGGGTAAGAATGGTTGAAAGCTTTATGATCTGTTTCTCTCTCGATCATACATTGCCTAAATTGAATCCAACTAGGCAATGTTTGAAAGACATGAATACATGACTACTTTACAAAACTTTACGTCGTGATAAATTTTGCGCGTATCTTGTCTTTACCCCAATATCAATTTTTTCCCGCGCACCATAACCACCATAATTACCACTAAAACTCATCCACATTTCAAAATGTGAACCAATATCACAGGTAATTAAAAAGGGAGGTTTACTTGGTAGAAAAGGTGTATAACTTTGAGCTTGATAAAAAGCTTTTTCCATTGCGATATCGTAGGTTTTTGTCCCTCGTTTAGCAGTACCGCGTTTAGCTGCATTTCCCCCTTGTTTAGCTTCAATTAAAAAATGTCCTTCTTTGTAGAAGTCTGCAAAGTTTGTAGTAACTCCATCTTTGTTAAATATCTTGATGTCTTTGTCAAAACAATAGCGATCGCCTGTTATACTTCCCTTGGGTACTGGACGTTCTACAGCCAAAGCATCACAAAGTTCTAAAAAGAAACCCTGATAATTTGCTCTCTCGTTACCCTGCGAACCTTTCCACTTTTTAAGAAATATCTCTACTCGTTGACGATCTTCACTTTTCATGGCAAGCTGGAATATTAATTATTGTCAGAATCAAGATTTACAAGATTTCAGGGTTGACAGGATTTAGCAAAAAACTGAGGTTTTACACAATTCATAAGTTTAAATTATTTTTTCTTAAAAATTTATAAGTTTTTTTGAAAAAAATTTTTGTTTTTTAGGGTTCAGGTCGCTGCCGACGTGCTAATATAGTCATATTAATATAATGGAATATTTGCAAAATTTTTATTGAGGCACGCATTTCCATTATCAATATATCAGTTCTTGAAAAAAAAGTCAACGGGGTTAGACCCCAAAAAACGAAATTTTTTTTGAATTTTGCAATTTTATTGAAACTTTAAAACGTCGGAAATAGGATTCAGACAAAAAGAATCATACTATAAACAAACATCCTGTAAATCCTCAAATCCTGGACATCCTGATGCTGACAAAAAATTATGAGATCCCCGACTTCTTTAAAAAATAGGGGATCTCAAACTGTCACCTGTTAAGAGTCACCTTCTTTCTGGGAAACCAATCATCTAAAATTGCATAGACAACAGGAACAACAATTAAACTGAGAATAGTAGAAGTTACTAAACCACCGGCAATAGCTACAGCCATAGGCGATCGCAACTCTGAACCTGCACCAAAACCCAAAGCAATAGGTAACATCCCTAAAAGAGTAGAGACAGTAGTCATCATAATTGGTCTGAGTCTGACAGGCCCAGCTTTGAGAATAGCTTCCGTACGTTCCAAACCTGATTGACGTAGCTGATTAATGTAATCTACCAAAACAATAGCGTTTTTATTTGCCAGTCCCAGCAAGAACACAAAACCAATCAGCGAAATCATCCCAAAATCACTCTTAGTCAAGAGCAATGATAACATTGCCCCCACCACAGCTAAAGGTAAAGAAACGCCAATTACTAAAGGATCTACCCAGCTTTTAAACAGTAAAATCAACACAACAATGATACACAAAGCCGATAAAATCAAAGTTGAAATAAAACTACCAAAAACTTCATTTTGTCGGGCAGAATCTCCACCTAAACCTAAAGTGATATCAGCAGGTAAAACCTCTTTCGCTTCCGCAACAATTTTATCTGTAGCATCACCCAAAGTTAAACCCTGACCCAAATTAGCACTGATATATGCAACCCGTTCCTGGTTCAGTCGTTCAATTTGAAAAACCTGATCGGCGTTATTTGTGTCCCCTGTAACTGTGACATCTGCAAATCCTGGGATTTTGGTAATGCGGTCTTTAATAGTCGTAGCAGCCTGATTTAAAGCTTTGAGATCATTACCGCGAAGTGCTACCTGTAAAGGTTTTTCTCCACCAGTATCCACAAATTGAATATCTTCCACACTGGTAGTTACACCAGGGAGTTGAGGCAAAGTTTGGCGTAATTGGTCTTGTAATTCTGCTGTTTTAATCGTGCGGTCTTTTTTCAATTTGACATAGAGAGTTCCCTTATTTGGTTCACCCCCACGAGAACCGACAGTAGTAAAAACAGTTTCCACATCTGGGAATTTTCTCACCTCTGCTTCTAATTTTTTCGCCACCTCTAACGAGTCATTAAGAGGATTGGGAATAGGAATTGAGGATTGGGAATTGGGAACTGGAGATTGGGGACTGGGGACTGGGAAGTTATTTCCCCCCTGCTCCTCCGCAATTGCTCCACTTGGGCAAAGCCCAAGACCGCATTGCTCTCTGCTCCCTGCTACCCTGCTTCTTAACTGCTGTAATGCAGCTAAATCGGGTATTTTCGGCAAAGGTGCAGTGTAAGTAATATTAAATTCACCCCGATCTAATTTGGGAATAAAACCCTTGGGAATAAAGGGAATTAGGGCAATTCCAGCAATAAAACTGAGTATGGCTAAGGCAATAACTATTTTGCGGTGGTTCAAAGACCAAGAAAGTAAATTTCGATAAGCTTCGGTAAAATAGACCCCAATTTTATTTTCTCTGCGTTGGGAAGTTTTCTTAGCTGGTTTGAGCCAGTAAATAGATAACACCGGTGATAAAGTCCGAGCCACCAATGTAGAAGCAATATAAGAAGCGGAAACCGTGATTCCGAATGGCTCAAAAAACTGTCCAACTACTCCACCCATCAAACCAATAGGTAAGAATACGGCTACGGCTGTGGCAGTTGTGGCGACGACTGTTAAACCAATTTCATCGGTAGCTAAGTGTGCAGCTTCGCGGGGACTTTGTCCTTCTTCGATGTGCCGCAAGATGTTTTCTACATCAATAATGGCATCATCAATGACACTACCAATCACTAAAGCCAAAGCTAACAACGTAATTGTTTCGAGGTTGAAGCCGAAAAAGGCCATGACAATAAACGTCGCCAACAAAGATGTGGGAATTGCCAAAGCAGAAATCAAAGTGGCTCGCCAATTCCATAAAAATGGAAAAATTACCACAACTGCCAAGATGATGGCTTCTATCAACGCATCTATGGTTGATTTGGTAGCTTGGCGGATATATTCTGCTTGGGTAGCCGCTAGGGTGAGTTTGACATCTTTTAGGGTAGAACGCAGGTTTTGTACTTCCTGTTCAACTCGACTGACTACTTCTAAGGTGTTAGCATCACCACGCTTGATGACTTGAAATGCTAGTACATCTTGACCATTAAATCTGACTAAATTTGCTCCTCCTGTTAAAGCCGCCGTGGCATTGGTAGGATTGAGAGGAGGCGATTTTGGAGGAGCGCCTAAAAGTGAGACTTTGAGAACTCCTGGCAATTTAGCGATCGCAGGTAAAATTTTCTCATTGGCTAATTTTTGCAAATCACCTAAATTTCCTGACTGACTCTCAATGGCATAGCTAATCACTGATGACTCATTCAGGTTTAAAGGAATAATCTTATAATTAGCTCCTGCCGGTAGTTTTAACTCCTTCAGGGCGCTTTTCGTTTCTTGAGTAGAAGTTTCTAAATTTGTACCCACTGCAAACAACAGGCTTACAGCACTTTGTCCCGGATAAGTTGAGGAACGAATATTTTCAATTCCTTCCAGAGACTTGAGGCTTTCTTCCAGTGGTTTTGTTAACTTGGTTTCTGTCTCTAAAGCCGAAGTTAGAGGTGCTTGAGCATTTACCACAACCACCGGAAAAGTAATATCTGGAAACAAAGCGTACTTTAGAGAACCGAAAGCGAGAATACCCGCTACTGTCACCGCTATCCAAAAACAAACCGTCAACCACGAAAATTTAATTGCCCATCTGGAGATATTAAAAACTTCGCGTGCGGATTTTGAGTTATTAGTCTGTACCATCTTGGAAAATCAATCATTCTGCCGCTGACACAATCATTTAGTCATGCTACATTAATGACCCACATTTTGGTCAGTTTTCCCAATGGCTACATCCTAGGGTTGTGGATGAAGGTTTCTGACCCCCCATATCTATAAATTGAATATCTTCTACACTTGTAGTAACACCAGGCAGATTAGGCAAATTAGAGCGAAGTTGGTCTTGCAGTGCCGACGTTATAATTATTCGTTCTTTTTTCAGCTTGATATACAACGTATCTGATTCGGCTCACCTTCACGAGAAGCCGCAGCAGTAAATGCAGTTTCTACTGTAGACACTTTCTCACGATGGCTTCCAGTTTCTTAGCGACATCCCGCGAATCATTTAACGGATTGGGAATAGGAATTGAAGATGATGAAGCAGCTAAAGCGGCTCAAGCCACAGCAGAAGAGGAATTACTTTGGTCTTTTATGTTCGTTCCTCCTTGTCCCGGTAGCCTTCCTGGTTCTGCTAGTTGTCCTGGTTCTGCTTGCGCCAATAGTTGGGGATCAGGAACACTAGGCAAGGAACTGAATTAGAACACCAGCTACGGTTATGCTACTATAATTAATTGCCCAAAGTTTAAAACTTTTTAATGTAGTGCTTATGCACACAATTTTAGTCCCACAGGGTGCAGAATACAAAGCTGTATGTCGTGGTTTAAGTCGCGTCACCAGTTCCCAACCACAAGTCTTAGCAATTCCCGTGGGTATGCAGCCACTGCGACAATATTTAGAAAAAATTCCCCATGATCGAGAAAATCGAGTGCTGATGATGGGTTTGTGTGGCAGTTTAAATCAGCGTTACACCGTTGGAGATATTGTTTTATATCAAAAATGCCTTTTTCAAGAAAATCTGCAAGAGTGCGATCGCTCCTTCACCGCAGATATACATAACCAAATTGGGGATCATGTGTCTTTTGTCAAAGGCTTAACAAGCGATCGCGTGATTTGGTCAGCGGCAGAAAAGCGTGATTTGGGTAAAATATCAGAAGCTGATGTCGTAGATATGGAAGGATTTACAGCCTTGGAATTTTTCCAGCAAATTGGGGTATCTGTGGCCATACTGCGTGTAGTTAGTGATGATGCTAATCACGATATACCTAATCTGACATCAGCTATTAGTCCTAACGGTTCATTGCAAGTTTTACCTCTAGCTTGGCAGCTACTGCGTCAACCTATAGCCGCTACTCGACTCATTCGTGGATCTTTGAAAGGACTCAAAGTTTTAACGCAAATCACTCAATTACTGTTTGCTGATTCAGCCCTAAGGGGGTGACGCGATGGGGAGATGCGGAGATGGGGAGATGGGGGGACGCGGGGAGATGAGGAAAATTAAGAATTCCCTGTTACCTGTTACCTGTTACCTGTTTACGAATTACGAATTACGAATTACGGATAAACTCTGCCTTTCCAAGCACCACCTCGCCCTTGCCAGTGACGGATAGCGGAATCTACGGTCATTAAGGTATAGAAAAGGGCAATTATTGGTAAGCTAAAGGCGAACCACGGGATACATTTATAAAAGCGGATAATTGGGAAATAAGCAAAAGTCATCAATAAATATACTGTTAAGGCGGTGAGGGTAATAGCCCAATTGCCTAATACTAAACCACAGATAATTCCTAGAGGTGGCAATAAATAGACTAAAATCATTCCCAACACACTGCCAATGAGCAGAAAGGGAGAATAATTGAGTTGAGTATAGGCACTACGGGCTACCATATCCCAAATCGTTTTCAGGGAATCATAAGGGCGTAAGCTGTGAGTTACAGCACTCAATCCTAGCCAAATGCGTCCTTGACTAGATTTAACGGCTTTTGCTAAAGAACAATCATCAATTAAGGCTTGGCGAATTATTTGCAAACCTCCAATTCTGTTTAAAGCTTCTGGACGAATTAATATACATCCTCCAGCAGCTGCTGCGATCGCTTTTTTGGAGTTATTTACCCAGCGAAATGGGTAGAGTTTTTGGAAGAAAAAGACAAAAGCAGGAATTAACAATTGTTCCCAAAAGCTTTGACAACGCAGTCGCACCATGACAGATACTAAGTCTAAGTTGTCTTCTTCGGCTTTGGTAATTAATCGCCGCAGGTTGCTGGGATCATGTTCTATATCTGCATCAGTAAGTAAAAAATAATCGGGTAATTGTAGGGATGTTTCCTGAAACGTCTTTATAGCTGCTTGTACACCTTGTTCCATAGCCCAGAGTTTACCAGTCCAACCAGGAGGTAAATCTTGACTAGAGACAATATGCAATTGCTGGGATTTGTTGACGGCATAGGCTACTCCTTGGGCAAAGTTGGCTGTACCATCTGTACTGTGATCATCTACCAAAAATATCTGGAAATTACCAGCATAGTCTTGGAGGAGGAGCGATCGCAAACTAATCGGGATGACATCAGCTTCATTCCGCGCTGGAATTACCACACACACCGTCGGTAAGGATTGTTGTGTAGAAATATCTTTACTCGTTTCCAATTGCTGATCTACCCGCCAAAACTGCCCCCAAAACAACAGTAAAAATAACCAAATTGCCAAGGATAAAAGCATCAACCCCAATACAATTGCCGCCATGACCTATTATTCTCAGTGACTCAGACAGAATACTACAGGAATAGGGAACAGGGAATTCTTAATTTTCCCCATCTCCCCATCTCCCCATCTCCCCATCTCCCCATCTCCCCATCTCCCCATCTCCCCATCTCCCCATCTCCCCATCTCCCCATCTCCCCATCTCCGTGTCAGCCCAACCGGATACGATATTATTAAGTATTGGTGCTGAGGCGAGTATTTGATGTATACACAAGACAGGGTGAAAGTCAAGCAAGTTACTGAAGCGATAGCAGCGAGTCAAAAACATCTGCTTTCAATTCAAAATCCAGATGGTTACTGGTGGGCGGAGTTAGAATCTAATGTTACCATTACCTCTGAAACTGTTCTGCTGCATAAGATTTGGGGAACAGACAAAACTAGACCGTTACACAAAGTTGAATCATATCTGCGATCGCAACAACGAGAACATGGCGGTTGGGAACTATTTTATGGTGATGGTGGAGAACTGAGTACAACCGTAGAAGCTTATATGGCGTTGAGGTTGTTAGGTGTACCCGCAAATGATCCCGCAATGGTGAAAGCGAAATCACTGATTCTAGAAAAAGGTGGAATCAGCAAAACTCGCATTTTTACCAAGTTACATTTGGCATTAATTGGCTGTTACAATTGGCGCGGACTTCCTTCTTTACCATCTTGGGTAATGCTGTTACCCAATAATTTCCCATTTAATATTTATGAACTTTCAAGTTGGGCGCGTTCTAGTACCGTACCATTATTAATTGTCTTTGATCGTAAACCTATCTTTAAAATTGACAACCCGATCAATTTAGATGAATTATATACAGAAGGAGTGAATAATGTCAAATGGGAATTACCAAAAAATGGTGATTGGTCGGATATATTCAACATCTTGGATGATGGTTTTAAATTAGCAGAAATTTTAAACTTTGTACCTTTTAGAAATGAAGGAATTAAAGCCGCAGAAAAATGGATTTTAGAACGTCAAGAAGCTACAGGAGATTGGGGAGGAATTATTCCCGCTATGTTGAATTCTCTGTTAGCTTTAAAATGTTTAGACTACGATGCTAACGACCCGATTGTATATCGAGGTTTAAAAGCAGTTGATAATTTTGCCATTGAAACAGAAAATAATTACTGCGTTCAGCCTTGTGTTTCACCTGTATGGGATACAGCTTGGGCGATTCGCGCCTTAATTGATTCTGGAGTTTCACCAGATAATTCTGCGGTGGTGAAAGCTGGAGAATGGTTAATAGAAAAACAAATTTTAGATTATGGTGATTGGTCTGTCAAAAATCACCAAGGAAAACCTGGCGCGTGGGCGTTTGAATTTGACAATCGCTTCTATCCCGATGTTGATGATTCGGCTGTGGTAGTCATGGCTTTACATCAGGCAAAATTACCAAATGAAGAACTAAAAAAACAAGCTATTAATCGGGCTTTAAATTGGATAGCATCAATGCAATGTCAACCAGGAGGGTGGGCGGCTTTTGATGTAGATAATAATCAAGACTGGCTCAATTCTGTACCTTATGGTGATTTGAAAGCCATGATTGATCCCAATACAGCAGATGTCACTGCTAGAGTATTAGAAATGTTGGGCGCTTGTAATTTATCAATTAAACCAGATAACTTAGAAAAGTCCCTAACTTATCTATTAGATGAACAAGAACCCGAAGGTTGTTGGTTTGGACGTTGGGGAGTAAATTACATTTATGGAACCAGTGGCGTTTTATCAGCTTTAGCTTTGATAAATCCTCAAAAATATGAAGTCAATATAGAAAAAGGTGCAGCTTGGTTAGTCAAAGTTCAAAATAATGATGGTGGTTGGGGGGAAACTTGTTTTAGTTACAACGATTCCCAACTCAAAGGAAAAGGAGACAGCACAGCTTCCCAAACAGCTTGGGCGTTAATTGGTTTAATAGCAGCAGGTGAAGCAACGGGTAAATTAGCTACTGATAGCCTTGAAAAAGGAATTAACTACCTATTAACAACTCAAAAATCTGATGGTACTTGGGATGAATCATACTTTACAGGAACGGGTTTTCCTTGTCATTTTTATTTGAAGTATCACCTCTATCAACAGTATTTTCCTTTAATTGCATTGGGGCGATATCAAGCAATTATGGGTTAACTTTTAAGAAATAGAGTTAACAGGTGACAGAAAGAAGGAAAACTGTAGAGATGTTTCATCAATCAAACGTCTTTACATTTCCCTTCTTCTCATTGATTCATAAAACTGCTTTTGATAAATACAAAATCCTGTTAATCCTGATATGGCTACGCCAAGCTACGCTATCAGATAATTAATTCTACAATCAACCTATAATTACTTGATGCCATATCAATATAAGATAAGAACTGTAGGTTGGGTTAAGCGACAGCGCAACCCAACAAAAGTTTTGATGATCAGGTTTAATAATGTTGGGTTTCTTTGCGTCAACCCAACGGAACTGAATTGGGGATAAAACTAGTTAATAATCCATTCATACTACCTAAAAAATTGTTCACGTCAAAAAAGTTTGATAAGCTGCTGCTCAAAACATCAGGAATTGTATTGGGGTTGCCAGTAGCAGAGTTTATACAGCTACCAGAATCAGTACCACCCACTATAATTTCTTGTTGTTCAACAGGTACATTGGTGAATAATAGATTAGACATTGTAGAAGTATCCTTACTTTTATTAGAACTGCTAAAGCCGCGTTTAATTTAAATAGTAGAAAAACTAATAACAGTAAGTCAATACGATATGCAACTAGAAGCAACACAGTTTTATATAATCATACATACTCTCAAAACTTAGCTATTATTTAGACAGGGATTTTCATCGAGCGAGATATAGTTTCAGTCTTGGTAAGCTCAGATATAGCAGAGGAGAGTATTTTTAAAGTCATACCAATTAAATAACCAGTACGGTAGAGTCTTAAATATAAAACCTCTCTCCTAGTAGGGAATTGGTTGGATTTTAGATCTATCTAAAGTTTAATTACGCCATACTACTTCAAATTATTCGTAATTAATGGTTGTAATGGAGATTTAAACCCCCAGCAGCAGTGAGAACCTCATAATTTGTAATTAAACTCACATTGTAAAACTTTCTCTTCCAAAGAATTAAGGCTTTTCAAGGTCTCTATTTTTATTTCTATAAGTAAGTAGTAGATTATAAAAACCCTATAAAAAGATAGATTTGTAATTTACAAACTAGCATATTTAAACCAGTCGCAAGACAGATGAAGCTAAATATAAATAAACGTAAACTAATTAATAAGAAGCAAAGGGCGTAAGGATTTAAGGGTGCAAATGCCCCAATCATCACAACCGCAACCACAGAGTAAAAAGCATAGTGTTTACTCTGTGTTTATCTCTTAGTTAATTTGGTTTTTAATTCAGTTAGTAATTGCTAAGTGGGTAAGAAGATTATTTAAATCCTTTGTTTCTCAGTCAAAAGTCACCTTTTCCCTAACGAGCAACTTACGTCATTTACATGATTAGTTTTTATCAACGGAGGTAAAAAATGGAATACACAGAGTTTATTACTCATGTACAAAGTCTAACCCAATCTAATTCTCGTGAAGAGGCTGAACGCGCTACTCATGCTACATTAGCAACCATTAAGGAACTTATTCCTAATGATGAAGTACAAGAATTAGCTGCACAACTACCAGAAGTATTAGGTCAATATTTACGAGAGAGAGAGATAGAAGCGAATCAATCATTTCATTTGCAAGAATTTATTGAGCGTGCAAGTCAAAAAGAAAATATAGACCCCACTACCAGTGCTATTCATGTACGTGCGGTTTTTGCAGTGCTACAAAATGCTATTACACCAGAAAAGTTCCTGAAATTTCATAGTTTTTTCTCACATGATTACGAAGAATTATTTGCTATTTAAGTATAGATAGCACTATCTTTTTGGTATTCACTAACAATTTTTCAACTCATCTTTACAAATAACCAGGAGTAAATCCATGACACACAATAATAATTCGAGTAATTCTGGTAATAAGAAAGTCGCTATTCTCATTGAACAAGGAGTAGAAGATCTAGAATTTATAGTTCCTTATAATGGATTAAAACAAGCAGGAATTGAGGTAGTAGTCCTTGGTTCTCGGATGAATGAAAAATATAAAGGTAAACGCGGAAAACTGAGCAAACAAGCTGATGCAACCACAACAGAAGCTATAGTTGATGAATTCGCGGCGGTAGTAATTCCTGGTGGTATGGCTCCTGATAAAATGCGGCTTAATTGTAATACAGTTTGCTTTGTTAGAGAGGCAATGAAGCAAGGTAAATTGATAGCTGCTGTATGTCATGGACCACAAGTTTTAATTGAAGGTGATTTACTCAAAGGTAAACAAGTAACAGGATTTACTGCTATTCGTAAAGACATCAGCAATGCTGGAGCAAATTATATAGATGAGCCAGTAGTTGTAGACGGTAATTTAATTACATCTCGTGAACCTGGTGACTTGGCAATTTTTACAACAGCACTATTAAATCGTTTGAGTTATGGTGGGAAAGATGCTGGATTACCTAATGAAAAAGACACAAGTGCTGAATGGTGGAAATTAGCTGATGCTTGGGGTGGTTCAACAAAGAATGAAATTCTGAAAGGTTTGAATACGGCTTTAGCTGGTGAACGTTATTCGATGGAAGCTTTAGAACATTATTTAGAAAAAGAATCTGATCAGGAAGTAAGCGCTCTGTTTCAGGAAATGATTTTGAAAAAACAGCACCACATTAAAAAGCTGGAAACTTATCTAAATAGATTGCACGAAAAACCATCTTTGGCTGCTAATATTGCTAATCAATATGCCCAATTTAAAACAGCGTTAACTGGTAGTGATGATATCTATCAAATACGTTGTGCATTGGGTGACATCCAAACAGGTATTGGTGATCTTAGCAATTTGTCGGCAATGTATACTGACCCCGTAGCCACAGCAATTTTTAAAGAAATTCACAATGATTTAGGTAAAGATGAACAGCGATTAATAGAACTTTATCGGGCGCGGATTGCTGCTGGTATTAAGCCTCCTACACCAACTTCTGGGGCGGCTGTTACTCTAGGTTAGATTTGAAATTTTGGATAGTAATAGAAACATCCAATATTTTGTATTTTGATCGATCTGCGGTCAAGTTAAACGTTGAGTCAAAATATCATAGATTTGAGGTTTTTTATGCATCAGGTTTTGAATTTTCTACAAAAAATAGTTTTCCGTTCGATTGTGATAATTTCTCTGATGGCTTTTACTTTTTTCGGTTTCCCTGCTTTGAATTATAGTAATTCTCTGGCGCAAGCAGATACTGTGAAAACTCCAGAAGGTATCTATTACAAAGGTACTCCCGACACGGGAAAAATTAGAAATGACAAGCAAGTAGAAACCGCTCCGAAAAAACTGAAAGAGACGGCTGAAAACATCAAAGAAAAACTAAATCTTGATGAACCAGTTCCTGACGCAACAAAAGAGTTTTTAGAGGATGTGCAAACAAATGTTAAAAAAACTGTAGAGCCAATTACGGGTACTCGACGCGGTTTTTATCAAGAAACTATTCCCGAAAAATCAAAATAACAATAAGTAGCTAACAACTTATTTGCATATTTCTGAATTCACATTTGATAATTGTGGCAGTAAAAATATGAGTGATACCAGTGTTAAAAAAGTAGATTCTGCCTACTCTCCAAAAGGTCAACTCGGACAGAAGTATCTTGCATCTGGTAAAAATGTTTCCATGCGTTTGTGGGAAGACGAACAACCAGAAAATGATAAGCAGCCAACTCAAAGAGAATATGAAACTGTTGGTTTTGTCATTAATGGTCGGGCGGAATTGGAGATTGAGGGGCAAAAAATTTTGTTGGAAAGGGGAAGTTCCTGGGTAGTACCAAAAGGTGCGATGCATTCTTATAACATTCTGGAACCATTTACAGCAATTGAGGCGACTAGTCCGCCGGCTCACATTCATGCAAGAGATGAACATTAAACTGTTTAAATAGTTTAAATATCTAATTACTAGCCTCTTTACCTAATAAGTAAGGGGGTTTTTTATAGATTTATAGCTTTGTGGGACAAGAAAGGTTTAAAATAATTCGTAATAGTGCCTACGGCAGGCTACCGCCAACGTAATTCGTAATTCGTAATTCGTAATTCGTAATTCGTAATTCGTAATTCGTAATTCGTAATTCGTAATTCGTAATTCGTAATTCGTAATTAAGTTTTGCAACGGGGATTTAGACCCCGACACAAAACTTGCTGCCTGTAGAGGCAGGGGAATTAAACCCCCAGAATTGGTTAAACTTAATCAAGATATGTATTGATGAATAAATTATGCTAACTTTGACGCAATATAAGCGAACTGACTCCAATGTTGTAGTTAATTTAACTCTCGCACTCACCGCAGAAGAACGCACTCGCAGCCGTCACCGATTTACATTGGAGGATGGTAAAGTTGTGTTTTTGCGTTTACCAAGAGGTACAGTTTTACATGATGGTGATATTCTCGCTGATGAAAGTCAAAGTAATTTCATCAAAATTATTGCTAAACCTGAACCTGTTTTGACTGTGTTTGCAGCCACACCTTTATTATTAAGGGCTGCATATCATTTGGGAAATCGTCATGTACCTGTAGAAATTACTCCAACTTATTTACGCTTGTCACCTGATGCAGTTTTACAGGATATGTTGACACAATTGGGTTTAGAAATTAAGGAGGAAGTTGTACCTTTTCAACCAGAATTAGGAGCTTATGGACATTCTCACTCATAGTAATTTTTTATCTATTTTACAATTAGCTAGTCCAGCTTTGCCGGTGGGAGCTTATAGCTATTCAGAAGGTCTGGAAATGTTGGTGGAAAATGGAACTATTACTAATGTGGAAAATCTCAAACATTGGTTAGAAGCTGAGTTACGTTATGGGTCAATTCGGCTAGATACCGCTGTAATGGTGAGAGCGTTAAATGCTGCTAATCTGGATGATGTGGAAGCTTTACGTCGATGGAATTTGTGGTTATCTGCGGTGAGAGATACGGAAGAGTTACGCGCTTCTAGTTGGCAAATGGGGCGATCGCTCATACAATTATTAGGTAAACTCGCACCGGCAACTTTACCATTAGCTACATCTGTGGGTTATCCTTGCAATTATGCGATCGCATTTGGCATTGCTGGCGCTCATTGGCAAATTAGCACAGACGCGGCATCATTAGCATATCTCCATAGTTGGGCAAATAATCTAATTACTGCGGGAGTTAAACTTATTCCCCTGGGTCAAACTGCTGGACAAGAATTATTACTGGGGTTACAAGAATTATTAACTGCTGCAATGGTGGAAATTCTGGCTTTGGAGGATGATGATTTGGCTTGTTGTAGTTGGGGGTTATCTTTGGCTAGTATGCAGCATGAAACCCAGTATACTAGGTTGTTTAGAAGTTAAAGTAATTCGTAATAGTGCCTCCGGCAGGCTACCGCCAACGTAATTCGTAATTCGTAATTCGTAATTCGTAGTTACTACCCAATCACCAATCACCAATGACCAATGACCAATGACCAATGACCAATGACTAATGACTAATTTTATGAATACATTTCGAGTTGGGGTAGCAGGGCCTGTGGGTTCGGGGAAAACGGCTTTAGTTGATGCTTTGTGTAAGGCTTTACGCGCACAATATAACTTAGCAGTGGTGACGAATGATATCTATACTCAAGAGGATGCCCAGTTTTTGGTGCGTTCTCAAGCTTTGGAGAGCGATCGCATTTTGGGTGTGGAAACAGGAGGTTGTCCCCATACTGCTATCCGCGAAGATGCTTCCATGAATTTAGCCGCCATTGAACAACTAGAAGAAAAATTCTCAGATTTAGATTTGGTGTTTTTAGAAAGTGGTGGTGATAATTTAGCTGCTACTTTTAGTCCTGAATTAGTTGATTTAACAATCTATGTGATTGATGTGGCTGCTGGTGATAAAATTCCCCGCAAAGGTGGCCCAGGTATTACTAAATCTGATTTATTAGTTATTAATAAAACTGACCTTGCACCCTATGTTGGTGCTGATTTAGGTGTGATGGAACGAGATGCAAAAAAAATGCGCGACGAAAAACCTTTCATTTTTACAAATTTGAAAACTCAAGCCGGTTTAGCAGATGTTATTGAATTTGTTACCACACACATTTGCTAAAATAAGGCGAGACTTTCAAGCCTATTCCCTATTTCTTATTCCCTGGTAAATTAGGGCTTGCTTAATAAAGCTAAAACTTAGATATATCAAGAGTTTGAAGGTGAAAAAGGTGAATCAGGCTGTAAGGCGACAAATGGTTTGATTACTCATGCTGACAAATGGTTTGATAAATACGACAAATGGTTTGATTAATCATTTCATCTGTCATGTGATGGTCAGAACAGGTTGAATAGATGACTGAAAGCGATCGCACCGGGTGACTCCCACGCCCAAATCCAAAGTTAATCAAAATACATAAAATTAGGTATATCCCACGCGCCGGGACATACCTATCAGAAGTGCATCTATCAATGAAGCTTTCAGGGGTGCGGGCGGTATCCAGGGTACAAAGCCGGAAATGTGCGACCCGCAGTACAAATATACCATAACAACTACAAAGTTACAATCGCACCGCAAATTTTATTCCGAGTGTTCGGAACATCTTGCTTTAGTTCTACTGATTAGAAATCCTCATAAAAATTCTGGTAATATCTTGGGAATTCACAAGACCTACATACATGAAACCAGCTTTTGACAAAAGAAAATCCACTCAGCTTGCCTCTAGTTTCATTAAGCTTGGTGGCGGACGACTTAATTACATGAAGCTAATAAAACTGATGTACTTAGCAGAAAGGCAGGCTTTGATTAAATGGAGAAGACCTATTACTTACGACTCATATTGTTTCTTAAAGCACGGGACAATACTATGCTCTACCCTTGATTTAATTAACGAAGGGGAACAACCCGTCTCTAATCATATTTGGTTTCGGTATGTGTCTCCACCTGACAACCATGAAGTGGCTTTGCAGCAAGAATGCCCTACTGATGATTTGTCAGAGGCAGAAGAATACTTAGCTCAGGAAATTTTTAACCATTACGGGCAATTTGATGATGGGCAATTATTAGGCATTTTGCGCTCTCTTCCAGAATGGAAAAATCTTGGAGATTCATCAATACCAATTACTTACCGAGACATTCTGATAGCTACTGGCATACCCGAAGAGGAAACAAGTTCTATTGAAGAAGAAATCAGCAACCTAGCTCTAGCAACATACATCTTTGGTTGCTAAAAATAATGGGCAGCGCAAAGAATGATCGTCTATACTTAAAACTAGCTTAGACATTAAAAATAAACCTCCCTTTAGTTGGGTGGTGTTGTACAATCCATCTCTAAGTAAAAAAGCGTTGTGGCCTGGAAAATCACTTGCTTTACTCTACTTGAGGTGGAATTTACATTTATTACGTAACTTACTACATTTTTCGCGTAGGAAATCGCTACAAGCCTTGACAGTCTTAGCTAGTAACTTACTACAAACCAGCCTTCCTCACAGCAGCTTTACTCAAATCACTATAAATTTTAGCTGCATCGCTTACAGGTTGAGGGCTAGAAATATTTAAATTCGTTGGTCTGTTGGCAATATTTGATATACTACCGATTAAAGATACTAATTTTTTATCAATACTTTCAACAGAAGTTTTTAAACCAGCAAAATCCAGATTCATTGAAGGGTTGTTTGTAGGTAGTGGTTGAGGAACGGTATTCTCTTTTTGTAGATAGGATTGATATATACTACCGTTCTTACTCTGCTCATAACCAAACGGCAATTTACCAGCACCACCACCAAAATCAAAACCACTTGTATCAATCTTACTAAATGTACTGCGAAAATCTTGGATTTCTCCAGTCATACGTAGTTCCGCAATTCTAGAAGCGTAGTCAAAATCTGACTCCATTTTGGGTTGACCGGACAAACTGAACTTTTTACGACGCTCCTGCTGCCATTTCTTATACTCTTCCTTGGTCAGTCGGTCAAACGGATTTTTCCATCCATCTACTGTACTGCTAGTTGTAGACTCCGGTTTATCGGTTTTATTGTCGCTATCAACCTTGTCAATTTTATCAACAGTTTTGTTAACTGATGATTCTACTCTTTCTAGCGCCGCCGCCTGTTTTCTGGCCGCATCGGCTGCTAACTGTTGCTCTACAGCACTTTTTTGAGTGGACTCCTGGGTTTTTTTGGCTTTTTCCGCCAACTCTTCTTGTATACCTAAAATATCTAATTTTTTCTGAAGCGTCTTGTCTGCAATTGCTGCTTCCCTGTTTGCTATTTCCAGAGAAATTTCTGCTTCTTGAATAGCAATATCATCTTTTTTAAGTTTTGCAATTCTTGCAGCCCCTTCAGCTTCCAACTTGGATTTAGCTGCTGCCAACTGCAATCCCTGTGCATCATAGATGGCAATTTCGGCCGCTAACCTTTGTTGCTCCAAACGCCAAACTTCTGATTGACGCTGGTATTCCTGCTCAATTTTCAAAGATTCCAGCTTCTTAGCTGCTATTTCATCTTCAATACGATTACGTTGATCGAGAATTGCTAACTCTGAATTTCCGAAACCCGATGCGGATAATTGACGGTTAACTTCGGTTTTAACTGCGGGATCTAAATTATCATCCTTGAGTTTGCGACTAAGTTCCAGCGCTCGATTCGCGCTATCTTTACGAATTTCTAAAGAAGATATACCAGCATCACCTAGCGCTTTCTTGAGATTGTAGCGGCTTTCCTCAAGTTTAACAGTCGTATCTATGCTCTGATTGTACAGATCGGCGCTAGATTTTAGGGCCGCTAACCGGGAATTGAGGGACTTGAACCTATTATCCTCAGCCCTCAGCATTCTCTGAACGCCACGCTCTGCAATTTCCCGATATTTCTCTTCGGCTTGAATTTTGAGGTCTACAGCTTGCAAATTAGCTTGAGCTAATTCTTGATTTAGGGATAGCTGCTCTTGTTGAAAATCCCTAGCATCTTTTAAACCTTCACCATAAAGTTGTTTATTTTGGGCAATTCTAATTTTAACTTGACTAACCTTATCTGCTGCCGACTTTTGATCAATCTTATTCTGTTCGAGAGCAAAAGCATCTTGACCTGATTGTGTTAGTCCGCCAGCCAACAATCTCTCTTTAGCTGTACGGGTAGCATCAGCTTGATATGTTGCCGAGATAGATTCAGCTTTTTTATTGGCAAATTCTAATTCTTTAATACGACGCTGGATAACAGCTTGTTGCAACGCCAATCTATTCTCAGTTTCTTGCTTCTCAAGATTGGATTGCTCAACCGTCAACTCCTGCTGACGCTTGTGGAACTCCTCGGCACTGATGTCTCCCTGCTCGTAGTATCCCCTCAAAACAAGCAATTGAGCATCTACTACCTGCTTCTGTTTTAAGCCGCTTTCTACCTGAATTTTGGCTAGTTTTTCTGCGACAACTTCCTCAACAACAACTTTTTCAAGCTGCCCTTTTTTCCAGAAATTTATAGATTCATTCTCATTTATTTGGAGTCGGTTCTTGGTCAGTGACGTGCGGTCATCAACACTGAATAGAGCGTTTTCTTGGCGATTTTGCTTAACCTTTAATTCCGACTCATTGATGGATATTCTTGCTTCACCAAGCTTATTTCGTTGCTCCCTAGCAACTTTTAGCTTTTCAAGAATTGCTTTGTCGGCATCATCTTGAGTGCGACTAAGTAAATCTTCAATCTTAGGTACAGAGGCATCTGAGGATACTCCAAGGCGTTTTAAGGTTGTTTGGAATGTTGGGTCATTGATCGATTTTTCAGAGTCTCTAACCGCATTTTCAAGCAGGTTAGCGTTATCTCTGTTCTTTTCTAGCTCGGCACGTGCGGAACTAGTTGCCGCATTCCTGGACGCAAATCTATTTCTAGAGAATTCCAAAACCTGATTTTTAGAGATGCCTTCTCGTGATCCAGTAAACCGTAGTTCGGATTTTTCTTGCCCTTCAGCTAATGCCAAATTTAATTTCAAAATAGCTTGAGTGAATGTCAGAACTGGATCTACCCTCAATGAACCTATTACTTGTTCCGCTCCTGCCTTGAAATCCTGGGCTGATTTCAACGCCTGCTGATACTGCTGTATTAGTTGATCAACGCCATCTTGTCCTAAAACACCAAGAAGCTTTTCATCATTTTTTAATTGATCAATTTTACTTTTTAGACTGGTAATTTGTTGCTCAGACTTGGAAATACTGAGGGTGAAGGGTCTAGCAACAGCTTCCCGATCCGTATTCAGTTTCTGTATCTGAATATTTTTCTGCTCAAGTTGTTGGCGCTTGTCGCCAGGTACAACCAAACCTTTATCACTGTATAACCGCTTGATCTCAGCTTGTAATACTGCTCTTTCCTGTTCGGCAACTTGAAGTTCCTTAGTTAGGCTAGGCAGCTTTCCAGCTTCTCCAGTACCGGATTCAAGTTGAGCCAAACCCAGCTTACTTTGAACCATCAAAGCGTAGATACTGGCAATTTGATTTTGCGCGTTAGCTTCTATACTTGATTTTTCAAGTTGTCCATAAGTATTCAGCCTGCTTCCAGGCTTTCTTCCCCCAGGTATTAAAAGATTATTAACCCTGTAAGTATCATTGCCAAAATTCAAAGCAGCGATCGCAGTATTATCTACAAATCTTGCAAATCCATTTGATGCTTCGGGTGCTTGAAGTGGATTTTTTTTCTTAACCTCTGGATTGAATGCTCCTTCAATGGATTTTCTGGCTCTATCCGCAGACTTGGCGGCATTGTCGAAGGATTGCACTAATTCAGTGTTTACAGCTTGATTCAGCAAGTTAACAATTTCGAGTGCCGCAAATAACCCTACAGATAGCTTTGCTGAAGACGAATTATTTAGGGCTTGCCCAAGCGATGCTAGACCACCACCCAAAGTACCTGTCGCGATTCTTGTCGCTATCAGTTGAGCGACTACAGACTGTAGTGCTACAACCATTTTTACAGCCAAAACAGCAGATACAGAAAGAAGCAAAAAACCTAATTCCCTAGAAGATGCAGAAGCTCCTTTCAGTAAAGCAGTAAAAATATTAATCCCGGTGACAGCAGCAGGTGCAATCCCTTCACCCACACCTTGCTGCAAGCTCAGTAATGAATTCTGGAAGTCAAATATAGCGCTTTGAGCATTACCAGAAGCATCTAGTGCAGCATCACCAAATTCCGATTGAAGTTGTTTGGCAAACTTGGGTAAAAAATCCTCAGTGATTACTTGACCCGAATCTCTGAGTTTGGCAAACTCTGCTTCAGTTACTCCTGCGGCTCGTGCCATAATGCCAAAAAGCCCCGGAATTCTTTCTGCTAACTGGTTTTGCTCCTCAGCTAGGAATTTGCCTTTAGAAATTGCCTGTCCCAAAGCAACGGTGATTCCTTGAGTCTCATCACCCGACAAGCTTAGGACTGTGCTGGCTTGGGAAAGTCCTGTAAATAATTCGCGATTTGGCTTGCCTGCCAAAGAGGAACCGCGAGCAGCAGCTTCAAGTTTTGTATATCCTTGAATTGATGCATTCAAAGGGATTTTAAGATCATCAACCTGCTTGCGAATGAATGCTAAATTACTGCTTCCGCCACTAATCCCACCTGAAGCAAAGTTGAGAACAGTTTTGAGTTTGTCTAGCTCAACATAGGCGCGGAAAGCATCCTGAGCTAGATTTTGGAAGAAATTTTGTAGAAATGAAGTTGCAGCAAAAGCAGCAGCCCCTTTTATTGCTGGGCCAATTGCAGAAATAGGCCCAAGCGCTTTGGCGGCTGTATCACCAAATTTTTCAAATAAATCAACAAACATTGGCAGCTTATCTGCTGCTGGAATTTCAAAATCTAAAGGTACTAAGCCTTTCCCCTGTAATTCCCGGACATCTTTTTCGTACTGCTTGAGTAAAGCATTGACTTTAGGCAGAGGAACGCCTATTTCTTGTAAAGATTTCTCGATATCCCTCAAGGTTTGGCGAATGGCATTAAACCCAGATTTGGAAGGTGCTTGAGCGTAAACTTCGACTAATTCTGCAAGCTGACCCCGCTTGTTATTGAACTCTTGAACTGCTCTAGTCCTATTTCCTGTAGGTTCTCTATTAGTCTTGTCAGCGACAAGTGTGTTAATTGCGTCACTGTTTTCAATTAAATATCTAGTCTTGGTGAAAATAGCATTTCTAGCACGCTCCCTCAAGTATTTGGGGGCATTTTTGACCCCATTAGAAACTCTTTGAGATGCCGTTTGTACTTGGGATGCTGTTTCTATACCCTTTTCAATATCCGCAAAAACATTAACTACTTGCTCTACAGTTTCTAACGCTTCTATTTTAGTTTTTTGACTGATGGAATTTTTAAATTTGAGAACCGCACGCCTGTACAAATTGTTAATTCTTAACCCTGTTGTTCGCAAATCAGGGTCTGTTTTTTTGCCAGTAATACCTGCATTACCACGCATGATATCTAGCTCTTGATCCACGCTCAAAGTTGTCGGTGATGAAGTTAATACAGGGTTTGTGCGTTTTCTCCCCCGTTGACGCTTCATTTCTTCTAGTTCACGTTCCGAGCTTGGTGAAATTAAAGTTTCTGTAACTACTTGAGATTTAGCTCTGTTTAATTCTGCTTCGTCATTAATGCGCTTGAGGCTTAGTCTTCGCCCTGTATTTTTGGGTTTTATCCCTATAGATGCCGCATCTTTTTCTAACTGCACCTCTGCTTCCAATTGCTCAAGTCGTTTTTCTATAGCAGTATCGACCTTGCCGATTTCTTGCTCTAATTTCTTGATTTTCTGAGCAGTAGTCGTTTTAGGTGGTGGCGGTGGAATTATTGCAGGTAGTTCAGCCGCCTTAAGTAATGACCCAGGTAGTAACGGGCGAGTTATGTGAGGAAGTTTAGAAGATTGTAATCGCAACCCTGCTGGAATAACCGCGTCTTTTTCGATTTCCGAAATTTTAGGAGTTGTTTCTGTTGAGGGTTGCTGTTGATTAAATAATCCTTGTTTGGAGCGATTTGTAGTAAGTGAAAGTTGAGCGCGAATTCCAGATAATTGCCTGCCTTGCTGTCCTGTAAGTTGGAACTCTCTACTCAGGTCTTTGGCTAGATTTTGTAATTCTTCCGATTTTTTAGATATTTTTTCTAATGCACTAACTTTTTCATCCTCTTCTAACTCAAAAGCTGTTTTTATTGCCTCAGATAAAGCCTTTCGTCCCGCCTTAAGCTGCTCAATAATTGTTCCAGCTTGCGGTAGTTCTTGAGTCTGTTTACCTCCTTTTTTAGAAGATAAGTAGGCATCTGGCTTCAATTGGTCTATCAAGCTAACTATCTGATTTCTAGTGTCAGACGTTGATGATAATGAGGAAATTTCCTTTAATAAATATTCTTTGTTGGCATTTTTTGTATCTATGCCCATCCTACGGGCTAAATCCCTAACCCCTTTGGCGTTAAGATTTTGCTTTACATAATTAGCGACATCTTTTGAAGAATTTAAAGATATTTTAGAATTAAGTCCAGTCTGCTGCGGTAACTGAATAGAATCTATGCGCCCTAAAATACCTTGTATGGTTTTTAATTTATCTGGACGTACTTTGTTTAATTCTTCAAGTAATGCTTGGTAAATTTTTTCTAAATTTCTTTCTGTAAAAACATAAGCATCTTCCTCAATAGCTCTTACCTTTTCAACTAATTTTGGATTGGCTGTTTCTATGGTTTTCCCAATCCCCTCAATCCCTATTCTTGTAGAGCTTTCTATTCTCCCACCTAATTTTCCCACCTCTTGTGGATTGGCTTTGAGTAAATTTCTACTACTTCTAGATTTATCTTTACCAAAATTACCTTGTTGCCCATGAACAAGCTCGTGAATAATTGCCTCTACAGCATCTTTTGATGGGATGCCTTGTAATTCTTTAGCTATATGGGGTGGAACGTTAACAACATTTCTTAAAAAATCATATTCAGCCCCTGAGCCAGAAGGAAGCTCCTCCTGAACTAATTTAGGTATTTGCTCTGCCTTGATGTTAATGCCGGACTCTTTGGCTACTAATTCCGCAATAGTTGTATATGCGTTTTTGGAACCCAAAGGCTTGATGCCAGAATCCTTGATTTCCTGCTTAACAGACTTAATCGGAGTCGGTGGTTGAGTGTTATTTTTAATTTTCTGTTCAAGCTGTTTTTCCTTTGCCCTAAGACTTTGCAGCGATTTAACTTCCTGCTCTATCTGAGAATTTGATTGAATTAACCACTTCTCATAAATCTCAATTGCCTGCAAAGATTTTTTGGCTTCAGGAGTTTCTAGGTAGGCAACAGACTTTTCTCGTTTATCGAGCAGCGCATTCTTTCTATTAGCCGTTGACTTTATGAAATCATCTCGCTGCTGAGTAGCAGCCGCCCTACTAGCAAGTGCCGATTGTCCACGAGAAGTCTGTTCGTTTGACAATATCTGTGTTTTTGTGAATAGAGATTCAATTTCTGTAGCTCCCTGTTCGGGCGAAATTTCACCAGAACTAACACGAGCCTGTATTTCTGCGCCTTTATTTCTGCGTAAAAGCTTAATTTTGTCAATTAACTGCAAAGCAGATTGAGCTTCTTGTGCAGATTGTTCTATCTGCTGATTAAATATTGAAATTTGCGATTCATAGTCAGATTGCAACTGCAAAAGCTCTTTTTCAATTGCTGGTACAAGTTCAAATGGTGCTTTAGCTTCTTGCAGTAATTTTTCGGTTCGAGCTTTATCAGATTTGAGAATATTTATATTTGCTGATTTTGACTTGGCAGATTTACGAACGGATGCTATATCCCTTTTGGTTAAGGTATTCTGCCTATTCCTTAAATATTCAGCCTTGCCTTCTGGAGTGGTAATATTTTCAGGAACAATCAACTCATTCTGTAATTCTTGAATACGTTTTTGGCGACGTTCTATAAACTGCTGTGCTTTTTTTAGCTCTGTAGCAGCTTGCGATCGCTCTTTTTCAGGAATATTCCCTGATTTATCCGCAGACTTGCCTAGTTTTGTTAATACTCCTTGTTTAATAGTTTTTAATTGTTGAATTTCTTTTTCTAAAGCTTGCATTTCCTGAGCAGACTTATTTCCTAGTTCTGCCAGTGCCTTGACTGGTCGTTCTGTTACAAACTTAATTTGAGCTTCTTGTTCGTCTAATTCAGCAAAAGTTCGATCTATAGATTGAATTTGCTTGGCGACAGAGGCCATTTGCTGTGTGACTAGCTGTGTTAATTGTCCTAACCTACCAAGTTCGTCACTAGATATTTGAGTTGAATTAGCTCTTTTCTGCAACTGATAAAGCTTTTGTGATTCCTTTGAATCTAGTGACCCTGACTGAGATTTTAACTGAAGTGCTGATAAATCTCTGGACTCGGATGAAGATAAAGAATTAGCCGCTTTTCTTTGAAGTAGCGCCATTTCTTTGGCTGCGGGACTAGACTGAATTTTACCTAATTTTTTAACAGCAGCGTCTTTCTGTTCCGAAAGTGATATTCTGGCTTGCTTTATCTGCGCTGGTGCTGCCAGCAACTCTGGAAACTGAAATGGTAAATTTCTTTGCTGCTCAATCAATTCTTTTTGGGCAAGCCTAGATTTTTGAGATTGAATCTGTTTAGATTTCTGTTTGGCTGATCCTGATTCGGCTGCTATATTCTGCAATCCAATCAAATCTTCAAAAAAACTAACAACCTTTGTTGATTTACCTGTTGCAACAAGAGCATCTTGCAGTTGAGCGGATAGCTTCTCTCCTACTTTTTCACCTAGCAAATCAAAACTGCCAATAATATCCCCAAAACTGGATTCCACGCCCTTGAGGATACTACTCCCTACCTTTTCTCCTAAAGGCAAGCCAACTCCAGAGAATATGCCCTGGAAAGCGCCTTGAATAGGCGCTAAGGCAACAGAGCCAATAGCTTTAAACAACGAACCAAAAATATTAGTTTTTGGCTTTGCATTCTTAAACCCTTGTTCAATGGAATCAGTGATATTTTTGGCGGCATTTTTATCACCATTGAAAACCGCGATCTCCCCTTCAAGCTTTTGTAATTTCTTTCGAGACTGGTAAGGGTCTATTTCAATCTCAGCAGTTACTCTAAGCTTTGCTCCTCTAAATTGATTTTCAATTTCCCTAACAACACCTTGAGTCTTGGACTTATCCGGAGACAGCCCCTTAATTAAGTCAGTGGCAACCTGTTTGCCGACTAAAAGCCCGTCAAACCCACCATAGAAGCCCTCACGGCTGTATTTCCCATAACGATTGAAAACCTTAGACGGAGACTGAATTTCCAGCCCACTTTTCACGCCTTTTGCTATGGACTCAGCAACACCTTCCCCAGTCTTTGCGGCATCGAACCCCTGAGCAAAGCCCTCTGCCGCATATCTACCAATTTCCTGAAATTCTTTCTCAACCGCAGCCCGATCAGCCCTGATTTCAACATTGATAGGACTTAACCTAGCAACCCGCCGTAGCTTCTCCTGAAAATCCTCTACATTAGGCGCTAAATCGATTTTAATCGGGTCAATCCGCAAATTCTTAATGCTATTGCGTAAACCCTCAACATCTGCCTTTAATTCGACTTGTACAGCAGATAAATTGCCCAGCTTCTGTAACTTCCTCTGAAAATCCTCAACATTGGGCGACAAGTCAACCTTGATCGGGTCAAGCTTACTTGGTATCTGCTTCAGTTCCTGCTGCAAGCCCGAAGCATCCAGTCCCACGCCCAATTTTATCGGCTTAAGCTTACGGCTCCCCAAGGAATCCAATTGCTTGTCAATAGCCGACATATCCAGCGAGGCTTCAACTGAAACAGAACCTAATACGCTCATAAGACCCTACCTAAAAATCCATAAATAAATTTCTGGAAATGATAACTTCACTTCCAGAACATTTCTGAAAACTTGATTTGGAAATATTTTTTCTTAAACTATCACTGCATCAACGACAGTAGTATCACCCTCTACTTCGCCGCCACCATCTTCCATGTATGCATACTGTTCATTCTTTGCAAATTCCAGGATTCTTGCAAATAGCCCAGGCTTTAGTAAGGCAGGATTCTTAGTATGCTCGATAGTCCAATTTGATGTCAGTCGGAATTTAATTATGGCTGTTACTAAAACAACATTTTCATGTTTTAGCAACATTTTTTTCTGTTTGCTAAAATCCAACAATTCTTGTAGATTGTCAACAAAAAATTCGTAATCTTTACTTAACAAAGCGTCCGCCGTTTTGATTACGGTTTTTTCATCAGTTTCTGATTTTTGTTCAATGGCTTTAGCTGTATCAATCGCCAGCTTTTCTATAGATATTTCATTTTCTATAATGAACGCATCTTCATCATCTTGTAAAGCGCCGTATTTAGGCAACTCCACACTTCCTATCCCTTGACCGCCAATCAATACTAATTCTTCACTAGGTTCTACGACATAAGGTAATTTAATCATTTCCATGATCTACTCTCCTGAGAAATAAAATTTATCTAATTTGACTTGAGCGCCTGCTGGAATCCCCATTCTATAATCTGCGGGAATTTCGACGATTTGACTGATTACAAATCCCTCTAATTCAGCAGAAAGTAAGCTATCCAAAGCAAGCTGTACGCTCATGCCTACAGTCCACTGCTTAAGATGAATTACCCACTGCTCTTTGACTTTGTAGCCCTGGAGTAAAGCCGCAGGTGCAAGCGTAGGCGTGAATATTACTACTTCTAACCCAGTAACTTGTGTTCCTTCAGGGGGGTAGAGTTCACCATTCCCTGAAATAACTGCTATGGCAGGTGTTTGAGTGCCATCAGTAAATTTATATATTCCCAAAAGAGAGGCTAGAGAGATATATACGAATTCTCTTAATTCCAAAGCGTCAGACATTTTTTTAATAAATAGGAAATCCAGATAGATCAACTGTGCTTACCTGATACCCTGTGCCAATATTGGACAAATCGTCAACATCAGCAATAAGTTGATTAATGACTGATATCTGTTTGGATAAATTAGTACTTTGTGCAGAACCGCTAGTAGCGGTAGACCACACACCTATCAGTACAAGCTCATCATTAATAATTAAAAATTGTGGATTGCCGCTGTCGCCTCCCACAATTGGCTCAGAGAAAGCACTTCTGGGGGCTTTATAACTAACTGCAAAAGAGGCTTGGTTGTCCAGCCCATACAAATCTAATGCCAGACCTTTTTCTTGAGCATCCAAGCATAAAGAAGGTATGCGGTAACTAGGGCTTAGATTTGGTAAGTAACTATTGATTCCGTCAGGCAATAGTTTAACTGGCACTATCTCACTCGGTAAATCAGCATTCAAACAACAGATGGTAATATCTGCTGAATCGATGCTGTACTGAGGGTGAATCTTACTAGCAGTTACTGTCCTAGTAATTACAGTATTATCGGATTTTACAAACCTAATTACAGTCCCTGTGCTGTAATTTCCCCCGTGACCGCAGGCTATAATATGCCTTGGCGTAATCAAAGTAATGCCTAGTGCTGCACCACTTTGACTATTCCAAGGCGAGATACAGGTTAATTGACTTACTAGATCCGCAGACCAAAAGTTAATATTCCTTATGTAAACAGAGCTTGTATGATCTTGGATTGTGTAGAGATTCCAAGCACTTGTGTTGGATTTGCCAGCAACCCTGGAGTCTACAGCATCGCTACAATGTTTGGCTAAAGATCCGACAACATAATCGTTAAAAATATCTGTAGATGGCTGCTGTTCGATTTTACCCACCAATGTAACAGCAATGGTTCTATTAGGTACTATACTTGATATTGTTATTATTTTGGTAGCTCCATTTACTTGCGTTTTAAATAATTTATCTTCTTGTATAAGTTGAGGACCAGGGGGAATTGAATAATTTAATATTGGCGTTATTTCTCTGGTATAGATTAATTCATTTATTTGCAAATCTGTCGCTATCTGTGCATTAGTATAGCGAGTAAGTATTAAATCTTTATCAGTTACTGTAGACGTTGAACCTCCTGAAACTTGCCTATTAATAGGCACAACATCTATATCCCACCACCCTTCAGAATTAATGTATTTCCCTTGTATTGATTTATTTGAAGTTGAAGTGTAAATAATATTCATATTACGCGGCTTGAAAAAAGAAGACTGGGGCCAATCCAATAAATCTAAAATCAGACAAACTTCCAATCATGGTATCGCCTTCAGCTAAATTAGCAGGGAGTCCAATACCCTCACTTAATGCCATTACCGTCTTACTGTAATCAGTAAAGTTTACAATACCAAACAAGTGCAAATCCTCTGACATTGAAGGGTTTGCACATAAAACTATATTATTCCCATCACCTAATATATAGTTCCCAATAGCGTATATTCCGGGTTCAAGAATTGCGCTAACAGTAATTGTTGCCCATCCTTCTACCAAACAACTAAGAGTTACTGGAGATGTGAGTCTAGTTGTAGGTTTAAGGTTTCCATTTAAGCTGTATAAAGCCAAAGCAATATCAGTGTTTGCAGTAGTAATTACTTGTATTGATATTGAGCTTAAGTTTAACAAACTATTAACAATAAAATATTCAAATATTGTATTTGAATCTGGAGATATCGCGTTGTCAGTAATTTTTATGCTAGTTTTTGCAGTAAGTGGGTAGTAGTTGCCTGAAATAAATGGTGGGACAATACTTTTATTTAATACCTCAGAATACTTAGCATAATTGTCAGGACCCAGCCTAAGTCTATTTTCAGTGATATCCAGAGCTATGTTGTTACTTGCGAGACCAGCAGCATCCAGTTCTGATGTTGTCCCTTGAGGGACCGAAACCATATTTACTGATATATTATCTGGTAAATATTGCTCTGGCAGCTTAATATCTTCAGCTAAGGGTGCAACACCAAGGACAGCACCTCTAGCATCTATACTTAATGCACCTACTTGTGCAGCAGTAGTTGAGTGGGGATTTAAATCATCGTTGGCGTGAGAAGATAAGGCACTGTTTACAGCACCTAATTCACTATCTCTTGTAATATTGCTTGGAATTTGATCATCTGGTACAAAACCATTACCTGCTAACTCTGCAACACCACCAGGAGCGCCCTTTTGAATCAGAGGAATATAATCCCCCTCCCCGCCCCCACCAGGGCTAATCTTAACTATAGCCTCAGCAATAGCCACAGCCTTTCGAGCTTCCTCTTCTGAATAAGTCAACCCCAAACCATCCAAAGGTAAGTAATCTTCCAGAGTTTTCATTTCTCCAGTACTTCCACTATTTCTTACGTTTACCAAAACTTCAGCGATCGCTATAGCCATACGGGCTTCTTCCTGGGAATAAGTTAGCCCTAGCCCATCTAAAGGTAAGTAATCTTCCAGAGTTTTCATGAACTATAAACTCTCCGACCGCGCTTTAATGCCCATCTTACGAAGCTCGTGTGCCATCCATTCAGGTATGTTCACCCTCTCAATAGCTCTATCCGTCCAGGGTCTACCAGCCACTGGATACTTCCCAAAGGCATAAAACCCTGTATAAAGTGCAGCCGCATAAGGGTAGCCATTGAGGGGGCTTTTAGGATTCCACTCCCATTTAGCAAAATCCTGTCCTGTGATGAGAGTTTTGCTTTTCAAAAAGCGCTGGGTATCAACAATATCCTGCCCAATAAACCCCAGGTCAGCGAAGGCAGTATCGCTTTCAATCACATCGTCATATTCAATATCTAAAACCCCCATCGTGGCTCCAAACGCATCCCTGAATTTGGCTTTCAAATCATTAATGCCCTTCTGATTTCGCTTAAATTTCATCAATCCCCTCCCCATATAATCCTGTAAATCCTTGAATCCTGGACATCCTGATTCAGACAATTGTCACGCCCCCTTCCTGTGGCTGAAATATCCAAAAATCTTCTGACCTGTGTACCGATCAACACCGTAAGGAGAAGCCACCCCAGGCAGAATCTGTAACCGTCCCGCGCGTCTATCCACTTCTGCCTCTATTTCCAGTGGCACTCTTATGCCTTCTGGAAAAAATGCCGTTTCCAGTCCCTGGACAACGCCTGAATTAATGGCCCCAATCAACCATCCTTCCACGTAAACACTGGCGACATCTACACCAGCCATTTCCCTTAGCTTCATATCATCTTTGCTGGGCTTAGATTTAAGTAAAGCCCAAAATTCTATGGTTTGAGCAATGGGCTTTACATTACCAGTTGTTGGGTCAGTCACCAGCGCTCCTGACGCAATTTCAAGCCTTAGTGTGGCGTTTCCGTATTCATGGAAAGGTGATTTTTTCATAATGACCAACGGACATCTAAAAGATAAGCTTCCTGAATACCTTCTGGAACATATATAACGTGAGATTCATTGGTATCAACATCAAATACTTCCACCTCACCAAAAGGCGCATTATCATCGATAATTGCCATCCCTGCTATTAATTTGCCATTTTCAACCCTTGGACAGATTAAAGCTAATCCACGCCGCATCCACATTCTAGGACTAGCAATTCGTCCATCTTTATCCTTGGCTTTTTCGATTTCTTCAAACGGTGACAACCTCACTACCCAACTAGGCATAAGGTGATCTTTGGCAATAGATAAAAATGTCTTGCAAACAGTAAGATCGATTAAACTCTTACAAATCTCAAAAACATAAAAATCTGAAGCCTCGTAAAACGGTGCTTCTGACCTTTGCGAATTAGCATAAACCGCAGTCATTTGGGCAATAGGCTTTTCGTAATTATGAAGCCTGTTTATTTCCGCTTCCTGCCCGGACTCCAAAGCCTGAAAAACCAACCAACAAGGTTGATTGGCGAAATTTCTTGAATTAAATCTATCATCTGTACTCCAATAGCCTTGGATCTGCCAAAAAATACCTAGCCAATCTGTTGGCTCGGACTTTCGTCCACAGGCTTTTTTATGTCCTCCTTAGTTGGAACTATATTCTCAACAACTCCTGAATTACAGGCAATTTCACTTTGTGCGAATTTCCAAATCTCTTGTAGTAATGGCACTGTAATCATGTGCGTTTTTTCTACAGTCCAATTTGGATCTATTCTTTTATAAATTTCGGTAACAGTTATTAACCGTTCTTGATCCGTATACTCCTCTGAGAAATTATTTATTTTTTCAATTTCACGAGCATAGCGAATTCGTATGCGCTGCACTTCTAGTAAATCCTGCTTATTCTCAGGAGGATTACCAACAACAGCGTTGTAGCACAACATCAAATCCATCTGTAGCTCAGATTCAATTTTTACTGCTAATTCGCAAGCCATAGCATAAGGGCTTAACTCCATCAAAGCCTTATTTATATTAATTTGCTCTAATACCCGTAATCCGTAAAAAACAGGAAATCTAAGTTCTCTCGTTTGAGTTTTTATTGATACGGTTTCTTGCTTAAGCGTGGTATCGAAAGGTAGATTAATTTCAGGATTTAACATGGCGGATAAGTATGAAAAGCCCGCTAAAAGAAGCGGGTATGGTATCCAGAATAGGACTATGCCTAAGCAGCTTTTGTGATTTTGAACTCTCCACGAGACATTCCCGTAAGATCGGTTTTTATGATTTCTGTGGCAGAGATACTGAAAGGGGCTTTAATTCCGCTGAAGAATTCAAAGGTTAGTCCATTGTTGGTGTAACCTTTTGGCTTAGGTAATTCCAACTTGATGTAAACCTCATCATATTCAAGGCTATTTGAGGCATCCAGGCAGGTATTCCACGCAGCATCCAGTTGACTACAAAAAGTGGACATACTGAATCCCTTTGCCAATTGAGTGGTCATTGAATCTTTATATCCATCCCCGCTAAATACATTGATATCGGCTTCAGTTTTATCATCAGATAAGTTGGCATTTTCCGCGTTGGCTAATAAAAGCGGGAAAACCGCGATCGCACCATTAGTGATTCCTTGCTTCAGAGCCTTCACCGTCAATGATGTGGTTGCAGGCGTTATTGGAGATGTTACCTCTACAAAGTGAGACTTACCGCTCACCTCAATGAAATTCAGGTATAGCGGTCTAGTAGTTGATGCGGGGATATCTCTAGTCAGTGCAGGATCGAAAGATACTGCGATCGCAACTGCCGCAGAGGCAGGGGCAGTAGTGATAGTGATTGCAGTAGCTTCAGGCCATACATTATCGCCTTCGGCAGGAGCAACAGAGATTAAAGTTCCGCGTCCGATAGTTGCTTTACTTCTTACCATAAAATCTCCTTATTTCCTTAATTTATATGGGGTGAAACTCAACGGAACCAGATAGGTTTGAGAAGCTACCCCAACTTTCCAAACCCAGCAAAATAGCCAACTGATTCCGCAATTCAAGCCTTTCAGTTTCCATCCCAGATGTTCGTCCTCCTGGACTCCACTCCAGAACATCAACCCTGATTAATGCCGCATCCGTACCAGAACGCTCAGTACTGAGAGCCTCCTTAAGAGCATCCAAAGCATCCAAACAAGCTTGAATTTCGGCAATGATATCTTCATCAGAAATTGCTGCCAACAAACTTCCTGCCTGTGCCAGCGTGACTCCAGGCAAATGCTTGATGATTCGGAATCTATCGGATGCGATGAATGGCATTAGGAGATATTTTTAACAACGACAATCGCTTCAGGTTCGGTGATTACTGGGAATGAGGTTTGAAAACCTTCACCCTCAATTCGTGGCGGCTTATCTTCTTTAGGGAAAAGATTAATCACCCTGCCAGAATCAGGCTGTCCTACCGCTCTACCCATTGCGTAGTAGCCCAGAGAATCAGGGATAGGCATAGTTCGCCCATCACCTACATCCAGGTTCTCGTCACGTTCAGTAGTGGCGACAAGTACCGTCACGGTATCAGGTAAAAATCGAAAAGTTCCTGTTTGCGTACGATATCGCAAATCGTATAACTCAATCGGCGGTAATCCATCGGCTGATAGAGATTGGTTGATAGCGGCTAGTTCCGCTCTACCGGTTGTGCCTTGAATTTGTCCACCAGCATCTACTACAACCCGGCCAGTACGCCCCCTAACCTTGGCATTCCTCCCCATTTTGCTGGTTACAGTACGGCTGGAAATAATCCGGCTAACCATAAAACCTTTATCGTAAAGGATTTGAGCCGCATCAAAGATGTCTTCAAATGGATCATAGCTATCGTTTGACCAAACTCCACCAGCATCAAATCGATGCCCCGCCGGATTGGAAAAGTTCACAATTTCAGAATAGCCATTATCGCCCTGACGCGTAACCTGAGCGCCGACAATAGCTTCCCATCGCTCCTTTTCTGACTTCTCAATCAGAGCGCGTTCGAGTACGGTATCCGCCCATCTAGCCATAGTTGCTGTGGCCTGCATATCACTGCTACTCATCAGCAAACTAACCAGGGCATCGTATTCCCGCCCGGTCATTTCACGGGCAATATCGCTATTGCCCAAAATGACATCAACGTACCCAACCAAATCGCCATCTTTCTTCTGGGTGGGAGAATATCGAGTACCATCGTTAGCCACAATAGTTCTGAATTTAACCTGATCTTCGCGATACTGATTTTCAGTTACCGGACGTTCAGGCAGCAACTCAGCCCCAATGTAGCGCCGTCGTTCCGTGCCGAATTGTGCCAAGGGATTGCGAGATATCCGTTTTAGATATCCCGCATCCTGCATCTGTTTAACAAACGTTAGTAAATCCATTTTTTAGTCATTAGTTATTGGTTATTAGTCATTGGTTTTACAGTTTCAGAATTTAATTTTTAAATCCTGGACATCCTGCATCAGATAATTAAGCAAGTCCAGCAACACACTGATAAAGCTCTCTGAGCTTCGCCTTAGCAGTAGAATCGTAGGTACTCCAGCCAGGTAACAGATTTTCCTTAACAATTGAGTTGTGCCTGTAAAGCTCACAATCAGCCTCAAATAGAGCATCGGTCACATCGAATGCCAAAAGATAAATTTCATCATCACCAGCCACATCAGCCAGCCCAAACCCAGTACCCGCATCTCTTTGGGCATAAGTCCGACCGAGAAGAGTGCCAGCTTTAATTGGCTTGCGTCCCGTAGAACCTGCATAAGTCGCAGTATTGCCACTGACAATAGCCGTAGGTAACGCTTGAACAGTCAAACTCGTTGCACCAGCCGCAGCCGCAGCAGTTAACAAAGCAAATTTAGCGGTTCCAAAATATAGAACTGTTCCACTGGGAATAGCCCCGGATAAAGCAGCGACAGTAATACTAGTGGCATTTTGTGCCGCATTTGCACCAACTGTAACTTTGACCCCATCCTGATAGAGAAATTCAGATGGATCAACACGCGCACCGCCGGGAATGAGGGAATGACGATCTAAAAAATCACCAGCCCAAGCAGCCTGCGTTAATTGCGGTGTGCTGTGCAGCATTTTTGCCATTTTTAATTAACTCCCCTGACTAAATTTTTCTGGAAGCTTGTAACCACCCAAAACTCCAGCAAGTGGATCAACGGACTCCTGCTTACCCTGCGGACTACCACTAGGCAGAGATGTAGATGGCGGAGTGTTGGACTTATCTGTTGTTGAGCTTGGTGCTGATTGAGGTAGCAGAGCCGGGATAAAAGGTTTCCAGTTGGCCTCTGCGTAATCTTTTAGTGGTTTACCTGCAATGGTCACAGTATCACCCTCAACCTTTAGCTCATCCTGAGAACCAGCCAAAAGCTTATCCAAGACCTCTACAGAAGCGCCCGACTTGGAAGCCGCAGTTTGTACCAGGTTGTACCGCTCCAAATGTCTAACCTTGCCCTCAAACTCTTCCTTAGACTTTTTCTCAGTCTCTAGAGATTGTTTGGTTGTTTGGAGTTCAGTGGATAAAGATTTTAGGCGCTGCTCATAGCTATCTGATTCGCTCCCAAATCCTTGTAAAGCGGAATTAATAAGCGTTTCTAACTCATTGTGCTGCTTTTTGTATTTTTGAAGTTCAGTGGCTTCTTTAGTGATAGTGGCTACAATATCAGCCGCATTTTCTAATCCGGAATCCTTGAGAGCCTGAATCGCTTCAGCGTAATTCATTTGATTGAATAAATATATATTTATCTCAGTGTGGCGAATCTAAGATACATATTTCAGGGTGGTTTAGCTTAGGAGTCAAATTTATCAAACCATTTGTCACGATAATCTTAAAAATCAATCAAAATCCTGTTAATCCTTAAATCCTGGATATCCTGATTCTGACAATTACCGCATAGAATCTAGAGAAATAACCCTAATCTAATTTCAGGTACTTGTATCATGACTTTAAATTATGAGCAGGCTTTACGACTTGACCCCGATGCACCAGTTAAAACCTGTGATAACAGATATGGAATTTTGATCCGGACATTAGAACAAGGTGCTGGGGTTCAAATACCTGGAGAATCAGAAATAAGGTGGATTCCCTGGGAAAGCCTGATGTGTTGCAATGGTGCATTAATTGAATTTAATACCTTAGTTCCAGAAACAGAGGACACAACTTGTTTCGGTGACGATTACAAATGCACTATTATCACCGCTTATTCTTCTACCCCCTAGAATCAGCGGCAATAGCCCTAATCCAAGTAGCACGCTTACCTAAACCAGTTTTCCCCAACTCCTTCACCCTATCCGCACTCAAACCCCTTTCCTGAGCCAAAGCCTTCAACTCAGACAAGCTCAAATACCGCAACTGCGGCTTAGTAATTACCCTTGGTGCTTCCCCGCGTGCAAACCCCTTCTCAGCAGTCCACACAGGTTTAGGCGGCTTATCCAACCCCATACTCTTCTCAAACGGTGTCAGTCCATTATTAGCAGCGCCCCCAGCCTTATTTAACTCCTCCAACCCCTTCCGCCTAGACTCTTTAGACCATTCCTTGTCAAACTTGCCATTCTGTACCCATTCCTTTTTAAATGGCAACAAATAACACTGACAATTAACATGAGCAGGAACGATTGCTTCACCTATTTTGTAAACCTGCTGATTCCTAGCACTGCAATATGGACAAACTTTATCACTACCTGAAGTATTCCAAATTACAAACTCAATATTATTAGCATCGTAACCCTGCTTCATCGTCAGGGTACGCACGGAATTACCGGATGATCGGACAATTCTAGCTGCATTTTTCTCAGTCCTTCCTAATAGCACATTCAACTCATCAGCCGTGCGTCTTGCACCCCAATTCTGCTGATAACTCAACTCGAACAAAGCCTGTGCTTGCTGTTCATAAGCCTTACCCCACTTCTGCATCCGGGCTTGGCTATCTTCACGCCAATATTTAATCACCTGATCACGGCTGCTAATTCTACCCGCAGCCGAACCCTGAGACAGCCTCACCATATCACTGGCAGTTTCAAGCGATACCGCATCAACATTGCCGTACAACTCATCAAAAATGGGCAGAAAATCCCCTTCAGCAATATTCATGCTACCCAATTCATTTTTGAGCAGCAGTGCCTTCTGATGTGGTAGCAACCCATCGTTACCGCGAATACTCTCATACTTCCTTAAAAGCTGCTCTTCAATGCGATTGTGATTACTTTCTAGCCGCTGATTAATCTTCCCCAAGGACAGCTTTTCAGCCTTGGTCATGCGCTTGAAATTTTTCTCAGCCCGCTTTTCATGCCTTGCAGAGGTCAACTGTCACCCCCATCAGAAAAATCCTCAACAAATGATTTTTCCTTAGCATCCAAATTCCGCATTTCCTCGCGCTCTCTAAGTTTCAGCCCCCACTCAGCATCAGGATCTGAAACCTCACCAGTACCCATTACCGCCGTAGTCCAACTTAATAAACCCGCTTGATAATCTTGACGATTTTGATCCCTTTCCTCTGGTAAAGGCTTACCCATATTCATTTTCAATTCCGCCACAGTGCTGTATTGAGTAAAGTCTGGGCGCTGCAAATCGTAGCTCAAAAGTAACAGCACCGTATCAAAAATATTGGAAATTACCGCTTGGATATTTTCTGCATATTGCCCCAAGCCAGTCGCAAAATCTTCTTTTAAGGTTCTTCGACTAACTGCTGCCAGAGAACCATCACCAGCTGATAACAAATGCCCCAAATCCGCTGCTAGATAAGCACACTTGAGATTTAGCTCAAAGTCCTTAAGAAAATTATCCACATCTACCGGATCACGATACATAACCGACGGATTGGTATAGCCTGAAGGACTATGCCGATCACCGATGGGGATACCTTGAACATACATCGCTTTACCCGCGCCTCCTTGCATTCCAGCCGGGTCAGGCACAAATTTCTCACCGCCAGGGGCAGAGGCATCATTTACCCACTTCCCCGGCATCTGCCCATTTAAAATCACCCGTTCTAAAAAACCCGCAAAATTTAAATTTTCACCCTTCAGAGTCAATCCTTTGTTAATTGCATTTTGGGCATCTTTGATATCTTGTGTAACAATGCAATCCCCACTTAACTCAAAAATTGGTAATCTTCCCTGAAGGTCGATTTCTCTAGTTCCCTGCTCATCTTCAATCTTAGTTAGTCCACTATCTAGCAGGGTGTAAATTTCGCGTCCTTGACCGTAAGAATAAGTGGCTCTGTACAAAATTCCATCTGTATCACGATCAACTAGCACACTTCCTGGTGATGGGCAGTGCAGAATAATCTTTTTCCAGGGCTGTAGATTTGCATATCGCTTTGGGGAATAAAGCCGCAAATACCCCGTACCAATTCCCCCGCTAACACTACCATCAAGCCCTTGACTGATACCTGTATTACTACCTCTATTATCTCTGACCAACATCTGACAAATTGCTTCAGCAAAGGGCTTTCCTTTGCCTAGTCGTTGAGATATTGATACCTGCTTATTGTAGTCCCACCACATCTGCAAGTATTTTTCTGCTTCATTCTCAGAATCCATTTCACCACTGCTATTTTTTAGATACCAGTGAAACGGCTTGCCGACTAAGGCGTTGATGTAGTGATTTACTATCTTGCGGACAACATTGTACTGATGAAACGATTTTTCTAACCGCTTCATCACCACCTGATACTTAGGATGATTAATTTCTGGCTTCGGTCCAGTCCAAAAGTCAAAGGTTTTTAGCCCCTCGTAG
The DNA here is from genome assembly GCF_014698305.1 of Anabaena lutea FACHB-196. Classification (GTDB taxonomy): domain Bacteria; phylum Cyanobacteriota; class Cyanobacteriia; order Cyanobacteriales; family Nostocaceae; genus Anabaena; species Anabaena lutea. The sequence goes on along the minus strand of NZ_JACJST010000020.1, from coordinate 68,145 downwards.
TATCTCCAGTTTTCGTCCGCAAGGTTCATACAGTAATTCAAGTATTTAGATTAAGGTTGCTGGATTTGAGGGTGGATTTTCAGGGTGGGTCAAACTCAGCACTATTTTGTAAATTGCTTATACTGTAAATAGCGGACTAATGTAATAAATATGAACAAAAATGATAAAGCTTACATAGAATTACTCAGGGCTTTCCCACCTAGACCAATATCCTCTGAGGCAGAATTTTTAGCTACGCAAAATGTAATCAATCGACTAATTGACAAAGGTAAATTAACGCCAGACGAAGAAGATTATCTGGATATTTTAGGTAATACAGTTTATTCTTATGAAGAAAATATACTGAAGTTGAAGACATGAACAACCTACCTAAGAAGCCAGTGTCATCTTCATCGCCTCCACAAAATCCAGCAGTAGAAGAGTTGAAAGCCTATTTATGCTAAGTCAATTACTACATTTCCTATCTCTTATGCCTTGTTTGTTGCTAAGGACATAGCTATAACTGTATAAACGATTATCATCTAAATTTTGATTGTAGGCTCTGCCCAGATCCCTTTGTGCTTCACGCACGGCATCCTCGGCTTGCTGACAAGTCCAGGGATAGCCTCCTGCATAGACAGTGCATCCACCAAACAAAAAAATTATTCCCCAAAATACCATATTGAACTCAAGCTCTTTTTTCTTTGCTTCTTTTTTGAGTTGCTGAGATGCCTCTACACTCATTGCAGGGGCAAAAGTAGGTGTATTTTTAGGGGTTTCTGCAACAGTTAAGCTAAATCGCTCACTCCAGAGTATCAGGCTATTTCCTGGCTGTCGCGCATATAACGTGACGCGGTTGATAGATCCAGGCTTTAACGATATCAAGCCCTTGCGGATCAGATTAACCAAAGATTCTTGGTTAGGGGTTTCTGCTGACTCCAAAATAATCTGTAGGCAGTGATCTTTTTGGGTAACTTTAGCAATAATACCTTTTCCCTGCAACGAACTATTTATGAGCGTGGCGATCGCATTTGCGTCACCTTGTTTTGCAAGTTTTAGTGCATCCTGCGGATTCATTTTGACCAATAAAGTAACATTGATAGGCTTAGTATATTTTGCCTATACGTCGCCGTATCTCTTTGTTAGTCAAAGTTAATACCAAAATCCACACCCAATACTTCTTCTATCTTACGAAGTGTTTCTTCCGGGAGTCTCCATTGACAGCGTTTTCGTTACTTTCATTGCTTATACACGCATCATTTTAATCCTTAAATCCTGAAAATCCTGATTCAGACTACCAACAATCAAACTCCTCAGAAGCCTGAGCAGGCATAGAATTCTTATTCCCTATCGCCCCATGAATTGCCAGCATATGCGCCCAAAATTCATCAGCGTGACCCACTTCAGCACTATCATCAGCATCAAACCGCGCATTACCTGCAACTGTCGTGAACTTCCTAACAGCATGATGAGCGTCCTTAACCGCCTTATCATCAGGAATCCTCACCAACCTATCCTCAAACTTCTGCTTCCCAGTCACCGCCAAATCTTGCTTAATAGGAGCAGAAAAAATAATCCCCTCAGTACGGTAACGACCGTATAAATCTATATATTCTTCCGCACTCCGCTCACCCATTCCACCTTGATCAATACAAAGCTTCGCCACCTTATAACGCCGCATCACCTCATCTAATTTCGCGTCCTGCTCCTTAAAAGTCGCATTCTTGAGAGAAATTACCTCACGACACCACAACACATCCCCCAGCGCCTCATTCACCCAAATCACGGTTAAATTACGACGACGGGCAATATCCATACCCACGTAGCACAAACCGCCCTGATAATTACCGGGAATACCCGCAGACTTATCAACACAGCCCTCAATCAAATCCCAAGTTAACCAGGCAGTAGCCTCATCAACAGGATTGCACATATATTCCTGCTGCCAAGTTTCCTCATCCCCAGCAATCTCTCTCAGTTCATCTAGCCATTCCTGCCTTTCCTCTGGGGTTAATTTCCGCTTGAGAATTTTATCAGCCAATCCCTGATCAACAGCCTGGATGATATTTGTACTGTGTAAACTCCATTTGTTGCCCTTCTTGGCATCCTCGACCATTCGGTAATATCGATTGTTCTTACCGTTGTAAGTGGAAATCACTCGCATAGGGAACCCCCAAGTTATCGAGGGCTGTGCAGCTTTCCAAAGTTCATCCTGTTGTTGATGCTTTGCAAATTCATCTAGCACCACCTTCCCACCCTTAGAGCGAAACCCAGTAGGATTGCTACTTAAAGCATGAATCCGTTTCCCGCTGGCAAATTCGATTACAAACGCCTTGATATCGTCCTCTCGGTCAATAACAATTTCACCCAGGGACTCAGCAGCAACTTTAAATACCCGCGTCCACTGCTCACAATATCGAATGTATTCACGTGCAGCAGACATATCAGCCGACGAAAACCATACATCCATCGGATCATCGGCTTTAGCCGCATCCTTGACATCTTCATAGGATTGAGTGTAAGTCATCCCCCCACGCCGGGTTTTCTCATATATTTTTAACCGTGACTGATCCTGAATCCAACGGACTTGGTAGGGCAAAAAATAATCTTTTTTAGCTTCCATCAGCAATGCCCAAAATTACTTCTACGTCATGGATTGTTTGGTCAGAAATCCCACCCTTATTCCTAACTTCATTCTTGATAATTGCTAGAGCCTTTTTAGCTTTTTCACGCATTTCATCACGGAATTTCTTTAAAGAAACGCTACTGCGGTTGAGTTGCGAGACAGCCTTGACCAAGTTCAGGAATTCTAATTTTTTCTTATCCTGGCTCCTATTTTGCTCATCGCTATCATCTTCTAACTGAGAATCTAAATCTATTTTTAATAACAACTCAAATAATTTACTTTGCGCCAAAGTTGATAGAGCCTCACCTACGGCATTATCCTCATCCCCGGCATTCTCAACAATTACCTTAGCCTGCGATGTCAATAACTTAATATTGTCAACCTTGCTTTTGAAATCTTTTCCGTACCGATGAATCGAAGACGGGGAAATAGTAAATCCCTTGTCAGCAAGCCATTCCGCTAATCCAAGGTAGTCGGAAAAGCCATTGGTTATAAGTTTTGTATCTAGCTCTTTCTGAATATCTTGTGGAAGTTGACTTACAAGCGAAGGTTTAGCCATATAAGTTATTGGTTATTGGTTATTGGTCAACAGAATTTTTTTTTGAATCCAATATGTGTCTAAACCAAATGTTTCAGCCACTTGATGAATGCTATTTGGATTCTCAACACAAAATTTTCTAATATACCTATTTCGACAACGAATTAGCGCCGAGCGTACTGAATAAACTCGGATATATAGCCCTGCGTATAAATCACACAGCTTTTGCATCGCCCTTAAGCCGCAATACTTAGATATCAAATGGCTTGGCGCGGGATTTTGTGGAACATATATGTCAACCGCTCCATCGGAAATTGCAATCCCGCTATCACGCTTTAGATTGGCTATTTCTATCAATCCAATTACGCAGGAAATACTGATTTCACGGCAAATCTCTTTCAATATACGGCTTTTACAGCCTTCTATATCGTCTGACTGCAAAAGCGGGATGTATTCATTAAGCTCTGCTGATATCACTTTTCATAACCAATCTGTAATTTTAAAATAACGATTAAAATCAGGAATTTTCACCCTGATTAGTACATATTTACTAAATAGTGGATTCGCGGAGCGTAATTTATCAAACCATCTGTCAAGCCACTCATAAAAAAAGCCCCAGTTTATTAGTGGAGCCAATTTCAGCTATTTATACAAAATCAGATCACAAAAAGGGATTTTTCTACCTCCATAATTAAGCCGCACATATCCATCACCAATTTCATAAATCTCCTCACCTAAAGGGTTCCACCACCAAGGCGCATCCTTCCAGGTTGCCCGTTGCCCTAGCTTGAATCTGACTTGAGCTATCTCGTCAACCAAGCATTCAACGCCTCGATCAGCTTGGCTTTCTGGCTGACGTTCAACCACTCCAAGCGCTCCACCCCAGTTTGTCTTCTTATCCATCGGTTTAGTGATTGGGGATTTTGACTACCTACCTTTGCTTGTTCAAACAATTGCCTCCAGAGAGATAAGATCAAATCGTTTTGACCTTTGCTTTTCGCCCTCCTGAAAATCTTCAAAACAGAGACAAACTTTTCTAAATCCGTCTCAGATAAATCTTTGGCAGAATCAACCCGGAAATACTCCTGCAACAAGAACCTATAGGTTGCATCATCAATTTCCTTATCCTTCTTCAGTATATGAATCTGTGCCAGTAACTTTTTCCGCTTCTCTACCGCTGTATTCATGCTCCTCCATATCCTTTAGCACCGCTTGAAGACCACTGACATAAACAGCTAAAGCCGTAGAAGCTATTTCCTCATCAGTTTTCCCAAGTTTTTGGCAAACGTCTTGAACCGCCTCATAAACATCGTTAGGCACTACCATGAAAATAGCTTTCACCTGCTCCTTAACCTCCTCCTCATTTGGCTGTTCCATTTGAGGAATCGCCGGAATCACGATAGGAATAGGCAAAGTCATTTGTCCCGTAAGCATGGGGATACCAAACCGTTTGAGCTTGGAAACCATCCACAAATGAGTCATCGCCCGTTTGCGTAACCAAAGGCAGGCAAGCTCAATCTCATTAACATCAGTTGGCCAGTAATATCCACGTTCAGGAGTAGCCAGAATTGGAAATCCCTGTATACGCAGTGCCGAAACCACTTGACGCAAATATCGTTCGTCGGATGGTTTAGCGGCATACCCGGTAAGTAGTTCAACTAAATCCTTAGCCCGCAATCCGTTGTTTGCGCCTTGATTTTCTTGAAGTGCCAACAGCACTTTCTCTGGTGTGATCATTCTTCCTCCATACTAGGAAAGGGGGCATAGCCCCCATTGATTGTGTGTGACGGATTGTTAGACCCAATCCGCGATAGGGGCATTAAGCCCCTATTTCGTCTGCGGGTCAGACAGACTCATCAGGCGGAAACTAAAGCTTGAAATCCATCAACGAACCTTGCACGTGAGAGATGCAAACGCTATTTAACCGAGCATTTTGAATTGCTAAATAGTTGCATTCTTGCTTCAGGGAATTATTTAGCGCGCGCTCATTTTGCAACTTCACAAATAATTCATGAGCTACTGTCTTCAGTTGCGCTTCAGATAATCCTGCAAGATAGATTTGAAAAATCTTGCTTTCATGATATGCGCCCATACTTTTGTCATGATTAGTCATGCTAAGGTGTCCTTTAAAAGCACTAAGTTGTAATTTGTAAGCGTTTTGAGACATGGTTCTCCAAGCAAAAATGACCCGTTGTAATTGCGAACAACAACACTTGGATAATCGTGAGAAAATCTCACAATTCGTGATAATTTTGGCGATTTCTTAAAAACTTCAGACTTGTGAACGACTAAAGAGTTAGGATGAAAAATCTGCTTAAACTCAAGCTCATAAACTACTGAGTAAAAAGCATTCATTAAATCAATACCCAAGAAATTAGCTTCATTGCCATCAAGTCTCCGACAAATATCGCCAAAAACTTCATGCAGCCAGCCTACATCTGGATTATTAAAATGCTCCAAATTTAGATAGGGTAGATACCGAAAATATTGATGGCAATGATTACGCAATTCCTGAAAACATAAAGCAGGAGTTTCAGCAAGCATCAGTCAAACTCCTCTCCATCATCGTCCAAGCCACATACAGATATAATCATCTTCCCCAGAGGGCATTCAGCGCATCTATCGGTATTCCCCGGAGCCGAACACTTGCAAGCGATGCCGTACTTACTTCTCGGAAGCGTCCCTTTACCGCGCCCTATTAAAGATGGCTTAATAACATTAATAGCCCCCATCTTTTCAAGGATGCTTAAACTTCGACTCAAGCCATGTCGCGGAAACTTTTCAATTAAGTCATCGTAAGAAGCTATCCCATTGCAATAGATAGCATCAGCTACTGCAACAGTTAAATCCTCAGTTACCTTAATTGCTGATTTTTTTTTAACAGCTTTTGGCCGAAGCTTTAAGTTTTTCAAGATTTCATCGTCATACAACTTCGCCATAACCTCAATCTTGAGATTATACGAATTTGTTTTTATCTTATCTGCGGTAACCATATACAGGTAAGAAGCCGAGAAATCTAAGATTTTTGCAACATCTCGAACTCGGTAAATCGAGCAAATGTATTTTAGCCTTTCTAGCCATTCTGATTCTTCATGGCTCATAGTTTGAGGCTTCAAGCGAGACTTGACCAACAAAGGTAATTTACTGGCTTGCGTATTGTAATTACCTTGAATCACTTTAGATATCATTGCAGGTGAAACCCCCAGCTTCATCGCAACATGATATTGATTAGATCTACTAACTTCCTGCAATAAAACTTCCTTCCAATCTTCCAATTCCACCATTTAATCCTCCTTAATAAGTGGAAAATAAAAATCTTCATTGGGGTCGTACATCGCGTACTGAACCTGAACTAATCGCCCCATTACTCGAATAGGAACTGATTCACGCAATATCGGTGCAAATTGTCCCAAATCCCGTACTAACCGATATCGCCTATGGGTTCGTTTCCCCGACAACTCCACCAGATACCCGCTCTCTGTTAGAGCCAAAATATAAGCTGCCAGTAGCGGAATTGAAACCTCAAAATCACAAAACTCAGCTAATTCGTGCAAACAGAAAACCTCAAGTCTCCGAATTTTTGACCACATTTGTTCAAACTGAATCATTGCCTTCCTCCCGAATATTTCGCAGAAGCTCTAGCAATCTATCCCCATTCAAACTCGCACCACAAAATCCAAAGGGATCTGCTGCACTATTAATTACCCAAGCTGCAATCTCCTGAGCTTCTCTACGGCTCAAACTCACCTCAGAAGCTGAAAATTGCCCATCTTCCCAAGTCATTAATTTTGTAATTAATGCATCAATTGCATCAATCAAGCTGATTTCGTACCTACGCAAAATCGCTGGCATCATAATTACCCCACCTTTGCCGATAAAAATAATTTGCGATTGCCCCACTGCTGGCAATTAATCACGTTCCACTGTTGAGTCTTGGCTAGTGCTTCAACCTGAGCTAAACCCACGATCATCAGTCCAATGCTGCCCCTAGCATCCTTGTGGATTTTTTGTAGCAAATCCGGCGCTACAGCCACTTCACATACTGTTTCCGCCAGAGTTTCAGCATCTTCCAAATCCAAAGGTGCAAACTCAATAAATTGTGAGATTCGGCGTGATAATTGCTTGCGGTGGGCCAATTTTTTCTCTATGCCCTCCATGCCCACCATGATCACCGGCACACCCGCTAAATCATGAATGTCTCGCAGGGTTTCCACCATACGCGGATCACGTAGCAGATAATCGCACTCGTCAATAATTAAAGGTCTGCGACTGGCTGCGAGGCTATCTACAATCTGCTTCAGCATCAGCGCATTCCGACTGACAGGAGTAGTGCCTATCTCAACCACAATCGCCGCCAGCATTGAACTCACAGTCCAGCAAGCGTTGGCTCGTACCAGAACCCCATCAACCTGAGAAATAAGCCAACCAATGGCTTGACTCTTCCCAGCCCCTGAGAAACCGCTAATTAAACCCATTCGGGGAATGTTGATATCTCGTTGCGCCAGCGATTCATACGCCTGTGACAGCTTGCGGATATTCTTGACTTTTGCTAATTGATTTTTCATCGTGTACAATCCTAGAGAGTTTTGTTTCGTTGGTAGTTGAGAGAGCAATCTCAACTACCAAAACTTTTACTTTTTGCACTTAGAGAGCTTCTTCTGTGCTACTTGGATGCTCTCTACCAGTGCCTCCCAAGTCTTTATCTCCATATCGAGACAGCCAAAGCTGCGATCGCCTATATAACGGAAATAGCTTTTACAGGCTTTTCTAGCTGATGGAGTTAGTAGTTTCTGGATGTCGCTCCAATTCGGAGACTTAACCAACTCCTCAAGCCTGGAATTTGAGTAATCGTAGTGATAGCCCTGCGCCAATTCCCGGTATCGCCTGACGTACTCTTCCCGTTGTTCAGGTGTGGGGCTAGACTGCTCTAGCATTACCTACCTCCTGTACTACAAATCCTCTGCGTTGATTGATTTGGATGAGTTGATTTGTCCAAAATACTGCCTGTTCAGAATTCAAGCGAGCCGCATTAACTCGATGGAATGACCATCCAAAACCAATCCCATTTCTAGACAGGTAAAGACGTTTTACCTTGTCGAAAATCACGTATTTCACTAAACGAGGATCTGACATTTTGCCTCCAAATTTATTACCCTACTCATCCCTAGAAAGGCTTGTACTCCTACTTCAGGGAATGCTATTAACAAAAAGACAATTGCTTGTGAAATGAACTTTCAAGCTCATAAGTCCGAAGAAATTCTTTGACTTCTAGCTCAACTTGACGTAGTCTTAATCCCCACGAAAAAGTACCATCAGTCAGCAATTCAACCCCGTTGATGATGATGCTAATCACATACCCAGATAACTCTTCATCGTCTTCACCGTATTCGCACTCATCTTCTAAAATTCCTAATTTGTAGGTTCCAATTTCACAAATATCGGTGTACCACCAAAGCTGATCTTCTTCCGAGTAAGATGAAAAATGAGTTTGATGATGCCAAAATTCGTTGTCCAATAAATACTCGATTAGGTGTTTGTCTTGGGCGGTTAACCAGCAAAGTGAAACAAGCGCAGAATCCTTCATGTCAAAAACCTTCTGCTAAAGCCTTTCTCTGTTTTTCGATAACATCAACCAACTCAGTCATCTGGTTAGGACTCAGATTTGAAAGGCTGAAAGTAAAGCTTTGAACAAAACCGATAGCCCGTTTCAAATCCGTAGAAATATAAGGGCTGCGGGATACTTCCATTAAGATTTTTATGTGTTCAATTGCCGTTTCCCTGGAATACCCTTCACCAGCCAAAAGGGCCAACAAATCGTAGACATTTACTATGTCGCTGCTAGGTGCGGGAACTTTTCCATCCATAATTTCCAAGCCTCATTAAATTGCTCTAAATTCAAAAATTCTTCAGGTAGTGGTGGCTCCTCTCTGCGATCAAAAAAGATAGTTAGTTGATCGCCGTCCTGTAAAAATGGTGGTGGTTCACCAAAATGTTTAGGATTCCACCTATCTGCGTCAGTGAGGTTAAGCATTTCCTCGTCAGTCACGAAATTTTCGCCTCCCGCTCGTTCATAAAGCTGGAGAAATCAATCTCAGTAACATCCAAAAATCGCAGTACGCCCCTGCCTTCTGGGGTGGTAGCGTAATGCTTCATCCACTGCCAATCACGGTTAGCAATAAATGCCCCAGCATTTACCTGCTTCCACAGCCGACAGAAATGATCTTCATCCCGCACTATTTCTACTTCTGGCTGCTCAATTCGACTCAAAGCCGCGTCAGCTTCTGCCAATTCCTCAGCAGTCATCGGTGCGTATTCTTTCGGCTTAAGTGCTGCTACTACTTCAGCCGCAGATTCCAAGCCTCTAGATGTATGAATTTCCTTGGGTGCAGGAAAAGCCACCACGTTGTTATTGGCCTCAGCTTCCTGGAGGATATCCTCCACTGCCTCAGCCACATTCACCTTTTTGGCGATTTGCTTCAGCGCCCGCTTACCTTCGTGAATCCGCTTCTGTTGTAGATGTTTAGCCCGAACTGCAACCTCTTGCCGATTCATACCGGTTCGGACTGGATCTTCAGCAATGCAGATAAGCTTAAAATCACCGTCAAAAACGTAGATTTTACCCAAGTCCAGCGGATCAAACCGGACTTGCACAGTTTGTCCAATCCAGGCTTCCAACTCAGGAGCAATAAAGAAAGTTCCTTCAAGTTGAATGCCACGTTTCTGCACAGTCCGTAGCCCATTTGCACCCGGTGCTTCAGCCAAGAGAACATCCAAAATCCGTTCATTATCGATGGACTTAGTATTGCTGCGCCAGGCGGTAAAAACTTGAAATGGCGTTTTACCATCCAACCCCTCATGAGGTTTATTGGCATAGATTTGGTTAGTCCAGGTGTCACAAAAAGCTTGAAATTCAGATGCAGTCATTTTCATGCTGATCTCTTCAGTTTTTGTCGTTAGCCTGTCAGCAAAAGAAATCCTGGCTCTCAAAGCCTGACGTTCAGCTACATTGTGTCCAATGTAACCATCGAGCAACTCTAATAAATCATGGAGAAAGCTTCGGAAGCCTCTTTCAACGTGCGGCTTTTGCCAAGGATGGAAAGGTATGCAGAGCTTCTGTCTAATACCTAAATCCCTAAATACACGTTCTAAGTAATTTGCTGTATAATCCTTGCCGTTGTCGGTTTTCACCTCTTCTGGGACACCCCAGTCCAGCAAGCATTTTCTTACCAAAACCGCGATCGCAGTAGCTTTAGAAGTTGGAACAACCAACAGTTTCATCCTGCGCGAAAAGACATCAATGCAGCTAATCAAGTGATAGCGCCCATCTTCGAGCATGATGTCAGCCGAGGTAGAATCCATTTCCCATCGCTGATTCAGGCGAACTACATCCTCGGAATAACTGCCAAAGGCAGTCATGAATTTGTTCTTCCAATCATCAGGGTTGGATATGGCTGTGAATAATTCCTTATTCTCGTTTTTCCAACCTTCTATCCACCGGGATATAGTTCTTTGAGAAGGTAAAATTTCATCCTCAAATCGTGCTTGGAGAGCCGAAAGTATATGCCCTCCGGTTGCGTGAGGGAAGCGTGTCAGCATCGCTAAGACAAAATCCCTGATTTTAGGATTTGTGTCTATTTTTGTCTGTCCAGCACGATTTCCATATTTCCCCCCAAGTGACTGAACACTCCCTTCTTGCAGAGCTTTATACCACCGCTGCAAGGTCGGGAAAGATACAGAAGGGATCTGCCTTCTGGTTTGTTCCGACACTTGAATCTTTCCGGTGTTGTAGGAGTCTGCAAAAACGTGATGACAGGAGATTTTTTTTAACTGTCTTTCTTCACAGAACTGCTCAAGAACACGCAAGATTTCAACTTTGGCATTAATCCTGCCGTCGGTTGATGTTTCGCTTGCTCTTTGCTGAGATGGAATAATCGCCGTTACCAGGGTTTCAGTTGGCATCTGAATGGGTAATGGGGATTGGGTAATTAGCAATTCCTCGTTCTCAGATTCCGGGTGGGAATGCTGTTGATCTGGTTTTGCCTGTTGAAGTAGATACGCCTGGGCTTGTGGGGGAAGCGAGGATATATGATATTCCTTCCCTCCACCTCGCTGATTGCGATCGCGCCATTGCCAGTTTTCTTTCTGGGCTTTTTTTATAAGCCCCTTTTTAGATCCTGGTAATCCAGGCAGTCCGACTAATTCTGAGGTTCCAATCCACATGGTTCCCCTCGTTTATTTTCTTGATTGGAACCAATGGATTTAGCTACTTTTTCCAAAATTGACGACTCAATAAATTTGCGAGTCGAAATTTTCTCAAGCGCTGCTCCCAGACGAACCTGGTCATAGACACTTGGGTCAATACCTGGTCTTACTAGCTTCATCGTTCGCGGTGTTCGCGGTGTTCGCGGTGTTTTTAGTAATCTAGCATCAAAAGAAAAAATGTACAAGAGGTACAGAAAAACGATTTTGAGTTATTGTTAAATTAGCCAGGAACAAAGGAAACACCACGTGATAATGCTGACAACCGCAACAGAATATCCAGTAAAATCGCAGATCTTCTTGTTCGAGCCTTTGGAAGAAAAGCATTTCAACTACACCGCAGAGGGGATAAAGCGGTTAAGCATATTAATACAAGCAACTTTAAAAGCAAGAAAATGGTCACTAAGAACATTTGCCAAACAAGCAGATATAGCTCCATCCACAGCTAGTAAATATATAAATGCCAAAATTACAAAGCCGGAAGACAAGATTCTCAAAGCAATTGCACCACTGATATACAAACCAGTGAGCTTTGCAGACAAAATTTACATTGACAAAAATTCTACTTACAGCGACTGGACTGAACTTGCCTATGTGGCGACAAAGGATTTTTTTCAGGAAAATATTATGAATTTACAAGAAATCATAGAATCGACTATAACTAAAAATAATTTATCAGAATCAGATATAGAGACGGAGCTATTGTCTATGGTGCAAAACAAAACTGCGTCTATGACCATCAACAGATTCATGCAAATTCAAAAAGGCTTAGTCAATGATGTCACCGAGGATGAACTTAGACAAATCAGGGTTCTACTTGATATAGATGAAGAGGCTCATACAGAGAGTGAATGGATCATGGCTTTCTTAGAACAAAAAAACCCCAGCAGTAATCAACGGCAGGGGTTTAAGATAGATGAGCTTGATGGAGCTAAGAATTGACAGGCCGTCGATCTTTGCAACAACAAACGCGTGCAATCATATCCAAGTCCTCTATGTAAATCATTTTAAAATCAGCATTATATTCATGCTCTGAATCTCGGCATAAACTTTGTCGGAATTTGTCAATGGTGTATGAAGTATATGCGTAATCCTTAACAATATTCTCTTTGGGCGATTTTTCAAATTCACGCGTGAGTATGGACATCTGACGCTCAAATATGACGCGATCATACAGTAATGTCATATCTTCACCATGCAGCTTAGTTGACTTTACACCCGAAAAATTAGTAACTTGAGAATTTGTTAAAACGAGTCGCTGCGGCTGCCCCCAGTGCCAATTCCTTGGTACTTCTGTAACGAATGTAGGATACTGGGAATTAGCAACAAACAAAAGTAAATCATTAAATACTAATCCTTTAGTGATTGTTTCTGCTGATAGATGCATAAGTCCTTCCTTGACTTCTTCAATACTAAATCGAGAAGAAGCAGAAGCATAAATACTTCCCTCTCTTTTTAGTATCAACTTTTTGTTGAATCCAAGCAAGAAAGCCGCAGATAAAATTTTATGTTTGTATTCCCAAACTTTATCGATGACATCGCCGGGGCAATCTATGACCAAGCACAATTCCGATTTTCTCTGCTCAAAATAAATATTGCATAGTTTTAGATATTCACATTTAGATTTTGCGGTAATGGTATTAACCACCTGCTCTGTAAAAATTGATTCAAGATGCATAGAAAAAATCAACTTATATATGTCTACGGATGGATACTCACAATATGTAAAGATATTAACACGGTTAGAATTTAAACGCCAAGCGTATTTACGCTCAAAGGAGCCAAGTTCAAACTTAGTTCAAACTTAGTTCAAACTTAGTTCAAACTTAGTTCAAACTTAGTTCAAACTTAGTTCAAACTTAAGTCTAAAGTCTTTATTGAATAAGGATTTCGGGAAGTGTGAACTAGTTCCGACTTAGTTCCGACTTAGTTCCGACTTAGTTCCGACTTAGTTCCGACTTAGTTCCGACTTAGTTCTAAAACCCTTGCTAATCAAGTATCCTAGAACTCGGAACTGATTCATGTTTCAGTTCCGAGTTAGTTCCGACTTAGCTAAAAATTATCGGCTATTACCTTCCTCCAGGCTTCTCACTTCTGGCGCGTCCGCCGCAACGACTGCCGTCACGAGCAATATCATCAGGGAAGTTGCAAACTCCATCAGACCCCCCGCCAGAATAACCACTACCAGAACCCGTATAACCATCATTCCCCGACGAACGAGCCGGAACAATTCCACACAACCGACTCAAATCAAAAGTGCTGGCAGTATTAGTCTCAGCATAGCAAATCAAACTATCACCAATAGCAGTATCATAACCACCAACACGAAGCGCCCTTTCAAAACCACGATTAAGGGTCACCTGTCCAGCAGCAGAACCTGCAAACACAGTAATCGAGCATAGTCCAAAACTCAAAAATCTAAACATTGCTTGGAATTAATTACAGACATACTAATTAATCCCAAAACAACGATACAACCACCATCATCAGCAAAAACACTTAACCTACTAAAATCCAGATAAACCACAATCAGATCAAGCTTAAGTCTGCACTCCTACAAGTGAAATCAGTAAATATCCAAGCTATCTGAGATTTTCTCCATATGCGGATGACTTTCAAGCCACTGGAGCCACTCAAGCCTAAAATCAATTCTGTTGGTACAAAGCAATTGACAGGCTCTACCTTCAGAAATCATATTGCAACTAAAACTAGTGAATACCAATATTCGTAAATCATCTACAGGAACCTGATTATTTTGGGCTAGACGTTCCCGTTCCTTGCGAATAGACTCCAGTAAGCCTTTAGACTCATTCATTTCCCGTATATCCTTCATCCTCGTTAACCTTGGTTTTATCCACAATCAAACTCATCAAAATCCGAATAAATTCTGAAATAGCTACAAAAGCGATCGCATCCAGAATTTTAAAATGAAATAAAGCCCAAATACCAAGACAATATAGCAACATCCGAATCAAAAGACTTACGGACACAACTATAATTCCAAGCAAATAAATTAATTCCATAACTACCTACAATGAACGCTTAACTGTTTACTCAGCCCTACTGAATTACCTATTCAACAGGAAAAAGTCTAAAAGGCAACCCGCCAGATAATTTTTTAGCTTTATGCCAAGCCTCTACATGACAGTTTTCAAAAAAAGTTTTCCAGTGATTCTTCCCACCTGGACACCAAACAGCCCATTTAACCTTCTTTCTCTTCATATCCCGTTAATCCTAATTCACACAGCAACATCGGGCTGCGCTTTGAGAAACTCCAGGAAATGCTCTAGCTCTTCCTGAGACAAAAGTCTTCTCGCACGCTTTCCATAAATATTCATCAAATGATTTTGACCATATGCAGCCGTCCACCCAAGCCGCCCCATGTGGACATCAGTCAGCGCTATCAAATCAGATAAATCAACAACCTTAGCTATCTGAGTAGGCGCAACTGGTTTAGGTATGTCCACAACCGCCAATGCCCTAGCCCTAGCTTTATCCTCTGCCAAAGCAACTTGAACATCCATTGCCAACCCTGTGGCACGAGTAACACCATCAACAACTATACTCACACGAACCACAAACTCAGTTTTAAAAATCTGAGCAACCTCAGAAATTAAACAGCCGGTGGGGTACAAACTCCGAAATTGCTCCAGCATACTCTTACTTGATAAATCCATTCATAGAAATGCCCTCATTAAGAGGGCAAGCATCTGTAATTACAATTTCAAACTATATCAATAATACGTCTGTACTAAAATAGTATACTTTAGGACAAAAAAATACCCTCTCTAGGAGGGCAAAGAATACAGGTCAAAAGTGTATCGCCAATAGTTAGCCTAGTTCACCATCAACAGAAGGAGGCGCAATAGGAGGTGCAATGTCTTCGCTGGATGGCAAGATAGCAGCAGTCGCCACATTAAGCAACTCTTGAAGCTTTGTATTTCCTGTTCCTACAGTCACAGCATTTGCCTCATCTGCTGCAATGAACTCAGCAATTTTAGCTTCGGCTTCAGCCCTATCGCGTGCATTAGCATTGGCATTCTGGATCAAGTCAAGAATCACACTAGCAACCTTTTCCAATAAATCTGCCTGCTGCACCAAAGCTTCAGAAGTAGTGACCATAGTTAAATTCCTGTTTGTAGATTAACTCAATCCATTTATAGCACATTTGTACTATATTCTAGTTTAGAACACCTAACCACCCTGAAAGCCAATGCACAACTCAGCTAGATATAAAGAAGTTCTGAAACCCGCAAAAAAAAATGACCGATCAATTCAAGCCCCAAGAAAATAAACTGCTTTCCAGTATAAGCATAGGTATAAATAGTCTCGCCATTGCCTGTATTATTTACATAGCCCAGCTTGTGACTGCTACAAGCATTGCGGTCACAAGATCCGAGGAAAATATAAAAAGTTTAACAAAGCAAGGTGAAGCAATCGAACTCAAATTAGATGCTTCCTACGCAAGGCTGCAACTCCAAGAAAATCAAATAGCCCGGCTGCAAACTAAAGTCGAGCAAATAGAAGGCAAAGGCATCGCACAGCACGGTGGCAAACAGTAGCCTCAAACAAACATTTAATCCGTAAACAAACATTATCTTTGACTTCAAAATGAGCGGATTAATTCTGACGGTTAACGATTTGGAATTAAAAATCACCAAATTCCTTTCGCCAAGATTCCCCAGAGGCAGGATTGGCCCACTACCCTCAATCGAATATTCAGCAAATGGCTCATCTATTCTAGATGGGCCGATATTTCCCATAAAATTTTTGTGGTCGATCAACGCAAGCCTCGACCTAGAAGAAACCGATATCCTTCAAGCTATATACTCGGAATCGGATTACAACCGCAGAAATCTAACCGGGCCACTCATAACCCTAACAGACAACACCCTCTCATTTGTTGAACACGCTCCTAGAACCAGGCCGCTTGCAGCAGGCTCCACCGAAACTACAATTAGCAATAATCAAATTAAATATTTCGCCAAATTCCAAACTTTTATTATTCAATCACCAGAAATAGATGAGCAAGGCATCCATAATGCAGTCTCCTTCACACTTCAGGAGATTTAGATGCTCAACCTATCAGCCCGGAAAACCCAAGTATTCATCGGTGGCAAAGACTTCTCAGACTGCCTGATATCTTGCTTAGGCAGTGATAATCACCTTGATCAATCCGGGCTGATCAGCTTCTCTGGCACAATGGTACTTGGCAGAGCAATGTCAGATGCACAGGTGTGGAACGAGGCAGCCCAAGAATGGGAATATGTTTATACCTATGACGAAAGTTTAGACGATCGCAAAAACCCTACCCGCTTCTGTCGCGGCGTGCCAGTAATCATCAATTATTCAGATACATCTTTGGAATTACAACGACATCCTAGAGGCGCGCTGCGAATTCTCAAATCAACCTATGACGACGAAACTAAACGGTTGACCTTAGAATTAAGCGATTTAATCGGGCTGTTAAATTTCAAGGAACCAACTGATCCGGACAAAGCCGACAACAAGTCAGTAGAAGGCAAAACTGCCGGACAGGTGTCAATTTTGTTATTAGCTGAAGCCGGAATTACCTCTGTCGATTCCGGCGCACTTCCCACAACTCGCTACAATTACCCTCTAAATTTATCTGGCAGCTACTTGGAAGCAGTGGGTAAAATTTTGTACGCCAATAACTGCTTTGGATGGATTGACCGATTTGAAGTTTTCCGTGTTAGACAAGCCAATATAGTAGGTGGTGGGGGTGGAGTCGCTATCGTAGTTGGTGAAAATGAACTCTACTACAAACGCCTGGACGGAGCCGAAGCACCAGTAGAAAAAGTTATCGCGGCAGGCGATGAAATTTTAGTTACCCCTACACCCGCAACGCTTTCTGATTATTCAGAAATAATCGGTACAGCATCATCCGTGAGCAAGGATTACGAAGATTTTCCTATTGTTATAGAATCGGTTCAAAAAATCGAAGACTGGGATGCTGCTAGTAAAGCAAAAACAGTCACAACAACAACCAAAAGGCCGTTCGGGCTAGTTGTGCCAGAGACCTTCTGGAATAAGACACCAAGCGGTTTTGTCTTATCGCCTTTATCGGGATTGATAACCGCAGAAATATCTATTGAAACTTCAAAATTTGAAGGGGGTAAAGAAGGTAAATTAATCAATAAAATTACAGAAATTTATCAACCTCGTGCAACGTATTTAAGCGAAGTAAAAGACGCACGTCCAGACGCAATATTTTTCGGGATATATAGCCCAGTTTTAGTTAAAAAAATTATTGAAAATTTTATTTATACCGATAAAAATATTATTGAGAAAATCATTTCTAATACCCAAGAAATAAATATAGTAATTCTCAATGGCTCTGATGAAAACTGGGACGCATACGCAGGACTGCCACCTGAGGTTTTAGTCCCATCCGAAAAAATTACTCAAAAATGGAAGCAAATTAATAGGAATACTTGGGAATATAGCTCTTCCTCTCAAAAAGCACTCGTAAAGGTGAACAAGGATTTGGTCAAGTACCAAGAGGGTTCAGAGGTTATTAGTAATAAGTTAAATTTGATTCCCAATCCAGAGAATAATGTCAGGCGCTCTAGCAATTCCGGGCAAGAACAGCCCCCCGCCACAGAAAGAAGACCCCCAGAATGCACGACGGAATCGAAACAAATTAAGGCGGAACAGATGTTTAGTGATGGTTGTGCCAACAACCTCAAACCCAGGGAACGCACATTTACGGTTGATATGTTAGCGGGAAAACTGCAACCTATTCTAAGTTCGACCGAGGTATCATCAATAGAAACTGATGGGGGAGAAGCCAAAGAGCAACTTAAGGCGATCGCACTTCGAGAGGGAAGGCTGCTCAGGGGAAGGGATAAAGGACAGCAAGTAGCAACAAACTTGCAAGATTGTTTATTCAATTATTACCCACTTTATCCGGTCAATTGCAAAGAACCAGATGGCACAGTCCACGCTTATTTAGCGGATGGGTGCAGTTGGAGTTTGAGTGCCTCTCGCGCCTTATTCTCGTGTGATGGAGTCTGGGTAGGGACTTACACAAATAACCCCGAAATCAGTGAAGGTGTTGCGCCCGAAGGAGATTTAATTAAGCCTTATCTAGAGCCAATTGTTGTGGAGTTTGGTTTGGGGATAGGATTTGATGCAACTTCATACAGCTACCCGTTGGAAAAAGAGCCAATTATTGCTGAGTTTGGCTTAGGAATAAGCTTCAATCCACGATTAATTCATCCAATTATTGCTGAGTTTGGCTTAGGAATAGGCTTCAATCCAGAAGCTATTCCACCTATAAAAGAGTCAATTACTGCTGAGTTTGGATTGGGAATGGGCTTTGATTACATTAAAACCTATTTTAGTAATGCAAATGCTACGCCTCACGGCAGCTTTGGAATGGATCAAATTATTTTCGATTACGAAGATGATTCAAGCATCGATTTAGGAGATATCGGATTTGATTTCCCATTTTATGGGATAAATTACCGAACCAATATTTACATTGGAAGCAATAGCTACGTCACTTTTGGATATAGCAGTACAAACTTTGCATCAATAACTAGAAGTTTTCCTGGAAGAGGTATATTTATCTATCCAGGCGACAGGGCATGGTATGCCTGCTTTGTGAAAGCAGAAACAACTAAATTTACAATTCGGTTTGAAGGCTACACCAAGAATTTTGATTTTGATCCTCTGGCATGGGAAGTTGTTTTATTTGTCGATGGTACAATTATGGTTATTCCTGAAGCTTGTCCAGTGGACACGATTAAATATTTCATTACATCAGGAGATGGAATAATTTACACTGATTTTCTATCAAGTTTTACATCTGGGAATAGTCTTGTGTTTACCCCAGATTCAGGTACGTATATCATGCAAGAAGGGAGTTATTTATTGTAATGGCAACTAAAATGCTGTTTGATTTGTGGGTACAATACGCTGGAGAGGTAATGGCGCTGGGAGAAACCCCACCCGATCCCGCCAAGTTTTACACAATTCTGTGCGACACAACGCCAATTTCTAGAGACATGGAGATAGCTGAT
The DNA here is from genome assembly GCF_014698305.1 of Anabaena lutea FACHB-196. Taxonomy (GTDB): domain Bacteria; phylum Cyanobacteriota; class Cyanobacteriia; order Cyanobacteriales; family Nostocaceae; genus Anabaena; species Anabaena lutea. Next base: position 48,695 of record NZ_JACJST010000020.1, on the reverse strand, counting down.
GTAATTGCGGCGGAATTACCCGCAGTAAACGGCTATGCCAGACAAGCAGTTGCGTTTACCACAGGTGCTTATAATCCAACCAATAAAAGATATGAATTTCCTAATTTGAACGTCAATTTTGAGGCAAATAGCAGCGGTTCCTTTCAGTTTCAAACAATGGTGCTTTTAGCCGATGCCAATTCCACTATTGGCGATACAACTGGTAAGTTAGTGGGATTTGCATCCGAAGATACGCCAGTAACTATATTCGCAGGGCAAACGCAACCGTTTATAATTCCATTCGTATTTTTGAATGCAGGCTATGTCTCAGGAACTTGATAACGTCAAAAGGCAGGCAGAAATTAATCGAGTCAAGTTTTATCAAAAGCTAATTTCTGCTTCACCAAAAGATAATTCCGTATCAGCATTAGAATTTGATGCTGATACAGGGAAATACAAAATAAGAAATACCGAAAGACAAGTATTTTACTCTGAAAGTATTACCAATGGGGCAATTGGTGCGGGTGATAGCATAGATTTAAGTGAAGGGTCGATACCTTCAATTGATGCAATGCCTAAAGTTAAAAAGCCTGTAGTTAAAAAGGTAGAAGAGGAGGAAAAATATCCGGTAGCTATTCTTTTTGCAATTAACAATAGAATTTACGTAGGAGGTGATCGTCGTAAACCTATCTTAATAACAACATTACCCATTGATCTGAATAATGGAGATGTGCTAATTAACGGATTCATTACTAATCTTGGTAAACTCAAGACTGAAAGTTGTCTCAAATATAAATTAAAAACCTTTAATTCTTCATTTAAAGATAATTATTATTTGCGGCAAATAAATAAAAATACAACAGATTATTTATTAAATTACAAACCAAATCAAGAAAACAAAGTATTAACCAAACGTCTTTTTTACACAGGAAATAATACCTGGGTTGGAATGCATCGTACAGCAGTTACCATAACTGATGTTGGCTTTACAATAGATCCCGATGCAGAAAACGGAATAAATTACACATATTCTTTCCCTGGCACGGAAACAGATATTGACGGAATACGAACTACGCTTGTAGCGGGTACTGGAAATGGCAATAGTAGTCAATATGCTATTAATAATAGCGGAGAATTAAAATCTATTTTTGATTTTAATCTATCCAGTAACTCTTCATTAATTGAAGAGTATTTGACCACAGGAAATATAAGTATTACGAATGAAGAGCAATCCTCTTTACAGGGTAATAGTCCGTTGACGGATGGAGATTTTTTACTTGAACAAACACAAACTGAATCTAGCGACTATTCTGATACTTTAACTACTAGAATTTTAACGAGTACAGTTAAGTATAAAGCAAATAATATTCTTTTATCAGGATTAAATTCTCAAATAATTGAAACTGTAAATGTTGAATTTGAATCAACATCTAATATCTCACTTGACTTTGATATTATTGCCACCAATACTCAACAAGATAAAATATCTGCTCCTTCTGGTAAAGCGTCTACATACACATTTAAAAATAAAAACAACGTTATAAATTTAAATCAACAAACATCTATAATATGGCGAGTTTTTGAAGTTTCTAGTAACCCAGATATAGAAGTAGGTTTGTTGACTATAAACCCTATTGTTAGTATATTACGTCCAATACCTTTAAATTTAGAAGTAATAGGAGTAATTAATTCAATAATTGATAATGTTGAACCTTTTGAAGATACAAATAACGCAATATTATCATCACTTATAAACACTAAAGTAAAATATTGCGTATACAATTCTACTTTAAAAAAATACATATTAGCAGAAGGAACTATAGCATTTTTTGATATAGGTTTTTCTTTTGAAGAGGCGACTGTTAACGCTGATGAAAATATAACAAGACCAATTACACTTACATTAAATGTAACTAAAGTTACACAGTTAGAATATTTCTATTTTACGGGACTAATAAGTGACAATAATAGCTTTTATTCATTTATTGAATCAATTTCACCTATTAATACAATTGGAATCAATGTATTCGGAAATAAAATTATACCTACTAACTCTTTCTTGAATTATAGAAGTAATGAAGAGGCAATAAGAGCATTAGGAGGTGAAATACCACCACCTTCAACTCGACTTTTTACATGGCATTACAGGTTTATAAGCGATTTATTCTACACAGATTATCCTGTTCGTGGCGATGAAGATAATTTATCTGTTGGTAATGCTGGTTATTTACGTCATCCATATGCTCAATCACTAGAAAGGGCATTAGAGAGAGTCTCTATTATTGAAAATAAAATTTACCATACATTTATTGACACAACCAAAAATACAGCTTACGTCACACAATGGGAAATAAAATCTAGTGGTGACGTTGAGTATAAAAAAGTATCAAAGGTCAAACTCCGCAAAATTCCCAAAGCTGCAAGAATTCTATCTCAAAGCTACTATGAATGATTTGAACTCTCTGTTAAACCAGTCCAGGATTAACCGATCGCTCTTTGGGCAAAAAATAATTGCATCTCAAAAGTCCAGGCAAGGTCAAGGCGTTGTAATTGGCTACGATGCCGACTTGGGTTATTATTCTGTGCAAACTGTTGATGGCACTATCCATCAAGCCGAGTCAATTACCACAGGTGCGATCGCGAATGGGCAGAAGGTAGCACTTATCCTAGGAAGCATACCCAAGATAAAAGCGATGCCCTCATAGTATTCCCAAATTATTGATCAAATCATTTGTCGTTAACGAGACATCATTTATCAAACCATCTGTCACTAGAGAAAATTGCCTAAAAGCCCCAAACCCTTCATCCCGGCTCATCCCGGCTCATCCCGGCTCATCCCGATATTTATCAATCCATCTGTCATCCTACACAGGCGCAAGGAATAAGCGTTGAAGCTAGCAAAAGCCTATCACTTGACCAGATTCAAGACTATTCTTCTCTCCTTCTAATTCTTCCTCCTGACTCCTGAACCGGAGGTCTGCGAAGCGTCTCCTGAATTCTGACTCCTAGCCCATGACTTACGTCACGCTGCGCGAACACAGATAACTTTTTCAGCAAACCCTAAATTACAACAATTCTGTAATCGAAAATTGTCGTTGTTTGTCTAGTTCTTGTAGTCGCGTTTTTTCAGCATACATAGCGTCTGCATAATATTTATATTTATCTGGTTCTGCTTGGATATCTATGTTCTCCCATAGTTCCATAAAGTGACGACAACGCTTTTCTCTCAAAACTATTTCCATACAAGCCAGCGTTGCTTGCACTACTTGGGGAGTACGCAATATTTCTTTATTGGTTTTCTCATTTAAATGGAATAAATGAGCAACTAATACTAATTCTTCTGATAATTCTAAATATCGATTTTGCAAACTGGAAATTAAATCAGCTTCGTCTGTTAATTCAGAAATCTGTAACCATAAAAAACGGTGATGAGAAAGGCTTAATTCTAAATTTCGCTCTTCTAATTCATCAATTATTACCTGACGCTGTTCTGGACAATGGAGATAAATTTGTAATAATAACGCCTCGGCTCGTTCTAGTAGACTACGTTCTGTATTTACTAGAGATAGCTTTGGCGTTTTAGGCTCCTGTTTGCGTACTCTTGCACTTGGGCTTTGTACCTTAGTAGGAGCAATTTGAGTTAGTAAGTTCTCAATTCTTAGAGGAATAAGTCTAGCGTCCCCTAAGCTGAGTATTTCTGCACAGTAGGAAATGTAGTAATTAAGAGTATCACTATTAACTATATTTTGCAAGAGTTTTACTATTTGTTGCGTGACTTGCTGAAAGTCGGTAGCTTGTCTTAAATTTCTATCTTTAATAATTTGGTCAATCTGCCAATTTAACCATAATGGGGCGTTGGTTAATAGTTGCTGATAATCTGCGGCTGTATGACTATGCAAGTATTCATCAGCATCTTTACCGTTGGGTAAGTTAAGAATTTTTAATTGCACTTCGCCTTGATATGCTAAAGTTGCAATTTCACCGATCGCTCTTTCGGCGGCGTTGGTTCCAGCTTTATCAGCATCAAAGTTGAGTACTAGTTGTTTGGAATCGGTGTAACGCAAGAGTAAACGGACTTGTTCTATGCTTAAAGCTGTTCCCAGAGAAGCGACGGCGTTATTAATTCCCGCAGCATGGAGAGCGATCGCATCAAAGTATCCCTCAACTACCACAGCTTGATCTAGTTTAGCAATTCCGTCTTTAGCTTGATCTAGAGCAAATAAGGTTTTACCTTTACTAAAAAGTTCTGTTTCCGGTGAGTTCAAATATTTGGGTTGTTCATCTGTCAGTGTTCTCCCACCAAAAGCAATTACTCGCCCTTGTACGTCACGAATAGGAATCATCAACCTATCCCGAAATACATCATAATATCCACCTCCTTCTTTCCTCGGTTTAATCAAACCCGCCTTTTCCACCAATTGCACTGGGTAGCGTTTATCTTCCACCAAATACCGATGCAGGGTTTCCCAACCAGAAGGCGCATAACCTAAACCAAATTGTTGAATTGTCTCTTCTTTGAGTTGGCGACTCTCCTGTAAATATTGCATTACCTTTTGTTGCTGCGTGTGTCTGAGGGCGTGTTGATAAAATTGGGCTGTGGAAGCCAAAACCTCGTACAACTGCTCACGCAGAGATAACTGGCGCTGTAATTCTTGCCTTTGTTCTGGTTCTAAGGTTTGTACAGGGACTTGGTAACGCCGTGCTAAGTCTAGTACTACTTCCGTAAAGTGGCGTTTATTCAAATCCATGAGAAACTTAATGGCGTTACCTCCAGCTTGACAACCGAAGCAATAATACATTTGCTTGTTTGGGCTGACGGTGAAACTGGGGCTTTTCTCATCATGAAAAGGGCATAAACCAACAAAATCTTTTCCGCGCTTCCGTAAGACTACATACTCCGAAACAACATCAACAATATCAGCACGGAGTTTGACTTCTTCAACTGTGTCTGGATGTAAGCGAGGGATTTGCATTTTTTAGGTAATGGTGATTGGTGATTGGTGATTGGTGATTGGTGATTGGTGATTGGTGATTGGTGATTGGTGATTGGTGATTGGGGATTGGGGATTGGTGATTGGTGATTGGTGATTGGTGATTGGTGATTGGTGATTGGTGATTGGTAAATAGTTTTTCAGGTTCTAGATTATTCTAAATCCTCTTCTTCCTCCTGACTCCTGACTCCCGCCTTCAGAGACTATTATAATTCTTGTTGTGAGAACCCGAATAATCGATAAAATTGCATAAGCTGAAGCATAACAACGGGAAACATCAAAAATGGGACGTATTTTTATTTCGGCGGCGCATGGGGGCAAAGAAGCGGGCGGAATTGATCCTGGTGCGATCGCAGCTGGTACTACTGAAGCGAAAGAAATGATTCTTTTACGGGATTTGATTGTTACAGAACTGAGATCCCGGACTGTGGAAGTGTTAGCTGTTCCTGATGATTTGAGTGCTGCTCAAACTATTACCTGGATTAATTCTCGCGCTCGTTCCACTGATGTGGCGGTAGAAATTCACTCTGATGCGGCTAGTAGTCCGAGTATCCGGGGAGCTAGTGTTTTCTATATTGCCAACAATAATATCCGCAAACAAAATGCAGAGATGTTGCTGATGGGATTGTTGCGCCGTGTGCCTCAATTACCCAATCGCGGCGTTAAGCCTGATACAGATAGTGGCTTAGGTAGTTTGATGTTTTGTCGTCAGACTGCGATCGCAGCATTATTACTACAAGTGGGTTTTATCAGCAGTCCAGATGATCGAACTTTACTACAAACTCGTCGCCGTGATTTTGCTTTAGGAATTGTTGATGGATTAATAGCTTGGAGTCGAGTAATTGATCCCAATCCTGGAACTCCCGCAGAACCAAATTATCCACCAATCAATATCAATATCAATGGACAAAATTACCCAGAGCAAGGAGTGCTGATTAATGGCAACTCTTATATACCCATTGATTTAGTAGATCGCTTGCAAATTGATTTATCAAAATCACCTAATGTTAACCGTGTTACCTATCGGCGAATAGTTTACATCAAAGCCATCGAACTTCGGGATTTTAATATTTCTATTGCCTGGGATGGTGCAACTAGTACTCTCAAATTACGCTCAATTTTAACAGTTTGTCCAGGACAAATTGACAAAATTATTTCCAATGGCAATACCTCAGAAATACAGCTACAAATATTTTTGAAGAACAACAATGACAACGCCCTAATCCAGTTTCCTGATGTGCCGAAACTTTATCGAGAAGAAGCCGCTCTCGAAGGAGTAAACCATGATCTTGCCTTTTGCCAAATGTGTTTAGAAACTGGATTTTTACGTTTTGGTGGTGATGTCAAACCTCAGCAAAATAACTTTGCTGGTTTAGGAGCAATAGGTGGTGGCGCACAAGCAGCATCTTTTCCTAGCGCCAGAATAGGTGTCAGAGCGCATATTCAACATTTGAAAGCCTACGCCAGTTTAGAACCTTTAGTACAACAAGAAGTAGATCCCCGATTTAGATTTGTCACCAGGGGTATTGCTCCATCAGTTGATCAACTATCAGGAAGATGGTCAGCAGATTTAGATTATGGTACAAAAATTAAAGCCTTATTTAAACGACTTTATGAATCAGCCGGATTGCTTTGATTGATGAATTTGAGATATTAATTTGAGATATTTCTGAAACTTCTGCACCTAAAGCTCGTCTATACCAATGTACTTAAATCACAAATATTCTTTACAAGAGACGAGGATTTTTATGCGCTTACCTATTGCTATCGGTGCGGGATTACTAATTTCTTTTGGGTGGTATTTACCATTAATTGCTCAACCACCTATTCAAGTAGCAAAAGTACAATCATCTAACTCAAATATCAAAAAATTAAGCATTAATAAAAAACTCTGGAATCGTCAAAATGTATCTAAATATAGTTATCAATTGACGCGAAGTTGTTTCTGCACACCAGAAGCTAGAGGACCTGTGATTATTGAAGTTAATAATGGCGTGGCAACTTCTGTGATTTCTGTAGAAACTGGCAACCCTGTTGATCCAGAATTATTCAAACAATATGATACTATCCCTAAACTGTTTAGTGTAGTTAAAGATGCGATCGCTCGTAAAGCAGATAGTTTGACGGTGAAATACAACCCCAAACTTGGCTACCCAACTCAAATTAACATTGATTATAGCGCACAGATGGCAGATGAAGAATTATATGTGACAGTTGAAAATTTTAAAGTGCTGCAATAACTCATCTATTTCTCTGTCACAATAGGCTTTATCAATTAAAATCTTTTTAACTTGAAAATACTATAGAGACGTTTCCTGAAACGTCTCTGTATTAATTTTCATAATTGTGATCATTTAATTTACAGCGTATTCCAGGCAAATTAAATACAAGATGTAGTTACAAAGGTAAATAAAAAGCTGGTTTTACTGCTGTTTCCTGGTGTATGTTCACGCTGATTTAAAGAATCTGATAATTTCCCGGACATGATCGAGAAATTGTCCATCACTAGAAAGTTGTGCGATCGCATTTCTGGCTTCTCTCGATAGACGTTCATGTTCTGATTGATTTGTAGCCCGTAATTCCTCTAAATTAGCCATAATTCGCGCTAGTTCTCGGCGGGTTTCTTCTGAAAACCGTTGTTGATTAGCTACTAAAGAATAAGATTGTTCTGGATTAAGTTGATCTTCTACAGATTGGATTTTTTGTTCAATTTCATAAAAGCGGTTACGAAGTTCTAAAATATCTTCACGAGGATAAATAAATGCTTGGCGAATCGTTCTCAACCGAGCATATAAATATTCATAGGCGCTGATAGCTGGACGCAGTAAAGTTAATAACAAAGCTGCTCCAGAACTGATATATCCTACAGCACTAATACCAGTAGCAGCTAAGATATAAAGACCAACGGCTGAGATTAAGTGTAAACCAATTGCCAGCCAGAACGAACGCTTGGCTAAAGCTTTCACATATTTAATTTGTTTTTCATCTACGGGAATATTTTTTTCAATTGATTCTGCTGCTTCTGCTAAAACTTCTTTAGCTTGAAAATGCACATTCCAGGGAACTGTGACAATTACTAATAACCACCAAAAACTTGCACCACCAATTACCCAATCGAGAAAATTACCAGCAGGTATGTGTAACCATTGCAAAACCCCAAAAGCTAGTAATACTGTGACAACAATTCCCACAATAGAACTGAGAAAAAAGTTGAAATACATATTTTTTATCTTCGGTAAAACAGTTATCCCCATCATGGCTACAGGTTAGCTGTTATACTTCTGTCCCTGTGCTGGTTTTTCTAATAGCACATGGTAGTTATAGAAATTTGGGATTTTGAACTTGAGATTTTAGCTTGTTTAACTGTGATAGTTTTTGCAGTAGCACACACCAACTAAAGAATCAGGTAACTACGCCAACTTGGGTGAGTATTTTGACTATTTTTGTCTGGAAGCAGCAACCTCCAGCTTTTACCTTCTTTCTGAATTTGCAAATAAAGTTCAAAGGGTTTTTGCGCTTGGGTAAAGCTGCGTTTTGGTAATTTGACTATGAGATTATAGGTTCCCCGCACACGGTAAGCGGGTAAATTTTCAATCGTCAGGGGTTGCTGTTGGGTAATTGAAAGTCCCTGAATGTCAAATGCTTGGAAGTCTAAATCTAGCTTTTGGCTAAGTTGCTGTTGGGTTTGTTCTACTTGGAGTGCGATCGCTTTCTGGACTAAATCATAAGTCGGTAGCAATACAATACTGCTACAAGCAGTTAACAAAACTAAAATCCCTGTCACAAACAAGCGCACCATATGCTTCTAAAAATTCTAAAATTTGATGATCAAGATGATTAAATTACTGGACAAACAAAGCCCAAGCCAAAAACCTTTCGGTGTAATATAACGCTAATTGATTACTAACACCATTAAAAACCGCATCAAAAGCGTGTTCAGCCCAAGGAAAACAATATTTTATTTTTATAGAACATTTAGCATCAACCAATTTAGTCTATTTTATACCATTTTTGACGTTGAGTCGTACTGATAGACTACGCCAATGCCAAGGGAATGGAAATATCTACAAAATCAGCCTTGCGTGTATTGCTCTGTGATAATTATGCTCTCAATTGGTGTCATTTTTATCGCCATATACATATCTATATACATATAATTTAATTTTGTAGTTAACTACATCACAACACAGAAGGTATTAAATAGCAATAATTACCAGCCATAATGCCGATTACTTATTCAAAATCAAGTACCTTTATGACTAAAGAAAGATAATTAAATTGCTTGCAATAGTTATATTTACATCTAAATTAATCTGAGGATATAAAATAATGTATAAATTTCACCAGATAGCTCATAATAAACTCTTGAAAAAGATTAATACAATTCCATTGATACGATATCAAGGTGAATTAGCTTATCAAGAAGCAGTAAAAAAACATATTATCAATCTGCCTCATCTTTCAAAAAGTGATCTTGATTTAGTAAATACAATGAAAAAGGAAGGTGTTGTAATTACTTCATTAGAAGAATTAGCTATACCATCTACCTATCGATTACTAGATGCCGTAAAAAATATTATGCCCAGATTAGAAAAAAATGTTCATAATCATGAAGAACAATTTGTTTTTCATGCTAATTCTCGGCAAATAATGCAATATCCAGAAATATTTTTGTGGGGACTAGAACAACGTTTACTTAACATTGTTGAGAATTACTTTGGTTTTCCAGTAGCCTATCATGGTGTATATTTTCGCAGAGATATCACCAATCAATTAGAGAAAGGTTCAAGATTATGGCATATAGATAGTGAAGCTCGAAGGGTCCTGAAAATCGTCATTTATTTAAATGATGTTGATGAGAACCAAGGACCATTTCAATATATTTCTCAGTCTTTAACTTCACACATAGCTGATTCTTTAAAATATGTATGTGGTTATATTCTCGACAAAACCATGCAAGAGGTTATATCTGCGGAAAATTATAATTCATGTCTTGGTTCTAAGGGTACAGTGATATTTGCTGCTACAGACAGTATATTTCATCGTGGGAAAATCCCCATAACATCAGATAGATTTACTCTCTTTTTTGATTATACACCCCGAAGTAAAAAGCATTCATTTTATAGTAGTATATCCTTGCCCTATGAAGACTTAACTTTATTAGCAGAAAATTTTTCAGAATCGCAAAAAAAGCATATTCTTTGGCAATAAAAAATAGATTAATGAACAACCAATTTCTAAGTATTGCAGGTGACAGTATCAAAAGTCTTTTGGCATCTAGGTTTTATCAATAGCTTACGCCATACCACCATGTAGAGATTAGTAAATTTCTCTACAAGATGGCTTATTTAAATGCTAATTGCTGGAAAATCAGTCAGTTTTTAAGGCTTTACTAAAAATGCGATAATACAACCAAGTAGTAAATTCCTTGATGGGAAACAACACATATGTCAACGGGTTTACCGTGACAATAATATTTCTAAAATCCCGCTTGGCTAAAAACAAAATCCCTCGCGCTACTTGGGTTGCTGACATCACACCATAAGGATTTAGTTGACTCTTAAACGGTCCCAAGATTAACTTGCGAATTACACAAACTCTATCTAGCTGCTTGAGAGTAATAATATCCCCTAAGGCTCTTTTACTGAGTTCATACAGGGGACTAAAGGCTGGGGAAACCTCCGCTTCCGAAGTGTTAACCCAAATTTCCTTAGTTGCTTTGGCGAATGGGCCTGTAACAGTTGCAGAAAATATATCTATCAACCGCAACGCCGAAAAGGTGTTCACTTCATAGGAATTTTGAATTGCTGCCGAAGTGCGATCGCTATAAACATTCACGCCATGATTGATAATTAGAATATCCACTTTCTCTAATCTGGCTTGTAGTTCCGCTTCATTACCCAATTCCCAAGCCAGCACTTTCACGCCAGCTTGCGGTTGTATTTTGTCGGGATTGGTGCTTAATGCCACAACTGTAGCATTATGCTTCAGCAACTGAGCCACTAATGCTTGTCCTAAAGCACCAGACGCACCCGTTAAAGCCACGGTTTTACCTTTGACAGAAAGTCCTGTTCCCAAAATTTTATCTACTAAGGGAAAGACACCACTGTAATAAGCGTTAACATCATCAAAATGATGTCGCCAATGATAAGTTCTATTCACAAACCAAACAGAAGGAATTGTCTCTAAAGCCCCAGGTAGGTGGTTGTAGTCTGTATCAATTGTTCCTTGGAAATAGCGCCCAGATGCACCATACAAAAAAGTTACAGCATAGACGACTCCCAACCATAACCCCCATTGCTGGGCGAGTAAGGCAACTGCTGTTAATATGACTACCAGTAAACTCGACTCTAATATGTCATGGTAAAGCTGGGAATCTAGATAAGCTTTCTGGGAAACTAACGATAAATCCCGACGATAAGCCGCGTGGTGCTTATTGTGCCATTTAGCCAGCCAAGTTACCTGGTGACACAAAGCATGGTAGCTGTCCCTTAATATTTCTGCGAGTAATAGGGAGAATAACCCCCAAGCTGCAAACTGCACGCAGGTGTTTACTAAAACCCAATCAATTGTTAAGCTTTCAGCCAGTCTCATCACGTTTTTGTTGATACCATTTATTCTTAATTATTCTTCATAATAGATAATAGGTAAGACGTAATGGGTAAAATTTTTTTTCCAATCCCCAATTTTTTGAGGTTTTGAATATGCTTCCTGCCCAATCCATGTCACTACAAAGCGAGGATTAAATCTATAAATCGCTTTCACTAATATTGGAATGTATTTAAATGTGCTGATACTTAGGTGGATGAAGTTGTCACTTTTGAATCAGCACAGGTGAATCTTGACAGAAAGACAACAGAGTTTAATCAAGAATTAAACCTTTTTCCCAATTACCCATTCCCAGCCTAAACTAGATGACTAGTACACAACGGTAGCCGTCAACCAACTATTGAAAATTCCTGAAAAGCTTATACAATCTGCTTTGTTAATTTTTAATTTTTAATTCTGCCCTGCGGTACCAGCAACTTGGGTAAATATCTTTTCTAGACTTTCTGGTTGCATAACTGTTAAATATTGAGAAGCCATTTCTGGGGTGAGCAGTTCTATCATGATTTTGTTTTCTATCCAAAACTCAATGACATCAAAAAAGGAGTCCCGGTTACAAAAAATAGTTCTCCAACCTTCACGGTTGCCAATTTCCTCGATTTTTTCCCGACTTGAAGATACAGAAACTGCTGCATGAGTAGCTGTAAACCCAGAAGAGTTTGCAGTCTCTACAAACTGAACTTGTTCGTTTCCTCTTCCAGGCACTAACTCAGTTTTAAAAGGGTAAACTTCAATCCCTGTCCCGTGTTCATCCAGAGGTAAAACCATATAACTACCGGGATGAGGGAAGAAAGGAAAAGATTTACCATTGATGACTTCAGCCAGAACTTCGGCAACGTGCTGGGGATTTTGAACAGAAATAGATATGTGATGAATCATTGTTTTTTAGGAACCTTTTAATTTTTAATTCTGCCCTTTTGATAAGTTTAACAAAATCAAACATCAACTTGACTAGTTTATTCATAAAAATAAATATTATTAAATATGAATAATTATGGCGGATTAGGGGCTGCCAAACTAAAGCGTTCCAACTAATCGGTTCAACTAGACAGTCTGCAATTGATATTCGACAGTTAGCATACCCAACAAAATTGTATAATCTATATTTTGCTGATTAAGCTAATTTAGATAAAAATTCAAGTTTTTTCCTAATCATGTGGTCATAATTATTTTTTCTTCATGCTCCACAGCTTATCTGCTTTTTAACCTTATTTTCACAACATCAGAATATTATGACATTATTTAATCCAGAAGATTGTTTAATTTTAGTAGTCGATGATGTCAAACTAAATTTGCAAGTTATAGCCAATATTCTAGATAAAGTTGGCTATGAATATACCTTAGTATCCAATGGTAATCAAGCTTTAGAACGTGCCAAATCGGCTCGTCCAGACTTAATATTATTAGACTTAATGATGCCAGAAATGGATGGTTTAGAGGTATGTGAACAAATTCAAAATAATCCTGAATTATCGGAAATTCCGATTATTTTTATTTCTGCTAGTAAACAACAAGAGCATTTACTGCAAGCTTTTGAAAAAGGAGCAGTTGATTACATTACAAAACCCTTTTATGCAGCAGAACTTCTAGCACGTGTGAGAATGCATTTAGAACTAAAATATTCACGGCAAAAATTGAAAAAATTATTACATGAACAAGGAGAATTGGTCAAAAAATTAGAAACATTAGCCAATACAGATCCATTAACTGGGGTTTGGAACCGTCGTTATCTTTTAATGATAGCAGAACAAGAAATAAAGCGTAGTCAAAGATATTATTTGTCTTTTGCTGTTCTTTTAATAGATATTGACTATTTTAAACGAATTAACGATACATTTGGACATAGTATAGGAGATGAAGTCATTATATTCATGACCAAAACTGTCCTCAGTTATTTGCGTCAAGTAGATTTTTTTGGTAGATTTGGAGGTGAAGAATTTGTAGTATTATTACCAGAAACGGATATCAATGCAGCCATAATAGTAGCTGAACGTATCCGAGAAAATATTAACAATCAATATATTTTGGTCGGAGAAAAAAAAGTATCAATTACAGTCAGTATTGGGATAGCCAGCTATAACTCGGCAGACCAGACTATTGATACTATCATTCAACGGGCCGATAAGGCACTTTATCAAGCCAAAAATCAAGGACGCAACCGCGTAATTGCTGATAATTAGGGTTTGCTGAAAATTATTTATGGGGATGTTAATTTTTAATTTCCCTTAGGGGTTGACTTCTTTAAATCAAAGTTTCTAAGTAGGAAGGCACAAAAAACAGAAGTATATAACGAAAAGTAAATTTAGTTCAAACTCTATTCCCTTCTGCCTTCTGCCCTCTGCCTCCTGCCTTGTCATAACGATAAATTTTGCCACCTACCTACTTAGTGCTTTTCGTACAGATGGAAATTGCTCTATTATTAATGGTAGTTGATCCATATTAAAAGCATCCAAGTTACTGTGCAGAGAATTAGCATAATCCACTAATAATTGACAGTCATACTCTTCTCCCCATGCCTCTAATCGTTGAATAAACTGCTTTATTTGCCGAATTTTCAGAGTTTTACGTAAAGTATTCCAGACCATTTCTTCTTCTTGTTCTAATTTGATTAATAATTCTGATAAATTGATAGGAACTCTTAATAATTTATGACTATTAATATGGCTGTAAAAGCTATTTGATTGATTCTGATTTTCAACTATACTCAGCGGTTGTAAATGTTTCCTCAGTTCTGTTAAAAGTTGGATACGACTAATAGGTTTGCATAAAAACCCCTGACAGATTCTCTCAAGTTCATACTGCTCTTGGGGCTGAGATGAAGCAGTGATAATCACTATAGGAATATTTTGTGTTTCTTCATCCTGTTTGAGATATTTGGCGGTTTCTTTTCCATCCATGTAGGGCATTTTTATATCCAGCAAAATCAAATCAGGTTGGTGTAATTGAGCTAAATGAATGGCTTCTTGCCCATCTTCTGCAAGCAGAACCAGATGATGAGTGTTATCAAAATATCCCTTGATTAATTCCCGATTTGAATCTACATCATCCACAACTAAAATTGTACTGGGGTTGAATTGGTTCAAATGGTCATCTTGGTAAGATTCTGTAACTATTTGTGTCAACTCAAGCGCAGGTGAAACTGTTGGAAAAACGAAAGTGAAAATACTACCTATTCCCAATTCACTTTGGACTGTCACCATTCCCCCCATCATATGAATTAATCGTTGAGTGATTGCTAGTCCTAAACCTGTACCTCCATATTTGCGGTTGCTTTGTCCGGCACTTTGAACAAAAGCCTCAAAAATGCTCTTTTGTTGACTACGTTCAATACCAATACCTGTATCTTCAACAGCAATTTCTAACCAGATTTTTCCGACATTATTTGTACAATAGGGATGAGCGCGAATAGATATTTGAATATGTCCTTTTTCGGTGAATTTCAACGCATTGCCGACAACATTAAAAAGAATTTGGCGCAAACGAATTTCATCAATATAAATAGCTTGAGGTAATGTGTCCTCAATATTGGAGCGAAGAATTAAATTCTTTGCGGTTGCAGTTGGGTTAAATATTTGGATTATTTCTTGAATTAATGCCCGTAAATCTATAGGTTCATAGTGGAGTTCAAGTTTGCCGGCTTCAATTTTAGAAAGGTCAAGAATATCATTAATCAATGCGAGTAGAGTTCTACTACTGGTAGTAATTGCTTCAACATAAGCGGCGATAGGAGCTTCTGTGACAGCAGATTGTAATAAGTCGGCAAAACCCAAAATGGCATTCATCGGGGTACGAATTTCGTGACTCATATTCGCAAGAAATTCGCTTTTCGCTTGGTTAGCAGTTTCGGCTTGCCGTTTTGCTTCCTCCAGTGCCAAGTTTTTCAGGGTTAGTTCTTCTTCAGCTTGTTTGCGAGCCGTTATATCCATAACAGTTCCAAAGTAGCGAAGAATTTCACCTGCTTCATTGGCTAAAGCTACCGCTTGGCCAGATACCCAAATGATCTCTCCATTAGGCTTACAGTAACGATATTCCATCGAGAAAGTACGCCCTTGTTGAATAGCACTATTCCATTCAGTCATAATCTTTTCTTGGTCATCGGGATGAAGTGCCTGAATCCAGCCCTTACCTAGAGCCTCTAGCATGGACATTCCGGTCAATTCTGAGCAACGGGGATTGATATACGAGCAGTTACCTTGGTTGTCAGTTTGAAAAATCCCAACGGGTGCATGGGTGACTAAAATTCTATAGCGTTGCTCACTTTCTCTCAGTGCGGCTTCGGCTCGTTTGCGATGGCTGATATCAGTTTCTAAGCCGACCATTCGCATGAGATTACCTGCTTGATCCCAGAGTGCTTGCCCCCGATCAAGAATCCACATATAGCTGCCATCTCGGCGCTGTACACGGTACTCTACGCTGAAAAATGGTGTTTTTCGGTTGAGGTGATCGTTAAGCCTCTGGCTGACGTTTTCTATATCCTCTGGATGAATGTGCCTGAACCACTTCTCCATAAAGTCAGTTAACTCATGGGTTTGAAAACCACGCATTTCTTTCCAACGGTCTGATAAGAAAACTGCGTTGGTTTGCAGATTCCAATCCCAAATGCCGTCATTACTGCCAAGCAGAGCCAGTTGCCACCGTTCTTCGCTGTCGCGGAGGGCTGATTCTGTATGTTTGCGTGCGGCTTCGGCTTGTTGAGCGCGGATTAACTCTTGTTGCAAACGTTGATTTGCGGTTTGTAGTTCAGTAGTCCTTTCTGCTACTTTCGCTTCCAGTTCTATATTCGCTTTTTGGACTTGCTCTAGTAAAGTTCCTTGTTGAATAGCATTGGCTACTTGTATTGATAGGTGTTCTAGAAACTCTGCCTCATCAGGCTGCAACATAGCGTGAATGCTACTCAGTGTTACTAATCCCACCAGTTGTCCCTGTTCGTTGAGAACTGGTAAATGGCGAATTCGATGCTGTCGAAGTAATTCTATGACTGTGATTGGCTCTTTTGCTTGCCATTCTTGACAGGTAATCAACTCCCTTGTCATGACTTCCGCAACTTTGGTTGTGCTGAAATTGCGCTCTTGTGCAGCTAGTTTCACCAAATCTCGTTCTGTTAGTAAGCCAACTAATTTTTGGTGATCTAAGACAAAAAAGCAACTGGTGTACAGAGAATCTGAGCTAGAGTCAGTATTCCCTATTTGACTCATCATTTGTACTGCTTCCAGTAGTGATGCATCTGGATTGACAACAACAAAGTGGCGTTGAATACAATCTTGAGTCAGATAATGTAGTGAAGGTTTTGCAGATTCCATGATCAACCCCTGAGAAGATATTCCTACAACCTGACTTGAAAATCGGGGAAGGTGAAAGGGCTTATTTTCATTCTTCCTGGTGTACGCAGTTCATGATGGCTACTTAGATGGTGTATGACTAAGAAAATTGTTGAGCATAATACCGCGCATATCTTCCTTCTAAAGCTAACAATTCTTGATGATTTCCCGATTCAACAATTTGCCCTTTTTCTAACACTAAAATGCGATCGCATTTCCGCACTGTCGATAGCCTATGAGCTATAATTAGTACTGTGCGGTTTGCCATCAATCTTTCTAAAGCTTCCTGTACTAAAGCTTCTGATTCTGAATCTAAGGCAGATGTCGCCTCATCGAGTATCAAAATTTGCGGGTTTAACAGTACAGCACGTGCGATCGCAATTCTCTGTCTTTGTCCCCCAGATAAATTCACACCCCGCTCACCTACCCAAGTATTATAACCCTCTGGTAGTTGCTGAATAAATTGATGAGCATTAGCAATTTTCGCGGCTTCTTCCACTGCGCTAAGTTCAAAAGCTTTTTGTCCAAAAGCGATATTTTGGGCAATTGTTCCCGAAAACATAATTGTTTCTTGGGGAACTATGCCAATTTGTTTTCTTAAACTATTTAAGGTGACATCTTGAATATTTACACCGTCTATGAAAATTTTCCCCATTTCAGGATCATAAAATCGGGGTAACAGATTGACAAAAGTAGTTTTACCAGCACCAGACGCACCGACAAGTGCGATCGCTTGACCTGGCATTACTAATAAATTAATATTATTTAATACAGGTTCACCGACTTTATAAGCAAAGGTCACATCACGATATTCAACTTTGCCATTTACAGCCGGAAGACTAATTGCATTTGGCTTTTCTAAGACTGTCGGTTGAATTGCTAACAACTCAAAAACTCGGTCAACTGATGCCTCTCCTTGTTTAAATTCATTATAGTTATTAGTAGTATGTCCGATGGGATCAATTAACAAAGCTGCTGCTGCTAAATAACTGAAAAAAGCTCCTACTGTTAAATTGTTTTGAGAAATTTGCCAAGTTCCTACCATCAGTAAAGATAAAGCACTTAAAGCTTCCAAAAATCCCACAATGGGAATTTGAATTGCTTTTAACCTTTCTGCTGAATATTTAGCTCTTAAACTGCGTTCGGCTTCATGGCTAAATCTAGCAATTTCATAGTCTTCTGCGGCAAAAGCTTGAATTAAACGAATACCGCTAAAAACTTCTGTGAGAATAGCTGATAAATCCGAAATCCGATTTTGACTTTTGAGAGAATATTTACGTAAACGTTCTCCAAACCAACCAATTAAAATTCCCATAATTGGCGCAACAATCACTGTAGCCAGCGTGAGTTGCCAATTCAAGTAAATCATGTAAATGGGAATTGCTACCAATTGCAAAATGCAGGGAATAAAATCATGAAAAAGCTTATTGATAACTTCCCCAACCCTGTCAACATCTTCAGTGAGACGATAAGATAAATCACCAGCTTTTGCAGTTTCAAAATAGCTGAGATTGAGCTTTTGTAAATGTGAATAAACCTGTTGACGGAGATTAAAAGCAATTCTTAAAGCTGCGCGTGCCATGTATAAATCTTGCATGGACTGAAAAAAACCACGCACCAGAAATACTAAAGCACAGACTCCGGCTAATTGAGCGATCGCTACTACATTACCCTGTCCAAAGGGAACTGCCAATTTACCCGCTAGATTAATTAACGTTAAAGTTGCCAGTACATATCCTATAATACCCACAAATCCCTTAGCGACAGTTTCCCATTGAGTGCGGATATAGGGTAACAATAACCAATAATTAGAACGTGTTTTCAAGTTGTAACTTCCAAAAAAATATTTTTCCCTTGTTTGAAGCTACCATATCAGGAGTCAGGAGTCAGGAGTCAGGAGAAAGAGAGTAATTACTAGTTCCCAATATCTAATTCCTACCTTCCTAACCAAGTTTTGATCACATCTAACAAACTAGAACCACCCCACATCAAAGCGAACAGAATTGAGGTAGTTAAAATTGCTCCCATCACACAGAGGACTAAACCACCTAAACTAATAGCACCATCATCTTCTGATAAACCAAAGGCTGTCACGAAAATGCCCATTGCTGGTAGAGTATTGGTTCCAGGGATGGGAATCATCATGGAAATAGCCATGAGAGCGATCGCAATACCAATAGTCACTCTTCCTGGTAAAGTAGTACAGATATAGGATAAACGTGGACGTGCGATCGCTTCAATCCTTCGCAACCAAGGCAATCCCGCTTTGAGAAAACCCTGAACTGTAGATAGTTGCAGAGGATGATTAAACATCTTCGGAGGTAGCCAAGGGGTTTTCGCACCTGCAATTAACTGTACTGCTAACAGAAAAATCAGCACACCAAAAGGAGTTGAATAACCAGGTGCAGGAACTGGTAAAGCTGAAGGTAGAGATAAAATCACCAGCAAAAACCCAAAAATTCTTTCTCCCGCTAATAACAAAATATCTGCTAAAGTTACTTTTTCCGGTCTTTCTTCTTCAAAAAAATAGCGTTGTAATTCGTTAGAAAGTTTAGCCATATATCACAAAAAATTATTACAATTCAGTTCAGGTTATGCATCAAAAAAATCCCACCTTAAAGCATAAACTTTAAGTAACGGATTTTATCATTATCTACTGCCTCTATTTTCTTTAATTACATGAATAATTGATGGTAATAAAGAAACAATAATAATTACGCCAATTATTGGTAACAGATACTTATCTAATTGTTCTGCTGGTAGAGTTTTTCCTAAAAAGAAACCTAAGAGAGTAATGCCAAAAGTCCAAGCAAAACCACCAATTAAATTGTAAGACATAAACGAGCGATAATGCATAGCACCAATACCCGCTACAATTGGGGCAAATGTTCGGACAATCGGCATAAATCTGGCTAAAACAATCGTTTTTTTACCATGTTTTTCATAAAAATCTTGAGTTTTAGTAACGTGTTTTTTATGAAAAAGCCAAGAATCTTCTTTATCAAATAATTTTCTGCCAAATTTATGACCAGTAAAATAGCCGACATTATCACCTAACACAGCACAAACAAACGCACCAAAAATCAGAACCCAAATATTCAGCAATTGCTGAGAAGCGACAAATCCTGCCGTAAATAGTAAACTATCACCAGGCAGAAAAAAACCAATCAGTAAGCCAGATTCAGCAAAAATAATTCCCCATACCCCAAAGTAACCCAATGATTTAATTAATTCTGGTAAATCAAAATGCATGAAATCTAACCTGCTCAGGAAGTTGCATCCAACATCTTAACGTTCAAAATTTTCAGAAAATAAAAAATAATATTAAAATTATATAAAGTTATTTTAGATTTAGTAGATATTGGTTTATGGGAGCAAGATGCAAAGATATTTGAAAGTACTAAGGTTATTTTGGAGTACTGCTATTGCCGCAGAGATGGAATATCGCCTTAACTTTATTTTAGCCGCCCTCAGCAGCATAGGCAATCTTGCGGGTAGTGTTTTTGGGTTATTCTTGTTCTACCGCACTGGCTACACTTTTACTGGCTGGTCATGGGAAGCAGCTTTGATAGTCTTGGGAATTTTTACATTACTCCAAGGCTTTTCTGCCACTTTCCTAGCTCCCAACTTAAACCGCATTGTCCGTCATGTCCAGGAAGGCACATTAGACTTTGTATTATTAAAACCTATCCGCAGTCAGTTTTGGCTTTCCACTCACACCCTATCACCCTGGGGATTACCAGATTTAATCTTTGGCTGTATCATTATTGGCTATGCAGGTAAACGCCTCGGTTTAGGAATCGACCAGTACCTGAGTAGTATATTGCCGTTATTTTGCAGTTTAGTCATTCTCTACAGCTTGTGGTTTATGCTGGGAGCAACTACTATCTGGTTCGTGAAAATTTACAACGTCACTGAAGTTTTACGAGGGTTTTTGGAAGCTGGCAGATATCCAATCGTAGCATATCCCGCCGCTTATCGCGTATTTTTCACCTTTGTAGTTCCAGTAGCATTTTTAACTACCGTTCCTGCACAAGCAATGTTAGGTCAAGGTGAATCTACCTGGTTGATAGGTGCAGTAGTGTTAGCTGTGCTGTTGTTTTGGGTTTCCGCTTGGTTTTGGCGGTTTGCATTACGTTTTTATACTAGTGCTTCAAGTTAGTTATCAATTACGAATAGGGAACCTATCCACAGTAATGGTTCCCCAACCTACATTTAGCCTACAGAAAAAAGTTCACAACAGATCTGGATTTTGCGCCCAATTCTCTTAATCTAGCAGCCAATTTAGCTGCTTTTAATTTAGCTTCCTGCTCTCGTGATTTAACTGTTTCAGCTTGTGCAACTGCGATTTATGCTTGTGATTTAGCATCTTCCTTATTGAGTTATTATTATTCGAGTTGCGATTTTATACTAATGTTTTGATTTAGCGAAAGAACCGCTAAGTATTTTTTGCTAGAAAAAATAAAATTTTGCAAAAACTAGCGGTAATTGCGTAAATTTTCTAGATATTTCTGATATTCTACAGTAGAATTACAAAAATTCAATCGATAGTCAACTGCCTAACAAACTTCAAAGGTACAAGATGAGTTCTGAATCTAATGTTAAACTTACAATCGCTCTTTGCAATCCAGATTTAGATGCAGAGGATCAAGAGAGGGAAACACGTAATTTGCTGCGAGAGATCAAAGAACTAGATGTAGAAAATGCTGGACTTGTTGCAGTGACAGAAATTCCTGAAGGCTCAAAAGCGTTAGGAGGTTTTCTGTTTGGGATGTTGCAAGCTGAAGTAACTATTGGCAATGTTAAGCAATTACTGGGTTTTTTAGGCGATCGCTTGGGTAACAAAACTATTGAATTGGAAGTTGAAGCTAACGGTAAAAAGCTGAAAGTTAAAGCCAGCAGTCAGCAAGAACTAACAGCCGCACTGGAAGCAGCACAAAAATTTGTAGCAGCAAGCTGAAAAAAAATCGCTAAAGGAGAGGATAGCAAGATGGTGAAGGTAGCACTGCTAATCGGAGTTAGCGAGTATGAACCTGGACTGAACCCATTACCCGCCTCAGTCAAGGATATACAAGCGATCGCCAAAGTTTTACAAAATCCTGAAATGGGTAGCTTTGCTGAAGCAGATATCCAAAAACTAGAGAATCCTGATCCTCAAACAATGCACGAAGCAATTGAGGGATTATTTAGCGATCGCCACAAGGATGATCTAGCAATAGTATACTTCTCCGGTCATGGTATTAAAGATGAAAGCGGTAAACTTTACCTGGCCACTCGTCTCACCCGCAAAAATCCTCAAGGACAACTGATCAAATCAACTGCTGTTCCCGCCAGTTTCGTCCATAACATCATGAGCGATAGCCGCTGTAAGCGCCAAGTTGTAATTCTTGATTGTTGCTTTAGTGGCGCATTCGCCGAAGGCTGGTCAGCAAAAGATGACGGTTATGTTGATATCCAAACTCAACTCGGTGGAGAGGGACGCGCAGTTCTCACTTCTTCTACTTCAACTCAGTATTCTTTTCAGCAACAAGGAGAAAATCTTTCAACTTACACTCGTTACCTGATTGAAGGTATTGAAACAGGTGCAGCAGACTTAGGGAATGATGGTGTAATTTCAGTTGATGAGTTGCATGAATACGCTAAAAAGAAAGTTCAAGAAGCGGCTCCCGCCATGCAACCAGAAATCTACGCAGTCAAAGAAGGATTTAAAATCCTATTGGCTAAAGCACCAATTGGCGATCCAAAACTGAGATATCGCAAAGAAGTTGAAACTTATGCCAGTCGTGGGGAGATTTCCGTGATTGGTCGCAAAATCTTAGATGCACAATATCAGAATTTAGGACTGCTATCTCACGAAGCTGCTGCAATTGAAGCCGAGGTTTTAAAACCTTATCGAGACTATCAACAAAAATTGCAAGAATATGAGCAAGCATTAATGTATGCCCTTGGACGAGAGAATATACTCAGTCAAGAGACACAAAACGAGTTGCAACGTTATCAACAAATTTTGGGACTGAGAGATAAAGATATAGAACCTATTAAAGCTCGAATTGCTCCTCAAAAAGAATCAGTCCCATCTCCAGATCAGATTTCAGAGTTAATGGGTAATCAAACTATATTGCACAGCAAAGATGAAACAACAATTGAACCGATAAAAGAAGTTATAGGAACAAGTAAAAATGAAAATTATACGCCTGATCAAGTTAAATTTCCCAGTCAACTTGCTAGTTCTATTTCAGTGCTAAGAAACCGCGCAGTCCTAGCGGGAGCAGGTATCATCTCTGTTATAGTTATTACCTACTTTTTTATAACGAAGCCACATGATCCAGTCGTTACAACACAGTCCAATACATCATCTACATCCATAAATAGCCCCATACCCACCTCTACTCCTTCCATGTCAGCAAAGGATTTCCATGAGAGGGCAATGGATAAGTATGATAAAAATGATTATAAAGGAGCAATTGAAGATTTTAACCAAGTGCTTCAGATTGATCCTAATAATTATACAGTTGATTACTACAGACGGGGTTATGCCCATAGTAAACTGAAAGACTATACAAAAGCAATTGATGACTTCGACAAATATCTCCAATTTAACCCCAGCGATATCGATGGCTATGATGAGCGAGGCTATGCCTACTATCAATTAGATAAGTACGATCTAGCTATTCTTGATTACAACAAATCTATCGAACTTAACTCCAAACAAGCCTTATCCTATTTCCGAAGAGGATTAGCCTATAAAGCCCAAGGTAAGTACGATCTGGCTATCTCTGATTACAGCAAATCCATCGAACTTAAATACGAGCCTCTCAATGTGCTATATGCGTCACGGGGTAGTGCCTACAACGGATTGGGTAATTATGACAAAGCCATTGAGGATTATAATCAAGCAATCTCCATTGCGCCAGAATATGCCTTAGCATACTATAATCTTGCTAATTCTTATTCTAAAAAAGGAAATAAGCAAGCAGCAATTGAGAATTTTAAAAAAGCTGCTACGCTGTACAAGAAACAACAAAATGAAGATGACTACCAAGATAGCTTGAATCGAATTAAAAAACTTCAGCAGTAGATCGAGTCAATACATGCAGATTGGAAATAGTTACAAATGATCCTTTACCCAACTCCTAAAATTCCGCATCGCTTGACTTCTCCCAATAGTTAAACACTGCTGCACATACTCATTAATTAATTCCAAAATTGGAATATTAGGAAAATTAGGACTAAATTGAGACTTTATATATTTCCCTTCCTGTAACAAGAAAATTTCCAAACCTTGTTGTTTATATCTCCAAAGTTCAGGAACTCCTAAAATTTCATAATTCTCAAATCGAGTCCGAGAAGTAATATCAATTTCAATAGCTAAATCTGGTGGTGGATCTATATTATTTAAATCTAGGCGATTTTTCCCAATTACAGCAGCTTGATTTTGAATATAAAAACTGGTATCTGGTTCTACAGCTTGCCGCATTTTCTCATTTTTAAGTGTCGTAGAACCAAAAGGTTCAAAATCAATTTCGAGTTTGTCTAATAAAAGTTTAACTAAATCACCAATAAGTTCTTTATCTTTTTCATGTTCAGGTAAAGGAACCATGATTTCTAACCAACCATCACTATAAGAAATACGTGCAGCACGCCTTTCTCCCATTTCTTCTAAAATATTTTCTAATTGCTGCCAACTAACATCTTTGAGTAACATTTGTTGACCTGGTTTGACAATAATTTGTTGCAGTTCTAAAAGCATATTGCCTCTTTGTAATTCGTAATTCGTAATTCGTAATTCGTAATTATTTATTTTCTCCCCTACTCGCTACTCGTTGCCTGATCATAACGACAATTTTTAACACCAACTTACTCATACCCCCTGAATTGGTTAAAATCAAAATTTAAAAGACAGTGAAACAGGAGAAAACAGGCGTGCCTACACTAGGTGTAAATATTGACCATATCGCAACTATTCGTCAAGCCAGACGGACTGTAGAACCCGACCCTGTAGCGGCTGCGGTGTTGGCAGAATTAGCAGGTGCTGATGGAATTACCGTACATTTACGGGAAGATAGAAGACATATTCAAGACAGAGATGTGAGAATTTTAAGGCAAACGGTGCGATCGCACCTAAACTTAGAAATGGCTGCAACTGATGAAATGTTGTCAATTGCCCTCGACATCAAACCCGATTATGTAACATTAGTACCCGAAAAACGCGAAGAAGTAACCACAGAAGGCGGTTTGGATATTGTCGGGCAAATTGCTAGAATAGGTGAGATAGTTGATAAACTGCAAAATGCTGGCATTCCCGTGAGTCTGTTTATTGATGCCGAATCAGCACAAATCGAAGCTTCTGTCAAGGTGCAAGCTAAGTTTATTGAACTGCACACTGGACAGTATGCGGAGGCTAAAGACGAAACAACCCGCCAGCGGGAATTAGCTTTATTGGCTCAAGGCTGTGAAAAAGCGATTAAAGCTGGGTTGCGAGTAAATGCTGGACACGGACTCACCTACTGGAATGTTTACCCCGTGGCGGCGCTTCCAGGCATGGAAGAACTAAATATTGGTCATACTATCATCAGTCGGGCAGCTTTAGTAGGAATAGAAAGAGCCGTCCGCGAAATGAAAGAAGCCATACTAGGTCATTAGTCATTAGTCATTAGTCATTAGCAACTGATAACTGATAACTGATAACTGATAACTGAACGAGAGGGAAGTTAGCTGCGTAATCCTGAAAAATCTAGAGTCACATTTGTAAATTCAGACTTCTATGACTTCCACACAGCCTAACAACCTGCCTCTTTGGGTACAGGATCGGGATACAGTGATTGCATACAGTACCCATGCGGAATGGCGTTATCAGACACCACCGGATTATAGCCGTTCCAAAGAAAATCTGGCTAAAGAAAGTACTCGCAATCACCTTGAAGGTACACTAGAAGCGATCGTCCAAAACTTGGTGAGAACCTTTGAGATGGAGGTATCTTTTAAAAGTAACCCCCAGCAATGGTTATCTGTGGTGAATGATCAGCTTCGTGTCAGTACCAACGGAGGTAAGGAGTATACAGCAGCAGATTTATCTGCCCAAGGTACTTACAATCTCTTCATGGCTGATTCCCAACATTACAAAGCTTCAGAAGAAAGTTTTGAATCATCAGCTAAACTGTTCCACAGTACATTTCCGCAAGGCTTTCCCTGGGAACTGCTGGAAGTTTACTCTGGTCCACCTAATGTTACATTCAAGTGGAGACACTGGGGACATTTTCAGGGTGCATATAAAGACTTTGCACCGACTGGAGAAACAGTAGAAATTATTGGTATGAGTGTAGCTCATGTAACCGATGATTTAAAGGTTCTTTCCTTAGAACACTATTTTGACAACAACCTGTTCTTAGAAAAGCTGACAGCAGGTGGTAAACAGGTAAGTAGTGAAAATAAGGGTGGTGGCTGTCCCTTCAGTTCTTGGTTTAAGAGATCCAAGAAAAGTTAACTTATTAGGGTACAGTCAGACTCCTGTACCCTATAAATTATTAAATAGTAACCAAGGGATGAAGATGCAAACATACTATTACGTTTTGGCTAGTCAACACTTTCTACTCGAAGAAGAACCAATACACGAAGTTTTGAAGGAACGCACCCGTAATTACCACGAACAAGAAAAGCAAATTGATTTTTGGTTAGTCAAGCAACCAGCTTTTCTGGAAGCACCGGAATTTGCAAAGATAAAAGCCAAGTGTCCTAAGCCTCCTGTGGCAATTATTTCTACCAACTCGCAATTTATTACTTGGTTGAAATTGCGCCTAGAATATGTCATTACCGGGGAATTCAACGCGCCTTCAGCAACGATTCCTGATGCTTTAGCTGCTTTAACTACAGTTTCATAATAGTATAGCAGGAGTCAGGAGTCAGGAGTCAGGAGGAGGCAGTCCGGTGGACGGGTTTCCAAGGCAGTCCGGTCTTGGTGGTTTCCCCAAAGAGGAACTGCCGTCGGCATAAAAGAGGCAGTGCGGTGGACGGGTTTCCCGACTTGAAGCAACTGCCGTCAACTGCCGTTCAGGAGTAAAACCCTCTTGTAGTGGGAGTTTCATTATCAATAGATGTCCTAACCACCCTGTCCACGGCCATATACTATGTTCTGGACGCTTACCTAAGTAGAGGAGATCAATTAAAAATATTCATTTATATTGATTTCCTACTGCTACTGCAAATCTAGGAATATTGAACCCAAAGGAACTAGTACCGCTTTCTCGGAATTAAAAATTAACAATTAAAAATTAAAAAAGTGGATTAAACAGGCTTTTTCAGTATTTTTAATGGTTGCTTAACTTACGCCGTGTTGTACTAGATATAATGTCCGGTTAAAGACTTATCATTAGGGGTGACACGGGGACGCGGGGACGGGTCGAGTTTTTTTGATAAGCAATTAGCCGGACTTGATATGAAGATTTTTGATTTGGAAGTCCCCTAGAGAACAGAGATTTTGAGAAATATTTTGAGAACCTACAATTTTATGTATATACCTTTTGTGCAAAGATTTCCGACTTTACCCAGTATTTTATTATTAGCCATAGCCCCTTTCATTGGTAGGATTAGTCCAGTTGCTGCTCAACAAACCCTTCCTACTTGTCAACCTCCCAGTGCAGGAGAGTATCTTTTATTAGTAGTCAGTCCCACAGCGAATAATCAAAAACAGTTGCGAAGCGCCTTACCATCTGATCTCAAGACTGTTACCTGCAAATATCTTAACGAGACAGTAACGCGGATTGGTGGGTTTAACAAAATTGATGATGCCAACCGCTGGGCTAAGTATGTTAACAATATTGTCGGCTTGTCTGCCATTATTACTACAAGACCAACAGCAACAATACCAACAATACCAACAACAACAACAACAATACCAACAACAACAATACCAAGAGCAACAATACCATCTCAGACAGTCAGCTATAATCCCAAAGTCTTAGGAGATGGTTTTGCCGTACTGGTAGATTATTTCAACCGCCCGGAAATAGCAAGTAGTGTGCAAAAAACAGTAGGAGGGAATGTAGGTCTTGTTTCCTATGGACAGCGCCCTTACTTGTTAGCTGTTTATACGACTAACCAACAAGAAGCATACAAGACATTACAAAAACTGAGCGAAAATGGTTTTTTTGCCCTCTTAGCAGATGGAAAAAAAGTGATGTTGCTGCGCTCAGTGGTAAGTGTCAAATAATCAGTTATCAATTGACCAATGACCAATAACCAATGACCAATGACCAATGACCAATGACCAATGACCAATGACCAATAACCAATGACCAATAACTAATAAGCAGTCCTAGCCAACCAATAAATAGTTATACCCAAAGCAGAACCAGCTATGACTTGAACGGGAGTATGTCCAAGTAGTTCCTTGAGCCTGTCTTGGCTAAAATCTGGTTTTTCATCAAATAACTCATCAATCATTTGATTGAGTATTCGAGCTTGCTTACCTGCGGCTTGGCGAACTCCAGCTGCGTCATACATGACGATGATGGCAAAAACAGTAGCTAAAGCAAATTCAGCAGATGCCCAACCGATAGTTTGTCCAACACCAGCTGCGAGGGCTGTCACCAAAGCTGAATGGGCGCTGGGCATTCCGCCGGTTGTCACTAAAACACGCACATTCAGTTTGCGATTTTTGACCAACTCAACAATGAGTTTTAATGCTTGAGCAACAAAACAAGCTACAAGGGCAACCAGCAGCACCCGGTTGTTGAAAATGTCGCCTATGTCCTGCATGGTATTTTGGTTAGGTGATTAAATTATGAGCAGCGGTTGTGTGTTGAGGAACGATGTTTAGTAGAACTCAAAATTCCCAATTTACCTAGCAAAGCAGAAATCACGCTTACAGATAGATATTTTGGAAATCCTTCAGCATAGCGGCCTTCTGCCTTTTGCCTTTTGACAGACTACTAGTGATTGCGACTAACTATATAATGAGCGATCGCTTGGAGAGGTAGGGCTTTTTCTCCAAAGGATGCCAATTCTGTACAAGCCGACTCAACTAGTTGTTGTGCTTTAGAACGTGATTCCTCAATTCCCCACAGGCTGGGATAGGTGACTTTTTCGGCTGTTAAGTCTTTACCTGCGGTTTTGCCTAATTGCTCTTGGGTAGCAGTGATATCCAGAATATCATCGATAATTTGGAAAGCCAGCCCAATATTTTGAGAATAACGAGTTAATTTTTGGATATTTTCAGCTGATGCCCCGGCTAAAATTCCGCCACAAACGACACAAGCTTCTAACAGGGCGGCGGTTTTATGGTTATGAATAAAATTCAGAGTTTCTAGGGAAATATCTGACTTACCTTCTGAATCTAAATCTACCACTTGACCGCCAACCAAACCAGCGGCTCCCAGCGCCCTGCCGAGACGAGCAATCACCTGCAAAACTTGGTCTCTAGGGACATTTTGGGGTGTTTGGGTGGCGACAAATTCAAAAGCTAAGGCTAATAAGCCATCCCCTGCCAAAATCGCAATATCTTCGCCGTAGACCTTGTGATTTGTCAATTTACCGCGACGATAGTCGTCATTATCCATTGCTGGCAAATCGTCATGAATCAGCGACATAGTGTGGATCATTTCCACAGCACAAGCTGTAGGCATGGCCATTTCGATTGTTCCACCAATCATTTCACAGGTAGCCAGACAAAGAATGGGACGCACACGCTTACCACCTGCTAAAAGGGAGTAGCGCATTGCGTCGTAAATTTTTTCGGGGTAAACGACCGGAATTGCCAAATCTAGGGCAGTTTCACACAGCTTTTGCCGTTCTTTGAGATAGGCAGCGAGGTTAAACCTGGCGGCTTCTGCTGTTTTTTGAAAGTTATCCGTTGCTACCATTCTTCAGATCCTAAAATTTTCGGTTGCTTGAGATATGTGTGACAATTTTACGGTGTGCTGGGGCAGAAACACTCACTCATGATTCAATTTGGGATTTTAGATTTATTCCATAGTTGAAACTAGGGGAATTGACAAAAAAATCTCAAATCGGCACAGTTAGTTAGGAATAATTATCACTCATTAATGGTTTGTGGCTTGTAAATAGCTAGATACTGTATTTTGCAATAACATAGCAACCGTCATCGGTCCAATGCCACCAGGGACTGGGGTGAGATATTCTGCCACCCTAGCAGTTGCTGCAAAGTCGATATCACCGACTAAATGACTTTTGCCACTGCTATCAGTGAGACGATTTATCCCCACATCTACCACAACAGCGCCCGGTTTCACCATATCAGCAGTGATTAATCCGGGAAGACCTGCTGCTGCAATGAGAATATCAGCATTTTGGGTGATAGTTTTTAAGTCTTGCGATCGCGAATGAGCGATAGTAACTGTAGCATTAGCCTCTAATAGCATCAAGGCCATGGGCTTACCTACCAAAATACTTCGTCCTACCACTACTGCCTGTTTTCCCTCCAGGGGAATTTTATATTCTTCCAGTAGTCGCATGACACCAGCTGGGGTACAACTGCGTAAACCTGCTTCTCCCCGCACCAGTCGTCCTAAGTTAACCGCGTGTAGTCCGTCTACGTCTTTGTCGGGTTCTATTTGATGTAAAAGAGCGATGCTATCTAAATGTCCAGGTAAAGGTAACTGTACCAGAATTCCATCCACCTGTTCATCTTGGTTAAGTTGTGCTATCACCGCTTCTAGTTCTGTGAAGGTAGTGTTGGTAGGAAAATACTGACCAAAGGAGGTAATACCCACTTTCGCGCAGGTTTTTTCCTTGTTGCGGACATAAGCTGCTGAGGCTGGATTATCACCAACCATTAGCACTGCTAAACCAGGGGGACGACCGATTTTGGGTTTTAATTCTGCAATAGTCGCAGCTAGTTCTTTGTAAATTTTTTCCGCTAATGCTTTACCATCGAGCAGTTTGGCAGTTTTTGTTTCCATGACAATTGCAGAGAGGATCGGCCTTTATTTTAAATCCCTAGCAGCCCCCAAGTGAAGCTTGCTGAAAAGTTCAATTTGTCAGCCCAACAGCTTAATCTATGGCTAGGATGAATGGAACCTGGCGATAAGGTAAGCATAAATGGAAAAATTATTTAAATGGCTTGGTTTGAGGCAACAAGCAAAAATTTCTTCTCTAAGGTTCTTTCATCTAGTATTGGCTTGTTTGCTGGTATTTGAACTTTATGGTTGTAGTAATTCGAGAAATTCTGCTACCAGTAACCTGATACTTAGTGCTAATGCCACGCCGATTCGAGAAATTAAACCAGCATCAAAGAATCAGACCACAGTTTACATCCAAGGTAAGGTAGAAAAGGAAGCTCCCCTAATTAAGCAGAAAGCTTATCAAATTAACGACTCAACAGGCAAAATCTGGGTTCTCACTCATCAAAACAATCTCCAAGTGGGACAACAGGTAATATTTAAGGGTAAGGTAAGATACCAAAGTATCCCTTTAGCCGGCAAAGAGTACGGGGAAGTTTACCTAGAAGAAGAATAATTATGAGTAATCAAGTACCTCATGTTGCGATCGCTATTCTCTACCAAAACGGCAAATTTCTCATGCAATTGCGAGACGACATTCCCGGTATTAACTATCCTGGATCTTGGGGGCTGTTTGGTGGACATCTCGAACCTGGTGAAACCCCAGAGATAGCACTTGTCCGAGAAATTATCGAAGAAATCGGTTATGAGTTACCTTCTTTTACCAAATTCGGCGTTTATCCCAATGAAAAAGCCGTTCGCCATGTTTTTCAAGCACCTTTATTAGTGGGATTAGATCAATTAGTGCTAAACGAAGGCTGGGATATGGGTTTATTGACACCAGATGATATTCGTCAGGGTAGTTGTTATTCTTCCATAGCCGGTGAAGTGCGGCCATTTGGAGATATGCACCAACGCATTATGCTGGACTTTATTAACAAAAGTTTTCCCGAAAGCAATTAAAGAATCTGCTGCAAGAGGGAGAGGTTAAGTTAATAAAACAATGATATTACACAGAGAAGCAGTCATCTGATACCCCAATAAACTTATAACTGTGGTGGAGTGAATCTAATGCAAACAGTCAACAAACTACCCCGCTGGTTAAGTGTGGGATTAGCCTTTCCCGTTGCCATTCTTAACGGTTGGTTATTAATTCAGGTTGTACAGTATTTTCAACCTTTGGTAAGTTTAGTTGCTAGTGCTATTTTACTAGCTTTTGTCTTGGATTATCCGATTAAATTTTTTCATAAACGGGGAGTACCGCGTAACTTAGCAATTGTCGGAGTATTACTATTAGCTGTAGTTATTTTAGGGGCTGTAGGAGTTATCTTGCTGCCGCTAATTTTCGCACAACTGAATGAATTCGTTAATATTCTCCCTGCTTGGATTGATTCAGGGAATCAACAATTAGAAGCTTTCCTCAATTGGGCAGCTACACAACAGTTACCTGTAAATGTCAGTGGTTTAGCTACTCAAATCTTAGAAAGAATTTCTAATCAATTTCAGTCTTTTACTGGTAAAATTCTGGGTTTTGCTTTTGATACTATTGGCGTTTTAGTTAATATTGTGCTGGCGGTAGTATTAACTATTTACCTGATATTAAATGGTGAACGTTTGTGGGATGGAATTTATCAATGGTTTCCGCCCCAAATCGGTACAAAAGTGAGAGAATTACTCCGAGAAGATTTCCAAAATTATTTCATCGGACAAGCAACATTAGGCGCTGTTTTAGCGGTGACAGTGACATTAGCATTTGTGGCGCTGCGTGTTCCTTTAGCTTTACTTTTTGGAATTGCTATTGGCTTTTTCTCTCTTTTCCCTTTTGGTACAGGGATAGGTATTGGTATTGTTAGTTTGTTGGTGGCTTTAGAAAATTTTTGGGAAGGGGTAGAAGTTGCGGCTATTGCTGTGGCTATTGATCAAGTAAATTCTAATATTGTCGCACCACGTCTTTTAGGAAGTTTGACTGGTTTAAATCCTGTTTGGGTGGTGATTTCTTTGTTGTTGGGTGCGAAGTTGGGCGGTGTTTTGGGTTTGTTGGTGGCTATTCCTATCGCTAGTTTTATTAAGGATCTTGCTGATAGTTGGCGCGTGGGTGAGTTGAGGAAGGTTGAGGAGGTAATTGAAACGCAGAGGAGCGCTGAGGTTAACGCAGAGGTTCGCTGAGGTTTGTTTGAGGGTGAGAATTTTGATAAAGTTTAGATGAGTAAATAGGAGAAGTAAATGGACGGTAAAAGATTTATTCACAAAATTAAATTAACAAACTTTCTTTCCTATGGAAGTGAGGGGGAAGAAATAAAATTAGAACCGCTAAATTTGTTAATTGGTCGTAATACTGTTGGTAAGTCTAATTTGATAGAAGCTATTAGTATTCTAAAAGCAACACCGACAGATTTACCAGCACCATTTCGTCAAGGTGGAGGTATCAATGAATTTTTATGGAAAGGTAGTTCTATAGCTAATATAGATGTGATCTTAAATTATCCAGAAAGACACGAGAAAAATCTACATTACCAATTAAGTCTCACAGAAGTAGGACAAAGACTAGAATTAGTGGATGAATTCCTACAAAATGAACAAGCTTATGAAGGTCAAAAAGATGTATATTTTTATTATCGTTATCAAAATGGTCGTCCTGTTTTAAATATCAACAAAATCAAGGATGATAGTGAGAGATTTGAAAGACATCTCCGCAGAGAAGATTTAATTCCAGATCAGTCAGTTTTATCTCAGAGGAAAGATCCTGATTTATATCCTGAACTTTCTTATCTGAGTACAGAATTTTCTAAAATAGGTTTATATCGTCATTGGCAAATGGGGCGATATTCAGAACCAAGAAATGCTCAAAAAGCTGATTTACCACAACATCCTTTATTAGAAGATGCGAGTAATTTAGGTCTAGTTTTAAATGATTTAAAATATAAATTAGGTAATAGAAAAATTATTGAATGTTTGCAAAAATTCTATGAAGAAGCCGAAGACTTAGATGTAAGAATATATGGTGGTACGGTACAAATATTCATTCGGGAAGAAGGTTTGATTCAACCAATTTCTGCAAATCGTTTATCTGATGGAACACTGCGTTATTTATTTTTAATGGCTTTACTTTTAGATCCAACTCCACCACCTTTAATTTGTATTGAAGAACCAGAAATTGGTTTACATCCAGATATTTTACCAACTATTGCAGAAATGTTAATAGAAGCATCTCAGAGAACACAATTAATTATAACTACTCACTCTGATACTTTAGTTTCTGCTTTGAGTGAATATCCTGAATCAGTGATAGTTTGTGAAAGAGATGATACAGGAACTCACCTCCGTCGGCTTGAACCTGATAAACTAAAAAATTGGTTAGAAAATTATACTTTAGGAGATTTATGGCGGATGGGTGAAATAGGGGGAAATAGATGGTAAAAGAAGTTCGTATTTATATAGAAGGTGGTGGTGATAGCCAAAAAACAAAATCTTTAATTAGACAGGGATTTAGTCAGTTTTTCAAACCATTAGTAGAATTGGCAAAAAGCAAGAAGATTAAATGGAATATCACTATCTGCGGTACTCGTAATAATGCCTTCCGTGACTTTAAAAATGCTTTAAAATCTCATCCCGATGCTTTTAATGTATTACTAGTTGATGCAGAAGCACCTGTGAAAATAAACTCTCCTTGGGAACATTTGAAATTTAGGGATAATTGGGATAAACCAGCAGGAGTTGATGATGATAATTGCCATTTAATGGTACAAACAATGGAAGCTTGGTTTATTGCTGATATTGAAACTCTGAAAAAATTTTATGGACAGGGATTTAAAGAAAATGCTATTCCCAAAAATGCTAATGTGGAAACTATTGCAAAAGATAATTTAGAACCTACTCTTAAAACTGCTACGGCTAATACCACTAAGGGAGAATATCACAAAATAAAACACGCCTATAAACTGTTAGAATTGCTAGATGTATCTAAGGTTTGTCAAGCTTCCCCTTATTGCGATCGCCTTTTTAAAACTATCATATCAAAAATGACTGAATCAACTAGTAACACTGACGCAAAATAGAGACAATTTGATTCATATTATAAATATATCAATTCTTCTGTTAGCTGCTACACCCGCCCGGAAATGAATTTCCTTGCTAATAGTTCAAGTAGGTTAAAACCTACTATATATATTATAATTTATGGAGATAGAAATAGTCGGTTTGAACCGACTTCAGCTATGAGACAGGGAATTAATTCCCTGCTTGATTAAACTAAAATATATTTGGTGTTGATTATGCTGAAAAAACTCATTCTCGAAAATTGGAAAAGTTTCCGTTATGCTGAACTTCCACTTGATCCTTTGACGGTTCTGATTGGAACTAATGCAAGTGGTAAATCTAATGTGGTTGAAGCTTTGGAATTTTTACAAAGAATAGCTAGAGGTGAAGATGTTAAAACTGCTTTAGCAGGCGATAAAATGCTTCCTGCTATTCGTGGTGGAGTAGAATGGGCAGCACACAAACCTGAAAATAAATTCTCACTAAAAGCTTCAGTTCAGTTAAAAGATAGTGACATTGATTATATTTATAATATAGAAGTAGCGACACAACCTTTGGCTCGTATTTTAGAAAATTCTATATTAACTCAAGAGTATAAAAATAATAATCAGAACTATGTAGATAGTTATTACTTGTATAAATTGACTTATGGATATAGTTTATCACAAAATAAAACTATTCCCATGAAGTTGGAATTTTTAGATGAAGAATCTGGCGAATCAGATAACAATATTACTCAAATATTAGAAGCAATTCAAAATATTTTTATTCTCAATCCTATTCCTTCTAAGATGCGTGATTATTCACACTTATCTGAAACTCTAGAAAGTGATTCTTCAAATATCGCCGGTGTAATAGCAGCATTAACTGATGAACAAAAAGCACAAGTAGAATCAACTTTATCTGAATACATAAAATATTTACCGGAAGGTGATATTAAAAAAGTATGGGCTGAAAAAGTTGGTAGATTCAGAAATGATGCTATGCTATATTGCCAAGAAGAATGGAAACCAGGAGAAATCACAGAAATTGATGCTAGAAGTATGTCAGATGGAACATTGCGCTTTCTAGCCATTCTCACAGCATTACTCACACGCCCAGAAGGTAGTCAAATTGTAATTGAAGAAATAGATAATGGTTTACATCCTTCCCGCGCAGCATTACTGGTAAAAATATTAAAAGAAATTGGCAGTAAACGCAATATTGATATTTTACTCACTACCCATAACCCAGCTTTACTTGATGCTTTCGGTTCAGAAATAGTTCCCTTTGTAGTTGTTGCACATCGAGATTCGGAAACCGGAGAAAGTAAACTTACACTTTTAGAAGATATTGAAAATCTGCCCCTGTTACTAGCATCAGGTACTTTGGGAAGATTAGCCACTAAAGGCGCAATTGAAAAGAGTCTTTCTAATCAAAAGTAAAGCATATTATGAGAAAGATTCTGATTATTGATACATCAATACTTTGTGTTTATCTAGGTGTTCCAGGTAAAGAAACCTGTGGTAATGATAATGACAAATGGGATAAAAAAAGAGTTGAAATACGGTTTCAAGAAGAAGAAAAACAAGGAACAGATTTTATATTACCTTTAGCAACTATTATAGAAACTGGCAATCATATTGCCCAAGCTAATTCAATGCGATATGAAATTGCTCAAGCTTTTGCTGATATTTTAGTAAAAGTAGCTGATGGAATCATACCTTGGGCTGTTTTTACTACTGAGTTAGATGAACTTTGGAGCAAAGAAAAGCTGAAAGAGTTAGCCTTAGAATGGCCTACACTAGCGTCTTGTAACATTTCTCTAGGGGATGCCACAATTAAAAATGTAGCTCAATTCTACGCTAACACTGGTTTTGAAGTAGAAATTTTTACAGGTGATAAAGGATTGAAAGCTTATGAACCAGCTACACCTCCACTTACACGTCGTAGTGATCGCAGAAAATCATAATCTCTCTCTTCCTCTTTGCGCCTTTGCGCCTCTGCGTGAGAAAAAAATTAAAAAACCTTAAGCGATTCCTGCGGAGCGCTTCGCGATCGCACCCCACATCAAGCTATGATCGCATAGAGTGCCTAATCTGTGCCTAAATTCTCAGCATCTACCATGACGACTTCCACACCAGAACCAAATCCCCCAAACACACCACTTACCGATACAA
The DNA here is from genome assembly GCF_014698305.1 of Anabaena lutea FACHB-196. Lineage (GTDB taxonomy): Bacteria > Cyanobacteriota > Cyanobacteriia > Cyanobacteriales > Nostocaceae > Anabaena > Anabaena lutea. The sequence continues at coordinate 11,652 of NZ_JACJST010000020.1, read as the reverse complement.
ATCTGGTAGAAGACCGTAGCAAACTGAGTAAAATGTATCAGCACTACGTAGAAGTCAAGGATAAATATCCTCATGCGTTGCTACTGTACCGAGTAGGTGATTTTTTTGAAACTTTCTTCCAAGATGCTGTCACTATCTCCAGAGAACTAGAATTAGTTTTAACCAGTAAACACGGTGGTGAAGTCGGACGCGTCGCTATGACTGGTGTACCGCATCACGCTTGGGAACGCTACACAACCCTGCTGGTGGAAAAAGGTTACGCTGTGGTGATTTGCGACCAAGTGGAAGACTCGGCTGATGCTATTGGTTTAGTAAAGCGAGAAGTAACGCGCATTCTCACACCTGGGACTTTATTAGAAGAGGGAATGCTGAAAGCTAGTCGTAATAATTACCTGGCGGCTGTGGTAATTGCTGTCAATCATTGGGGTTTAGCTTATGCAGACATCTCAACTGGGGAATTTCTCACATCTCAAGGTAGTGATTTAGAACACCTGACGCAGGAGTTAATGCGTTTACAACCTTCCGAAGTGCTGTTTCCCACTAACGCCCCAGATTTAGGTAGTTTACTGCGTCCAGGGGAAACTTCGCCCTCTCTTCCCCAATGTTTACCACCTACATTTTGTTATAGTTTGCGATCGCAAGTTCCCTTTTCCCAAGCCGAAGCTAGAAGTAAACTATTGCAGAAATTCAAAGTGCGATCGCTTGAAGGTTTAGGTTGTGAACATCTCCCTCTCGCCGTTCGCGCCGCTGGTGGTCTTTTAGAATACATCGAAGATACACAAAAAGCCAATCCAGTCTCCCTGCAATTATTACGCACCTATACCCTGACTGATTATTTAATTGTCGATCATCAAACCCGCCGTAACCTGGAAATTACTCAAACAGTCCGCGATGGCACATTTCACGGTTCTCTATTATGGGCTTTAGATAGAACTCGCACCGCAATGGGTAGCAGGGCTTTAAGAAGATGGTTGTTACAACCGCTACTTGATATTAAAGGAATTAAATCTCGCCAAGATACCATTCAAGAATTAGTAGAAAATACGCCTTTGCGTCAGGATTTGCGGAATTTATTAAGGCAAATTTACGATTTAGAACGTTTAACGGTCAGAGCAGCTTCTGGTAGAGCTAATGCACGGGATTTAGTGGCTTTAGCTGATTCTTTCTCCCGTTTACCTGAATTATCTCGCTTAGTCGAAGATGCGCGATCACCTTTCTTGAAAGCTTTACAAAAAGTCCCTCCTATCCTAGAAGAACTAGCAGAAAAGTTACACGCTCATATCGTTGAATCACCACCTATACATTTAAAAGAAGGTGGTTTAATTCGGGCAGGAATCAATGCGCTTTTGGATGAAAGAAAAGCTACTGTAGAAAGTGATCAACAATGGATTGCGAATTTAGAAGTTGATGAAAGAGTGAGAACGGGAATCCCGACTTTGAAGGTAGGATTTAATAAGAGTTTTGGTTATTATATCAGTATTTCCCGCAGTAAATCTGACCAAGTTCCCGATAATTACATTCGCAAACAAACCCTGACAAATGAGGAACGTTACATTACTCCTGATTTGAAAGAACGAGAAGCGCGAATTCTCACAGCGCGAGATGATTTAAATCAGTTGGAATATGAGATTTTTGACGCATTACGGGATGAAGTGGGTAATCATGCCGAAATAATCCGCAATATTTCTCGCGCTGTCGCCGCCGCAGATGTATTATGTGGTTTGGCTGATTTGGCTGTACATCAAGGTTACTGTCGCCCGGAAATGCTGACAGGACGGGAAATTGCGGTTATTGATGGTCGTCACCCGGTGGTGGAACAGTCTTTACCTGCTGGGTTTTTTGTCCCGAATTCGACTTGGTTAGGAGGGAAGGAAACGAACCGCGAAGGTGCGTTCGCGCAGCGTTCCGTTCGCGCAGCGTCTCCGACAGGAGAAGGAAAGGACGCGTTCGCGCAGCGTCTCGAAGAGAAGAAAGAAGTGAAGGAAGAAGGGAAGAAGAATTTACTCCCCATCTCCCCACCTCCCCATCTCCCCACCTCCCCATCTTCCTATCCTGATTTGGTGATTCTCACGGGGCCAAATGCTAGTGGGAAGAGTTGTTATTTAAGACAGGTGGGTTTGATTCAGTTAATGGCGCAGGTGGGAAGTTTTGTGCCGGCGCGTTCTGCTAAGTTGGGAATCTGCGATCGCATTTTTACTCGTGTTGGGGCTGTAGATGATTTAGCTACTGGTCAATCTACGTTTATGGTAGAAATGAATGAAACTGCAAATATCCTCAATCATGCAACTGCTCAATCTTTGGTTTTATTAGATGAAATTGGACGCGGGACAGCAACTTTTGACGGTTTATCAATTGCTTGGGCTGTGGCTGAATATTTAGCCGTTGATATTAAATCGCGGACGATTTTTGCTACCCATTATCATGAGTTAAATGAATTGGCTACTATTATTTCTAATGTTGCAAATTATCAAGTAACCGTTAAAGAGTTACCTGATCAAATTATCTTTTTACATCAAGTTCAACCCGGTGGCGCTGATAAATCCTATGGGATAGAAGCAGGAAGATTAGCAGGTTTACCGGCGGTGGTAATCAAACGGGCAAAACAGGTAATGGGACAAATTGAAAAGCATAGTAAAATTGCTATGGGTTTGCGAGAAGGACTTTAATTATTTACCCAAGTTGCTAGTACCGCTTTCTCGGAATTAAAAATTAACAATTAAAAATTTAAAAAGTAGATTAAACAGGCTTTTTCAGTATTTTTAATAGTTGCTTAACTTACGCCGTGTTGTACTAGTTATCTAGTTGAGGATGGTAATGGGTAATTGGTGATCAAATCCCAGACTTCATCCTGTTCATCCTTAAATCCTGGAAATCCTGATATGGCTTACGCCACGCTATGCCTACGGCACACTACGTGAACGCTATCAGACAGTTTCCCTCATCAAATCTTTATTTATAGGACTTACGGAAGATGTAACTGAAAACCTAATTCTTGCGTAGTGGTAATTCATGAATTACCGCTACTTTAATTTGGTTTCGCGTAAGTCCTGATTTATACTTTATTTTTCAGAAATGTATCCCTATTTACTAAATAGATGCTACAAATCAAACAAAGTATTTATTGTAAATTGTATAAAGTTTATACAAGGAAAATAATTAATCAAAAATATACAAAAACAATACAAAAAATACAAAAAAATAACTTAAAGTTACAGGTAACGGGCAGAACTTTCTTAAGTGCTGTATTAATGAGTTGGTGTTAATCATGGCAAAACATATCTACCATCACTAAAATAGTAGTTTGCCAAATAAATTTGATGTAGTTGACATTGAGGTTGGTAGTAAGTTAAATAACTATTCATCTCATTATAAAAACATCTGGTATTATCGAGCGAATGCTAATCAAATCAACTTTTTGTTGCCAGGATTTATCAATTAACCTAAAATGAAATCAACAAATCTAGAAGATTCATACCAACTTTCACCTCTACAGGAAGGAATGTTGTTTAATAGCCTAATTGCTCAACAGTCTGGAGTTGATATTGAGCAGGTTATTTGTTTAGTGCAGGAAAAGCTTGATGTTAATATATTTCAACAAGCATGGCTTAAAGTTGTAGAAAGACACGCAATTTTAAGAAGTAGCTTTGATTGGTCAAACGAAAATGAACCACTACAACTAGTACATAAACAAGTAATTCTTTCTCTGGAAGAACAAGATTGGAGTAGCTTATCTGACACCGAACAAAAGCATAAATTGCGGACTTATCTTCAGAGCGATCGCACACTAGGATTTCAGCTAAATACAGCACCATTAATGCGTTTAGCATTATTTCAGTTAAGTGAATCTGTGTACCAATTTGTTTGGACTTTTCACCATGCTTTGCTAGATGGTCGGTCTTTACTCATCATTCTCAAAGAAGTTTTTACTTTTTATCAAGCTTTTTATCAAGGAAAGGATATAGAAATCATGCAACCGCATTCTTATAAAAATCATATTCAATGGTTACATCAACAAGACTGGTCAAAAAGTGCAAGTTTTTGGCAGCAATTACTTAAAGGTTTTACTGCACCAACTCCTTTATTATTAGACCAAAATCCCCATCAAAAAAGCGGTTTTGGAGAGCAAGAAATTAGACTATCAGCAAAAAACACTCAGATATTAGAAGATTTAGCAAAGCAACATCAACTCACTCTCAATACTTTAATACAGGCAGCTTGGGCTATATTATTGAGTCGTTATAGTGGTGAAAGTGATGTTGTTTTCGGTGCAACTAGAGCTTGTCGTTATTCATCTGTACCTGGATCAGAATCAATGGTAGGACAATTAACCAACACCCTACCAATACGAGTAAAAATATCAGGAGAAACACCTGTACTTCCTTGGTTAAAAGAATTGCGATCGCAGTGGTTAACCTTGCGAGAATATGAACATACTCCCCTAGTAAAAATTCAGGGTTGGAGTGATGTTGCTGGTGGAAGTTCATTATTTAATAGTCTTGTCGTATTTGAAAATTACGAATTAAATCAGGCTTTATATTCCCATGATGAAAAATGGAAAAACTGGGAAGTACAGCTAGAAGAACAAACAAATTATCCTCTGACATTAGTTGGTAATGCAGGAACCGAACTTTTACTAAAAATAAAATATGATCAACGCAGTTTTAACGACGATAAAATTCTGCGAATGCTGGGACATCTGCAAACCTTATTATCCAGCATAGCCACAAATCCCTGGCAAACTCTAGGAGAATTACCCCTATTAACAGCAGATGAACAACATCAAATATTAATAGAGTGGAATCACACAGCCGCAGATTTTAATCAACAAATTTGTATCCATCAACTATTTGAATCACAGGTAGAAAAAACACCAGAAGCTGTTGCTGTTGTCTTTGAGCAGGAGCAACTAACTTACCAAGAACTTAATTTTCAAGCGAATCAATTAGCTCATAAACTTAAAGAATTAGGAGTCAAACCAGGCGTACTGGTTGCAGTTTATCTAGAACGTTCCTTAGAGATGATTCCCGCCATTTTGGGAATTTTAAAAGCAGGCGGTGCTTATGTACCCTTAGAACCCAGTTTTCCCCAAGCACGTATTCAATTACTCCTGTCTTCACTGCAAATTAATTGTTTAGTTACCCAAACTAAGTTATTATCTAACATTCAGGAATTAGAAACACAACTTCCCGCACTACAACACTTAATTTGTTTAGATAAAGTTGCAGCGAAACAATGGGGAAATCAGCAAATATGGAATCGTTCCTATCTAGATCAATTACCTAAAGAAAACTTAAACACATCTGTTAATTCTGATGATATTGCCTACATAATTTTTACATCAGGTTCTACAGGAACACCAAAAGGTGTAGTTGTGCGTCATCAACCTGTTATCAATCTGATTTCCTGGGTTAACAAAACATTTAATGTTAATTCCTCTGACAGAATTTTGTTTATCACATCTTTGTGTTTTGATCTATCAGTTTATGACATTTTCGGACTTCTAGCCGCAGGTGGTTCTATTCGGGTTGTGTCTAATCAAGATGTTAGAGATCCAGAAGCTTTATTAAACATTCTTTGCCATGAACCGATTACTTTTTGGGATTCAGCACCCCCAGCATTACAACAGTTAGCTTCCTTGTTCCCCACAGTTAAATCTAGTAATTGTCATCCCTTGTTGCGGTTGGTATTTATGAGTGGTGATTGGATACCAGTCACATTACCAGACTTACTAAAAACTACATTTCCAGAAGTGGAAGTAATTAGTTTAGGAGGAGCAACCGAAGCCACAGTTTGGTCTAATTATTATCCAATTGGTAAAGTAGAAGCACATTGGAAGAGTATTCCCTATGGTAAACCTATCCAAAATGCACAATATTATATTCTGGATTCTTACCTTAATCCTTGTCCCATTGGTGTAGCCGGGGATTTGTATATTGGTGGAGTTTGTTTAGCTTCTGGTTATTTAAATCAACCAGAACTGACAGCACAAAAATTTATTCCTAATCCTTTTAGTAAAAATCACGAATCACGACTTTATAAAACAGGAGATTTAGCCCGCTATTTCCCAGATGGTAATATTGAATTCTTGGGAAGAATTGACCATCAAGTAAAAATTCGTGGTTTCCGCATTGAGTTGGGAGAAATTGAAAGCGTACTCGCACAACACCCCGGAGTAGAAGAAACAGTAGTTATCGCCAGGGAAGATGAACCAGGATATAAGCGACTGGTGGCTTATATAGTGCTAAATCAACAATATGCACCCAAAAATATCAACGAATTACGGCAGTTTCTACAAAAGAAATTACCAGAGTACATGATTCCTTGTACCTTGATACCTATTAACTACATTCCACTAACAGCTAATGGTAAGGTAAACCGTTCGGCTTTACCCATACCTGACCAAACACGACCCAATTTAGAAAAAGCCTTTATTGCTCCTAGCAACGCCATAGAATTCCAATTAACTGAGATTTGGAAACAAGTATTAGGTATTAACTCAATTGGAGTTAAAGATAATTTCTTTGAGTTGGGGGGACATTCCCTATTAGCTGTGAAATTGTTCACCCAAATCGAACAGAAACTTGGTAAAAAACTGCCTCTGGCTACCTTATTTCATTCACCAACAATAGAAGAGTTAGCGAACATTCTCAGTCAAGAAAACGATCCCGTTTCTTGGTCTTCTCTAGTAGCTATTCAGTCGGTTAGGAGTAGTAAACCTCCTTTATTCCTGGTTCATGCTCTTGGTGGAAATATCATTGGCTACCAAACCCTAGTTCGTTACTTAGATTCAGAACAACCGATTTATGGACTACAAGCACAAGGACTAGATGGTAAACAGCCTCCTCACACCAGGGTTGAAGACATGGCTGCTCATTACATTCAAGAAATTCGCACTGTCCAACCTCATGGACCCTATCTATTAGCTGGTTTCTCTAGTGGTGGTATAGTTGCTTTTGAGATGGGTCAGCAGTTGGCAGCCCAAGGTGAGCAGGTGGCTCTATTAGCAATGTTCGATACCTATAACCCCAGGCTGTATATCGAAAATCCCTCCCTCAGCCATACCATGTATGCTTACGGGCGTACCTTGTTACAACTATCGCTACGAGCTAAATGGTACTATTTTCTAGCTAAGATGGACTGGTTGCGGTCACTCTTAACTGGGAATCCTCATAGCAAGTATGACCTGTGGAATAATTACACTTTTTCTGAAGATAGCAACCCTGACAATATGGAGTTCATAGAAACTCTAAAACGGGCAACAATGGCAGATTATGTTCCTCAGGCTTATCCTGGTCGAGTAACTCTATTTACTACTAAGGAAATGTTGAGATGGTGTCGCTATGAAACAGATAGAGGCTGGAAACATCTAGCTCAGAAAGGTTTAGATATCTATGATGTACCAGGTACACATTTAGGGATGTTAGATGAACCCAATGTGCAGGTTTTAGCAGAAAAATTGCAGGTTTGCTTAGAGCAAGCACAAGAAAATTACTGGGAAGAAAACGCGATTATCCTATCAAATCGGATGATTAAAACCCATAGCGCTGCCGAAGTGGTAAATCGGTAAAATCATTGATAAATAACCCAAAATGAGCAAACAGGAAATCGCCTCTCCCAGACAAAGCCAAGGTGCAAACAAAAGATGACAAAGCTCTTTTAGTGTGAAAAGTTACATTATTTCCTCACTTCATTTCTGGTGTTGAAAGATAAGATGTGGGGAAACCACTACTGCCTAACTGCCAACAGCCGCTTCCATGGATTTGTTAGACTGAACACACCAGGATTTTTTCAGTCACATCTGTAGATAACGCCAGCAGACGAGGCAATTCATGCTTACAAATACCCTACTTCTCTCCAATCAACTCCCCTCCCTCCAGTATTCATCCACCTCAGAACGATTTGATGAAACCTGGGAAGCCCCGCTGGCAACCCTTTTAGGACTAGGACGCGCCGCTGGTGCTGATTTTATCGAATTCTATTTAGAACGTCGTAACTACATCAGTTGTTTAGCAGAAGACGACATCATCACCAGCATTTCTCCCAGTTTAGCCACAGGTGCAGGAGTTAGAGTATTTCGTGGCAAAGCTGACTGCTACGTCAGCACCAATAACCTGACATTTTCCGGGTTAAAAGCAGCCTTAGAAAAAGGTCTTTCTATCTTAGGATTACAACTACCTACAGCTAATGCTTTCATCCCCGAAATTAACCTCGAATTACTGAGAGACTACGCCACCAAACGCGGCAAAGATGGCTGGCTACCTCTATGTAGTTCCATCCGCGAAATGGGAGAAGTTCTCCTTGATGGTACTGCCCAACTCCACAAAAAAGCTACCCACGTCCAATCACGCCGCGCTTCCTATTTCCGTGACTGGCAAGAAGTTTTAGTTGCTGCCAGTGATGGTACATTTGCTCGTGATATTCGCCTTACCCAGTCCGTAGGATTTAATATTCTCTGTGCTGACGGTGCTAACCGTGCTTCCATTGCTGAACGTGCAGGTAACACCAGTGATGCTAACTTCCTGAGAACTTGGGATTATCAACAAGCATCTGAACAAATCGCCGAATCAGCTGGTAAAATGCTTTATGCAGATTACGTAGAATCAGGAACTTACCCCATTATCATGGCCAATCACTTTGGCGGCGTAATTTTCCATGAAGCCTGCGGACACCTGTTAGAAACTACCCAAATTGAACGTAACACCACACCCTTTGCTGATAAAAAAGGCGAAAAAATTGCCCACGAAAGTCTGACAGCTTGGGATGAAGGACGCGCTGATAATGCCTTCGGGACAATTGATATGGATGACGAAGGAATGCCAGCCCAAAGAACATTATTAATTGAAAAAGGTGTTCTCAAAAATTTCTTAGCTGATAGAACAGGTTCAGTTCGCACCGGACATCCCAGAACCGGCAGTGGCCGCCGTCAAAATTACACTTTTGCCGCCGCTAGTCGGATGCGGAATACTTATATTGATACAGGCGAATACACCAATGAAGATTTATTTGCCTCTGTTGATAAAGGTATTTACTGTAAAAAAATGGGTGGCGGTAGTGTTGGTGCTACAGGTCAATTTAACTTTAGTGTTGATGAAGCTTATTTAATAGAAAATGGTAAACTTACCAAACCATTAAAAGGCGCTACGCTAATTGGTGAAGCTAAGGAAATTATGAATAAAATTTCCATGTGTTCCCAAGATTTAGCACTTGCACCCGGCTTCTGTGGTTCTGTTAGTGGCAGCATTTACACCACAGTTGGACAGCCTCATATTAAGGTTGATTCTATTACTGTTGGTGGACGGTAAGGACTTTTAGATTTTGGATTTTGGATTGTGAATGATCAAAAATTTATGTAGGTTGGGTTAAGCGACAGCGCAACCCAACAAAAGAGTTCGTTTTGTTGAATTATTTGTGTTGGGTTTCCTTGCGTCAAACGCCACTCGTCTCAAGCCGGGAAACCCGTCCACAACGGTGGCTCTCCAACCTACCATGTTCTGAGATTTTCATTGTGAATTGAAATATGACAAAAATACAAGAAATCGCAACTTACGCTCAAGAAAATGCCGCTAAACTGGGCATTAAAAAGTTTGATATTTACGGTTCAACTGTAGATGATACAAGTGTGCAAGTTGACCAAGGTGAACCCAAACAAGTTAAGGCTTCTAATCGTTCTGGAGTGACTGTTAGAGTCTGGAATGAAGACAATACAATGGGTGTGACTAGCACTACAGATGTAGATCCCAAGGGGTTAGAATTGGCTTTAAAAACTGCTTATGAAGCTAGTTTTTTTGGCGTGAAGGAAAATATCCCTGATTTTAGTCCAGAAGCAACTATTCCTATTCATAATACACGTCATGAGAAAGCTCCCCAAGCCCCAGTTTCTGAACTGATAGAGAAACTTTTAGTAGCAGAAAAACAACTTCTAGCTACTCATCCTGCTATTACTAGTGTGCCTTATAATGGTTTGGCTCAAAGGGATATTGACAGGTTTTATGTTAATAGTGATGGTGCTGTGAGAACAGAATCTCATTCTTTAGCTTCGGTTTATCTTTACACCAAAACAGAGGAAGAAAATAAGAAACCACGCAGTGCAGGTGCTTATCGAGTTAAGGAAAGTTTAGCTGATTTAGATATTGCTGGTTGTATTCAGGAAACGGCACAGAAAACTATCAGCCATTTGAACTATGAAAAAATCAAAACTGGTAAATATCGAGTTGTTTTCTCACCGGAAGCTTTCTTGAGTTTATTAGGTGCTTTTTCTAATTTATTCAATGCTCAAAGTATTCTTGACAATCAAAGTTTATCTAAAGCTGAAGATATCGGTAAACAAATTGCTTCACCTTTACTTTCAGTTTATGATGATGCTTTACATCCAGCTAATGTTGGTGCAGAAACTTTTGATGGTGAAGGTACTCCTACCCGTCAGGTAAAGTTGATAGAAAATGGTGTTTTAACCAGCTTTCTGCACAGTTCAGGAACTGCTAAAAGGTTCAATACTACACCTACTGGTAATGCTAGTATTGGCGCAAAGGTGAGCGTTAGTCCCAATTTTTATCACGTTTTTGCAGCCGGAACACCTGCGGAGGAATTGAGTTTGGAAACTGCGGAAAATGTGATTTTGATTGATGATTTACAAGCTCTCCATGCAGGTGTAAAATCTTTACAAGGTTCCTTCTCTTTGCCGTTTGATGGTTGGCTAATTAACAAAGGTGAAAAAACCAGTATTGAGTCGGCAACTGTAGCTGGTGATTTCTTGGAAGTCTTGCAGTCAATTGTTTATGTAGAGAAAGAGGTGGAGTTAACACCAGGGGGAGTTTCTCCCAGAATTTGGGTGAATGAACTTTCGATTACTGGAGAGTAAGATATTTTCACCAGATAGTAAGAAAGTAAGCCGCATTTATTAGTGATCAATAATGTTTAGTAGGGTGGGTAAAGCCCTTGCGGGCATGGCTAAGTGCAAAGCACAGGCTGTGCGAACGCTAGAGCGACAGCGTAACCCACCATTTTCATAAGTTTACGGTATGTTGGGGAACACCAAAAAATAAATTACTGAAAAACTGTCTGATGTTTTTAGTAGTTAATTTTTCCATCAGGCATTATCGCTTCACGCAAATTTGCACCCGTCAGATTTGTACTACTCATTTCTGCTCTGATTAGAGTTGCTTTACTTAAATTAGCACCAGTCAAGTCTGTTCTAGCAAGATAAGCATCAACCAAATCTACTTCGGTGAGATTAGCCTGACGCATGATAGCCCGACTTAAATCTGCTCTACTCAACCTGGCAAAACTCAGGTTTGCGTGACTTAATTTGGCTCTAGGCAGTTTCACATCTGCCATAATTGCACCATACAAGTTCACACCTGTAAGTTCGGCATCACTCAGATTTGACCGCTCTAGCCTAGCATTGATCATGTTAGCACCTTTCAAATTAGCACCTGCTAGATTAGCGTCGCTCACAGATGTCCTATTCAAAATGGCTTCACTCAGGTTAGCACCACTGAGATCAGCATAACGCAGCGTGGCTTCACTCAAGTTAGCACCACTGAGATCAACTGGGAGCAACGCGATTTTGTGAGGTGGGGCAAAAAAAGTGCGATCGCCAAGTTAAAAACAGGCATCGCTAAAATATTTTTCTGAAATTAATGTTAAATAAAT